>NC_018632.1:3600000-4200000 GCF_000172635.2 Alteromonas macleodii ATCC 27126 | reverse complement strand
ACAGCGTGCTGGTAGTACTTTCTATTCCGCTAGCCACGGTGGGCGGGGTGATTGCTATTCGTATCATGAACATCTTTACCTTCCAGCCCATGGACCTGTTAACCATGATTGGCTTCATTATTTTGCTAGGGCTTGTGGTGAACAATGCCATTTTACTCGTGCATCAGACTCGTATAGGAGAGCAAGAAGGGCTGACCCGTGATGACGCGGTAGAACAAGCCATCAAACTACGTTTACGGCCTATCTTTATGAGCACGCTGACTTCAATCTTTGGCATGCTGCCCCTGCTGTTGCTACCAGGTGCAGGCAGCGTTATTTACCGAGGTCTTGCGGCTGTTATTGTGGGAGGAATGACGGTGAGTACCATATTCACCTTGCTATTACTGCCTACCTTGCTGCGTATGACGGCTTCAAAGTCACCTGTAAATATACTCAAACCCCTGGCCGAGTGCATAGAGAGCACTGGCGCTTCGCCGACTACCTCATCCACCGCAAAACAAAATAAATACAACGATCATGTGTAAGGAAAAGACAACCATGAAAGCAACGACTTCTACTCTCGCCCTTAGTTTGTTTACCTTATTTGCAAGCTGTGTATCGTTGAGCGCACAAGCACAGGATAGCAATCAACCACCGCCGGTGCTGGTACAAATAGATGAAGCCAGAGAGCAAGCGATTTCACAACTTACCTGGGTTCCTGGAACGGTACTTAGCGTTATCGATGCGAACCTAGCCTCTGAGGTAGACGGTCGCATTACTTGGATGGCAGATGTAGGTGATGTGGTAAAAGCGGGGGAGCCTTTAGTTAAAGTCGACGATACTCGCTTAAGTATTACCCGCAATCAAAATGCCTCAAATATTGCCAGATGGCAGTCGCAGGTTGAACTGTTTACCAAACGTCTCGCGAGGTACAAAAACCTTCAGGCCAGTCAAAACACGTCCAGAGGTGAGTTAGAGGAAGTGGAAGCTGACTTAGAAAATGCTAAGCAGGAGTTAGCGCAAGCCAAATTGGATTTAGAATTCACCGAGTATCAGATAGCACAAAGCAGTATTCGTGCTCCCTTTACGGCTTTGGTGGTTGAAAGGCTGCAGTCGCCGGGCGAATACACTGGGGTAGGGCAAACCCTGCTTCGCGTGGTAAACCCTGATAGCGTTGAAGTTCAGGTGCGCGCACCGCTCAACGTATTACCCTATATTGCTAACGGCATGAGCGTTAGCGTTCACAATAACGTGAACCAAGTAGAAGAATCTATTCGTGCCATTGTACCGGTAGGCAACAGTACATCGCGCATGATGGAGCTACGAATTGCCATCAACCCCGGTGACTTTCCTATAGGCAGTGCAGTGCGCGTGGCGTTGCCTAGCAGCGATACTCATGATGGTGTCACCATACCCCGCGATGCACTGGTACTAAGAAAGTCGGGAACCTTTATCTATCAGCTCAATGAAAATAATGAAGCGGAGCAGGTTAAGGTGACAACCGGGGTGGGCATGGGCGATAGAATTGAAGTGTTTGGCGATGTGAACCCGAAGCGCTCGGTCGTGGTGAGAGGAGCTGAACGTCTGCGTGCAGGCCAGAAAGTACGTTACAACAATGAGCGTGAGTCTTTGACAGCGAAGAACTGAGAGAATTGTAACAAATGTAAAAGTGCTATCCATTTAGACTAAAGTTAATGAGAATGTTTCTTATTTGTAATTGTTGATTATCAAATGGAGACATCCTTGAAAAAGTTAGTTTTAGCCAGTGCAGTATGCACGCTATCCAGTCCGGTAGTATTTGCGCAATCCCTAGAAAACCAGAATGAAGAAACCAAGTCTATAGAGCGAGTTGCTGTGGTAGGCGCAGCAACTAACTTGAGCATTACTGCCGAGGATATTGAGCAGTTTCAGGCAAACGATTTAGCTGATGTTTTTAGAGAGTCTCCGTCGGTCAGCGTTGGCGGTTCAGTAGGTGTAGCGCAGAAAATCTTTATCCGTGGACTAGAAGATGCCTACCTGAATGTAACCGTAGATGGCGCGCAACAAACCTCAACCCTATTTCACCACATTGGCCGCGTAACGCTAGATCCCGATCTTTTGAAGCAAATCGATGTGCAGGCTGGTGCAGGTGAAGCAACCAGTGGCCCAGGTGCCATTGGTGGTTCAATCCGCTTTAAAACCAAAGATGCGCAAGATTTATTGAGAGGCGACGAACAATTTGGTGGTCGAGTAAAAGCGAGTTATTTCTCAAACGAAGGCACCCGATATAGCGGCAGCCTTTATGGAAAGCTAAGTGATTCATGGGGCTTGCTAGGTTATTACAGCACGGTTGACAGAGATAACTTTGAAGATGGCGACGGCAACGAAGTGCTGGGTACTGCCGCAGATCAAGATCTCATGTTCCTTAAAGCCAGTGGTTACATTGCGGATAATCAATACCTTTCAATAAGTGCAGAGCAGCGCGATGAAGAGGGTCAGTTTTCGGCAAGACCTAACTGGGTAGTACTAGAAGGTGCTCCACTTTATCCTAGTGAAGCAGAGCGTGATACCTACGTAGCGAACTACCGCTTTGACCACAGTGCATTGGTCTTCTTAGAAGCCACGGCATACCAAACTTCATCATCGTTCCGCGGCGGCCGTTTCGATTTCTTGTCTGATATCGATACCTATGGTTTTGATATTAGAAACACCACCGACATTTCAAACCACGTATTCACCTACGGTATCGACTATCGTAAAGATGAGGTAGAAAGTGGTCCTGGCGTAGGTCCTGTGCAGAACGCAGAAGAAGGCAGCGTAATGGGTATTTACGCGCAAGCTCATAGCAATATCACTCCAGAGTTGTTGTTGAGCTACGGTGTTCGTTATGACGACTTTGATTTTCAGCAACAAATCTTGATCGATGACTATTACGGCACACCCGTTACTGATGAGCCATCTGGACTAGACGACAATGAACTTAGCTTTAACGTCGGTCTTGAATATCAGCTTACCGAAGCTTGGACCCTTGGTCTTGGTTACGCAGAAGCGGCGCGCGGTAAGCAAATTGGTGATGGTTTCACGCTTGACGAATACTTATATGATGGTGAGGACGTTCCCGTTGTTGCCAGTGACGTGGTGCCTGAAACTGTCACTAATATTGAAGCGTCAATCGAATACAGCGCGAATAACCTTAATGCACGCCTTAGCGCCTATGAATCTACTATTGATGATGTGCTATTTAGCGGTTATCAAGGAAACTCGGTATTTAATAATATCGGCGACCTAGAATCATCTGGCGTAGAGTTTAACCTTGCGTATCGCTGGGACTCTGTTGACGTGTACTTTGGGTTTTCAAGCGTAGATGTTGAATTGATGCCTCGTGAAGATCTGTACAGCGTACCCTATAACAGCATCGATATTAACGGATACGAGTTTGTTGGCTTAGGTAATAGTCGCGGTGATACGTGGGTACTTGGTGCAGATTACACGGTTACTGCTGACATTAGCGTTGGCTTTAACATCACTATGGTTGACGACATCAACATAGATACACTACATCAGGCCTTGGAAAACGGTTGGACCGACTCGCTTTATTCACTTAACAAAGCAGACTATACCCTAGTGGATATTTATGGCGAGTGGGAAGTCACAAACGACCTTCGCTTAAATCTGGTGGTAACGAACTTGTTTGATGAAGCGTATATCGACCATTCAAGTGTGGGTGACTACAGCGAAGTATTCCCAAGCGTTATTGGTCCGCAAGAAGCTGGACGAGATATTCGTTTGTCTGTGACTTACGATTTCTAAGCAACGCCTTTAGATGAACTTTTCCACGTTTAAAAGGTGGGTCTTTTGGGCCCACCTCTTTGCTGGCTTATTGGCCAGCATTGTCGTTTTCACTATGGCTTTTACCGGTGTATTACTCACTTACGAGCGCCAGTTCAAAGAGCTAAGTGAAATGGCTTATGCACAAACGATTGATATCGAAAAGTCGGTAATCTCGACTGAGCGGGTTGTATCACTACTTCGTGAAAAGCATCCTAACGAAGCGCATATTTTTGTTCGATGGGTCAATAGCGAGGGAGCGGCAATTCCCGCATGGGCCGGCGAACACAGCTATCTTATTCACCCCTATACCGGAGATATATTAAGAGAAGGAGAAGGGGTCGTTGAAGAAGCGTTTCATGTCATAACTGACCTGCATCGATATCTTTTAATGGAAGGGGATTACCAATTAATTGGCAAAACCATAACGGCTTATAGCAATCTTATTTTTATTTTTTTGCTGTTATCGGGAGTCATCATATGGTTGCCCAAACACATATCGAAAAAATCCTTAAAGCAGCAAATGTGGTTACGGCAAAAGTACACTAATAAACAGCACCGTCGCCGACATTGGCATTTTGTTTTTGGTATGTGGTCACTGCCTTTTTTAGTTGTGATTGGACTAACGGCTACCCTGTTTTATTTTGAGTGGGCAAACAAAGCATTGTATGGAATGTACGGTGAACAAGTCCCTACTCGCGAAAAGAAAGCTATGCCTGAGACGCTAGACGCCGACGTTGTCAGTTACGACACGCTATTTACCAAAGCTCAGCAACACGCCAATGAAAATGGCTATCAGGATTGGTATTCCATGTGGATGGATATTGGCAAAAGTGAGGGTGTTGCACGGTTTTATATCGATAAAAGTATAGGGCACCGGCAAGAGTTAGCGTATTCACTGTATTTCGACACGGGAACCGGTGACATCACTAGGACACTGTACAAAACCGATTGGCCCAAAGGGAGTCAGGCTTGGGGTACTTCCCGCTTTTTGCACACGGGAGAATACTTTGGCTTTATAGGGCAGACCATTGCAGGGCTGGTAAGCTTGCTTTGCTGTATCTTAGTTTATACTGGCACACTACTTGGAGTGCAAAGACTTCTCAATTTGCGAAAGCAGCATTAAAAGACTTAGGCAGGGTAATGGTAACGACTAGCCCTGTTTGCTTAGTACTAGCGTCTCTATGTAATGCAGCGTCTTTGATTAGTGCAGCGCGATTTATCGCTGATATGTCGCCGCCCACAGCGGCAACTTGACGTTTCGCCAGTGCAAGCCCAAGACCAAAGCCAGAGCGCTTTGCGGCATGTACGTAGTTTTTGGCTGCCCGTGCCTTGTCTACCCTGAAAAAAGGTTCGAATATGGCGTCTAGCATTGATTCAGGGACGCCGGTGCCTTCGTCTGTAACCGTGATAACATAGTTATTATTATCGCTGGTCAGCGTTAAACTCACTTTGCTTTGCTCAGGGGTATGACGCAAAGCATTACGAATAATATTTTCTAACGCCTGCCCCAAAGCAAGCTGGCTGCTCTTTTCAATATTCGCGCATTCAGGTGTGTCGACATGCAAGGTTCTATCAGGGTATTCAAACCGCGCATCTTCACAAATAACATTGATAAGTTCTACCAAGTCAAAGTCATCGCTGTTCAATTGTGGCGATTCTGTATTTAGCCATGCAAAGGTTAGGGTATCTTCAACAAGCTCTCTCATCGTACTTGCTTCATAACGCAGGCGTGAAAGTGCTTGTTCACGATTAATGTCTTGCTCTACAAAGTCTATTGCCATATCAATGCGGGCAAGAGGCGTGCGAAGCTCGTGAGAGAGATCAGCAAGCAAACTTCTTTGATTATAAATGAGACTGCTGGTTCTTTGGGCCATCTTGTCGAACGTCTGGGCAAGCCCAGTAAGTTCGTCATTTCGCTTGGGCATTGCAGCCATTGCACGGGCTTCTAAATTGCCATTTGCGAAATCTTTTGTGGCATTTTCTAATTGCTTTAGTGGCGTCATTAGGTGTCGATACAGCATAAAACTCAACAGACTTAATATCACTAGAGGTAATGCAATTTGAAGCGTTAAGCGTGTGGCGAGCAATAACGAACCTGGGCGCATACGCTGTGGAAGTTGAATTAAAAAGTGCGTATTGTCATCGACGAAGGGGACTTCCATCACAGGGTTTTCAGAAAAGTATAAATGTATTTTCCATTCGGGGCTGCGGCCTATTTGAAATCGGTCAACAAACTCATCTAACATTTGGGTGTCAGCGAATGTGGTCATTTGGGAGTTAACTACGGCAAGCCATGTGTCCTCTTTTGTCTTCACTTCTTGCAAAAAAGCAGCTAACGCTTGTTCTCCATCCTCCAGGTAGATTTTCTCCGCTTCTTGACCATAGGAATAAAGGGTTTCTTGATGAGCTTTATCGATAAAACTCATGCTGGTCTCGGTATGATTGGTAAGCCACGCGATGGCCCAAAATAACAGAACAGTACCAACGGCAATAAATGCGCACAGTCGCCATAGCAGTTTATTTTTCACGAAAAGCGATATCCTTGGCCGTGGACAGTGGCAAGGCGTTCAGGGGGCATGCCAGTCTCAACGAGCTTTTTGCGTACTCTAGACAAATGCATATCTAAGCTTCGGTCGTACCTCGAAAAGGGTTTGTTAAGCACACTGTGATAAAGAAATGCTTTGCTCAACGTTTCCCCTTTGTTATCTACTAACATCCAAAGAAGCTTAAATTGTATTGGCGTGAATTCGAGTAGTCTTGAGTGGTATTTGGTAACTTGCTGAATGCGATTTAAATAAAGCACATCAACAATGATTTCCGACTTTTGCGTGCCTGAGTCGTTTAGTGTTTTGCTGCGTCGCAACAGTGCGTCGATGCGAAGCATCATTTCAGTAAAATTGAAGGGCTTGGGTAAGTAGTCATCTGCGCCCTTACGGTAGCCTTCAATCCTTTCTTGCTCGGCACCTGACGCGGTGATCATCATCACCGGGGTTTGCTTTATTTGCCTTAATTGGTTTAACAGCGACAAGCCGTTTAAAGAGGGAAGGCGTATGTCGAGTAACACAAGGTCAAAGTTCTCCTCAAGCACAGCTTGTAATCCAGCATTACCGTCACTTTCGTGGCGAGTGTCAAATCCTCGAGACTGCAACAGCTGTGTGATTTGTTCACTTAACGTCGCGTCATCTTCAACAATGAGTATTTGGGTTTTACGCATAATGGCTTCAGGAAAGAATTTTAAACATACTATTAATAATAGTTATCATTTGCAACTAATCGGTTTGTGACGATAAATGCGGCCGCTAACGCGCGCTTTTATATTGTTACAAATTTACTGTGGTGCTGATGGTTTCTCGCTTTACAATAACGGTTAACAGCTATCTTAGTGCTTGCGCTAAACTGCGGTTCTCTTGATGTCTGCACAATTGAGTAAATAAAGCATAGACGCAGCAGTCAACTAAGCGCTTTGCCTGCTAGGTTGGAGCTACAAGGACACGATCTTAAAAATGGTAATGAGTTTAAAGAAGTTAACGACGTTGTTGGCGTCGCTAGTAGTAGCAGGAAGTGTCGTGACTGGTTGCGCCAGCTCTAATCATGTTACTCAGATAGAAGGTGAAAATGCTGTAATCAAGCACACCAATGAGCCTGGGTATGAGGACAGATTCAGCAATATTTACGACGGTTTTAAAGCATACCCCGTCACGTGCACTAATGATTGCTACCCAGCGTCTGCCGATATTGAATGTGAAAGTGACATGCAAAATTGTCAGTTCGTTGGCAACAACCCGACAGTGAACTCGCACACCGGCTTCAATGTCACTTGGTTAGGGCACGCAAGTTTTTTACTTAACACCGCAAGTGGTGAGCAAATACTTATTGACCCTGTGTTTGGGCAGTTTGATTGGCCCGTTAATTGGGCTTTTCGATTGGCGGAGGGGTTCAGCCGCAACGAACCCGCTGAGGTAGGTGAAGACAAACTCGCACAAACCGATGCTGTGGTTTATTCCCATATTCACTATGATCATTTCAATAAAGCCGATATTGCCGAATTAGGCACAAAGCCCGAATATCTTGTTCCGTTAGGTTTCGCAGAGCACTTCCCTAATAGAGGCTACACCATTAAAGAAATGGCGTGGTATACCAGCAAAAACGTAGGCAAAACCTCTATTCACTTCGTGCCTGCCCATCATTTCAGTAACCGAATTTGGGTGCCTTATTTGTACGAGGACGACAATGCGACACTGTGGGGTGGTTGGGTATTTGAGAGTGAAGGCAAAACATTGTTCTTTGCGGGGGATACGGGATATTCACCGCACTTCAAGGATATTAAAGCGCGCTTTGGTGAAATAGATGTTTGCCTGTTACCCATAGCGTCTTATTTCAGCGAAACCTCACCTAAATGGTATCGCAAGGTACATACTACGCCAGAAGATGCCATTGTTGCGGCCCAAGACCTAGGCTGTAAAGCCGTAGTGCCTTGGGGCTATGGAAATGCCAGCTGGATGATGGGTGACAAGACGTCACATTCTGCGCTATTTCGTCTTATGAAAATGAAGAAGCAGATAAACCCTGCAATGCCTTGGATTATTTTGAATGAAGGTGAGCAGGCGTCTTTTTAATTTAAGCTACGGATAAATGGCCTATTTATCCGTAATCTTATCCGCAATTTTTTGGCATTTTCCGCGCCATTCGTCATCAAGCGCCTCAAGTTTCGCTAGCTTTTGGGCCAGGGCTTTGTCTGCTTTGGTATGGGCGCATTGCATTAGGGTGTGAACATTAACGGTATCGTCCTCACGGTGCAGTAGTGTTACTTCGTCGCCAACACTGATGGTTCCTGTTTTAACAACCCGGTAATACCAGCCAGTGATACCTCGTTCTCCGACAAATCTATCTAAATTGGGCACTTCGAAGCGTTGCGAGATTTTATTGCAAGGGGCACGGGGTGCACTTACTTGCAGTTCTACCTCGCCGAACTTCCATATATCGCCGATATAAACGGTAGCATCGTCCATGCCCTCTATACTGATGTTTTCGCCAATGCTGCCCAGCGAAAATTCGCCTTCAGGAAAATGCTTTCTCAATGTCAGATAGTTGGTCGGGTTGAACTGATGCAGCACTTTCTCCGGTCCACCGTGAAGACGTTTGTTGGCCTGTTCGTCTTCATCGGTTCTGTCCCTATGTACCGTTAACGCGTCGACGGGGGCTTTAACAATACTGCTTGGTGCCCCACGAGGGCCTAGCGGCTGAGGTTTTCCAGCAAACAGAGCGTTAACAGAAAATGAGGTAGACATGGCATCTCCAAAAAATATTTTTGTGCATTTAAACCTTTCTACTATAGGGTACGACTAACCTTATAACACTAACAAGTGCTAATGCTAATCGGCACCACAAATAACAAAGAGAAAAGAATGGAACACACACAACAACGTGTTGTACACGCCAATGTGGTGTTTGGTAATAAAAGCGAAAATGAGCTGATATCTAAAGCGAAAAAGGGCGATAAGCAGGCATTTCGGTCCCTTTACGATGAACATATTGGGCGAGTCTACGCGCTTTGTTACCGGCTTACAGGTGAAAAGGGAATGGCAGAAGATGCTTCGCAAGAAGTCTTTATTCAGCTATGGAAAAAATTGGGTAATTTTGATGGGCAAAGCCAATTTTCCACGTGGTTACACAGCGTTACGGCAAACATTACCATCTCTTATATGCGTAAGCAGAAAGGGTGGGTGCAGCGGATGTTTAACTTGGAAAACAGCGGCATTAACGAGATGCCGGCTGAAGAAAACAGCACCGATGTGGATTTAGAAGCATTAGTTATTCGCTTACCCGAGCGAGCCAGAATGGTTTTTGTCCTCCATGCAATTGAAGGTTACAGACACGAAGACATTGCCAGCATGTTGAACATGGCAGTGGGCTCAAGCAAAGCACAATTTTTCCGTGCCAAGCAATTATTGAAAGATTTTATGGGAGTCGATGATGAGTAATTTTGACGACAAGCTTGCTCAGCATATTTCTGGGATATCGAAAGAGAAGCAGCCAGAACGAGATTTGTGGCGAGGTATTGAACTCGGCATAACATCGCAGCAAGGCGACGCTTCACAAGACGACGCTTCATCATCTACGGTTACATCAAAACAGTGGATGGCAATAGCCGCAAGCGTTTGTTTAGTTACTGTATTGTGGTTCGCGGCTCCTTTTGCGTTTAAAGCTGATGAAAGTCGAAGCGATGGCTATGCCCTGATTGACGCAATGAGTATGCAGCAGCAACAACAAGTGAATAGTCTTCTTGCTAGTTATGAAAGTACCACGGCGCTAACTGAAGATTGGCAAGAGCAATTAAAAGAATTGGACGATGCTGCAGATGTTATTAAAGCGGCATTAAAGGACGATCCAGACAACTCAGCATTAATCAAAATGCTGCATCACGTATATCAACAGCAGATTGCCTTAATTGAGCGAGTGCACGCGCCAAAGTGGCAGCAAATTTAATAAGGGTTTAAAGATGAATATAAATACGAAAAGCACATTTTTGCACACGTTCATGGCACCTTTGGGGGCCAAGATATTACTTACTACTGCGCTGCTAAGTATCGCTACTGCGGCGTTTGCAGGAGAAAAAGTAGATAAGACCATCGACACATCGTCTTCGCCGAAAGTGGACATTGAACACATCAACGGAAAAGCAGACATCCGAGTTTGGGATAAGTCTCAGGTTCGTGTCACCGGTGAACTGGGCGATCAAACTGAAGAGTTTATCTTTGAAAGACGTGGAGATGTCGTGGTTATACACGTTGAAGTCGAGCGCCACTCAAAGAGCTGGTTTAATAAAGGTAAAGATGGCGACGACCTTGTTATCTATATACCTTCAGCAAGCGACCTTCACTATACCGCGGTCAATGCTGATCTTATTGCAGAAGGTATAACAAAAGCAGTAGATGTTGAGGTGGTAAACGGCGACGTAACCCTTAAAAACATAGGTGAGCGGGTTGAAGTTGAGTCGGTTAATGGCGATATCGTGCTTGAGAATGTGAGAGGCCGTTTAGAGGCGGAAACAGTGAATGGCGAAATTGAAGCGTCACACTCAGGAAACACGCCAGTGAGCTTTGCGTCAGTTAATGGCAAGCTCGACATCACTTCCGATAGCCCAGACGTATCAGTAGAAACCGTCAACGGTCGAATCGATGTGTCTCTTCAAGCGGTGGACGTACTGCAAATCAATACGGTTAATGGAAGGACTTACGCAAGTTTAGGTCTTAATAAGAACGGTAGCGTAAAAGCGAATTCTGTAGGCGGTGCAATGGAATTTGTCTTTCAAGATGGCGTATCGGCACAATTTGATATTGAGACGCACGCTGGCGGCAACATTGTAAACAATATCAGTGATGAAAAGTCGCAAAAGCCTAAGTATGGCCCAGGTAGCTGGCTACGCTTTATCCACAACGGTGGGGCTGCAAATGTAGACATCTCTACGGTACACGGGCGAATTGAAATAGACCAAAAGTGAATAAGCTATAGGCAACACAATTGAAACTTTAGGTTGAAAAAATGAATTTAGTCCACATTTATTAATCAGACATGTGGTGATTAATGAAAAGCTGCGAGTGATCGCAGCTTTTTTTGTTTGGTCGCTAAAAATGTGTAGCTGAGCGTTTGTAAGTAACAAAAGTGCGTTTTAATGGCTCTTAGTTACAAGTTAGCGGACCTGCACGCTTCACCCACATCATCACATGGTTTGTTATTTTTTGATTGGAGGTTAAATTGAGTATTGTTGGACACGTCAAAAGGTTTTGGCGATTTCATAGTCTAATTATTGGTGCGTTTGGAATATGCGCATTTACGCTAGGCTGTGCTGTTCAGGAACCCGCTTATTACGAAGGTACTTGGGTGGTGACTAAGGCCTATAATGTAGGTGTTTCAGCTCACTCATCAATAGAGTCAGAAAAGTTCTTGGGTCGCTCGGTAACCTATGCTTCAGACTCGGCTAAACTCGATCAGGCATTCTGTGAGTCACCGGTGTATTCAACGAAAAATATCAGTAATCAAGATTTTTATGCTGCTTTTAAAGCCTCTCCATCATCGCTCGGCTTTAGCGACGACAAGATTACTGAAGTAAGTTTGTCGTGCCTTGATAATTCAGCAATCATGGGTTCTACACTCATTTTTCAGGAAGGTGGCAGCGCCTACACCTTGGTTGACGGTACGTTTTTAAAGCTGGAGAAAACGCTTTAAACGATGTTGTCTTTTTGCGCTTTCGCAACAAAATGACGACTTCCTTTGTTGAGTGATGGACGTTAAAAGCGCATAATATCCAACTGACTTTTGTGCATTGGAATAGGTTTCACTCGTGGCGTCTGCGTCTAAAAACGATAAGAATGTTGAAAAATTGAAGGTTCCACCTCATAGCATTGAGGCTGAGCAATCTGTTTTGGGCAGCATGCTTATTGACCCTGAAAGCTGGGACAAAGTCGCGGAGCTTGTTACCGATAACGATTTCTACAATCGCTCACACCAAATTATCTTTCGTGCTATCACTCGACTACTAAACAGTAGCCAGCCAATAGATCTTATAACAGTATCAGAAGAGCTGGAAAAGCATGATGAACTGGAAGATGCTGGTGGTTTTGCCTACTTAGGTGAACTTGCCAAAAACACGCCAAGTTCTGCGAACGTTGTGTCTTATGCGCAAATTATTAGTGAGCGCGCGATAACCCGAGAGCTTATTGGCGTGGCGCATGAAATAGCGGAAGTTGGGTACAACCCCGAAGGCCGTGACAGTGCAGACATTCTTGACCTGGCCGAAAGTAAAGTATTTGAAATTGCCGAACGAAGAACTGGTGAAAACGAAGGTCCTCGCGATGTCGAGTCTATCTTAGGGAAGACCATTGACCGTCTAGAAGAATTGGTGAAAACCAATAAAGATGTTACCGGTGTTACTACCGGCTTTACCGACCTAGACAAAATGACCAGTGGTATGCAGCCCTCTGACCTTATTATCGTGGCGGCTCGTCCATCGATGGGTAAGACCACCTTCGCCATGAACTTGATTGAAAACGCCATGATGGCAGAAGATAAACCTGTACTTGTTTTCAGTCTTGAGATGCCCTCAGAACAAATCATGATGCGTATGTTGGCGTCATTAAGCCGCGTTGACCAAACCAAAATTCGTACTGCACAGCTGGATGATGAAGATTGGGCACGTATCTCCAACACCATGGCTATGCTCAAAGACAAAGATTGTTTGTTTGTTGATGATTCATCAGGCCTTACACCAATGGACGTGCGAAGTCGCGCAAGAAAACTCGCTCGCGAACGCGGTGGAATCAGTCTAATCATGGTGGATTATCTTCAGTTGATGCGCGTACCTTCTCTTAGTGATAACCGAACATTGGAAATTGCAGAGATCTCTCGCTCATTGAAAGCATTGGCTAAAGAGCTTGAAGTGCCGGTAGTTGCCCTTTCACAGCTTAACCGTACGCTAGAACAACGCGCCGATAAACGTCCTGTAAACTCTGACCTTCGTGAGTCTGGCTCAATCGAGCAGGATGCCGACCTTATTATGTTTATTTATCGTGATGAGGTTTATCACGAAAACAGTGAGTATAAGGGCATTGCAGAGATTATTATTGGTAAACAGCGTAACGGCCCAATTGGTACCTGTCGACTTACGTTCCAAGGCCAATTCTCACGATTTGACAACTATGCAGGCCCTGCCATAGCCGACGAATATTAGCCCCTCTTATAGCGACTAAAGGCTTCGACTGCGGCCACGGTCTACATTTTAAGGGTTAACAAGTTAAAGTATTTCAGACACAAAAAAGGCGCCGTAAGGCGCCTTTTTCAATTCATATACAATGAATTACTTTTCTTCAGCTACTTTCACTGTGTCTTTAACTGTCACTGAAATGCGACGGTTAACACGGTGTGCTTCAGCATTCTTACCATTGTCTAGAAGCTGAGTTTCGCCGTAACCGATAGTCTCTAAACGAGAACCTTCGATACCGTACATGTCTACCATTACTTCTTTGAAGTTCGCAGCACGACGCTTAGAAAGGTCCATGTTGTAAGCTTCACTACCTGGTGCAGAAGTGTGACCTTCAATTACCGCAGTTGTTGAAGGATACTGCTTCATGAACTCAGCAAATTCAGAGATTTCTGGATCTTTTGGCATTTTAACTACAGCACTTTCGTTGTCGAATAGAACGCGTAGTGTGATTTCTACTGTCTCTTCGTCAAATACTGTACAACCTTTTGCATCAACTTTTACGCCAGCTGGTGTATCAGGGCACATATCTTTGCTGTCTACAACGCCGTCGTTGTCCGAATCTTTAATTGCACAGCCAGTTGCATCTACTTTAGTGCCAGCTGGAGTGTTAGGACACTGGTCAACGTTGTTTAGAACGCCATCGTTATCATCATCGATGCTACAACCATTTGCGTCAACACGAACACCCGCTGGTGTCATTGGGCACTGGTCTTTGCTGTCTACAACGCCATCGTTGTCGCTGTCTTTAGGCGCGGCAGGAGTGCCTTTACCAAATGGGATCGCGATACCAACTTTAACACTGTAGTCATTGTAATCTTCACCGAAGTCGTGATAAGCGGCGATTTCAGTAACAAGTTTAACATCTTCGTGGATGTCCCAGTGTTTACCGATACCGATGTTACCAAGCGTAGTTGATTCGCCTACTGCTTGACGCTTAACACCACCAAAAACGAACCATGCATCATTTGGCATGAAGTATAGTGCGTCAACACCAACCATTTCACCGCTTTCATCACCGCCGCCTGCATAATCAAGGTCTAGGGCTGTAAATTCAACACGAGCTGCCCAGCTTTGAGTAAAACGGAAACCGTATTCAAAAGCTACGCCACGACCATCGTCGTAAAGGCCGCCGTCAGTTAGATCTAACGGACGTGAGTCGTCAGTGTTGTAATACATGCCAGACAAACCAAACCAGTTTTTGTACTCTGGCTCAGAAGAGTCTTGTGCAAATGCATTAGTCGAAGAAATTACAGCAAGAGATAGCGCTGCCATTTTAAAGTGTTGTTTCATAGTCACATCCTGTTTAACGTTGAGTGATTATCGATTTTTGATAATTTTGTGTTGTGCTTAACGTTTAACGCTAGCACAAATTGTGCCATTTATAATATGGGTTAGGCTGCGATCCCTTGTAATGTGGCAATAATTGTTCGTCTTCCACCATGATCTCGGTGTTCGCCGAGCATGATACCCTGCCACGTGCCAAGTGCAAGCTTGCCTTGTTGGACAGGTATAGTAAGTTGACACCCTAGTATACTCGATTTTAAGTGAGCAGGCATATCATCTTTACCTTCATAAGTATGCCTGAAAAAAGAAAGCTCTTCTTTTACACTATGGTTGAAGAACGCTTCCATATCATGCCTCACTGTAGGGTCGGCATTTTCATTGATTGTCAAACTAGCACTTGTATGCTGAAGCCATAGGTGCAAAAGGCCGACTTCAACATGACGAATACTGGGTATTGCAGATTCCACCTGCTGTGTTATCAGGTGAAATCCTCTCGGGTAGCTGTCGAGTGTAATTTTTTCAGACTGCCAGAAATTATTTGTCAAAACAGATTTCCAAATGCGCTAATCCTTCGTCGCACATGAAAGGAAGAATAATTTTAGCACCATCAACCTGGTGACTAATCGTATGTTGCTTTCCTGATACAACGATGGGTGTTGCCATTCCAAACTCGTAACCCCGCTCAGCAAGGTCTCGTTTTGCGTTACCGCAAATCATGTTGGTAACTTCGCCAACCATGTCGCCTACTTCTGCATCAAGCTTCTCAGGGCGCTCGCCAACCATTCTCTCCATTATGGTCAGGGCCAAAGACTCGTCAAAAGTAATAGACATCGAGCCGCGAACGTCAGGGCCCACCATGCCAATTAGCCCCGATACATCGCCTTTGGCGATATCACTTTGTTTGCGCTTGGGCTTGCCAGGGGTCAATTTAGTTTGAGCCATGGTTTCAAGCACGTTCAAAAGACCAGCAATAAACGGGTTCACAAAATCAGCATTCATGTACACTCTCCTGGGCAGCGTGATCTTCCGTTTGTTGACAATCGGCACATAATCCATGGGCCTCTATAGTTTGTTTCGATACTTTGAATCCGTGTTGCTTTGCTTGGCTATCAAGGGTCTCTTGAAGACCTTCAGATTGAATTTCAGCAACATCACCACAGCTGTCACAAATTAGAAACTGAACAGGGTGGTTACAACCAAAATGATAGCAGGCCACAAACGCATTGGTAGACTCTAAACGGTGAATAAACCCAAAATCGAGAAGAAAATCAAGGGCGCGATAGACTGTCGCAGGTTTGGCACTAGACTCTGTTTCTTTCAGTGAGTCGAGTAGTTCATAAGCACCCATAGGGCCGTGCTTTGAAACAAGAATTTCGTACACCTTTTCTCTAAGCGGTGTGAATCTGGCGCCGCGTTGCTCGCAATAAGCCCGTGCCTTATGAATAAGTGTGGTTTTGTTCATTGATGATAACCGTAAACTCGACTTTCATTGTTATATTAAAGCGTCACTTCTGGATCACGTTTTTTAGTGTGTACATGAGCTATTAACTCATCTTCCAAGGAGAAACGCTCTTCTAATGTCTCACCAAGCTTGGCTAGCGCTGAGTCAAATTCAGCTGCCTGCTCGGGCGTTACTGCTTGTGCAAACGTATCATTAAATGCGAGTGCTGCGTCAGTGGTTTTTGTCAATCTGGGGTAAAGTTTATCTCGTAGTGCAAGGCCTTCATTGTCGTTTTCAACCAACATATCGAAAACCTCAAAGTGTCCTACCGACAAATAATCGAGTAATGCGCTGCAAAAGTTGTCTATTTCATCTGGGTCAGGTAAACACTCGCTTCGCTTGTTAATACCTGCTAGTTCACAGAAAGAAACTAACAGTGCCTGTCTGTCCATTAACCAGCGGTCAATAACCTGGCTTTTCCCGCCCCATTTTGATTTAACGCTTTCTAACTGTTGCAACATTTTGATGTGTTACCCGTTTAGCGACAATAAGTTTCAGTATAACACTGTGCACTAGCGACACAAATTTTGCGCGAAAAAGTTCGTTTCAAAATGTATGGTGGCGATCTATACGCTCAGTATTTAGTGTAGTATGAAGCATTAAAGAACAGGAGTGATGTGCAATGATGATAAAGTTGGATGAGGCGAAACTAGCTGCTCAGCAAGCCCTGTGGGTAGTTTTTAGTCGCGGCAAAATTGTAGTACAAGAATCGTCTGAGTCTATCCCCATTGCTTATCTGAGTGATATTCCATTTTTAGCATCTTATGTCGATGAAATTCATCAACTTCCGCCGCTCAATGAGACGGCGCATAGAGACCTGCCCGTATACGTCGTTGATTTGGGCGCTGAGCATGTTGAGGAACCCGGTTGGGAACGGGTATCGCTTAGACAGCTTCTTTTTGCCGAATACGATATAGCCTTTTCCGTTATTGGGCGAGCCTGGCAATACATCCTTTTCTTGCGTACTCATCAATTTTGCGGGCAATGTGGAGCCAAGACTGAACGCGTAGATTGGGAAATGGCAATGCATTGTCACCGCTGCCAACATCGCAGTTATCCAAGAGTGTCTCCCTGTATCATTGTTTCTATACACGACAGCGAAAAAATACTTTTGGCCAAAGGCGTTCGCCATCGAGAATCTAATATGTATTCAACTCTTGCTGGCTTTGTAGAAAGTGGTGAAAGTCTGGAGCAAGCGGTCCACAGAGAAGTTTTCGAAGAAGTTGGCGTTAAGGTTAAAAACTTGCGCTATTACAATAGTCAGCCATGGCCATTTCCACATTCCTTAATGGTCGGGTTTATTGCCGAGTATGACGAAGGGGAAATTCGTTGTCAGGAGAACGAGATAGATGATGCGCAATGGTTTGATATAGATGCGCTGCCGACTATTCCACCGAAAGTGTCTATTGCGGGACAATTAATTGCTGAAACGGTGTCTCTGATCGGCGACAAATAAAAAACCCTGCCGAGGCAGGGTTTCAATAAGTTTAGCACGGTCCCATGTAGGGCTTCTTTTCTTTAACGGTTATAGTAATAGCAAACACTCACTTTAAGTGCAAGCGTCTTTTTAAAGTAATGTTCAAGTATTGTTTGTCTTTAATAATCGACACTACACCGATTTGTCGTTAAAACATTGATTTTTTAATACAGGTTTTAGCACACCTTAGTTAAGAATACTGGTATACTTTCGCGCTCAAATATCTTCAGTAATTTAGGTGAGTTATATGTCGCAAAATTTCCCCAGTGTTGATAAGCCCGCGTTAAAGAACGATCGTTACTTACGTGCGTTACTTAAGCAGCCGGTTGATGTCACACCTGTATGGATGATGCGACAAGCCGGGCGCTACCTCCCAGAGTACAAAGCGACTCGTGCAGTAGCAGGCGATTTTATGTCGTTGTGCAAGAATGCAGAACTTGCATGTGAGGTGACGCTACAACCTTTACGTCGTTTTCCTCTCGACGCTGCAATTCTCTTTTCGGATATTTTGACCATTCCAGATGCGATGGGCCTCGGTCTTTACTTTGAAACAGGTGAAGGCCCTCGCTTTAAAAATCCAATCACGTGTAAAGCGGATGTGGATAAAATCGGCCTTCCTGATCCAGAAGGTGAACTACAGTACGTAATGAATGCCGTTCGTACTATTCGCCGTGAGCTTAAAGGTGAAGTGCCATTAATTGGTTTTTCTGGAAGCCCTTGGACACTCGCGACTTACATGATTGAAGGTGGTTCAAGTAAAGCCTTTACCAAAATCAAGAAAATGGCATTTGCTGAGCCAGCAACGCTTCATGCGTTACTAGCAAAACTGGCTGATTCTGTTACTGAGTATTTAAATGCTCAAATCGCTGCGGGCGCGCAGTCAGTCATGGTATTTGATACTTGGGGTGGCGTGTTATCTCCTCGTGACTACAAAGAATTCTCGCTTCAGTACATGGAGCGCATTGTAAGTGGGCTGACCCGTGAAAATGAAGGCCGTAAAGTACCTGTTACCTTGTTCACCAAAAACGGTGGCATGTGGCTAGAATCGATTGCGGCGACAGGCTGCGACGCAGTAGGTTTAGACTGGACTATCGACATTAAAGAAGCGCGTGCGCGCATTGGCGATAAAGTTGCACTTCAAGGTAATATGGATCCATCAATGCTGTATGCTCAACCGCAAAGAATTGAGCAAGAAGTGGCGTCCATTCTAGAAGGTTACGGTGAAGGTAGCGGTCACGTATTTAATTTAGGTCACGGTATCCATCTAGACGTACCACCTGAAAATGCAGGTGTGTTCGTTAATGCGGTACATGAACTTAGTAAGCAATATCACAAGTAAGCGACTTCGATAAAGGAAGTAAAATGAAAACGTGGCTTGTGTTGTTGCTGATAGCGTTTGCATTGATAGCAGGGTATAAATTTTCTGGCTATCAACACCAACTCAGTGAATCCAATGCAGATAAAGAGCGACTAACCAATGTGTTAGCGCGCTCTCGTGCCACCGAAACGAGTGAGCTGAAAGTTATTAAGCCCGCCGCCAAGTTGGTTTCAAATGAAACAGGTGCGGTGCTCTTGGATACAAGCGTTACGAAAAACGGCGAGATGAATGTTGCCCCCGTTGCTGAGAATGTCCAAATCATGGCGCCAGAGGTTTTCTACACTAAAACCGAAGGCTCACTCAATACGTTTTTTGCGCTGCCGCCTAACAACGAGCGCTTTGTTTTAGACTCGGTAAAATGTGAGAACGGACATTGCGAAATAACGGGTGAGTATGACGGTTCTGAAACTGAGCTGTCGCGAGTTATTGAAGCATTGGAACAGGAACCGTGGTGGGAATTCGGCTCGCCTATCATAACCACGCAAGTGGCACAGCGAGGCCTCAAACTTAACGTTTCTTTCGCCGCATCCCATTCGCCAAATGCTCGTGTGCGTTATCGGAATAGCACTCAGGCCGATTTAAACAGTCAGCTTGCCTCAGCGGGTTAACCCCAAAACATGTATATCGCCAATTGAATTCGCGGTATGCCTTATTCAAACGTGTACTGGCGTTAGGCGTCTCTTGGTAAACCTTTTTCAATTACGCGAATAAGCCGCGCTTGCTGCCTGTTTTTTGCATCAGACGCTTGTTGCTTCTCTTGCTGCCGCTTAAGAGCCCAATCAATATGTCTGTCCACCAAGTCACTCACGCTCCCTCGTCTTTCTTTCAAAAGCAGAGTGCTTTGTTCATCATACGGAGCGTTTCCTAACGCAACGGCAATATTACGCTGCCACTTCTCAAAGCCAATCCGCCTGATGGGAGAGCCTTCCGTATTGCGCAAGAAGGTTTCTTCAGACCAGCCGAAAAGCGCATTGAGACTTTGGCCGTGTAGCACTTGTCGCGGGTGGAAATCTTCTTCACTGGTAACATCGGCAAAGCGATTCCAAGGGCAAACAAGTTGGCAATCGTCACAGCCATAAATGCGATTGCCCATCATGGGGCGCAAATCTTCGGGAATATCTTTGTCTGATTCAATGGTGAGATAGGAAATACAGCGACGGGCATCTACTTTATAAGGCGCAACAATTGCATTGGTCGGGCAGATGGTTAGACACGCCGTGCAGGTGCCGCAACCCTCTTCAATTGGTGAGTCAGTAGGTAATGGCAAATTGATGAACAGCTCACCTAAGAAGAACCAAGAGCCGGCTTCTTTGTTGAGTGTCAGGCTGTGTTTCCCCGTCCAGCCAATACCCGCTTTTTCAGCAATAGCGTGTTCCAACACGGGGGCTGAGTCTACAAACGGGCGATATTGGGTATGCGCCAAGGATGCGGTGATTTTCTCTCCCAATTGCTTCAGACGTTTGCGCAGCACTTTGTGGTAGTCACGGCCCAATGCATAGCGGCTGATGTATCCTATTTCTGGCTTTTTTAAATGCTTAGCAAACGAGGCGTCAGGAGGTAAGTAGTTCATGCGAACGCTGATAACCCGTAATGTCCCTGGGACCAACTCATCAGGCCGGGCACGCTTCATCCCATGACTCTCCATAAAGGCCATGTCACCGTGATACCCATTGTCTAACCATTCTTGAAGGTGTGCCTCGTGCTGATGTAGATCAATATCGCTGATGCCAACCTGCTGAAAGCCTAGCGCTGTACCCCAAGCCTTGATATTGTTGGTTAATTCAACAAGGTCGATAGAACTAAATTCGGACATGTGCTCATGCTAGATACTCAATTAACGTCAAGTTTATCATACAAATTATTTCGGGCCGATCAGGTTAGGGAAAATGAGGGACAAGCCGCCGCGGATTCGGGCTGCGATATGTTCACATTGATGCAACGAGCTGGCGATGTGGTATTTAAGCAGTGTCTTGAGCTTATGCCAAACTCAGATGTTTACTTAGTGCTGGTGGGCCAAGGTAACAATGCGGGTGACGGCTACATTGCAGCAATAAACGCAAAACTTGCGGGTAAACAAGTGCATTTATGTGCGGTTGAGCCTGAACGTACGCTGGAAGGTGATGCTGGCAAAGCACAGCAGCGCTGGCTCGATTCAGGAGGCAGTATCAATGGGTTTGACGCTGCGCTCCTCGAGAAGTCCGACGTAGTGATTGATGCGCTTCTTGGTACAGGTATTAATAGCTATATTCGCAATGAGTTTGCAGACATCATTGATGCGGTGAATGCGTCATCAACACCGGTAGTAAGCGTTGATGTGCCGTCAGGGCTTGATGCAAATACAGGACAGAGCCTGGGACGATGTGTTCAGGCTGATATCACCGTTACTTTTGTAGGCATTAAGCCGGGGCTTGTTACTGGTGCGGGTAAACAATCGTGCGGTAAGTTAGTGTATGCGGATTTGGGTATCGGCAAAGCGTTCCAAGCATTAGCCAAAGCGAGCGCGACCATGCTAAATATCGACCACTTTAAAGGTATGGGGCCACGGGAGATTAACAGTCATAAAGGGACTTATGGTCGACTGTTGTGCATTGGCGGTAACCGCGGAACAGCAGGTGCCATTCGACTCGCCAGTGAAGCCG
This sequence comes from Alteromonas macleodii ATCC 27126, assembly GCF_000172635.2. Taxonomy (NCBI): domain Bacteria; kingdom Pseudomonadati; phylum Pseudomonadota; class Gammaproteobacteria; order Alteromonadales; family Alteromonadaceae; genus Alteromonas; species Alteromonas macleodii. Next base: position 4,178,172 of record NC_018632.1, on the reverse strand, counting down.
CCCTGAGAGGCGGTGCGGGCATGGTACGCGTGTATACCCATGAGTCGTCAGTCGTTCAGGTCAGTGCAGGCAGACCTGAACTCATGGTCACCGACTTTAATTTGGAAGATGCATTAGCTTGGGCAACCTGTGTGGTTATTGGACCGGGTCTTGGGCAAGATGAATGGGCAGAAAGCGCATTTGAAACCACCATGAAGCACTGTCAAAGCCAAAATAAGCCTGTGGTCATTGATGCTGACGCGCTAAATCTGTTGTGTCAGCAGTCAACCGCGTACACCTTGTCTGACAGTATTTTAACCCCTCACGCGGGCGAAGCTGCGCGTTTACTCGGTGTTTCTATTGATGATGTAGAAAGCGACCGTTTTAACTACGCAAGGCAGTGCTCACAGCGATACCATGCGGTCTGTGTACTAAAAGGGGCGGGCACGCTTATCGACAATGAAAAGAAAACCTGGGTTTGCCGTCACGGTAATCCAGGTATGGCTACCGCAGGAAGCGGTGATGTATTAAGCGGAATATTGGGCGCGTTGCTCGCGCAAGGCGTAGAAACAGATATTGCAGCGAAATATGGTGTAGTGCTTCATGCTAAGGCTGGCGATGATATTGCCCAACTGTATGGTCAACGTGGTATGATAGCGAGCGATTTGTTTGACGCAGTACGTGCGCTTATAAACCACTAGTTAGCGTGGTTTTGTCTTGAACGGGCAGGCATCTACTGTGTTATTCGGCTTTCTATTACTGTGGAATATTGTTGATGTCTTACCCGCATACCTCTTTTTTTGCTAATGAAGTAGATGATACTGCGCAGCTTGCCAGAGATTTAGCGCAGGCTGTTTCGAGTCAACTACCTACCGATGCTGTTATTTATTTAAACGGCGACTTAGGTGCAGGGAAAACGACATTTAGCCGATATTTCATTCAATCTTTAGGTCATTCAGGTAGCGTTAAAAGTCCAACCTATACATTGGTTGAACCTTATGAGTTGGATGGCGTCAATATCTATCACTTCGACCTGTATCGCTTAGCCGACCCAGAAGAGTTAGAGTTCATGGGAATTCGCGATTACTTTGGTTCGGGCGCTATCGCGCTTATTGAATGGTCGGAAAAAGGGGGCGAATACTTGGCATCCCCAGACTTAGTGATTAGTATAAATATTACGCCATCGGGTAGGCAGTTTAATTTGGAAGCAAAAAGTGCCCACGGTGCGAAATTGCTTCAGCAATGCAAGCGCGTTTAGCGCAAATGCGAAATGAAAGAAAAACTGAATAAATAGCCGCTCCGGAGTTGACGAGAGCAGCATAACAATAACAGAAAGGCTAATTATGGTGCGCAGTATAGTTTCGGTATTATTATTGTGTTTCGTCGTGCAATTCGCACACGGTGCGCAAAATAACATCGACGGGGTTAGGATATGGCCGTCGCCGGACAATACGCGCGTTGTTTTCGATATGAAATCAGCGCCAGAGTTCACCTATTTTACACTTAAAAATCCGCTTCGGCTTGTCATCGATCTTAACAACACCAGCGACACCGCTAAGCTTTCTGGCATTGAAAACAGCGGTGATTTGATTAAAAAGCTGCGCTACTCCACACCGAAAAACAAATCATCTGCCAGAGTGGTTGTTGAGCTCAATAGAAATACCAAGCCTTCGTTATTTGCAGTAACCCCCGATGGTGCTTACGGACACAGGCTGGTTGTCGATTTACCAGATAGCGCGCCGAAGCCGTCGCCAACGTTATCAGCGTCGGCATCAACTGGCTCTGTCGTTATTGATGATTCTACCAGTGCCCGAGACCGAGACATTATCGTCGCCATCGACGCCGGGCATGGTGGACATGACCCAGGTTCAATCGGTCCGGCTGGTACCTATGAAAAGCACATCACCCTGAGTATCGCCAAAAAACTGGAAGACATGATAAACCGGGAGCGAGGTATGCGCGCCATCATGACTCGTGGCGATGATTATTATGTTTCTCCTAATCGACGTCCTGAAATTGCGCGCGAGAAAAAAGCCGATTTGCTTATTTCCATCCACGCCGATGCGTTTAGTCAGCCTCAACCGCGAGGTGGTTCGGTGTGGGTACTATCCATGCGAAGAGCAGACACTGAATTAGGCCGCTGGCTAGAGAAATCTGAACGTCACTCTGAATTACTCGGTGGTGCAGCTGAAGTGATCAATGATAAATCAAGCGAGCGATATCTTACTGAAACCATACTGGGTTTATCGATGGATCACAGCATGGCGACCAGCCACGATTTAGGTAATAAAGTGGTTGAAGAGCTAAAGCAGGTGACCAGTCTGCATAAAAGAAAACCACAAGCCGCCAGTTTTGCAGTTTTGACCGCGCCTGACATCCCCTCTATTTTGGTCGAAGTCGGTTTCATTTCTAATCCGCAAGAAGAGAAGAATCTGAACTGGTCTAAACATCGCGAACGCTTAGCGAATGCCATGTTTAATGCGACTAAGCGTTACTTCAAGCAAGTTCCCCCTGATGGTACACTGTGGGCACAAGAAAGGGCGAACAACCGAACGCACAAAGTAAGAAGCGGCGAGTCGCTCTCGTTATTAGCACAGCGTTACAATGTAAAAGTAAGCAGCATCAAAGCAGCGAATGATCTTTCAAGTGATGTTGTACGCGTAGGGCAGGTCCTAAATATTCCGAGAACATAAACCAAGGTTTTGTTTCATCGGCTTTTTCAGCACTCATAGCACTTACATATCGTATCGCCACGAATCCATATAGTTAATATCATAGGGTAGTCCTTTGCCTATACAGCTTTTATCTCCCCAACTTGCAAACCAGATTGCCGCTGGTGAAGTGGTTGAGCGCCCCGCGTCTGTGGTTAAAGAATTACTAGAAAACAGCCTTGATGCTGGTGCCACCAAAATAGAAGTCGATATTGAAAAAGGTGGCCACAAACGCATTCGAATAAAAGACAATGGGTCAGGCATTGTCAAAAGTGAACTGCAGCTGGCATTAAGTCGCCATGCAACCAGCAAAATCACCACTCTGGATGACTTAGAACAAATTCTCTCTCTTGGCTTTCGTGGCGAAGCGCTGGCCAGTATTAGCTCGGTAAGCCGGTTAACACTGACATCGCGCACTGAGTCTCAAGGTGAGGCGTGGCAGGCCTATTGTGAGGGTAGGGAAATGGCGGTAAATATCCAGCCAGCGGCCCACCCTGTTGGCACCACAATTGACGTGGCAGATCTGTTTTACAACACGCCAGCAAGACGTAAGTTTTTACGCACCGAAAAAACCGAATTTCAGCATATTGAAGAAGTCATAAAACGCATAGCACTGAGCTATCCCAAGGTTTCATTTGTTTTAAAACACAACGATAAAGTAGCAAAGCGCTTTATCGCCGACAAAGCAGGCAGTTTAGCCACCCGAATTGGCGCTGTGGTTGGACAAAAGTTTGTTCAAAACGCCGTACATATTAGTACTGAGTATGAAGGTCTTCACATTGATGCTTGGCTAGGTAATGAGGCCATGCTTCGCAGCAGTAATGATTGCCAGTTCAGTTTTGTTAACGGCAGAGGCATGCGAGATAAGCTTATTATGCACGCTATTCGCCAAGCGTACGAAAGCGTTTGGGGTGTGGTGGAGCAACCAAGCTTTGTGGTGTACTTAACGGTTAACCCTAAAGATGTGGATGTAAATGTTCATCCCGCCAAGCATGAGGTGAGGTTTCAACAAGGCAGATTGGTACACGACTTTATCTGTAAAACCGTGAGTGATGCGCTGCATGCCATGACCGACGAACAGCCTTTATCAGGAATGGACGCAAGCCGTCCTTCGGGCTCAGATTTCATGTCTTCTCAGGTAGAACACGATTACATTAGGCCTTTACAGAATCAAACGTCGGATAATGCACAGGCGTTCAACGAGTCTTCTCGTTACTCGACGGGGGGAATCTCGCAAGGCGCGCCACAGTCTTATGGGCAATTTACAGGCAGTCCAAGAAATACATCCTCGGGAAGTGCCAGTGGTGGACGAAGTGGTGGCGCTGCACATAAGCAAAGTCGAGGGCCAAGTGCGGCATATCAGTCAAATTACAATGCGTTAATGACGCCAAATAGCGACATTATTAACAACAATGCAGACCCGATGCCCGTTGCAGAGCACGTTAATCTAACTTCCCAGTGTAGAATTTACCCAAAATCAGAAAAAATTTACCTTCTTTGTGCAACTAAAGTTGCAAGTATCTGGTTAAGCGAACTATTTTTAAAAGCGCAGCATGGACAACCGTTGTTAATGCCCGTTGCTGTTTCGCTCAATAATGTCAATGAGCAACTGGTTACACTGCTAAACGACGCGCATTTTGAAGTGAATAAAGTGGCTGGCAAATATCGGCTGCAACAGGTGCCGGCCGGCACCAGGCACTTGCCGTGGCTCAAGTGGTTTGAATACTTCTTATTAGTTGAACTAAATGATGAAGTAAATTCACTTGATGATGCCGTAAAATCATTGGTTTTGCCTGAACATGTTTTAGATGAAGAGACATCAAATGCGCTGTGGTACTGGTTGGATCAGCAGAGCGAAGTGAAACAATGGGAAATTATTGAGCAATTTGCTAAAGTGCGCCCCTTAAATTCAGTGCTAGATGTATGGGGAGAATAAGGTGTCCAATGGCATAAATTCTGCATTGCCAGTAATAGCAATTATGGGCCCCACGGCATCAGGCAAGACAGGCTTGGCGCTTGATATAGCGGCCAAGGTTGAAAGCGAAGTAATTAGTGTTGATTCAGCCCTTGTTTATAAAGGTATGGACATCGGCACTGCGAAGCCAACGCAGGAAGAGCAAGCAGGTGTAGTACATCATCTAATTGATATTATCGACCCTGCACAAAGCTATTCGGTGTCGCAATTTGTAAACGACACTAATGCGCTAATTGGCGATATTTTAGCGCGTGGCAAGGTGCCAATTTTGGCTGGAGGTACAATGATGTACTTTAATGCCTTGATAAATGGAATTTCGCCACTACCTAAGTCAGATGAAAAGATACGGGACGAAATAACACAGCAGGCACAACGCTTGGGTTGGTCTAAATTACACGATGAATTACGTGGTGTAGACCCAATTAGTGGTGAGAGAATTCACCCCAACGACCCACAGCGAATTACCCGTGCGCTGGAAGTGTATAGAAGTACCGGCAAGACGTTGACACATTGGCAACAACAAGAGGGTGAAAAGTGCCCTTATAACATTGCACAATTTGCCATAGCGCCCGCAGACAGGGCAGTGTTGCACGAACGTATAGCGACCCGCTTTGATTTGATGTTGGAGCAAGGGTTTGAGAATGAAGTAGTAAAGCTCTACGAACGCAGTGATCTTCATGAAGATTTGCCTTCTATTCGTTCGGTAGGGTACAGACAGATGTGGCAGTACCTAGACGGCCAATTGAGTTACGCAGAAATGCGTGAAAGAGGCATTATCGCTACAAGGCAGCTCGCCAAGCGTCAGCTCACGTGGTTACGGGGCTGGGAGCAGGTTACATGGCTAGACACATTTGCTAACGATAATTTGACTAAAATTACAGCGAAAGTCACACTTTAAATGTTTGAGTGTGGTATATATTAGACGTGCAGTGATAGTGAAATTCCTATCACGAATAATAAAAACTAAGGATATCAAATGGCTAAAGGGCAATCTTTACAAGACCCATTCTTGAACGCTTTGCGTAAGGAACGTATTCCAGTATCAATTTATCTGGTAAACGGTATTAAACTTCAGGGACAGGTTGAATCTTTCGACCAGTTCGTAATTTTACTGAAGAACACAGTAAGCCAAATGGTGTATAAGCACGCGATTTCTACTGTTGTTCCAGCACGCGCTATCACAATGCCTAGCGCAGGAGATTCTGAAAATACTAAAGGTGAATAATTTAAAAGGTAACGCGCTTGTTTGACCGTTATGAAGCCGGTGAACAGGCTGTACTTGTTCATGTTAATTTTTCCGACGAGAACAGTAAAGAAGACTTAAGTGAGCTTGAATTGCTTGTGTCTTCAGCAGGGGTTAATGCGGTAGAAGTTATTACGACTTCGCGCAGTGCGCCTCATGCTAAGTTTTTTGTTGGTTCAGGTAAGGCAGAGGAAATAGCAGCGGCAGTGAAAGCACACGATGCCAACGTTGTTATTTTCAACCACGCGCTTTCTCCTTCTCAGGAGCGTAATTTAGAAGCGGTGTGTAAATGCCGGGTGTTAGATAGAACGGGGCTAATTCTCGATATTTTTGCGCAGCGCGCAAGAACACATGAGGGTAAGCTTCAGGTCGAACTAGCCCAGTTGAGGCATATCTCAACTCGTCTCATCAGAGGATGGACCCACCTTGAGCGTCAAAAAGGTGGTATTGGTCTTCGCGGTCCAGGTGAGACACAGCTAGAAACTGACCGTCGACTACTTCGTGGTCGTATTAAAGCCATTCTTCGTCGTTTGGAAAAAGTGCAAAAGCAACGCGAGCAGGGTCGCCGCTCGCGCAAACGCGCTGAAATTCCAACGGTATCCTTAGTTGGCTATACGAATGCGGGAAAATCGACGCTGTTTAACACCATTACCGACTCACACGTTTACGCTGCCGATCAGCTGTTTGCAACGCTAGATCCCACGTTACGCAAAATCGATTTAAAAGACGTAGGGCCGGCTATTTTAGCCGACACGGTAGGTTTTATTCGTCATCTTCCCCACGACCTCGTTGCTGCGTTTAAAGCGACACTTCAAGAGACTCAAGAAGCAGATTTACTGCTCCATGTGGTTGATATTGCTGATGCAAAATATCGCGAAACTATGGATGAAGTTAATGATGTACTTGAAGAAATTGAAGCTGGAGAGATTCAACAATTACTAATCTGTAATAAGATTGATAAACTAGACGACGTTCAACCGCGTATAGAAAGAAACGACGAAGGCGTGCCTGTTAGAGTGTGGCTATCTGCACAAACAGGCGAAGGAACGGAATTATTGAGCCAGGCTTTAACCGAATGTTTAGGTAAAAGCATGGTGAATTACACATTAAAGATTCCGCCTGCACAAAGTCGATTGCGCGGCGTGTTGTACGAACTAAACTGTATTGCTAGTGAAGAATACGACAGTCAGGGAGACTGGGTAGTTGATGTGAGAATGCCCGCCGCTGACTGGAACAGACTTGAAAAACGTCTGGAAAACGGAATATCAGAGTATGTTGTGCGACATTAGTCAGTGCTAGTCACTGCATTGAGCATGCGAAATTCAAAAATATAACAGTAATCTATGGAGTATCAGCATGGCTTGGAATGAGCCGGGTGGCAATAATAACGACCCGTGGAAGAATCGCGGTGGGAAAGAGCAAGGTCCCCCAGATTTGGACGATGTTTTTAAGAACTTATTTGGTAAGTTTGGAAAGTCAGGTGGCAACGGTGGCGGCTCAGGCAAAAGCCTAGGTGGTATCGGCGCTGGTATTCTTGTAGGTTTACTTGTCGTAATTTGGTTCATTAGTGGTTTTTACACTATTCGTGAAGCAGAGCGTGGCGTAGTGCTTCGCTTCGGTGAGTATCACGAGCAGGTTGAGCCGGGTCTTCGTTGGGCGCCAACGTTCATTGACTCAGTAATCCCAGTTGATGTTCAGTCAATTCGCGACCAGTCATCTTCAGGCTCTATGCTTACAGAAGACGAAAACGTGGTAAGCGTTCAAATGGAAATGCAATTTCGCGTTGTAGACCCATATCGTTGGACGTTTGCCGTTGAAAGCCCTGAGCAGAGTTTAAGTCAGTCTCTTGATAGCGCTATTCGCTACGTAGTTGGCCACTCTAAAATGGACGACGTACTTACCGACGGCCGTGAAGTAACGCGTCAGCGTGTATGGGAAGAGCTTCAAGCGATCATTGAACCCTACAACATGGGTGTTTCCATTATCGATATGAACTTCCGTGATGCCCGCCCACCAGAGCAAGTTAAAGATGCTTTTGATGATGCGATTGCTGCACAGGAAGATGAACAACGTTTTATTCGTGAAGCTGAAGCTTATGCGAGAGAGATTGAGCCACGTGCACGTGGTCAAGTAAATCGTATGAATGAAGAAGCGCAAGCCTATAAAGAGCGTGTAACGTTGGAAGCGCAGGGTGAAGTGGCACGTTTTGAAGAGCTGCTTCCACAATATGAGCGCGCACCTCAGGTTACTCGCGAACGTATCTATCTTGAAACCATGGAAGAAGTGTTGGGTAACACCAGTAAAATCATGGTTGATAGCAAAGGCGGAAACAACATGATGTACCTGCCTCTGGATAAAATTATGGAGCGTCAGCAGTCGTCGTCTAACGATCGCTCACGCAACACGCTAGAAAGCTTACAAACACCTGTAACTGATACTTCAGGCAGAAGCCGTAATTCGTCGCCAACCTCTGGTTTACGCGGTGACAGCTACAGAGAAGGGAGATAAGCATAATGAAGAATTTATTAATAGCAGCATTCGTTCTTCTTGTTTTGCTTGCATCAGGTTCTCTGTTTGCAGTTAAAGAGGGTGAGCGTGCCATTGTTATTCAATTTGGTAAGGTTCAGCGCGATGACGCGACCGGTGAAACTCGAGTTTTTGAGCCAGGTTTACACTTTAAACTTCCGTTTATTGACTCGGTACGCCATCTAGATGCGCGTATTCAAACGTTGGATGGAACGCCTGATCGCTTTGTAACAAGCGAGAAGAAAGACCTGATTGTTGACTCTTATGTTAAGTGGCGCATAGAAGACTTTGCACGTTACTACCTATCAACGGGTGGCAACAAGCTGCAAGCAGAAGCGCTACTGAAGCAAAAAGTAAACAACGGCCTACGTTCTGAGTTTGGTACTCGTACTATTGCACAAATCGTTTCTGGTGAGCGTTCAGCGCTTATGAACCAAGCAATGGAACAAGCTTCTACATCGTCTGACGAGCTTGGTATTGAAATTGTAGACGTACGCGTTAAGCAGATTAACTTACCTACTGAGGTGAGCAACTCGATCTTCCAGCGTATGCGCGCAGAGCGTGCCGCCGTAGCTCGTGAGCATCGTTCAGAAGGTCAAGAGCAAGCCGAAGTCATTAAGGCAAACATCGATGCTAAGGTAACGGTAATGCTTGCTGATGCTGAGCGTAATGCACGTCAACTTCGCGGTGAAGGTGATGCAATTGCGGCACAAATTTACGCTGACGCTTACTCAAAGAATGCTGATTTTTACAGCTTCCTGCGCAGTATGGACGCGTATAAGCAAAGCTTTAACAGCAAACAAGATGTCATGGTTATTGCACCAGACAGCGACTTCTTCAAGTATATGAACAAGTCAAACGGTAACTAAATAGCCGTAATTTTAAGCTTTAAAAGCCAGTCTTTTTAGACTGGTTTTTTTACGCCTTTTGAAAGGCTAACGGTATGATATAGCGGGTTATATTTAATCTGCGTAGCCGGGCAATTTAGGAAAATGTACACTGACTTAACCCTTCATTTACCCTATCCACTGCCAAAATTTCACTAAATCGGGTAAAATACCGTCTGAATACTATTAAAACACGTCACTATTTATGTACAACGTTGATGCCTTCCCAGCATTAACCTTGGTGTGGTAGACGTCAATAAACGACAGAGGGAAGATTTTGACAACGGAAAATACAAATACAGTGTCTGCCGATGATAGGGGCGGACAAGGTGGGTTATTCTCGCGATTTCTCACCACGGTGGAATGGTTAGGAAACCTGCTCCCACATCCAGTAACGCTGTTCGCTCTGCTTTCACTTTTCATTGTGTTACTTAGTGGGATACTTGGTTACTTTGACATTGCTGTAGCTGACCCTCGCCCAATAGGTGCAAAGGGGCGTGAAGAAGACGGTATGATTGAAGTCATATCGCTGATGAGCGCAGAAGGTTTGCAGCGAATAGTGACAGGCTTGGTTACCAATTTCACAGGCTTTGCGCCACTGGGTACCGTACTTGTTGCGCTTCTTGGTGTATCGGTAGCAGAACATTCTGGCCTGTTATCAGCAGCAATGCGCGCGTTGGTGATGAATGCCTCTAAACGTGCCGTGACCTTTGCTATCGTCTTCGCAGGTATCATTTCAAACACAGCATCAGAGCTTGGCTACGTGGTACTTATTCCACTGGCAGCGATGATTTTCCACTCGTTAGGTCGTCACCCGTTAGCGGGTCTGGCCGCCGCGTTTGCAGGTGTATCGGCTGGCTATAGCGCCAACCTACTGCTTGGAACCGTCGACCCACTGTTGTCGGGTATCACGGAAGCCGCTGCTCACATGATTGACCCCGACTATATGGTAGGCCCAGAAGTAAACTGGTACTTCATGTTCATCAGTACCTTCGTTGTAGCCACAATGGGCGCGTTGGTCACCGAAAAGGTTGTTGAGCCGAGACTCGGTAAATTTGACCCTGCTGATGCTTCCATAGATTTAGGCAAGCAATCAATGGACGCGCCTACGGATTTAGAAAAGAAAGGCCTGCGTTGGGCCGGTATATCGTTTGTTATTGTGTGCGCGATACTAGCGCTAACGGTAGTGCCAGAAAACGGTATATTGCGTCATCCAGAAACAGGTGAAGTAGCGGGCTCTCCGTTCCTTAAAGGTATTGTTGCATTCATATTTATCACCTTTGCTATTCCTGGCTTTGTTTACGGTAAAGTTACCAAGTCGATGAAGAACGACAAAGATGTTATTGATGCCATGTCTAAAAGCATGGGGGCAATGGGTCTTTACATTACGCTAGTATTCTTTGCTGCGCAGTTTGTTGCGTTTTTCAAATGGACAAACCTAGGCACAGTATTAGCCGTTAAAGGTGCTGCGTTGTTACAAGCGGCAGGGTTAGATGGCCCAGCGGTGTTTATTCTGTTTATTTTGATGTGTGGTGTAGTGAACCTGTCGCTAGGGAGTGCATCAGCGCAATGGGCGGTAACAGCACCTATTTTTGTGCCAATGCTCATGCTCATAGGCTACGCGCCTGAAGTGATTCAAGCTGCATACCGTATTGGTGATTCAGTCACAAACGTTATCGCACCTATGATGAGCTATTTCGGACTAATCTTGGCCATGGCTGCAAGGTACAAGAAAGACTTGGGAATGGGCACGCTCATTGCCATGATGCTGCCTTACTCAATGGTGTTTATCGTAGGTTGGACAATTTTGTTCTACATTTGGGTGTTCCTACTCGGTATGCCGGTAGGCCCGGGCGCAGCGACTTACTATCAGCCTTAAATAGATAGCTTTACGAGCTGCCTCACGCATAATGCGGCAGCAAACTAAGAAAGCGGCATGTGTTTTTGAAAAGTATTTTCGAACACCTGTCGCTTTTTTAATGTCCAAAATCTATTAACGCAATCGCACTTTTTTGGCGTTATAGCAGATCATAATCTAAGGTAATTCAGTATAATACGGATATAGCGCAGTACTTCTCGGACTATGAATACATGAAATACAAATCGAACAAAGGTTTTACTCACGGGCAACCAGATAAAATTGGCGTACTGGTAACGAATTTGGGGACACCGGAAGCGCCAACTAAGCAGGCGTTACGCCCTTATTTGAAAGAGTTTCTTTCTGACCCGCGGGTTGTGGAAGTGCCTAAAGCGATTTGGTGGTTTGTATTAAATGGTATTATTCTAAACTTTCGCCCCAAGCGCTCGGCAGAGGCTTATTCCACCGTATGGACGGAAGAAGGCTCTCCACTTATGGCTATTACTAAAGCGCAAGCATCAGCTATTGCTGAACGCTGTAAAGCCCAATATGGCGATGACGTAATTGTTGATTTTGCCATGCGCTACGGCAAGCCCGCCATTGGTGATACCATCGAGTCCATGTTGGAAAAAGGCGTACGCAAACTCGTCGTTTTACCGCTTTACCCTCAATACAGCGCGTCGACAACTGGCTCTACATTTGATGCTATCGCTAAGGATTTCACCTCTCGCCGTTGGCTCCCAGAACTTCGCTTCGTGAATCACTATCACGACCGCGATAATTTCATTACCGCGCTGGCGAACAAAGTAAAAGCGCATTGGGAAACCCATGGAAGGGCGGACAAGCTTATTTTGTCTTACCACGGTATTCCTAAGCGCTATTTAATGAATGGTGACCCCTATCACTGCGAGTGCCACAAAACGTCGCGCTTGCTTGCCGAGAAACTTGGCCTTTCACACGACGAATATATGACAACCTTCCAATCTCGTTTTGGTCGAGAAGAGTGGTTGAAACCGTATACAGATGAAACGTTAAAGTCTTTACCTGAAAAAGGGGTGAAATCCATTCAGGTTATGTGCCCTGGCTTCTCAGCCGATTGCTTGGAAACTATTGAAGAAATTGGTGAAGAGAATCGCGAGTACTTTATGGAAGCTGGTGGTGAGCGCTATGAATACATCGCGGCACTTAACAGTGACAAAGAACATATAGACGTGCTTTTTGACATAGTGCAAGAAAACCTGCATGGGTGGACAGTACAGTCGGACAACGGTTTGCGCGCAGGCTTAGCAAGAGCGTTAGGCGCTGAAAAGTAGCGTTTGAAAAGCTGACAGTAAACGTTTCGAGGAAAACCAATAGGGAAATCACCCTTGGTGGCGCATTTATTATATTGAAAGGGAGATAAGGTCGTGGAAGGCAAAGCACCAAAGGCACTACTTAAAGCGCAAAAACTGGCGAACTTGCTGGATACTGCTGTAAAGCTCCCTTTTATCCCAATAAGAATAGGCTTGGATTCAATCGTGGGCCTTATCCCAGGAGCCGGTGACGCGCTGATGCTCTTCGTTTCACTTCGAATAGTTTGGCTGGGAAAATCATTGGGTATGCCCAAAGCGCTAATAGCTCAAATGGTAAAAAACTCAGCAATCGACTTTGGCTTAGGTTTTATTCCATTTGTTGGCGACATTGTGGATATATTCTATAAAGCCAATCAGAAAAATGTCCGTATTATGGAGCGCTGGTGGATAAGCGAAAATAAACATAAGGTAGATAAAGTAACACAGAAGGCGCTATCCGAATGGAGTGCTGAATAACCTAGGTTTAGTTACCCAAATACCTGCGCTTTTTTCACTTTGCTTATTTACTGTGTAAAGCTACGTAAAGCTTGAGTAAATAAGAGAACCTTGCCCTTTAGCTAAATGTCCTTTTTGCAAAGACAACCAAGGGCAACGTACGATGACATCAAAAAAATTAACGGAAGAGCCGTTAAAGCGACGCCGCTTTATGAAAACAGCGGTGGGACTTACATTGGCTCCTATTGCTATCGGATTGTGGGGGTGTGGAGGTTCCAATTCCGCCTCTGACAGTTCCACAACATCTAACTCCTCATCTTCCAATAACAACACCGATTCAAATGCCGAACCTGAAGAAGATTTTGACGGTTGGGCAAGCGGTGGCACGTCAGCTATGACATCAGATTTTCCAGACGATAGTTTATTTGACACTGCTTCTGTATGCAGTGTGGCTCTCACAGGTTCTCAAACGGAAGGCCCGTGCTATTTTCAAAGTGACTATCTTGACGACATCTCATATGAGCAAACAGGTTTGCCGATGATGTTGTGTCTTCAGTTAATTGATGAAGCGTGTAATCCCCTATCGGGTTATGAAATTGAAGTATGGCATTGCGATGTAGATGGCGTTTATTCAGGAGATACCAGTGATAGTGTCGATGCCAGCGGATTTAATTCGGCATTTTGCACGGGAAATGAAGCGGATGCATTAAGTGCGAAGTGGTTCAGAGGTATTTCGGTGACAGATGCTAGCGGAAGAATAAACCTAAAAAGCTGTTTTCCCGGCTGGTACAGCAGCCGAGCTATCCACATCCATTTTCGTATACGTCGCAACAATACTGATCAATTGGTTTCTCAATTTGGCTTTTCCGATAGCTTTTGCCAAGACATTTGTACCAATCATCCCGACTACAGTCACCGGGGTGAGCCAGACACGTTGCTGGGGCAAGATACAGTGTTTGGCAGTGACTACAATGAATATACATTTAGTGTGTCACAAAACGAAGATGGTTCTTTGCTCGCATACAAGCGCATAATAATCAGTGATTAGACTTCCTTTTTCTCTCCTATACACTATTTTTTAACATGCCCGTTAGCAACGGGCATTTTATTACGCACAGTAAACCCATTCGCAGCATTGTTTCGTAGCACAACTAATAAGAACTTTATTTTCTGCTCAAATTACAAGGAGCGTGCAGCACATGAAAGCGTCCGATTTATTTGTTAAAGCGTTAGAAGCAGAAGGCGTGGAATACGTCTTTGGTATCCCAGGTGAAGAAAACCTCGACTTACTTGAGTCGTTGCGCGAGTCCTCTATTAAACTGGTGCTGACGCGTCACGAGCAAGGCGCTGGTTTTATGGCTGCTACATACGGCAGGCTTACCGGAAAAGTGGGAGTGTGCCTTTCGACCTTAGGACCTGGGGCCACTAATCTAGTTACTCCCGCGGCTTATGCTCAACTTGGTGCTATGCCAATGTTGATGATTACTGGGCAAAAGCCGATCAAAACCAGCAAACAAGGTCGATTTCAAGTTATCGACATCGTTGACATGATGCGGCCGATCACTAAATTCACCAACCAGATTGTGAGTGGCGATAGAATTCCTTCTACTGTGCGAGAGGCATTTCGTCTAGCCCATGAAGAGCGCCCGGGCGCTGTACACATTGAACTGCCAGAAGACATTGCCGCAGAACAAACCAGTGCCCAAATACTAACACCTAGCATGGCCCGTCGACCTATCGCCGAATACAAAGCAATTGCTGCTGCGGTTACTATGATTGAAGAAGCCCAGTCACCTTTGTTATTGATTGGCGCCGGAGCAAACAGAAAGCTAACAGCGAAAATGCTCAGGGAGTTTGTTGATAAAACCTGCATTCCATTTGTTACCACCCAAATGGGCAAAGGGGTACTAAACGAAAGCGACCCGCGCTTTGCAGGGAATACTGCTCTGTCTGACGGTGACTTTGTACACAGGGCAATAGAGCGTGCCGATCTTATTATCAACGTAGGCCACGATGTGGTAGAAAAGCCACCGTTCTTCATGCATCACAACGATAAAAAAGTGATTCATGTCAACTTTGATTCGGCTGCCGTAGACCCTGTTTACTTCCCGCAACTCGAAGTCGTTGGAGATATTGCTAACAGCATCTGGCAAATAAAAGAAGGCATTACTCCCCAAGACAGTTGGAAACTCGACTTCTACAAAGATGTGCATCAAGCCTATGTAGACCACCGTGCTGAAGCAGAAGACGATAATCGATTCCCTATCTTACCAGAACGTCTTGTACGCGATATTCGTAAAGTTATGCCTGATAACGGCATTGTTACGTTAGACAACGGCGTATATAAAATATGGTTTGCCCGAAATTACCCCGCATATCATCCGAATACCCTGCTTTTAGACAACGCATTGGCTTCAATGGGAGCCGGTTTGCCATCAGCTATAGCTGCCAAACTAGTGAAGCCTGATGTCCCTGTGGTAAGCGTATGCGGCGATGGCGGCTTTATGATGAATAGCCAAGAAATTGAGACTGCCGTTAGGCTTAAGCTTGACCTTGTGGTGATCATCTTGCGCGACGATGCGTACGGAATGATCAAGTGGAAACAAGCAAACATGCAGTTCGATGAGTTTGGTTTAGATTATGGCAACCCCAACTTTGTTAAATACGCACAAAGTTACGGCGCACAGGGCTGGAGAGTTGACGATGCGGATGTACTTATTCACTTAGTTGATAAGTGTTTGAACACAAAAGGCGTACATATTATCGATTGTCCAGTTGATTACAGTATGAATGACAAAACACTAAATCATACGATTAAAGAGCTTAGCGCCAAGCTTTAAGCCAAACGTAACAGAAAGGTAAGGAGTAAAAAATGTTGAAGGAAAGCTATCCCTATTATTTAGCGAGTGAGCCACATTATGCCAATACCGACTTGGACGTGACTAATAAATACACCGGAGAGGTAGCAACCAAGGTGGCGATGGCCGATGCGGATACCATCGATAAGGCCATTGCTGCAGCAGAAGAAGCGCAGCCTGCGATGGCCGCCATGGCTCCTTTCGAAAGACAAGCGGTGCTAGAGCACTGTGTGAAGCGCTTTACCGAAAGAGCCGATGAGTTGGCACAAGCGCTTTGTATAGAGGCTGGTAAGCCAATCAAAGACGCTAAGGGCGAAGTCAGCCGCCTTATCGATACCTTCAAAATAGCGGCAGAAGAATCAGTGCGTATTAACGGCGAGGTGGTGAATTTAGAAATCTCGGCGCGTGCCAAAGGTTATCAGGGCATGACCAAGAAGGTCCCTATAGGTCCATGTTCATTTATATCGCCGTTTAATTTTCCTCTGAATTTGGCTGCGCACAAGGTGGCTCCTGCAATCGCAGCAGGCTGTACCTTTGTACTTAAGCCTGCCTCGCGAACCCCTATTGGTGCGCTTATTATTGGTGAGGTATTAGCTGAAACCGACTTACCCAATGGCGCATTTTCTATTCTACCTTGTAGCCGCGACGGCGCTGACTTATTCACTACTGATGAAAGACTAAAGCTGCTTAGCTTCACAGGTTCACCTGATGTGGGCTGGGCGCTTAAAGCAAAAGCAGGAAAGAAGCCGGTGGTATTGGAGCTTGGCGGTAACGCCGCATGCGTAGTTGATGAAGATGCCGATATTGAAGACGCCATCGACCGGGTAATTGTCGGAGCTTATTATCAATCAGGGCAAAGTTGTATAAGTGTTCAGCGCCTTTTAGTGCATAGCAAAATATACGATGAGTTTAAGTCGCGCTATGTGGAAAAAGTGAAAGCGTTAGTGTCTGGCGACCCGTCTAATGAAGACACCTTTATTGGCCCTATGATCTCAGAAGGCGAAGCAGAGCGCCTTCACGGCTGGATTGAAGAAGCAAAAGAGAAAGGTGCCACCATTCTATGCGGCGGAACACGAGACGGCGCCATGCTTGAGGCTACGGTAATGGAAAATGTACCAAAGGATTGTGATGCCAGTGCCGAAGAAGCGTTTGGCCCTCTATCTATTCTGGTGCCATTCGATGACTATGACGAAGCGCTTGAAGAAGTAAATAACAGCCGCTACGGACTTCAAGCAGGTGTGTTTACCCGCGATATATACAAAGCGCACAAAGCATGGGACGTGCTTGACGTTGGTGGTGTGGTCATTGGAGATGTACCTAGCTGGCGGGTGGACAACATGCCCTATGGTGGCGTGAAGGACTCAGGTCTAGGGCGCGAAGGTATTCGCTATGCGATTGAAGATATGTCTGAGACTCGCCTTATGGTAATTCGTACTCCTCAGTAGTAGATTGAACTTCACTGCTCAATCAAGCAATGTTCGCGCAATAGTGCGAATATAAGCATTCGAGGGCGAGGCGGCAGGTTTAGATTAATCTGCCGCGTACTCTTCTAGCAGTGAAAGTGGAATAATATCTAACGCTTTTTCATGTGTGGCTTCCAAGCGTACTTTCGGCGCTACACCTGCCTCATAGGCTTGTAGCCAGCGAGCGGCACACAAACACCATCTGTCGCCTGCTAACAGGCCAGGAAATGTCATACTAGGCCACGGCGTGATGAGGTCGTTGCCTTGTCGTAGCGAAAATTGAAGAAATTCGTCAGTGACAACCGCGCATACGCTGTGATTACCCACATCAGCGTCTGGTACATAGCAAAATCCTTCTCGAGTAAATCCAGTATTTCCACAGCATAGCTGGAGTGGGCGTCCATAAACATTTTTTGCGTTCGCCAAAATCAGAACCCTCTTTTACAACGTATGGTTTAATAGGTATGTCTTATTCAAATCGCCAAGTAGCGAATTTAGGATGAATAGAACCTTATCTATCCACCTTATGACCCTGCTCGACAAGGGTCAACAATAAGCGCTACGGTAACTACGTTTTAAGGTAAAAAATCGTGCTCGATAAAAGCAAAAAAACAGGCGACAGTAACTTTTCTGAACAAGAGATTGCGCGCTTCGATGCGCTGGCTGACTCTTGGTGGGACCCAGAAGGCAAATACAAAACCGCGCTGGATTTTAATCGGGCAAGACTAAACGTTATAAAAGCACAAATAGAAAATCATTTCGGTCAGGGCAACTTGCCTCCCGATTATTCCGCCTTATCGGTGATAGATATTGGCAGTGGCGGTGGGCTAATAAGCGAACCGCTAGCAAAATTAGGCGCTCAAGTTACGGGAATAGATGCCAGTGCGGTGAGCGTAGAAGTGGCAAAGCGCCATGCTCAAAATACAGGAGTAAAGGTAGACTATCAGCATAAACTCTCAAGCGAGGTAGTAGAAGAAGGTCGGCAATATGATGTGGTAATTAACGCCGAAGTTGTTGAGCACGTGCCTGACCAGCAGCAGCTTATGCGCGAGTGCGCAAGTTTGGTTAAGCCGGGTGGCCTGCTGATTTTGGCGACGCTGAACCGCACGCTGAAAAGTTATGTTGTTGCCATAGTGGGAGCGGAATACGTAATGCGCTACTTACCAATAGGAACCCATGACTGGAAGAAATTTGTTAAGCCCGGCGAATTAAAACGCTGGATTGGAAATGAGTTTACCCTTAAGTATCAGGTCGGTATGAGGCTAAACCCACTTAAAGGAGAGTGGCTAACCACTTCGAGCCTGGCCGTAAACTACATTCAAGCATATTCCAAACATAAATAAGCGACTATAAGTGTTATTTATGTCCTGTATGTCTAGTGCAAATGGTATGGGTTAACATACTTCATACCTGACGCTATCTTTCTGAATTAACTGACTAATAGTAACTAACTCCGTCGAAAATTTACCTATACATAGTAAAAGCCTTTATTAAAGATTTCACACAAAGGTTGATCTTTACATAGTGTTTACATAATTATAACAAAGGTCTGACCACAGACCACATATAACCATAATTATGGGACACACTCGATGACACTATATAACCACTTTCGCTCTATAAGAATACGCTCTACAAAAACATGGCTCGGTAAATTCGCCGTGATATTAGCTTTGTTCAGTATGACATTAGGCTTGTCTGGCCAAGCCTACGCTGGCACCTACGCAAAAACCAAGCACCCTATTGTGTTAGTTCACGGTCTGTTTGGGTTCGAAGATATCTTATTTGTTGATTATTTCTATAAGGTACCGCACAAACTTAGCCGAAACGGCGCTGTTGTCTATATCGCAGAGGTCTCACCAGCAAACTCGACCGAAGTCCGCGGTGAACAGTTACTCGATTACATTGATGAAGTTCTGGCGCTATCAGGAGCTGACAAAGTGAATTTAATTGGACACAGTCACGGTGGTCCAACGGCACGTTACGCCGCAAGCGTTGCCCCAGATAAGGTTGCTTCGGTAAGTTCAGTTGCCGGCGTAAACTGGGGAAGCAAAGTGGCAGATGAACTACGAGACGCTTTTTCTGAAGGTTCAGTGGGCGAGGGTGCTGCGGGCGTTGTAGTTAATGCGTTCGCCAATATCATCGAGATTGCCTCTGGGTCAGATCCGCGAGACAAACCTACAGATTCAATCGCTGCGCTTAATTCATTGTCTACGTCTGGCTCTGTTGCTTTCAATCAAAAATATCCAGAAGGGATGCCTACTGCCTACTGCCGCAACGATGGAAAAATGTTGGCTGAAAATGGCGTGTACTATTTCTCGTGGAGCGGAGGCAGAACTTACACCAATGCACTTGATGTAGTTGATCCATTCTTAGCTATTACTGGCACCGCATTCAAAGAGCCAAACGATGGGCTAGTATCGACCTGTAGTTCTCATTTAGGCAAAGTACTTAAAGACAACTATAAAATGAACCACCTTGATGAAGTCAACCAGAGCTTTGGCATAACGCACTGGTTTGAAACCGACCCAGTTGACGTGTTTGTTCGTCAGGCTAACCGACTGAAAGGCTTAGGACTGTAGTGGAGAAGCGTCAATTACGCCGTGTTTTTCCAATACTAGGAGGGCTGCTCGCCCTCTTAGTATTCGGTGCTATTCTTTACAACCAGTTAGCGTCTGAATCCCAAATTTCTAATTCAGAAATTTTCAGTCAACGCTCATCCTTAGGTGAACAAGCGAAAGCCGGAGAATATGAGTTAGAAGGAGGCGGTGCAGTACATCAAGTAACTGATGTAGGTAGTCATCGGGATAGTGACACTGATATTGCAGCTGATCTCATTCCCTTTGAACTCAATTACTCGACCAAAGACGCTTTCGATCGCTTCGTATTTGCACGCACCTCAGAAGTGCCGCAAGCAGTGAAACTTGCCTACACAACCCATGCTCATGAAGTATTCACACTCAGCACGCAAGGTGACGCAATCGACTTATTTGCCCGGTATGTCGATTACAAAGTAGCGCTGTCTTTGGTTGAATTGGACGTCGACCTTGCCAGTCACAGCTTGCAGGATGTGTCGTTTAAGCTAGATGAGCGAGAGGAAATTAGGCGAACTTACTTTAATAATACTGAATACCACTATCTGTTTAGTCAAGAAGCGCAGGTAGATGAGGCGGCGCTAGCACGTTTAAGTGTTGCCCAAGAAAACACCTTGTCCAGAGACGAAAGAAAGGCCCTTATCGTCGAGTCAATTAAAGCGGGAAACTCCGCCGAACGTGAAGCCTTCCAGCCCACGCTTAATATGCATCGAATAAACGAAATAAAAAACAACCACAGCACTATTAACGATCGCTATAACGCAGTGGCGGCTGAATTTGGTAGCGAAGTTGCAGAACGCTTTTCCAAAACATGGGCACAACAAGCTCAGTGGCAAAACAGAATTGCCGAATACAAAACATTCCGCGATAACTTGGTTCAGCAATCTCTTGATTCAAACGCAATAGAAAAAGCACTGCAAGAGTATCAATCTGCCCATTTTACTGACAATGAAATAAAGCGTCTTAAAGTACTCACAGCGCTGTAGCAGCATCTAGATAGAGCTGGTTCAAGACCTGCAACTGGTTAATTATCTGCGAAAAATAGAGAGGTATAACCATAAAGGCGCTGAATAGTATGAGTCATATACAGAGTGATTTGAAAGCGTACTGCACAGTTACTAATCTTGGGTTATTACAATTCCTGACTAATCACCATAAGGCACGTAATCATCATTATGAAAATCTACGAAACGAAGACTGCGCCCAACCCACGTCGAGTACGAATGTTTTTGGCTGAGAAGGGCATTGACGTTGACTACGTTCAGGTCGACATTCAAAAGGGTGAAAATCTAACTGCGGAAATGCGCGCGAAGAACCCGCTGGGAAAGATACCTATTTTAGAGCTTGATGACGGCACCTGTATTGCCGAAACCGATGCCATTTGTACGTATTTTGAAGCACTGCAGCCAGAGCCACCGCTAATGGGAACAACGCCCGTTGAAAAAGCGACTATTTCTATGTGGCAACGACAAGTAGAGTTCGCGTTTATGATGCAAATTGGTATGTGTTTTCAACATACTACAGGCTACTTTAAAGATCGTATGACGCCAGTTCCTGAATTTGGTAAGGAAGCGGGTATCAATGCGTCGAAATATTTGAACATTTTAGAGCGTCGACTTGGTGTTAAAGAGTTTATTGCTGGTGACACCTTTTCTATTGCTGATATAACCGCGTTATGCGCTATGGATTTCGCCCGTGTGGTAAAAATTCGTATGACTGACGAGCATGTCAATCTGGCGCGCTGGTATGAGGCGGTAAGTAACAGAGAGAGTGCAAAAGCCTAATGATAGATTTATACACCGCAGCCACACCGAACGGTTGGAAAGCGTCGGTAGCGCTTGAAGAAATGGGGCTTGAATACACCGCCCATGCCGTAAACCTGATGAAGGGAGAGCAGAAAACTCCTGAATTTTTGGCAATGAACCCCAATGGCCGCATTCCTGTAATTGTGGATAGAGAAGCCGACGGTCACATCGTGTTTGAGTCTGGCGCTATCATGATTTATCTCGCAGAAAAAAGCGGTATGTTTTTACCCTCCGACGCAAAGCGAAAAAGCCAGGTTTTACAGTGGGTCATGTTTCAGATGGGAGGCATAGGCCCAATGATGGGCCAAGCTAATGTGTTCCACCGCTACCTAGAAGAAAAAATTCCAGTGGCGATAGCACGTTATCAGAACGAAGTACGCCGCCTATTTACTGTGCTTGATGGGAGGCTAGAAAATCGAGAGTATTTGGTCGACGACTACAGTATTGCTGACATGGCGAACTGGTGTTGGGTGCGTACCTATGAATGGTCTGGTGTAAGCATAGAAGGGTTAGACAACTTAACCCGTTGGAAAAACAGTATTGAAGCGAGGCCAGCCGCACGGCGTGGAGTGGAAGTCCCTAATAAAATTGACAGAGAAGCACTGATCAAAGGGGCTAAAAATGTTGTTACGAAATAGCGCTTTTAACTGAGTCGACAAACCGGTTGAGCCATCCCGATGCCATGCTAGGTTTGTAAACAAGTTCGAAGTGCTCCGTATGATAAAAGTCATAACCTAATACATCGACGCTAGTAAGGTTATGGCTTTTTGCTATGAAGTCAGGCACGTAGGCCAAGGCCAGTCCTTGTCGAACAATGGATATCAGCGTGCCAAAATCATTACATCGATAGCGAATTGAGCGGGGCACTTTGTCGTCTCTCCATCCATCAGAACCGATGCCGCGTTTTATTCCACAAAAGGGCGAAACATCAGGGCAGGCGAATGCGTAACCGTACAAACTTTGACTTGTTAATGCGCCGTTGTTTGCTTCGGTTACCGCAGCATGGTTTGTCGCTGCTGCGACCACATATATAGACGAACCTAACGATATATGATGAAGAGAAGGGTCTTTCTCTCGTTCTTCCATCGCAAAAGAGGTGGCAATAGCGAGATCGCTTCCCCCTTTTGACACACTATCCAGCGCTTTACCTTCCCAACAAGCATTAACATTTACGTGAAAGTGAGTTTGTACAAAAGAGGGCTTGGAAAGCAACGTAGGTAAGTAGTATTGAAGCAATAGCGATGGGCCAGCAACAGTAACGTTGTATACCGCAGTACTTCCTCTAAACTCACTGAGCGCTTGATCGGCTTCGTGCACAAGATGAGTGGCATAAAGCAGAAATTTGTTACCCCGTTGGTTGAGTCGAATATGTTTACCTACTCGGTCAAATACTTGCACCTCCAATTTATGCTCTATGCGCTTTACTACTTTAGACAACGCGCCCGTGGTCACTGATAAATGCTGGGACGCCTTGTTCAAGTTCTCATATTGCGCAACAACAATAAATTTTCTTAAGTCTTCAATATCCATGAGTGCATCGCTAAATTGCTTCCAATTGGGAATTAATTGAATCTTAATTGTAGCTTAACTGTATGTAAATTGAATGTCAGTATTGCCACAGTAGCCTTTCAAACATACTTGCCGCCTTATGAAATATTTCTATCTCACTGCTTTATATATATTCGCGACTTTCATTAATACACCCGCCTCCAGTGCGAATGTCGTCGGCCGCGAGTTAGCGCCAGTTGCCACGACACACGCTAATCACGATAAAGTTGGATCTCACGGAATGGTAGTGTTTTCCGATGGTACCGATCTCTACGCTAGTCATCTGCCGCTATACTACTCGCCACACGATTATCAACTTATCTACAAGATAGACAGTTCATATAAAGCGCTAGTTCTTGAGTCTTTAGATCTGGATCACGCTGGCGCTTTTTCTCAGAGCAGCATGGTTACATTGTTGCCGGCTATTTTTGATTTAAATAAGCTCATTAATGGAGAGCAATTTTCTATTCCTGCGGAATTCTTTAAGGGGCACTTTGAACGAGGCGGTAATCAGTGGCTAAGTGAATCGAAACTGACATTCGTTGAGTTGCTGTTTAAACGCCGAGTGTCAAAACAGTATAAACGGCAACACGTCGATGTAGATGCCCCTAATGATCCGAGCGCTAATTCATGGTCAATCATTGAGCTTGGCGATAGTCAACTGTACGTTCATAGTATTGGTACACGCCCTTCTTATGATGCGTTAATACTCGTAAAAGGATGTAGCGAACCAGCGATAAAACCAACGGAAACGCATGTGCCTAGTGTGGAACAGCTCAATGCGGCGTTTGCAGTATGCGACTTATACTCATTATTGTATTTCGAAACACAGGACTTTGCGCTGTAAAGTTAGCCACGTCTATTTAGTACTTTTCTTGACCAAAAACGTCGCTAATGGCTTTAATATGTTCAGGGCCGATACCACAGCAGCCCCCGATGATAGTTGCGCCAGCAGCTACCCAAGTCTTAACGTATTCAACATAGCGGGCGGGGGTTATATCGTCACGTATTTCGGAAAGTAGCGCGTTGGCCGCGTGTGTACGTTTTCTCTCAGAAAAGCTATTTGCATAAGCGCCAATATTAATCGAAGTATCTAAACTTCGCGTTATTGAAATAGCGTCTTCCATCTCTTCCGGCTGCGAGCAATTGAAAAGTACGCTTTGTACTTCGCTCAATATTGGCGCTATCTCACTTAGCGGCTCACCAGAGCGCAATGTCACAGGCTCGTTAGATGTTTCTCGATTACTCACGGAGAATGACAGCCATAAAGGCAGTGAAGAGTACTGTTTTATAAGTGATACCACGGCTTCAGCTTCTTCTACCGAACTTGCAGTTTCAATCAACCAAACATCAACATAGGGCTCCTGCGCTTTAATAAGCGGTGTGAGAATGTCGGCTACACGGGTTGCATCAAATAAATCTGGGCGGTAAGAACCAAAAGCCGGAGGAACGCTACCCGCGACAAATCGCTTATTGTCACCATCGCTCTTTAGTGCGTTTACTGCGCCTCGAGCGAGTTCGGCCGCATTCTGAGCGAGAGTAAAAGCCTGCTCCCTAAATGTATTTTCCCCAATATGAAAAGGTACAAGCGCATAGGCGTTAGTGGTAATAACGCAGGCACCAGCTTCAAGAAAACGTTTGTGCACATCACTTACTAATTCAGGTGTTTGCATTAGTGCCAGTGCTGACCACTCTGGCTGCTTAAAGGGCGCACCTGTCTTTTTCAGCTCTCGCCCCATGCCGCCATCTAAAATTAAAATGTCATGCATTCCTTCTTTCATGCTGCCCAAAGCCAAACCTTTTGAGATGTTAGATGATTAGTAATAATTTGCCTGAAGGGCTAGGTTTGCACTTCCAATGGATTGCGCTTTTCTGCCTACAAGACCTTCGCTTATGTGTACCTGAGCAAGGCCACGCATATCAAGCGTCTCCATCGCGCTTTGCGTATGCGCGACCAATGCGTTTTTGACATCATCAGGAATTGCGCCATCTATGATTACGCCGTCTAGGTCTAACAAGCTCATTGCACATTGAGTCGCAAAGGCCAATCCTCTGGCGGTTTCGCTTAACCAGTCTTCTATTGAGCGCGTGTCACAAGACCAGTGGGATGGCGATTCATAAATATGCTGACCGTTGTGCCCAGCGTCGTTTAGCTTTCTTTCCAGTAAATAAAGGGAAGACTGGGTTATTAGCTGGCTTTGTGTACTGCCATTGTAAAAGGGTAAAGAGCCAATGGCCCCAGCGTTGCCTGTTTTTCCATTAACTAACTGGTTATTGAGTACCAGGCCACCGCCTAAGAATGTGCCAACAAAGATGTAAAGAAAACTATTGTAGTTTTGGGAATTACCGAAAGACATCTCTGCGCTGCACGCTGCTCCAGCATCATTTTTTATAAAAACAGGCAGTGATAATAAATCTTCCAACGCCGCCTGTGGATTAAACTCTCTCCACTCTTCCAATTCATTTTTTGGGGCTCCGGCTTCTTCTGCCCAACTCCAAATTTCGAAGGGCATAGCAACGCCTAAACCTCGGATTAGGCGCTGTTGGTCGGTATCCAAATTTTTAATGAGTACATTGAAAGCACGTTTTGCAAAGGTAAGCAGATTGCTTACGGTCGGGTAGGCAAACTTCTCGTGAAGTGTTGCTCTTACATTGCCTTTCAAGTCGAGTAACGTCATATCGAAACTTCGTCGACCTACTTTCAGCCCTATACCAAACGCGCCGTTTTCATTGAGACCAAACGGCACCTTGGGCTGGCCTACTCCGCCTTTGATTGGCTTTAGTCGCCTTACCAGGCCGTCAGCCTCTAGTTTTTTAATGATCACTGTCGCTGATTGTGCAGACAGCCCCGTTAACTGTGCTATTTCAGCTTTAGGCAATGAAGAACGTTGGCGAATTAGGGTAAGGATATCCCGTTCATTCGCTGAGCGGCTATCAAGCAATGTAGGTGCTTTTTGTGATGGCAGGTGAAAGGCCGATTCAGTATTCAATGTATTTACAATCTATCGTTTTAAGAAGCTAGAGTGTAATAACAACCTAGCCGTGTATCAAATTTAAGAAATGGTGTAGGTACTTGTTCAGACATAACTTTATTCGACAGTACTAGGTCAACCCTATCACACCCATTGATTTTTGCGCAAAAGGTTAAATCAATTAGGTTGATTTAATTGATTCTTTCGACAATACTATGCCCCAATTAATTAACGATTCGTTAACCTTGCGCGACCTGTGCGTAGGTAAGCTGCAATTTTTAAATTCTGTTAAGTGAGGCTGGTATGAAGATTTTATGTTTAGGTGAAGTGCTAATTGATATGTTAAGCCAAGGTGCTGCGCCCAAAGATGGCAACATACCAGCAATGAAACCTTTCCAGCCCTACGCGGGTGGTGCACCTGCTAATGTGGCAGTCGCTGTAGCTCAGCTAGGTGGTGAGAGTGCGATGGTCTCGAAGGTAGGTGACGATACTTTTGGCGCGTTTCTTAAAGAAATGCTAGAGCATTACAAAGTAAACACTGACTTCGTGTGGACTACACAAGAAGGTAATACGGCTCTGGCATTTGTAAACTTGGATGCAGACGGCGAACGCTCTTTTGATTTTTATGTTGATAATGCCGCGCATAAACACATTTCAGAGCAAGATTTGTCGACGATAGATTGTGATAAAAATACAGTGCTTCATTTTTGCTCAGGTTCTATTTCAGGCCCTGAACTTATTCCTGGTACCGAGTTTATTCTGAACAAGGCGAAGGAAAACGGCATGATGGTTTGTTTGGATATTAACTATCGCCCAGCGTTTTGGGATGACACAGCGAATGCGCCGTCACGTATAGATGAAGCTGCAAAGAAAGTGTCTGTTTTAAAGGCTAGCCGAGAAGAACTCGCAGAGCTATATGGCGAAGAAAATGCTGATACAAAGGTTCAGCAGTGGTTAGATAGTGGCGTTAAAGTGGTGCTAGTCACCGATGGTGGTGAGCCCATTCACTATATTACCAAGTCCTTCAGCGGCACGTTAGCGTCACCTAAAATGGATGTAAAAGACACGACGGCAGCGGGTGACTCTTTTATTGGTGGCTTCTTATATTTCCTATCTACAAAAGTGAAAAGCGCTGATGACTTCGACGCGTGGGCGGAGAACTTCGAGAATGTAAGCGAAGCTACGGAATTTGCTATCCGCTGTGGTGCTTACACGGTAACGCAGTATGGTGCATTTAGCGCATTACCAACGCAGGCTAATATCGCTAAATAAGTATCGATTATCTTAAGATAAACAAAAGGGTTCAAAATGAACCCTTTTTTCTTCAATCGCTGCGCACCGGCAAAGGTGGCGTCAGCTGATGTATTGGTTGCTTAGTGCTTATCCGCTCTACTTTGGAACTTGCGTTCCTCGGTGTTCACCTTAATCCATTCGCCAGTGCTGATGTATTCAGGCACCTGTACAACCAGTCCGGTTGAAAGCGTTGCAGGCTTGGTTCGAGACGTAGCAGAGGCGCCTTTAATAGATGGGTCTGTCTCAACAACTTCAAGCTCTACGCTCATTGGCAAATCTAACGCTACTGGCACTTCACTTACAATAACCACCTGAATACCGTCGGTGTCTTCATTAATGAATAGCGCCTCATTTTCAATACTTTCTTTGTTCAAGTGATAAGGCGTGTAGTCTTCCTTATCCATGAAAATGTATTCGTCACCATCAACATAAGAAAACATTGCCGGACGACGAATTAAATCAGCCATATCTAATGTGTCTGAGTCTTTAAATGTTTCGTCGTACTTCGCACCTGTGACTACGTCATACATACGCATGCGATAAATGCTGCCACCTGCACGACCTTGGGGTACAGAACGTTCTATGTCTCTAACTATGCAGGTCTTACCGTCAAATACCACGGTGTTATTCTTTTTGATTTCACTAGCCTTAGGCATGGCGATTTCCTATTTTTGTTCTCTTCAGGCAATCCGCCCGAGGTCATCTGTAAAACTTCATTTTCAGCGATTTTTTCTTACTTAGGAAGTATTTTTACGTGGTTAGTTTTCGATTAACGCTTTAACGTTGGTTAGCGTGTCAGCTTCGACGGCGGGTTTATCCCAACGAATACGGTGAATGCGAGGGAAGCGCAGCGCTACCCCCGATTTATGTCTTGAGGAAGGATGAACCGCGTCGAAAGCCACTTCTAACACCAGATCTTTCTTTACCTCCCGCACAGGGCCAAAGCGTCCAACTGCATTGCGCCGTACCCAGTTGTCTAGCTTCTTAAGTTCTTCGTCGGTAAATCCAGAATATGCTTTTCCTATTGGCAGAAGCTGGTCGTCTTCCCATGCACCGAACGTGTAATCGGAATAGAAGCTCGATCGTTTCCCGTGCCCTCGCTGCGCGTACATCATTACCGCATCAACCACCAGCGGGTCGCGCTTCCACTTGAACCATTGCCCTTTGGGACGGCCGGGGATGTACTTGCTATCTAAGCGCTTTATCATCAACCCTTCCACCGCGCGATTTTGACAAACGTGAGCGTGAAGTTCACGAAGGCTTTTAGGAGAGCTCGCAGAAAGGGTTTCCGATAAAAACAAGCGCTCGCTTTTGTTATGGTTAAACCATTCGTGGAGCGCCTGGCGACGTTCCTTCAACGTTTTCTCAGTTAAATCTTTGCCATCTAGCACCAAGGCATCGTAGACAATAAGTCCAACAGGTGAAGACGCTTGCAGTGCTTTACTTGGCTTTTTCTTGTTGAGGCGTTGCTGAAGTGCATTGAATGTGTCGACATTCGGCTGTGAAGCCATAGCGTCATAAGCGTCGCCTTTTACGTTATGAATAACCAGTAGTTCGCCGTCTAACACCATATTTCCTTTTACCGTTTCAAGTAGGTCGGGAAAAGAATGGCTAATGTCATCTCCTGTGCGTGAGAAAAGCGCCTTATCCGGCGTCTCTTCATCTATTGTTTGCCCTTTTTTGTTATCGTTCTGGTCTTTTCTTGTGGCGCATTTACTGGCAATAGGCTCCGATTTAACAGCAAGCTGAACGCGAATACCGTCGTACTTGTTTTCAATTTGCCACGTGTTTTCCGTAAAAGCATCAATATCGCTGTCCTCAATAGGGTGGGAGAGCATCACGGGGTGGAAAGTAACTGCATTTTCAATGTCAGGTTTGTCAGCTTTGCCTTCTAGCCAAGCAAGCATGTCGGTGTAGGGTGGTGTAACCGCGTGCCACAGCGTTTCAATTTCTTTGATATCTTTATTGCCATAATCGGCCAGTATTTGTTTAATGGAGCGAGCCGACACGCCTATGCGCAATCCGCGGGTGCCAAGTTTCAATAAAGCCCAGCGCTGTGCAGGGGTCATTATCGTCAGGTAGTTGGCTAGCGTTTCCGACACCTTCTGTTTACTCACAGACGCAAAGGTTTCTACGACTTCAGTAAGACTTGGAAGATTATCCGTAGGTTCACTGTAAGGCCATAAATGCGCCACGGTTTCGCTAACCTCTCCCACATAATCGTAGCTCATTGCAAAAAGCGCAGAGTCAGTGTGTTCGGTAATGAGCTTTTTCACAGTGTTACGTTTAAAAAAATCGAATCGCAACGTACCGGCCATAGCGGCTATAGCCCAGCCACGATCAGGGTCAGGTGTGTTGGCAATGTAATCAGCAATGAGTTGCGCTTTGGCTTTGTTTCCCGACGTGTAATAAAGTTGCTCAAGCAAATTACTAAATGCTTTCATTAGTCGCCTCCTTGCTCTTCTTCATCGTAGCCGACAAGCGATAATGCCCTAGCTTTGAACCCCATTTTTTCAGCTTGATACATTAACGCGTCCTCTCTACCGTGGGTCACCCATACTTCTTTGGGATTCACTTCTTCAATGGTTTGTAATAATTCTGGCCAATCGCAGTGATCGGAAATAATAAGCGGTAGTTCGGCATTTCTTTGCTTCGCACGGGCGCGAATTTGCATCCAGCCAGACGCCATAACAGGGCGCACATTGGGTAAGCTTCTCGACCACCTGTCGGCCAATGCCGAGGGGGGCGCTAATACAATCTCACCTGCCAGTGCTTTTTTATCTGCGACGTCGGATACAGGAATTAAAGCGCCTAGACTTATTCCAAGCTGTTCATATAAATCGCATAGCTTTAGCTGCGCACCATGTAAGTAGATGGGCTTTTCGTACCCCGCTTCACGTAGCGCTAAAATAACCCTCTGGCATTTCCCTAGGGCATACGCACCAACAAGGTGGCATCGTTCGGGAAAAACACGTAATGAGTGAAGGAGCTTATCTATTTCGTGCTCTATAGGTGGATGTTTAAATACAGGAAGGCCAAAAGTGGCCTCGGTAATCAATACATCGCAAGGGACAACTTCAAACGGCGGGCAGGTAGGATCGTGGCGACGTTTGTAGTCGCCGGAAACTACAACGCGATAACCTGCATATTCGATAAGAATTTGAGTAGAGCCTAAGATGTGTCCGGCGGGGAAAAAGGTTACCTTAACATCATTAAATGTTACTGACTCACCCAGCGTAACAGCGTGGTGTTGTGAGGCCATATCATCGCCATAGCGGGTTTTCATAATAGCTAGCGTCTCTGCGCTGGCATAGACACTGTGGTGGCCGGCGCGCGCATGGTCGGCGTGGCCGTGAGTAACAAGTGCGGTTGACACTTCATTCATAGGGTCGATATAAAACTGGCCTGGCTCGCAATACAGGCCAGTGTCGTCAGCTTTTAGCCACGTTGATGGATGCACTACGCATAATTTCCACGAAATAAACAATGCTCTTACTACGTAGTGAGTACCTAAAATCGACCATTTGATATTCGTTCGTTGAGGATTTTTGCGAACTGTAAAGCGCTTAAGCACTTTGTTTGTCTCAGTAGATATGGACTTGGATACAGCTTCAGAAGAGGCACTTTAAAAGTCTCTCACTTTACATGTGCGGTTGAATCAATGGAGTACTTTCCTTGATGAGAAGTAACACTGATAAGGATGCTGTAGTCTTATAACGTGCTATTCGAGCTACCTATTGTACAACCTCAAGTTGTTGGGCTTCTGATGCTGTTGCCTTTAGCGTCGCTTCGGAGAGGTGTGGATTATTAAGTTTAATTACGGTTCTCTCTGAAAGCTTCAGCGCTTTTTCAATATCTTTAAAACTAATGTATTTTTCAAATAACGCGGCGAAGCTTCCGTCTTGTCGAGCAATATTTAATCCCCGTTCTATGCGCTGCGCTAATTCAGGTTTCGATTGTGAAACGAAGAAGAACATGTAAGACGGGTAATACAATAAAACTGAAGGCTCTATGATAATGTCTGGGTCGTTTAGTGATTTCGCCTCTACCACCGCCTCATGAGCCGCACGTGGAAAGTAATCAATTCTACCAGCCTTTAAAAGCTCAATGATAATGTCGTAATTACTGGTTCCTAACGTAGTAAATCCGTTGTGCTCTAGAATCTGAAAATCGGGCCAGTCGTGACCTTGACCTGCAACAAACCGCTTTAGGTCAGGCGCGCTACGAACATTGTTAAACTCACGTAAAGTATTTTGGCGGATCAAAGAGACGCGATAGCCCATGATTCCGTTCAATAGAGGAACCCGCACCGGAATGGCTTGCTGTTCACGTAGTTTTGACGTCACTGTCCAAAAAACGTCAATTCCCCCTTCTTGGTTTAGTTGGCGCAGAACGCGTTCTTGAACCAAGTTACCGCTACTCTCTACGAGATATGTTGGTTTAATAGGATTTTCTGTTTTGCTGAGCGCTAATTTAAGCAATGCAGAGTAATAGGCATGAGAGGCATAGTCGAGCTCACTACTTTCGACTATCTTAACTTCGTAACTGCTAGGGGCGAGCTGTGATGTTTGCGCACTGTCCAACACACTTCCAAAAGCTTGTTGACAGAAAAGGTGCCAAATTATCATCACCGCTACTATTGAAAATAGTCCTACTCGACGTCGATTTTGTATCATGCCTATTTACCTCAATGGCTAAGGAAAAGCCATTGGGCCTGCTAACCTTTAACATTGAGTAAAGCTTAGCAGG
The DNA here is from genome assembly GCF_000172635.2 of Alteromonas macleodii ATCC 27126. NCBI lineage: Bacteria > Pseudomonadati > Pseudomonadota > Gammaproteobacteria > Alteromonadales > Alteromonadaceae > Alteromonas > Alteromonas macleodii. Next base: position 4,145,924 of record NC_018632.1, on the reverse strand, counting down.
CCTACTTATTTAGGTTACGTTTACCGTTCAGTATAGACACAATTTTCAAGATGCAAGCGATATGGCGTTAGGTGAGCTGCTCTATTTCGTCCTGTTTCAATTTTTGCTTTTTGTGAAAACTGCGCAAATACATTTTTCGCCATAGGGCTTCAAAGGGACCTTGGTTGAAGTGTTTAGTAATGCCGTTCGCCAAAATAACTTGTACTGCGGTGAAGGCGATGGTGACAAGAAGCAAATCAAGCAACGTTACGCTGTAAATAAAGTTTGGAAAATAAGCGGGCATGACGATGCGAAATAGCACAGCGAGTGCTATTGATTGGGTTAAGTAGAGGGTGAACGCAACTTTGCCGCAGTTTATAAGCGACTGATACCACCACGCCGCAGTATGTCTTATATTTATCAATAGGTGAGCGTATACCAAAGCACAGAAAATGGCTGGAATGCTAGTGAACATGGGAATCACATCTAATGTTACCTGTTCGAATAAAAATTGCGGAAGTGCAGTAATGATGGATGTGACGATAGCAACCAATACTAACTTCTTAAATAGTAGTGACGAGAAGCCGTGATTGAAAAAGCCTGCTCTATACAAATAAGCGCCAAACATCATAAGCCCCATAGACTGCCACAGCATAGTGAATGGCGCGACAATAACCGTAGACAGCATAAACGATGCTTGAATACCAAGTTGCGTTAAGTAGCCGCTTTGCCACAAGGCCACTTCTTCGTTAAATGTTTCATTGGGTCGCGTTGGCAGTTCAGCCCCCATGTCGAACACAAACGCCATGACGAGCCCACCAACTAACATAATTGCGCTTCCCACAATAAGGTAATGAATACTTTTCTTTTTGAGTTCATCTTGAGGGAGCGTGAAGTGTTTTAAAATAAAAAATGCGCACAGGCTGTAATAAAGCAAGATGTCGCCGCTGAAAATAAATACGCCATGCAGTAGCCCAAATACAAACAGCCACTTGAGTCTGGCTTGTGAGAAATCTAAAAAATGGTGTCCGCGCTTTTCACAGGCCTCAAATTGAATTGCCAGACCTGCACCAAACAACAAGCAGAACAGAGAGCGAAATCGTCCATCCAAAAACAGCGTGTTAAAAAGTGAAATAACCGTGTCTGATAATAGCGGCTCTTCAAAAAATGCATAGTTAGCGTAACCGTTTTGGTGAAACGTAATGTTCATGAATAAGATGCCAAGAATGGCTAAACCTCTAACGGCGTCTATTGAATGAATTCGCATGTACGGTCCTTGTAAGAAAATCGCTAATTCGTGAAGCTTAAGAAGGTCAAAAACTCTGCGCTGAAGTTTACGCTAAGAAAATGCATAAGGTCGAAGTGAAAAGTGTATCTAAACATTAAACGCGCTGAGGATGATTACATTGTGCATCTATCGTAAGGCGTGACAAGTAAACCTAACCAAGGTTTTGCCGTATAAGTGCTAAAAGTATTAACAAGAACCATCAATGACTCCACTTCCTTCAGTCTTTGCCCATTGGTTTGAACAAAAAGGCTGGCAACTACGCGATTATCAACACACCATGCTTGTGGAGAAAGACCAGCATGACTGTACATTATTGATTGCGCCAACCGGCGCTGGCAAAACCCTGTCGGGCTTTTTGCCTAGCCTAGTCGAACTTGCAGAGACATTTGGTATGAGCGAGCTTGCTGAGGCATTCGGTACGAGTGAACTTGCAGAGATGTCGGAAAATGGGGAGCTTGTTAAGAAGACCGGAACCAGTGAACAAGCCGAAACAAAAGCAATAAACAAACAGGCAACAAAAGGAAAAGAAAAGGATGGGTTCAACGGCCTACATACCCTTTACATATCGCCGCTGAAAGCCCTCACGCAAGATATTCATCGTAATTTGTTACAGCCCATTGAAGAGATGGCGCTGCCTATAACGGCAGAAACACGCACAGGCGATACGCCCTCACACAAGCGCCAGCGTCAACGTAAAAAGCCGCCAAACATCCTGCTTACCACACCAGAATCGCTCATGCTGATGTTGAGCTACGCCGATGCCGACAAGCTTTTTGGCAAGCTTAAACGCGTGATCATCGACGAAACGCACAGTTTAATGGCCAACAAGCGCGGAGACTTTCTTTCACTCGCCCTCGCGCGGTTAAGCGTTCTATCACCGCATTGTAAGCGTATTGGCTTATCAGCCACCGTCGCTTTTCCCGAAACGCTAGGTGCGTGGCTGGCTGGCAGTGACGGTGTAGCTAATATTGTAAAAGTGAAAGCGGGTGAAAAACCTAAGGTGGAAATGCTGCACTCTAAAGCGCGCATGCCTTTTGGCGGCTTTATGGCTCGCTACGCCATCGATGATATTTATCAGGCTATTGAAAACGCCAAAACCACGCTGGTTTTTGTGAATACGCGAGCTCAGTCAGAGCTGTTGTTTCAAATGTTGTGGGAGGCAAACAAGGCTGCGCTGCCCATTGCGCTTTATCACGGCAGCTTAAGCAAAGAACAGCGTCGTAAGACCGAAGCCATGATGGCAAGCGGCATGCTGCGGGCAATTGTATGTACGTCGGCCTTGGAGTTAGGTATTGACTGGGGGGACGTGGATAAGGTTATTCAAGTTGGCGCACCAAAAGGCGTGAGCCGATTACTGCAGCGCATAGGGCGGGCAAACCACAGGCTCGACGAGCCAAGTGAAGCGTTGCTCGTACCGGCAAACCGCTTTGAGGCGCTGGAATGCCAGGCGGCGATCACCGCTATTGAAAAAGGGGAGCTAGACGGGGAAAGTCCACAGCCAGGGGCACTGGACATTATCCCGCAATTCATACTGAACTGCTTGTGTAGTAGGGCCGATAGCTCAGATACCTTGTATCAAGAGATACTTACCGCCACGCCATACCAAGGGCTCGATAGAGATGATTTCGCAAAACTGTGGCAGTTTACTCAAGACGGCGGCAGTGCGCTTAATGCGTATGAGAGATATCAGCGTCTGACGAAAAACGGCGATGGCACTTACTCGCCAGCGAATCGGCGTGTTATTCAACGGCACAGACAAAATATCGGCACTATCGTTGAAGCGGGGCGGCTTAAAGTAAAGCGTATTCGAAGAGGAAATCAGGGCAAGATAATTGGTGAAGTAGAAGAGTATTTCGCTCAGCAGTTAACGCCCGGAGACACCTTCTATTTTGCAGGAGAAGTATTGCGTTTTGAGGCTATTCGCGACATGCAGCTACACGCTAAGCCTGCAAAAGCAAAAGAGCCGAAAATACCAAGCTACGCGGGTGGTCAAATGCCGCTATCTACTTACTTGGCGGAAGGGGTACGGGCAATTTTGGCTACTCAGAAATCATGGAGAGCACTGCCTGCACAGGTACAAGAGTGGCTTAAACTTCAACAGGCGTTTTCTCAATTGCCTAGTCCTGACAACGTGCTTGTAGAACAATTTCCGTTTAGACATGCGCACTATACCTTGTACTACACCTTCGACGGACGCAAAGCGAACCAAACCTTAGGTATGTTGCTAACGCGACGAATGGAAAAAATGGGCATTAAGCCTTTAAGCTTCAGCGTGACCGATTACGGATTATCGGTAGCATCAGTAAACGCCATCACACAAGGGCAGCTGCAGCACCTATTTCAGCCGGATATTTTAGGGGACGAGTTAGAAAACTGGATGTTACAGGCACCTATGCTTAAGCGCTCGTTCAGGCAAGTGGCGGTGGTGAGTGGGCTCACTGAACAGCGCTATCACGCCAGCCAAAAAACCATGAAGCAGGTCACGTTCTCCACGGACCTTATTTACGATACGTTGCGTGAACACGACCGCGACCATATCTTACTTAAAGTAGCTAGGGCCGATGCAGAACGTGAGCTACTTGATTTACGGCGACTCGCTAATTTACTTATTCGCTATGTAGATTCAGCGATATTAGTGAATCTTGAAAAGCCGTCGCCCATGGCCATTCCAATAGTGCTGGATGTGCGTAGTGAACAAGTGAAAGGCGCTGGCGCACAGGCGATCATCGAGCAAGCTAATTTATATGCAGAAGCTGAAACCATGTTAGATGAAGTTCGTGCATTGTTATCGGGCTCATCTGTTGAATAATATTAGATAAAAGCAAAGACGAAAAGAATAAGAGGGCAATTTGGCAATAACTGACGCGTGGCTAACCGAAAAAGTAAGCCAGCGCCACATCACTATCACAAAATATGCAGACTATTTGTGGCTGCTAGATGCGCGCGGTGTGGCGTATTTACCCGCATGCGATTGGCTTATAGTGTCTGATCTGCACTTAGAAAAAGGCAGTTATTTACGCAGTTATGCGAACCCATTGCCGAGTTTAGATTCCACTGCCACGTTAACGCGGTTAGAAAGTATCATCGAAGATTACAAGCCACTGCGAGTAATCAGCTTAGGTGACAGCTTTCACGACAAACACAGCATGTCGCGCATGACCACTGAGGACCGTCAGCACTTATGTAGGCTTGTTGACAATGTGAACGAGTGGATGTGGGTAGAAGGTAATCATGACCCAGATTTACCCGACGGCATACCGGGTACGCCGTGTTTTGAAATAGTGCTAGATAATATGGTATTTAGACACGAAGTAGAAACGAGTGAAAATCGTGCTCAGGTTATTGGCCATTATCATCCCAAAAAGCGCACAACCATTACCCGCCGCCGATACTCAGGCAAATGCTTTACTAACAACGAAAATGTATTTGTGATGCCAGCCTTTGGTCAGTTCACTGGTGGGCTGGATATAGATGAAGAGGTAATGCTAACGCTTCTGCCTAAACGCTCACGACAGGTATTCATGCTCTACGACAAGGTTATATTTAAAGTATGAACCACCGAAATGGGGTCAGAGTACATTTCCACCGCGGCAGAATTAAAAAAGGGGTCAGAGTACATTTTGTGACATAGATTTGTCTTGGAAAATGTACTCTGACCCCATTGTTTCAAATAATGTACTCTGACCCCATTATTTAACCCCATTATTTGGGTTAGTCGCGCCAGCGCTTGGTTAGCTCGTCGTAGGCGTCTATGCGGCGATCGCGGAAGTAAGGCCAAATGCGCTTCACTTTCTCGGTGCGTTCCATATCAAGCTCTACGGTTAGCGTGGTTTCACCTTCAGCTTCGGCTTTGGCCAAAATCTCACCTTGCGGGCCTGCTACAAAGCTTTGTCCCCAGAACTGAATACCTGGATCACCTTCAACAGGTGACGCTTCAAATCCAGTGCGGTTTGCCACTATAACCGGTACTGAGTTTGCCACAGCGTGAGAGCGCTGAATGGTTTCCCATGCACCATGCTGACGGGTACGTTCTTCTTCTGTGTCAGTTAAATCCCAGCCGATTGCGGTAGGGTAGAACAACAAGTCCGCACCTGCCATCGCCATCAGGCGCGCCGCTTCTGGATACCACTGGTCCCAACACACCAATACGCCAAGTTTACCTACGCTGGTTTCAATAGGCGTGAAGCCCATATCGCCCGGTGTGAAGTAAAACTTCTCGTAAAAGCCTGGGTCATCAGGAATATGCATTTTACGATATTTGCCCGCAATTTCTTTACTGCGGTCGAACACGACTGCGGTGTTGTGATACAAACCTGAACCGCGCTTTTCAAATAAAGATGTCACCAACACGATATTGTGTTTTTCGGCTAGTTCACCAAAAAATTCTGTCGCAGGTCCAGGAATTGGTTCAGCCAAATCAAAGGCGTCAGTATCTTCTTGCTGGCAAAAATACAGGGTGCTGTGTAGTTCTTGAAGCAAAATACACTCGCATCCTTCAGCGGCTAATTTGGCAATTTGCTCGGCACTTTTATTCCAGTTCGTTGCTTTATCGTTATCGGCAACGGCCTGTTGTACCAGACCCACTTTTAGCTTAGCTGGGCGCATGTAATGACACTCCTTTCTTTAAGGTGGTGATAATCGAATCTTTTAATGTATTTGTGGGAACCTGCATGGAAATGCAATGCAAGCTGCCGTATTGTCTTACGAGTACACTGCAATCGATTGGTTCAACAATATGATTGGGATGTGCTCTTTGTACAGTCTCAATGGCTTCTGCGTCTTCCTCTTCACCGTAAACAGGCAATAATATTGCGTTGTTACAAATTAAGTAATTTGCGTACGATGCCGGCAGGCGATCCCCTTCGTCATTTACAATATTAGGCAGCGGCAGATGAAACTGTTCATGCTCAGGCAGCTCAAGGGCGCACTCGTCGCACAACGCTTTCAACCCTTCAAAGTGACTGTCATTAGGACGGTTGTTACACGCCTGGATAACTAGGCCTTTGTTCGGTGTGAAACGCACTAATGTGTCGATGTGACCGTCAGTATCATCGCCTTCTAAATGACCATGCTGCAAAATAGTAACTTTGCTGCAGCCTAGCATATCTTTAAATGCATCTTCGTAAGCGCTTAGCGACATATCACCATTACGCTCAGGGTTAAGTAAACACTGGGCAGTACTTAATAGGTGTCCGTCTTCATCAATTTCCAGCGCGCCACCTTCTGCCACAATTGGGCTGCTGCGAAGTACAGATTTACACATACTGGCAAGATAACGCTGATTCGCCAGATTATCTTCAGCGGCGTTAAACTTATTGCCCCAACCGTTAAAGCGAAATTCTACCGGCGAGCCATTGCCTTCACTGTCTTTACAAGTGATGAAGCCGTAGTCGCGCATCCATGTGTCGTTAAATGAGGCCGGAATAATAAGCACTCGAGCGTTCTCTGGTAAACGAGAATTAAGATCGTCTACGTCACTCGGCGCACATAATAAAATCACACCCGCATCGTTGCGGTTTACTGCAGCAATCACGTTCAGATACGTCGCTCTCGCGTCTTCTAACCATGGAGCCCAGTCGGTTTGCGCATGAGGCCACGCTAACATAACAGCATCAATGTTATGCCATTCAGGCGCCATAGTACGGTTGCCTTGCATAGTAAAATTCCAAATAGCTACGAAATAGGGTTCGGATTATAGCCATGCCTCAGCATGAGACCAAGGCAAATGGCGATGAAATTAATTGGCGGTGACGATTACTTTAAGCCATAAGGAAAACTGAAATGACAGAAAAAAGGGGCAGTCTTTATCTTAAATGCCGCCCACCGTTAAGATGAAGGGTTTGCCCTGTCACGTAGTCACTATCAAATAAATAGTTCACGGCTTTCACGGCCTCTTGCGCCCCCGGTACTATCTCTAACAGTGATTTTCCTATCGCTTTTTGCTTATAAGCTTCGTCATCACCCTCATTGAACATAAGCAAAGCTGGGGCAATGCTATTTACTTTTACCTTTGGTGCTAGCTTCTTAGCAAATGATAGGGTCAGGTTGTGCAGGGCTGCCTTACTTGCCGCATAAGCCATGTGTTTCTCGCTGCCTGTTTCTTGAACGTAGTCAGTCATATGAATAATGTCAGACTGAACGTCGCAATCACAAAGAGCCTTTTCAAGTTCCAAGTTTATGCGGTAAGGGGCAACAGCATGGACCAACATCATTCGTTCAATCAAGCTATGCTTGTCATGGTTATCTTTTTCTTGCGCCCAATCTGACGCGTTGTGGATCACCGCTCGATAGGTTTTACTGATTGCCTTAATCTCATCAATTGCTCGATCAATAGCCGCCTCAGTGCTAAAATCCGCCTGTAAGACTGTAGCACCTTTATCCTCAAGCATTGAAATACTTGGACGAAGTGTTCGATAAGTCACGACAACGTGGTGGCCCTGGTCAAGTAAACTATTGGCCATAGCTAAGCCTAATCGTTGACTTGCGCCTGTAATTAACACAGGTGAATTCAAGATGATGTCCTTCTTTCGTAAAAGGTAACGGTTTTATTATTCTGTGCCAAATGCACAGTCGGTAGCAATGACATTAAATAAAAGTCATGTTGCCAAGTAATCGATCTGTAACGAACTCATGCTCGTACAAGATCAAAAAAGAAGTAACTACGGATAAAGTAATGTTAGCAAAAGAAGCGGTAATTGTGCGCGACGCACTAGACCCCTCTATTTCAGAGCCAGCACAACGTGTACGAGAAGCATTAGAAGCCAAAGGTTTAGAAACACCTATGGTGGCTAATGGTCTTACTGACGAGCAAAAGCGCAAACGAATTGAAAGTGCTATGCGTGACGTAATGGACACGCTTGGCCTTGATCTAACTGACGACAGTTTGTGTGATACGCCCACGCGAATCGCTAAAATGTATGTTAATGAAATCTTCGGTGGATTGGACTACCGCAAATTTCCTAAGATTACTGCCATTGAAAACAAGATGCAGATTGACCAGCCTGTACAGGTATCTGATATAAGCCTGACCAGCACCTGCGAACACCACTTTGTTACTATTGATGGCACGGCAACCGTTTCTTATATTCCAAAAGATACAGTAATCGGCCTTTCAAAGATTAACCGTCTTGTGGGTTTCTTTGCTCAACGTCCACAGGTACAAGAGCGTTTAACTCAACAAGTGTTAGTTGCGTTGCAGACGTTGACCAATACTGAAGACGTAGCGGTGAGCATTAACGCCACGCACTATTGCGTTAAGGCGAGAGGGATCCGTGATACTAATTCATATACGAAAACGTCTGCGCTCGGCGGCCGTTTCCTTACTGATAATGAATTGAAACGAGAGTTCTTTCGGTAGTTAATGGTTGTTTGTTTCGCAACTTTACTTAAGAACTTTAAAAGCCGCTCATGAAGCGGCTTTTTGTTTGCTAACATTTTGCTACGCTTTCCAATGCGCTTTATTTGATAACAAGCTCTGCATCCAGTGAATCGACAATCAAATTGATACGGCCACCAATACCATCGGCCGCCGTTAAACTGAGTACTTTATTGCAGCACCCACAAGATTCATGCTGTTCGTGATACATGTCGCGAACTGTTTCTAACTGGAAGTCATTTATTGCGCCGCAATACGGGCACATGTATTCCAAAGCACTATCACTTTGCATCGTTTTATCCGTTACCATGTTAAACATATCCATATGACATAAGTCGAATCCCGCTGTGTAATACTTCTGCGTGAAGCAAGAAACAAACCACACACAACAAGAAGAGTGCTACTTCCGCGTCAATCAGTTTGAGACCCAGTCAAACACAGGCCAAGCTACCAAAGTTATGCGGAAGCTACGTGAACTATCTATTCACTATAAAAAGTATAGTGGGTATTTATTGGTGTGCCTGTGAAAAAATGACTTATTCGATAAGTCACTGGCAGTAAAGATAATTAATTTGGCGACTAAGCCGCGGATAACTTGCTAACCACTTTTCAAACAGCAATTAGCAAGATATGGCGAAAGCTCGAACTTTAATCAGCAAGAAGCCACATTTGTTGAAAAGGCTCAAGCAATAGTGGTGAAGCATTCATTTCGACAGTTTCATCAGTTAGCAAATCTCGGCTTGATGCGCCCTTTAGTGTTGCCAAAAGGCTACGCTGAATGGTCTGAGGGTGCTCACTGAAGTTACATATCACAAGCAGCTTGTGACCCTGTGTATTTTCCCGAAGAAAAGCAAAGCAATGATGGTTATCGGCATCTAAAATTTGGGTGCTAGACTGCCCGAAAATCGCATTCTGCTTTCTAATTGCTATCATTTTGCGCAATCCGTTAAACACGCGAAGGCTCGCAGTCTCTGTAGGGTTGGCTGGCGACGTGTTTCCTAGCGCCAATTCCGTATCTGCGCGGGTAACGGCAATTCGGTTTACCCATCTGTCGTCGTGCTTTTTGGTGTCATCAAATCGATAGCTGTAGTCATTAAGCTTGCCTACTTCATCACTTGAGTAAAGTAACGGAATACCTCCAATGCTAAAGGTGATACCGTAAAGCAGCATCATTCGCTTCACAGCGTCATCAATGCCTTTTGAATCGTTGGATTTAAGCGCGCCTTCTAGCCCACATAAAGAGGCCAGTGAACCACACACACGACAATCGCCGTTAGAAGGGTTTTCAGCAAAAGGCACGCCGTTGGCAAAACTTCCTTCAAAACGACCGGTATAAAATTGGTTAAGAAAATGGCGGTGATCGAATGCGTTAATACCCAGTTCGTTGGCTACCGCGTCGTCGAAGGTCCATCCGATATCGTCGTGGCATCGCACGTAGTTCACCCATGTGCAGTTCTCAGAAATAGAGAAGCTCTTTTTCATTGAGCGCGTAAGCAAACGGGTTTTACGCGTGGCTAACGAATTCCATAGCAGTGCCATTAGCAAAGGGTTGTAGGATAGCTGACACTCATCTTTGTCGATGTACTTAAGTACTTCGTCAGGGTGCACGATGGCTTCTGACTTAAAGACCACGGCAGGCGCTACAATTTGTAAGCAACAGTTGAACGCTTGTATAAGAACATGGGCCTTTTCCTGATTTTCGCAGTTAGTACCAAGCTCTTTCCAAATAAAGGCCAACGCATCTAAACGCAGTGCAGCGCTACCTATATTGGCCAGAAACAACATTTCAGACGTGATAGCGTTAAACACCTCAGGATTACTGTAGTTTAAATCCCATTGAAAGCTGTTAAATGTCGTCCATACCCATTTTTCTATCTGTTCATTAAAGGTAAAGCTACCTCTTCTTACCTGGGGAAATATTTCTCTTAAAGTATGTTCGTACTGATCGGGAATGGTTCTGTCATCGAAAAGGTAGTAGTAGTCTTGAAACTGCTTCTCACCTGCCAGTGCAGCTTTCGCCCAAGCGTGCTCGTCAGAGGTATGATTGAACACAAAGTCGAGAACAAGATTTATTCCCTCTTTCTGAAGTGCTGAAGCAAGCTTTTCTAGGTCTTTAACTGTGCCTAGCGTTGGATTAACCTTGCGATAATCCGACACAGCATATCCTCCATCGCTATCCCCTTTGGGCGCATCGTATAAAGGCATTAAGTGCACATAGGTAACGCCTAAAGACTTAAAGTAGGGAATTTTGTCATGCAAGTCATTCAAAGTGGGGCCCATCAGGTCAACATAGCAGGCCATGCCGACTTGCTGTTCATCGCGATACCAAAGCGGGTTTTTTAACCTTTCATTATCAAGCTTTTTGAGGGCTGGTTTACGGTTTTTTAAACCGTCTCTTAATATTTCAACCAGTTTTTGTAAATGAAAGTAGCAGTCATACAGGTGCCCATAAACGTAGGTATATTTGTCAAAAAGACGAGGAAAATGTTCCTTCAAGCGACGCGTAAAAGTTGTTGCATCTTTCTTACTTAGGCCAGATAAATCGGTTGATGCCAAGATTCGGTCTAAACATACACCACTGTCAGCAGCATAGCTCATAGAAAACTCCAAAGTGCGACGCTTAGGTGCGTCATACAACCTATCCTAATTAACGGGTTTACAGGCTTTTTAAATTCTGTTAACTTTTATCTTAAACGATTAAGCTCATTTATCAAGTTTATTACATCGTTATTTTTGACCTACTGAATGCGTGCAATGATCAACGTGTTTTTGTGAAGTTTAGAAGGGCTGAACAAGGCCTTTCATACCGTGCTTGTGAGACAGACTATGCCCAATCATGATCCTAGTAGCAGAATTATCAGATGGCTAACCTACCTAATGTTTATGATGTTTGCGATGACGTCAGACTCGGTAGGCGAGATAATCAAAGAAGTGAAAGTGGCGTTCTCTGTCACCAATGCTCAAGCAAGCTTAATGCATTCACTCCCCATGTTAGGTATTGCCTTATCGGGTCTTTTCCTAGGTTTTTTGGCTGATAAGTTAGGCCGCAAGCCTACCATTATCATTGGTTTAGCGTTGTTTGGCCTTGCATGCTACAGCTTTTTAATTGCTAACGACTTTGTGTTGATTGTTAGTTTAATGAGCTTATCTGGCGTTGCCGTGGGCATCTTTAAAACAGGTGCGCTGGCGCTCATCGGTGATATTTCAACATCGACCAAACAGCACACAGCTACTATGAATGGGGCAGAAGCCTTCTTTGGCGTTGGCGCAATTATCGGGCCTCTTATTGTCGCTTATCTCATTCATCAAGGCGTTGCATGGCAGTGGCTTTATGTAATCGCCGGTGGTGTTTGTACGCTACTTATAATCGGTGCTTTGCTGGTGAAATACCCCGCTTACACTCGCGATACAGCCTCAGGTGAAAAGGAAGTATCGATAGCGCAGAGCTTAAGTTTAGTGAAAAACCCCTATGCTTTAGGATTTTCAGTAGGCGCGTTTTTATATGTCGCCGCAGAAAGCGCCATTTATGTGTGGATGCCGAGTTATTTAGTGTGCGACGCGACTACGCTTAAAGCGACCTATGATTGTTATACTGAAGGCTTCTCTCAGACCCTTGCAATATACTCGGTAACGGCATTCTTTATCCTTCGTGCTGCAGGGCGTTTCGTAGGCATCTGGATGATGTCTCACTTCAACTGGGCATTGGTTCTCATGGTGTTCACTGGTGCTATTGTACTGTGTTTCGGTCTTGGTCTGTGGGGCGGAAAACAGCTTGCGTTGTTTCTATTCCCGCTAACGGGCACTTTTATGTCAGTAATTTATCCTACCTTTAACTCAAAAGGCATAAGCTGTTTCCCAAAACATCAACACGGAAGCGTAGCCGGAGTAATCTTGTTCTTCACCGCAGCAGGTGCGGCTGCAGGGCCTTTCATCATGGGCCTGGTGAGCGACGCCAACGGTGGCGACGCCAAGTATGGCTTTATGGTAGCCACGGGTTTTGCTGCCGTGCTCTTTGTTGGCTTGGTGTATAACTACATTAAGAACCCTACCAAAGAACGTTTAGCGGAAATTGAGGCAAGCGAATACGCCAACTAAATGCAATGCTCGCTCTTTATTCCTTAAAACCGTAACGTGCCGGGCTTGCTCTCGGCACTGGTTTTTCCTCACGTTGTTGTTTAAGCTTCGGTTATTCCTATCAGTTTCTAGTCTAATCACGTTCCATGGATGAGTTAAAACAAGCGCAAGCCCTTTACGACACTCTTGTAGAATTTGCAGTGACCTACAGTTTCCAAATTGTAGGCGCCATCATTATTTTTCTGCTTGGCTGGTGGGTGGCCAATAAAATAGGCCACATGGTTGAAAACCTGATGGTCAGCAGAAATATCGATATTACGCTGAGCCGCTTTACCGGCGGTGCCAGCAAGCTAGTGGTATTGGGTATCGTAATGATTATAGCATTAGGTAATGTGGGCATTAGCGTAACCCCACTTATAGCCGCCGTAGGTGCTGTAGGTTTAGGTGCAGGTTTAGCTATTCAAGGTATGTTGGCCAATTATGCCGCTGGCTTTACCATAATTATTACCCGTCCTTTCGTTGTTGGCGACACTATCCGCGTGCGTGGTGTTGCAGGGGTGGTCGATCAAGTCATGTTGCCCTATACCATTCTTATTGACGAAGACAATGTTCACATCCAAATACCCAACAAACTGATAGTCGGTGAAATCTTGCATAATTCTGCAGAGAACATGTTGATTGAACTTGAAATTGGCGTTGCCTATTCCAGTAAGGTCGATGAGGTAATCGATGTGATTCGCAAGGCTGTTGAAACGGTAGATGGAGTCAGCGAAGAAAAGTCACCCGCCATTGGTGTAGATAATTTTGGCGACAGCAGTATTAACTTTGGTATTCGGGTTTGGGCGCCAGCTGTAAGGCATTTCGAAGTGCGCTATGCACTAAACCAAGCCATTTTCAATGCCCTTCAGCAGCATGATATTGAAATACCATTCCCGCAGCGGGAAGTCAGGATGCTCGACCAATAAAAGTTTGTATCGCTATTGATAAAAATGCCGACTTAGAGACCCCTTATTCGGCATTTTTCTATTACGGCTTCGCGATTTTTAGATTTCGTATAGCTCTAGGGGTAAACCGTCAGGATCTTGGAAAAATGTAAAGCGTTTGCCGGTGTATTCATCGGTTCTCACTGGCTCGCATTCAACTCGCTTATTCGTTAGGTGGTTGATCATTTCATCAAGGTTGTCCACCTTGAACGCTAAGTGCCTAAGTCCTTGCGCTTCTGGGCGCGACGGTCTTTGCGGTGCCCCCGGAAACGAAAAAAGCTCAATCTGACTGCCATCAGGTAACGCGAGGTCACATTTGTAAGAGTCTCTGGCTTCACGGTAGTTTTCATCAATAATCGAGAAGCCCAACACGTCCGTGTAAAACGTCTTTGAGCGAGGGTAGTCACTACAAATGATAGCAACGTGGTGAAAGCCTTTCAGCATCTTAATTTCCTTAATATTTATGCTTACGGCATCTCTTGACCGCGAGCAGCCTCAAATAACTTGTACCAGTGCTCTCGACTTAAATGAACATCTTCAGCCTTTTGGCTTGCTTTAATTCTGTCAATATTGGTACTGCCCAAAACGGGCGCAATGTTGGCAGGATGTCGCATCAACCAGGCCAAAACAATCGCTTCAGGCGTAGTTTGATATTCACCTGCAAGTTGAGCCACTAAGTCTGCTGTTGCACGGTCATTACTATTTTCAACTTTTGCACCTGTGTATCTACCTTGTGCCAAGCTTCCCCATGCCTGAAGTTGCACGTTGTTCATCATGCAGTATTCAAGTGTGCCGGGCGCATAACCTGTATCGCGATTAGCAGCACTGTTGGTAGTAATGCCGTCTTCTAACCAGTCTCTAAAGCCAAGGCTCATTTCAAGTTGGTTGGCAACAATAGGTGTGGAAAGTGCAGACTGCAGGTAATTAATTTGGTAACCATGCATGTTTGAAACGCCAACATGCTTTATTTTACCTTGCTGCTGAAGCAGCTTCAGTGTACCGGCGACTTCGTCTAGCTCCATAAGTGGATCTGGACGATGCAGCAGCAGTATATCAAGCTGTTCTATTCCTAATCTAGAGAGAATGCCTTCAACCGACGTGTGAATGTGATTTGCTGAAAAGTCGTAACGCTTTGGTCCTAAATCATCCTCAAATCGTATTGCACATTTAGATTGGATAATCATTTTGTCTTTTAATTCGGGCGCTTGCTTGAGCGCTTCACCAAAAACCGTTTCGGCTTTGCCGAACGTATAAATATCAGCATGATCAAACACATTAATATCTAAACTCAGTACAGTATCGATGATGCTTCTTGCTTGGCTTATATCGGCTTTGGTTGCCGGTTTGTCGTTCCAACCGCCACCTAAGCCCATGCATCCATATATTAAGCGGCTTGCGTGTGGAAAGTGTGCATTCATGTCATTTTCTCCCTGTTTGAGAATATCGAGTGGGCAGGGCCTGTATTAGCTCAAGGCTTGTTTTAAAAGCACTGTAATATGGTCCAAGCGATAAGAAAAGTCTGATTAGGCGAGCGTATTTTTACTGTCGACCGTTAGCCTAGCTTGAAGGTTTATGGTGTTGCAGCACCGATAAAGATCATTTTTGCGATGTAGGCGTGTATTTAAATTAATCAGTGGGCTTTTTAAAAGCTGAGTTCAAGGAAAAGAGGGCATATGTTTAAGCAGTTAGTTTCAATGATTATGGCGGGTATGGTGTGTGTGGGCTTGTCTGGCTGTACTGGCGTACCTGACAAGGTAGTGCCGGTTGAAGGCTTTGAGCTTCCTCGTTATTTAGGGAAGTGGTATGAAATAGCGCGCTTTGACCATAGCTTCGAAGAAGGATTAAGCGAAGTTACGGCAACCTATAGCATGCGCGATGACGGAGGGGTTAAGGTAATTAATCGCGGTTTTTCAGTAGAAGAAAATGCATGGGATGAAGCCGAGGGCAAAGCGTATTTTGTAGAGTCTGAAACGACAGGGCATCTGAAAGTATCGTTCTTTGGCCCATTTTACGCTAGCTATGTAATTATGGAGCTAGATAAAGAAGGTTATCAATATGCTTTGATAACAGGCCCAGATAAAGACTACCTTTGGATTTTAGCGCGAACACCTTCTATTTCAGATGAAGTCCGCACCCGTTTACTAGAAAAAGCGACATCGGCTGGGTACGACGTTAGCAAGCTTATTTGGGTAGAGCACGGCGAAGAGAATTCATAGCCACTTTCGAGCGAGTTGTTCTGCGCGCAAAATGGGAATTGTGCTATTATTGCGCGCATCTTCCCCTCTGTTTGAATAAGTACTAAGAGAGACAAGGCATGCAAACGCTCACCATTACTACGCCAGACGATTGGCACCTTCACTTTCGCGATAACGAAATGCTAGCTGAAACAGTGCCTGCTACCGCACGTTGTTTCCAGCGCGCTATTGTTATGCCAAACCTTGTACCACCGGTGGTTAATGCTGAAATGGCCATGGCGTACAAAGGGCGAATTGAAGCTGCGCGACCTAAAGGTAGTAGCTTTGAGCCATTAATGACCTTATTCCTTACTAATCAAACTACACCTCAAGACATTATCGATGCAAAACAAGCGGGCGTAACTGCGTGTAAGCTATATCCTGCAGGGGCCACTACTAATTCAGACGCCGCAGTAAAAGGCATTCAGGCTTTATACCCCGTATTCCAAGCCATGCAAGAGCAAGGCTTATTGTTGCTAATTCATGGTGAAGTGACCGAACATCACATTGATATTTTTGACCGTGAAAAAGTGTTCATTGATACCCATTTAGGGCCTATCGTTGACGCATTCCCTAAGCTGAAAGTGGTGTTTGAGCATATTACAACAGCAGATGCCGCAAGCTTCGTAGCGGGCGCCAGCGAATTTGTTGGAGCCACCATTACCCCTCAGCACTTATTGTTAAACCGCAACGATTTACTGGTTGGCGGCGTACGCCCTCATAACTATTGCTTGCCAGTACTAAAACGTAACACGCATCAAAAAGCGTTGCGCGATATGGTGGCAAGCGGCAACAAAAAATTCTTCCTAGGTACCGACTCGGCACCTCATGCAAAACATAAAAAAGAAAATGCTTGCGGCTGCGCGGGTTGTTATAGCGCATGGTCTGCAATTGAGCTTTATGCCG
Source organism: Alteromonas macleodii ATCC 27126 (assembly GCF_000172635.2). NCBI lineage: Bacteria > Pseudomonadati > Pseudomonadota > Gammaproteobacteria > Alteromonadales > Alteromonadaceae > Alteromonas > Alteromonas macleodii. Next base: position 4,129,085 of record NC_018632.1, on the reverse strand, counting down.
AAGTGTTCGAGCAGCTAGGCGCAATAGATAAGCTCGAAGGATTTGCTAGCCATTACGGTGCAGATTTTTATGGTTTACCACGAAATACGACTACAATGACATTAGTGAAAGAGTCGTGGACGGTGCCAGAACAAGTAACCCTAGCTGATGGCACCGATATGGTTCCATTTTATGCGGGGCAAACGTTGCAGTGGAAATTAGAAAAGGCATTTCAAGCGTAGTTTTTGTTGTTATTGTCTGTTTATGTGCCCTGTGGAGTTCATCCACTTGGGCACAAGCATTCTCTTACTCTCACGCCCCCGATTTACCAAGTACCCTTTCTCCCTCTGAGAAGCAGAGTATTCAATCTTACTCACTCACAGTGTTTAAAAATGCCTTATCAAAAAATGGCATTGATTTAACGCCTGCTACTAACACTTTATCGAATAGTGCCGACGTCCTTATCAATTTGATCAGAGATGAAAATAACGAAGATAGTTATTATTGGATCACGCCGCTATTTGCCTTTGAATGTGGAAATAATGTTCGTTGTACGCCTAATGCGGGCAGTCAGGCAACGACAATAGCAGTGAGCTATATCGCACTGAGCAAAAGTGAAGGTTCTGCCGATATTGCAGAGCGGATGAGCGAGCTGATTGCTCAATACAAAGGTTCAGACAACTTCACATTGCTTGCTAGCGCTATACGGGATGAACTGAAAGCATCTTTCCCGGCCACAATACTTACTTTTGGAACACTAAGCTTAGCAGGTGAGCTGCATGCTAATACCGACAATCTTTGGGTCATCGCCGACATTGTGCCACTTTTTTCAGAGGTGGGAGAGCGAGGAAAGCTTAAAGGTATTGCTGCAGACTTGGTCAGAGACATATTAGATGAGATGACGCTAAAGCAGAATATCCTTTCCGCGCCATGGGAACGTATTGCAAAGGAAGCAATGACCAAGTCTAACGTATTGGTATTCTCAGTAATTCGCACGAGTGAAAGAGAAAGCGTGTTTCACTGGGTAACGCCGGTATCAAGAAACCTTCATGGACTGTACGGCATCGATAAGCCCTATTTTGAATCCTTTGCCAACGTACCAAAGAACTTTAGGGTTGGTACCTTATTGGAAGACTATCGCTATAACGTTGCAATAGAGCATGGCTTCAAAGTAAAAGCCTATGATTCGTGGCAGGCATTAGTGGATGCACTGATCAACAACGAAATTGATACTATTTTCGGTTCTCAGGGGGCAATTGACTTTGGATGTAACCCAAAACAATTTAAATGTGAGACAATAACCCTATCGAGTAAGTACGACATTTCAACGGCCTACCTAGCACTGTCAAAGAAAGACACCTGTGTTTTGGTTTTAGAGAAGCTCAAGTTAGCGGCGGCCGGTGTGAAAATGAGTGACAAGTTTAATGAGCAGCTTTCTTCCTGGAGTGACATGGTGTCCCAAGAATACGGCATAGCTCATCATACCGAACATGGTGTAGTGCACCTTTGGAACCCAAATTAATGACAGTTGAAACAGTTAAGCATTTAGATATAAACCCTGCCATCACCAAGGCGCTAGACTCACAAGGCATTTACCAACTTTCCCCTATACAGGCACAATCGCTCCCTGAGGCGTTGCAGGGGAAAGATGTGATAGGCCAAGCGCAGACGGGCAGCGGCAAGACTCTGTGCTTTGTAATTCCTGCCTTGCAGCACGTAGAAGTGAATGATTTTACCACGCAGGCTATCATACTTTGTCCTACCCGAGAGCTTGCTGATCAAGTGGCTCAGCAGTGCCGTTCGGCGGCTAAGAACATCGGTAATATTAAAGTGACCACGTTATGTGGTGGCCAGCCTATGGGGCCGCAGATTCAGTCACTGAAACATAGCCCTCACATCATTGTGGGCACGCCGGGTCGCGTAATGGACCATGTGGAAAAGCGTCGAATTGACCTAAGTAACGTAAAGTTGCGTGTCCTCGATGAAGCCGATCGCATGTTAGATATGGGCTTTGAAGACGATTTACGCATTATTTTCGGTCAAACGCCAAAACAAGTGCAAACCCTATTGTTTTCTGCAACCTTTACGGAACAAATTGAGCGTGTAGCCAAGCAGTACCTGCACAACCCGGTAACCTGTAAAGTTGAGTCTCAAGACAGTAAACCCGCTATCACCCAATTGGGCTACAACGTGCTCCCGCACACACGCACTCAGGCGCTTAAAGCGGTACTTACCCACTACCAACCTAAAAATGCCATTGTATTTTGTAACCGCAAGGTTCAGGTAAATGAAGTGGTTGAGGAGCTTATCGAAGATGGCTTTAGCGCAGCTGGACTTCAGGGGGACTTGGAACAGCATCAACGCACATCGGTGCTAATGCAGTTCGCCAGCGATGCGCTACAAGTACTTGTTGCCACCGATGTAGCTGCGCGAGGGCTGGATATTGATGATGTTGCCTGCGTAATTAATTATACGGTAAGTGAAGAGCCGGAAACCCATATTCACCGCATTGGTCGCACGGCGCGAGCAGGCGCACAGGGCATGGCGGTAACGCTAGTCAGCGATGACGAAGAGCACTTCTTGCGAAAAATAGAAGTATTGCAAGAAAGCGATATTCCACTTAAAGGCGCACAAAGCCTGCGTTTTCATAAAAATAAAATTACTCAGCCTGAATTTACCTGTATTTCACTAAGCGCGGGTAAAAAAGAAAAGCTTCGCCCAGGTGATCTGGTGGGTGCACTTACCAAAGATGCGGGCATTCCTGGCGATGACTTGGGCAAAATTAAAGTGCAAAACAGCATGAGTTTTGTCGCAGTGAAAACGCGAAGCGTGAAAAAAGCCATGGCGCACTTTAGAGAAGGTAAGATCAAAGGAAAGCGTATTAGAGCCCGAAAACTTTAATAAGAGCTTCAATAAATAAGTATTGACGTTATACAAAGGAAGGTTGAGTGTGGTCGCTGAAACTGACTTGGGCGTGTTACTGAAAAATCTGAATCCTGTGGCGAGTCGTGAAAATTACGTTTTTACTACCTTGCCTGCTGACAGATTAACTAGTGCGTTAATTTCAGTAGCTAAGGGGATGTTTCAAGAACGCGAGGGCACCACCCTTATTCTTCCGGTTGCCGCAGCCGAGAAAGCTAATCTGCAATTTGAAGGTTATTACCGCTGTATAACCTGTGAAGTGCATTCTAGTTTGGAAGCGGTAGGCATGACTGCAGCTATGTCCACCGCGCTGGGTAAGGCAGGAATTAGCGCCAACGTGGTGGCCGCTTATTATCACGACCATATTTTCGTGCCAGCTGAAAAAGCCGACTTGGCGATAGACGTTTTAACGTCGTTGTCTAACTAGGTCTGACCAATCTCTTCCTGCCTATTCTCTTTTCTCAAAAAACCATCAACCAGCCCCATGGTTAAGCAATATTGGGCACCATAGTAAGTTGTCATTACCCAAATGGTAGACAGTGGAAGCGGGGTTTTGAAAACCGACTGGGCGAGAATGGCATCTGATATCACAAAAAATAACGCACCGGTTACGATCAGCTTAGTTTGAGCCAACCACACTGCGGTTAAACCCATCAGTGTGATTACGCTAATATAGGCGACTACAGGGTAAAATAAGGCTTTCGACGCTGGCAGAATGTGCACTGCCATCATTACGGCAAAGCTAATCATAATAATACTAATGAACCACTTTGGTTTGCGTGAAATGATATGGTCGCCGGGCGTTTCTTGTAGGCGGCGATGCAGCAACGCAAAACACATAGCATACGTTAAATGGGCAACAAAAAAGCACGCCAAGCCGGTAATAAAACTATCAGCAAAGGGCAAGGCCAGACTAACATCTCCGGCAAGACTAAAAAGTAACGCCGCCAACACCATGTATCGCGGCATGGCGCTAAGTTTTGTATAGGCGAAAACTGCCAGTACCACAATAGGTAGGGCTTTGGGTAAGAATTGCGCCACGTAGGGGGTAAGCGGCAGCGTCGCCAGGTAAATCAACGCTAAGCTGCTAAAGACAATAGTTGTTCTTACATTCATATTTAGCCTTTTTGAAACTGCTCGGTCATACACTTCAACACGACAAAAAAAGCCCCAGTTTGGTGAAGCAAACATGGGGCTTTAGCTATCGAATTTTATATGCGCTATTCAATGTGCGCGAATTACCAAATTTTTACGCGTTCTTCTGGTGGTAAATACAACGCATCTTCTTCGGTCACGTTAAACGCTTCGTAGAATTCAGGTACGTTGCGAACAGCACCGTTAGTGCGGAACTTCGTAGGTGAATGGGTATCGGTTTGTACTTGGCTGCGCAACGCCTCTTCGCGATATTTGCTTGCCCAAACCTGGCCGTAACCAATGAATACACGCTGATCGCCAGTGAAACCGTCTAGTTCAGGGGCTTCTTCACCATCAAGAGACAGGTGGTAAGCTTTAAGTGCGATGCTGATGCCGCCAAGGTCGCCGATGTTTTCACCTAGGGTATATTCACCGTTCACGTGCAAGTCAGGCAGAACCTCAAACTGGTTATACTGTTCAATCAAGTTTGCAGTGCGTGCTTCAAACTCGCCGCGATCTTCGTCAGTCCACCAGTTTCGCAGAACGCCGTCACCGTCAAAGGTTGACCCTGAATCATCAAAACCATGGCCAATTTCATGACCAATTACCGCGCCAATGCCACCGTAGTTAACCGCATCTTCGGCGTTCATGTCAAAGAACGGAGGTTGAAGGATAGCCGCAGGGAATACAATTTCGTTTAGCGGAGGGTTGTAGTAAGCATTAACAGTTTGTGGTGTCATGCCCCATTCATGGGTCCACACTGGGCCGCCTTGTTTCTTAAGCATTTCTTCGTACAGCACGTCCGAAGAACGCTTTAGGTTTCCAAACAGGTCACTGGCATTAACTGTCAGCGCTGAATAGTCTCTCCACTGGTCTGGGTAACCAATTTTCACGGTAAACTTAGATAGCTTGTCTAGTGCTTGTGCACGGGTTTCATCTGTCATCCAATCAAGATTTTCGATACTTTCTTTGTAAGCTAACAACAGGTTATTAACCATTTCCATCATGCGATCTTTCGCTTCAGGCGGGAAGTGCTGTTTTACATAAACCTTACCGATTAGCTCGCCTACATGAGCATTTGAAAGGCTTACTGCACGACGCCATTGTGGCTGTTGCTCTTCAACACCGCGAAGCACTTTGCTGTAGAAATTGAAGTTTGCTTCATCAAGCTCAGCATTTAAGCGACTGGCTGAAGCATTTAGCAAGCCCCACTTAAGGAACGTTTTCCAATCTTCCAGTGAAGTATCTGCAATAACGCCATCAATGTTTTGCATGTAGTCTTTTTGCAGGATGCCTAGCGAAGGAATGTCGCTAATGTCTGCTTCAGTAAGATAAGCGTCCCAGTCGAACTTAGGCATTAACGCTTTAAGTTCTTCAATTGTCAGTTTGTTATAGTTGGCAGCAAAGTTACGGGCCTGCTCTTTTTTCATATGTAGCTGAGCAATTTTAGTCTCAAGTGCGAACAGCATATCCGCACTTTCTTTAGGCGCGTCGAAACCCGCCAGCTCAAACATGGTTTGAATATGTTTAACGTAGGCATCGCGAATGGTTTGTGATGTTTCGTCGTCCTTGAAGTAGTACTCGCGCTCAGGAAGGCCTAAGCCCGACTGCCACGTGTACATCAAATATTCTTTTGGCGACTTAAGGTCAGGGTATTGAGTTAGGCTGAACGGCGCACCGTAGCCATAGCGAGCTGCATAAGCGAAATACTCAGCAAGGTCGGTGTAGTCTTCAATGGCATCAATCTTAGTTAACTCAGGCTTTAGCGGCGTCGTACCAAGTTCGTTGCGGGTTTCCATGTCCATATAGGCACGGTAAAAATCACCGACTTTTTGCTCGTCGCTGCCCGCTTTAAAGTCGCCTTCGGCAGACGATTTTATAATATCCATAACGTGATCTTGTGCTTCATCGCGAAGGATCACGAAAGAACCGTAGCTCGATTTATCTGCCGGTATTTCAAAATTATCAAACCACTTGCCGTTTACGTAGCGGAAAAAGTCATCACCTGGGTCAACAGACAGATCCATATTTTCTTTAATGACACCTGAAGAAAGCTGTTGCTGAGCTTCTTCGGTAGCCGCGCTCTGTGTCTGTTGTTCTGTGGATGAATTTTGTGGGCTACAAGCCGTGAGGGCCAGTGCCACGCTTAAGCTTAAAACGCTACGTAACATGTCGAGTTTTCCTTTTCATTTTATTGGGCGACATTTGGGCTTGTCGCTTATTGTTTTTAGTGCGTTGCGAAACCTGTGCATCCCTTCGAAAGAATGGTGTGGCGTATTGCGTGCACGCTTTTTACTAATTTTTAGCATGGTGGGGGGGATAGAAAAAGTGTTTATAGTGAAAATACACAGCTTGTAACAACTTGTAGGGCTAATTTCGCTATAGTGTTTTTTTTCACACACTACAACATTCAAGGAACGGCGATGGACTTACACAATACCCCTTTCGATAGCGTATCACCTTGTGAGTACGCCGATGCGCTGCCAAGAGAGCAGTTCATGCACTATGCGATAAAACCATTGTGGGAAGGCATGCCACGCATTGCGGGTCCAGCATTTACCGTTAAGTGTGAGCCGGGAGACCATCTTATGCTGCATGCGGCTATATATCGCGCAAGCCCCGGTGACATTATTGTTGTGGAAGCCGATGATGAATTCGCTGTCGCGGGCGGTAACGTCTGCGCGATAGCCCAGTCGCGCGGCATAAAAGGTTTCGTGATTGATGGTGTTATACGAGATCTTGCAGAAACCCGTGACAACAAGTTTCCGGTATTTGCCAGAGGCGTTATACCCAAGCCAGGCGCCAAAAAGTGCATATCGCCGCTAAATGAGCCGATTACCTGTGCAGGTGTAACTGTTCACGCCGGAGACATTATTGTTGCAGACGAAGAGGGGATTGCAGTAATCCCAAAAGATGAGGCGTTAGCAGCCTATGATATTGCTCAAAAACGTGCCCGGAAAGACGGCTCTATGTCACTTGGGCAGTGGCAGGCTGAACACGCTGAAAAAGTAGAAAGCATACTGGCTAAACTGGGCTTTGCAGAGTGAAAGCTGACAGAAAACTCGCTTATAGTTGGGTTGTTTTATGTTAGCTCTTCTCCAAATAATAATTTTCGCCAAGTATCAGTCTGTGCCAAATATTAACTAATGTTAAACGAGCTTTGCGGTAAAAAAGCACCGCAAAGTTCAACACACTTTCAGTTATCGTGTAGAATTGTGACCCAGCATTTTGGGGCATACGTAAACGTGCTCTGTCACTGAATAACTAACGAGTTCTACATGTTTTCATTTTTTGAAAAGCTGACCCAGCCTTTCCCTGACACGCCGCCTACCCAACCGCCAACAGGTATCGTTGCATTTTGTAAGTACTATACAAAAGGCATGTGGGGCGTAATCCTTACTGTTTCCGTGTTAAGTGCCATTGTTGCCATGTTAGAAGTGGCGCTGTTCGGCTTTTTAGGGCAGTTAGTTGACTGGTTCTCTGATCAAAACCGCGACACGTTTTTAGCAGACCAAAAATTTACCCTTATCGGCATGGGACTAACTGTTCTCGTGTTTATTCCGCTGTTTATTTTGTTGCGCTCGTTGTTTTCACGCCAGTCCCTGATGGGGAACTACCCTATGCGCATTAGATGGCAAGCGCACCGCTACTTGCTTGGTCAGAGCTTAACTTTTTTTCACGATGAGTTTGCCGGCCGTGTCGCTACCAAGGTGATGCAGACTGCGCTATCGGTAAGAGAGACCGTAACCAAGGTTCTCGATTTATTGGTGTACATCAGCGTTTATTTCATCTCTATGGTCGTGCTTATTTTCAGTACAGACTGGCGCTTAGCCATGCCGCTTATCGTGTGGTTCTTTGTATACATTGGCATTTTGAAAGTGCTGGTGCCTAAACTAAAAGAAGTTTCGCAAAAGCAAGCCGACGCGCGCTCATTAATGACCGGACGTATTGTTGATAGCTATACCAATATCACCACTGTGAAGTTGTTTTCACACAGTCGCCGCGAAGCGGATTACGCTAAAGAAAGCATGGATGGTTTTCTTAAAACGGTTTACCCGCAAATGCGTTTGGTCACCGTGTTGGAATTCTGTGTGGAAATGGCTAACGCCATTCTTATTTTCACCATTGGTGCGCTATCTGTGTATTTGTGGATGGAAAACATTGCGAGCCCTGGCGATATCGCCATAGCTATTAGTCTGTGTTTGCGACTAAACGGTATGTCGCACTGGGTTATGTGGGAAGTATCAGGTTTGTTCGAAAACTTAGGCACGGTGCAGGACGGCATGAATACACTAGCGCAGCCTATTGCAGTAAAAGACAAGCCAAAAGCCGATGCGTTAAAGGTAAATGGCGGCGGGATTAATTTCGATAACGTGCATTTTTCCTATTCAGGTGCAGACAACAAACCTATTGATGTGTTCACTAACTTGGATTTAGCCATTAAGCCTGGAGAAAAAGTGGGCTTAGTGGGGCGCTCTGGTGCGGGTAAATCGACGCTGGTCAATTTGCTCATGCGTTTCTACGATACCCAGAGTGGTCGTATTGTTATTGACGGCCAAGATATTACTGAAGTAGGCCAAGAGACGCTTCGTGCTAAAATCAGCATGGTGACTCAAGATACCTCTCTGATGCATCGCTCGGTACGCGATAACATTCTTTACGGACGCACGGATGCGACAGAAGAAGATATGATCCGTGCAGCCAAACAGGCCGAAGCGCACGACTTTATTCTTACGCTTACCGATAGTCACGGTAGAACAGGGTACGACGCGCATGTAGGAGAGCGAGGCGTTAAGCTTTCAGGCGGTCAGCGCCAGCGAATTGCCATAGCTCGCGTATTGTTAAAAGACGCGCCTGTATTAGTGCTGGACGAAGCCACATCAGCGCTAGATTCAGAAGTTGAAGCGGCAATTCAAGCCTGTCTGGATAAAGTGATGGAAGGCAAAACCGTGCTGGCTATTGCGCATCGACTGTCGACCATTGCGCAAATGGACAGGTTACTTGTTCTGGATAAGGGCAACATTGTAGAGCAGGGAACCCATACCGAGCTTATTGCGCACAATGGCATATATGCCAAGCTTTGGGCGCACCAAACGGGCGGATTTATAGGCGTTGAATAGGCAAGGCGCGAATTAGCGTTCAATCGCAGATGGGATGGATAAACCGCTTGTATCTTGAAAGTGGTTAAGTATAATACGCGTCCCTCCCTTGCGATACCGCACTTTCCTTAGAAAAGACGCACAACTCACAAGGGCAGTGTAAGTAAATTTTGTCTTATCGACACCACAGGGGTGTAGTTCGAATTGGTAGAACAGCGGTCTCCAAAACCGATGGTTGGGGGTTCGAGTCCCTCCACCCCTGCCAAATTTACTTAAACTAAGAATTTTTAAGTTGCGCATTTTTTAGATGCGTAAAACAACGACGCTGTAGTGCTAGGATCGTAACATGAGCGAAAAGACGGAAAATCAGTCCAATGCATTGGACATGTTTAAATGGGTAGTGGTTTTTGCACTACTTGCCGGTTTAGTAACCGCTAATACAATGTACGGTGAGATCTCGGTACTATACCGTGCCATCGCAATTGTTGTAGTTGTTGGTATAGCTGGTTTCATCGCGGCAACTACCGAAAAAGGTAGCACCTTCTTGAGCTTTGCTAAAGAGTCTCGCACAGAAGTTCGCAAGGTTGTGTGGCCAACTCGCCAAGAGGCGAACCAAACTACACTTATCGTGCTTGCAGCGACGTTAATTATGGCACTAATTTTATGGGGACTAGACGGCATCATCGTTCGTGTAGTTGGCTTTATTACAGGAATAGGAGCATAACCGTATGTCTGAAGAAGAAGCAGTAAAGAAAAGATGGTACGTAGTTCAAGCCTATTCACAATACGAGTCTCGCGTTAAGAAGACCCTGCTTGAATACATCAAAATGCACAATATGGAAGACTACTTCGGTCAGGTACTAGTACCAACAGAAGAAGTAGTAGAAATGCGTGCGGGTCAAAAGCGTAAATCTGAGCGTAAGTTCTACCCTGGTTACGTATTGGTAGAAATGGCGATGACAGAAGAGTCATGGCACTTAGTGAAAAGCGTACCTCGCGTACTTGGTTTCATCGGCGGCACATCTGACCGTCCTATGCCAATCACGCAGAAAGAAGCTGACGCTATCTTAAATCGTCTTGAAGAAAACGTTGATAAGCCAAGACCAAAGACGCTGTTCGAGCCAGGCGAAGTTATTCGCGTTATCGATGGCCCATTTGCAGACTTCAACGGTGTGGTAGAAGAAGTAGACTACGAAAAGAGCCGCGTAAAAGTATCGGTGCTTATCTTCGGGCGTTCTACTCCAGTAGATCTAGAATTTGGTCAGGTAGAAAAAGGCTAAGCCTATTCAAGCTACCGTATAGTATTTTTAAAAAGCCCCGTTTGACGGGGCTTTTTTGTATAAGGTCTCCGGTTAAACGGCGAGAGCGTAAAAATACTGACCTTTCGATGGTTTTTTATTCTAAATAGCCCTTGCATAGTAATTAATCACCTTATATAATGCGCGCCCTTTTAAACGGAAACGGGAAGCCGATTGAGCAAATAATCTCTGTATTTGCGAGGCGTTAGACCCAAACAAGAGAGCATGTAAAATGGCTAAAAAAGTAAGCGGTATTATCAAGCTTCAGGTTGCAGCAGGCGCTGCTAACCCAAGTCCACCAGTTGGTCCTGCACTAGGTCAACACGGTGTAAACATCATGGAATTCTGTAAGGCTTTCAACGCGAAAACAGAAAGCCTTGAGAAAGGCGCTCCAGTACCAGTAGAAATTACTGTATACGAAGATCGCTCTTTCACATTCGAAACTAAGACTCCTCCTGCGTCTTACCTGCTTAAGAAAGCAGCGGGCATCAAGAGTGGTTCTGGCCGTCCTAACACTGAAAAAGTGGGTAAAGTTACTCGCGCTCAGTTGGAAGAGATTGCTAAAACTAAAGAGCCAGACCTTACTGCAGCTGATCTAGATGCAGCGGTACGCACTATCGCGGGTTCTGCTCGCTCAATGGGCTTGAACGTAGAGGACTAATCGAATGGCTAAATTAACTAAACGCGCTCGCCTAATCCGCGACAAAGTTGACTCTACTAAAGAGTACGAAATCAACGAAGCAGTAGCGCTTCTTAAAGAACTAGCAACAGCTAAGTTCGCAGAAAGCGTAGACGTATCTGTTAACCTTGGTATCGATGCGAAGAAATCTGACCAAAACGTTCGTGGTGCAACTGTACTACCTAACGGTACTGGTAAAGACGTTCGCGTTGCAGTATTCACTCAAGGTGCAAATGCTGAAGCAGCTAAAGAAGCTGGTGCAGACATCGTTGGTATGGATGACCTAGCTGAGCAAGTTAAGAAAGGCGAAATGAACTTTGACGTAGTAGTTGCTAGCCCAGACGCAATGCGTGTTGTTGGTCAACTAGGTCAAATCTTAGGTCCACGTGGCCTTATGCCTAACCCAAAAACTGGCACTGTAACGCCTGACGTTGCAACGGCAGTTAAGAACGCTAAAGCTGGTCAGGTACGCTACCGTAACGATAAGAACGGTATCATCCACGCTAGCATCGGTAAGATCGCGTTCGAAGCGAACCAAATTCAAGAAAACCTTGAAGCGCTACTTGAAGCACTTAAGAAAGCTAAGCCTTCTTCTGCTAAAGGTACATACATCAAGAAGATCAGCTTAAGCACTACAATGGGTGCTGGTGTTGCTCTTGATAAGGCTTCTGTAGGTCTTTAATTTCGCTGAGCTTAGGCTTATCGAAATCTCTTAAAGGTTATGGGTTGGAGCTGTGACAATTAGCAGTGCTAATAAGCAGCTCCCGTCCTAGACCGCAGGTGCGGTGTGGTGAAAGAGGTAAGAGAACTTTCACAGTCAACACACTGCTTAATACAACAACCTGCGCAGACGGTGGTTTGACTCAGACTCTCTGGGGTAACAAACACCGTAGAGCGGTATCAACCATGAGGGTTGGTATCAATCTGTGAACCCTGACGGCGTAAGCGGGTAACCGCAAACAAAGTCAGATACAAAGAGGTGAACTCAGTGGCACTAGGTTTAGCAGCAAAAAAAGAGATCGTAGCAGAAGTTTCTGAAGTTGCGTCTCGCGCTCTATCCGTAGCCGTTGCTGAATACCGTGGGATGGAAGTTGCAGAACTGACTGACCTACGTGTTAAAGCTCGTGAGCAAGGCGTATACCTAAAGGTTGTACGTAATACTCTTGCAAAGCGTGCTCTAGCAGACAGTCAATTTGCAGACTTAGACAGCGCCTTAACTGGTCCGCTTATCTATGGTTTCTCTATCGACGCACCAGGCGGTGCGGCACGTCTTTTCAAAGACTTCGGTAAGACTAACGATAAGCTAAAAGTTACAGCACTATCTATTGGTAGCGGTCTTCTTGGTCCAGAGAAATTGGACGCAGTTGCAGCACTACCTACCCGCGACGAAGCGCTTGCGAAACTACTTGCAACCTTCAAAGCACCAGTTGGGAAATTCGTTCAAACAATCAACGAAGTTCCTGGCAAGTTTGTGCGCGTATTGGCGGCGGTCAAAGACACCAAGTAATTGGCGTTTTTGGCATATTGATTTTTTTAACATTTTATACCCAGGAGTTTAGAGAACATGGCTCTAACTAAAGAAGATATCTTAAACGCAATCGCTGAAATGCCAGTAATGGAACTGGTTGAACTAATCGAAGCGGCTGAAGAAAAATTCAACGTATCTGCTGCAGCTGCTGTTGCTGTTGCTGGTCCAGCTGCTGGCGGTGACGCTGCTGCTGCAGAAGAAAAGACTGAATTCGACGTTGTAATGACTTCATTCGGTGGCAACAAAGTTGCAGTTATCAAAGCAGTTCGCGGCGCGACTGGCCTAGGTCTTAAAGAAGCTAAAGAAGTAGTTGAGTCTGCTCCTAAAGCTATCAAAGAAGGCGTAAGCAAAGATGAAGCTGAAGCACTTAAGAAAGAGCTTGAAGAAGCTGGTGCAGAAGTAGAAATCAAGTAATCTGACATAGTCAGATTATTGCCTGAGACGGCAAGGCTGGTGGTTTTTTAAACCACCAGCCTTTTTGCGCTGTATAGTGTGTAGAATCTAACCCTTGGTTACACTACTTAAAGCGCCATTCGGAAATACCCATAAAAAGCATAAAAATCCAACAAGTTAACTAATAATTGGTTAAATTTTGTTGTATGCTGGTGTATCTGCCCGAAAAAGGGTTGTGGAAGTTTGTTGCTTAGTGCGCCATTTGAAACGTAGCTTTTAGCCCATAGCACGCGTTTTAAAGCATTTTGCAGCAGGTTGGGTCATAAATCAGCAGGCTGAGGAACCCATGGTTTACTCTTATAGCGAAAAGAAACGTATCCGTAAGGATTTTGGCAAACGCCCACAGGTATTGGAAATTCCATACCTTCTTTCAATTCAGCTTGATTCTTTCAAAAAGTTTATTGAGATCGATGCAGATGCTCAATACGGTTTGGAAGCAGCATTTCGTTCCGTTTTTCCAATTAAAAGCTACTCAGGTAGTTCAGAGCTTCAGTATGTAAGCTACCGCCTGGGAGAGCCCGTTTTCGACGTTAAAGAATGTCAAATTCGCGGCGTAACTTTCTCTGCTCCGTTAAGAGTAAAACTACGGTTAGTGTTGTTCGATAAAGACGCTGCGCCAGGTACCGTAAAAGATATTAAAGAACAAGAAGTGTACATGGGCGAGATCCCGTTGATGACTGAGAACGGTACGTTCGTTATCAATGGTACAGAGCGTGTTATCGTGTCACAGCTACACCGTTCACCTGGTGTATTCTTTGATCACGACAAAGGTAAAACCCACTCGTCAGGTAAAGTGCTTTATAACGCACGTGTAATTCCTTACCGTGGTTCGTGGTTAGACTTCGAGTTTGACCCGAAAGATAACCTATTCGTACGTATCGACCGTCGTCGTAAGTTGCCTGCAACGATTATCTTACGCGCACTTGAAATGACGTCTGAAGAAATCCTAGATACTTTCTTCGACAAAGTAAGCGTACGTATCGACAAAGACAAACTAATGATGGAAGTGGTTCCAGATCGCCTACGTGGTGAGACGGCTGCTTTTGACATCATTGACGGTGAAGGCAACGTTGTTGTTGAAACGGGTCGTCGTATTTCTGCGCGCCACACGCGTGCACTAGAAAAAGCCGGTCTTACAGAACTTGAAGTTCCAGCCGATTACCTAATTGGCCGTGTTTACGCAGCTACTTATGTAAACGAAGACACAGGCGAAGTGATTGTAAGCGCGAACGACGAACTAACCCTTGAAAACCTAGCGGCACTTAGCCAAGCGGGCATCAAAGAGTTCGAAACGCTTTACATCAACGAGCTAGATCACGGTTCATACATTTCAGATACGCTACGTATCGATTCTTCAACTAACCGCCTTGAAGCACTAGTTGAAATTTACCGTATGATGCGTCCTGGTGAGCCACCAACAAAAGATGCAGCTGAAACCTTGTTCGATAACCTGTTCTTCTCTGATGAACGTTACGACTTGTCTTCTGTTGGCCGCATGAAGTTCAACCGCCGTCTTGGCCGTGAAGAACTTATTGGTGCTGGTACACTAGATAAAGAAGACATTATTTCTGTAATGAAGCAGCTAATAATGATTCGTGACGGTAAAGACGAAGTAGATGACATCGATCACCTAGGTAACCGTCGTATCCGTTCTGTAGGTGAAATGGCAGAGAACCAATTCCGCGTTGGTCTTGTACGTGTTGAGCGTGCAGTTAAAGAGCGTCTAAGCTTAGGCGACCTAGACAACGTGATGCCACAAGATCTTATTAACGCTAAGCCTATCTCGGCTGCGGTTAAAGAGTTCTTCGGTTCATCTCAGCTTTCTCAGTTCATGGACCAAAACAATCCGCTATCAGAAGTAACGCATAAGCGTCGTATTTCTGCATTAGGCCCGGGTGGTCTTACACGTGAACGTGCAGGCTTCGAAGTTCGAGACGTACACCCGACTCACTACGGTCGTCTATGTCCAATCGAAACGCCGGAAGGCCTGAACTTCGGTCTAATTAACTCATTGGCAAGCTTCGCGCGTACCAATGACTTCGGTTTCCTAGAAACGCCGTTCCGTCGCATTGTAGACGGTGTGGTAACAGACGAAATCGATTACTTATCTGCAATTGAAGAAGGTCAATTCGCAATCGCTCAGGCAAACATCGCGTTGACTGAAGCAGGCGAGTTGGTTGACGACCTAATTCCATGTCGTCACCGTGGTGAAACTACCTTGATGCCGAAAGAAGACATCAAGTACATGGACGTTTCACCTCAGCAAATCGTTTCAATTGCTGCAAGCATTATCCCATTCCTAGAGCACGATGATGCGAACCGTGCACTTATGGGTGCGAACATGCAACGTCAGGCAGTACCTACACTACGCGCTGATAAGCCGCTAGTTGGTACCGGTATGGAAAGAACTATCGCGGTTGACTCAGGTGTTACTGTAGTTGCTAAGCGCGGTGGTGTGGTTGATTACGTAGATGCCAGCCGTATCGTTATTAAAGTAGACGAAGATGAAATGCTTCCAGGTGAAGCAGGTATCGATATCTACAACCTGACTAAGTACACTCGTTCTAACCAAAACACGTGTATCAATCAGAAGCCTACTTGTAGTGTTGGTGACCCGATTGTTGCAGGCGACGTGCTAGCTGATGGTCCTTCAACAGACCTAGGTGACCTTGCACTTGGTCAGAACATGCGTATCGCGTTCATGCCGTGGAATGGTTACAACTTTGAGGATTCAATCCTTATTTCTGAGCGTGTAGCGCAGGAAGACCGTTTTACTACTATCCACATTCAAGAGCTTAGCTGTATCGCTCGTGATACTAAGCTTGGGCCAGAAGAAATTTCTTCTGATATCCCGAACGTGGGTGAATCTGCACTAAGCAAGCTTGATGAATCAGGTGTTGTTTACATTGGTGCGGAAGTGAAAGGCGGTGACATCCTTGTAGGTAAAGTAACGCCTAAAGGTGAAACGCAGCTTACGCCAGAAGAAAAACTACTACGTGCAATCTTCGGTGAGAAAGCGTCTGACGTTAAAGATACGTCTCTACGTGTACCTAACTCTGTTCACGGTACGGTAATCGACGTTCAAGTATTTACCCGTGACGGTGTAGAAAAAGACAAGCGTGCGCTAGAAATTGAAGATATGCAGCTACGTCAGGTTAAGAAAGACCTTACTGACGAGTTCGAAATTCTTGCAGACGGTATCTTTGCACGTGCACAAACTGCACTTCTACGTGCTGGTGTTGACCAAGCTAAGCTTGACAGCCTGCCGCGTGAAAAGTGGTTTGAAATCGCACTTAACAGTGAAGATGCACAGCTAGAGCTAGACCAAATCGCTGATCAGCATGCTGAAATCAAACTTGATTTCGATAAGAAGTTTGAAGGTAAGCGTCGCAAGATTACTCAAGGCGATGACCTAGCACCTGGCGTGCTTAAGATCGTTAAGGTTTACCTTGCGGTTAAACGTCACATCCAACCGGGTGATAAAATGGCCGGTCGTCACGGTAACAAAGGTGTTATCTCGACTATCCAGCCTGTAGAAGACATGCCATACGATGCTAACGGTACGCCGGTAGATATCGTTCTTAACCCACTAGGTGTACCGTCTCGTATGAACATCGGTCAGATCCTAGAAACGCACTTGGGTATGGCTGCACACGGTCTTGGTGTGAAGATTGATCGTATGATTAAAGAGCAGCGCGAGCTGGCTGAACTACGTGACTTCTTGAAGAAGGTGTACGAGCTTGGTGAGAATCACCAAGAAGTAGACATCGATAGCTTCACAGACCACGAAGTTCGTCGTCTAGCGGAAAACCTTCGTAAGGGTGTTCCAGTAGCAACACCTGTATTCGACGGTGCTCGTGAATCTGAAATCAAAGAAATGCTGAAGCTTGCTGATATTCCAGAAAGCGGTCAGATTGCTTTGTTTGACGGTCGTACCGGTCGCGAATTTGAGCGTCCAGTTACGGTTGGTTACATGTACATGCTGAAACTGAACCACTTAGTAGACGACAAAATGCACGCGCGTTCTACTGGTTCTTACAGCCTTGTTACACAGCAGCCTCTTGGTGGTAAAGCACAGTTCGGTGGTCAGCGCTTCGGTGAGATGGAAGTGTGGGCACTTGAAGCATACGGTGCAGCATATACCCTTCAAGAAATGCTTACCGTTAAGTCGGATGACGTTAACGGCCGTACCAAGATGTACAAGAACATCGTCGATGGCGACCATAGAATGGAACCTGGCATGCCAGAGTCATTCAACGTACTACTTAAAGAAATTCGCTCGTTGGGTATCAACATCGAGCTTGAAGAAAAGTAATACGGCGTTAGCCACGTAATGTTATGAGATGGCCCGGCGCTTGCGCCGGGCTCTAGAGACTGACTCCGCTGGGAGAGTAATGTGAAAGACTTATTAAAGTTTCTAAAGCAACAAAACAAGACTGAAGAATTCGATAATATTCGAATCGGTCTGTCTTCACCTGACATGATCCGTTCATGGTCATTCGGTGAAGTTAAAAAGCCTGAAACAATTAACTACCGTACGTTCAAGCCTGAGCGTGACGGTCTGTTCTGTGCGCGTATCTTTGGTCCGGTTAAAGACTACGAGTGTCTTTGCGGTAAGTACAAGCGCCTTAAGCACCGTGGTGTTATCTGTGAGAAGTGTGGCGTTGAAGTTACACTGACTAAAGTACGTCGTGAGCGTATGGGTCACATCGAGCTAGCTAGCCCGGTAGCACACATCTGGTTCCTGAAATCACTTCCGTCTCGTATCGGCCTAATGCTAGATATGACACTTCGTGATATTGAACGTGTACTTTACTTTGAATCATACGTGGTTACAGAGCCAGGTATGACTACGCTTGAGCGCAGCCAACTTCTTAACGAAGAAGAATACTTGGATGCACTTGAAGAGCACGGTGATGAGTTTGAAGCGAAGATGGGTGCTGAAGCAGTATTCGATCTTCTTACAGCACTAGACGTAGACGCAGACGTTGCGGCTATGCGTGAAGAGCTGCCTTCAATCAACTCTGAAACTAAGCGTAAGAAAATTACTAAGCGTCTTAAGTTGCTTGAGTCATTCCAACAGTCTGGTAACAAGCCAGAGTGGATGATCATGACGGTTCTTCCGGTACTTCCACCAGATTTACGTCCTCTAGTACCACTAGATGGCGGCCGTTTTGCAACGTCTGACCTTAACGACCTATACCGTCGTGTTATTAACCGTAACAACCGTCTTAAGCGTCTTCTAGACCTAGCTGCTCCAGACATCATCGTACGCAACGAAAAGCGTATGCTTCAAGAGTCTGTAGATGCGCTTCTAGATAACGGACGTCGTGGTCGTGCGATTACCGGTTCTAACAAGCGTCCACTTAAGTCGCTTGCAGACATGATCAAAGGTAAGCAAGGTCGTTTCCGTCAAAACCTTCTTGGTAAGCGTGTTGACTACTCAGGCCGTTCTGTAATTACCGTTGGTCCTACGCTACGTCTTCACCAGTGTGGTCTTCCTAAGAAGATGGCACTTGAGCTATTTAAGCCGTTTATCTACGGTAAGCTTGAAGGTCGTGGTCTTGCGACAACAATTAAAGCAGCTAAGAAGCTTGTAGAGCGCGAAGCACCAGAGGTTTGGGACGTACTAGACGACGTTATCCGCGAACACCCGGTACTACTTAACCGTGCACCTACACTTCACCGTTTGGGTATCCAAGCATTCGAACCAACACTAATCGAAGGTAAAGCGATTCAGCTTCACCCGCTAGTGTGTGCGGCGTACAACGCCGACTTCGATGGTGACCAAATGGCGGTACACGTTCCGTTGACAATCGAAGCACAGCTAGAAGCACGTGCACTTATGATGTCAACGAACAACATTCTGTCACCTGCGAATGGTGAGCCAATCATCGTACCTTCACAGGACGTTGTATTGGGTCTTTATTACCTAACGCGTGACAAAGTAAACGGCTTAGGCGAAGGCATGGTATTCACCAGCCCGAATGAAGCAGAAAAAGCATACCGTACAGGTAATGCTGAGCTTCACTCTCGCGTTAAAGTACGTATTACTGAATATGACATCGATGAAGATGGCAACAAAACTGAGAAAGTAACGCTAACTGACACTACGGTTGGTCGTGCGATTTTCTCACTGATCCTTCCAAAGGGTCTGCCGTTTGAAATCATCAACCAAGCGATGGGCAAGAAGCAAATTTCAAGACTATTGAATGCTTGTTACCGTACGCTAGGTCTGAAAGATACAGTAATTGCTGCTGACCAAATCATGTATACCGGGTTCCACTACGCGATGATCGCGGGTGCGTCTGTTGGTATCGACGATATGGTTATCCCTGCTGCTAAGAAAGACATCATCGACGCAGCAGAAGCAGAAGTTATCGAAATTCAGGAACAGTTCCAAAACGGTCTTGTTACCGCGGGTGAGCGTTACAACAAAGTTATCGATATCTGGTCAAATGCCAACGAAAAAGTTGCTAAGGCCATGATGGATAACCTTAAGACTGACATCGTAATTAACCGCGATGGCGAAGAAGAAGAGCAATCATCATTTAACTCTGTTTACATGATGGCCGACTCGGGTGCTCGTGGTAGTGCCGCTCAGATTCGTCAGCTAGCTGGTATGCGTGGTCTGATGGCTAAGCCAGATGGCTCAATCATCGAAACCCCAATTACGGCGAACTTCCGTGAAGGTCTGAACGTACTACAGTACTTCATCTCAACTCACGGTGCTCGTAAAGGTCTTGGGGATACCGCACTTAAGACAGCGAACTCGGGTTACCTAACGCGTCGTCTAGTAGACGTTGCACAAGACTTGGTAATCACTAACGACGACTGTGGCACATTCGAAGGTGTTCAAATGACACCACTAATCGAAGGTGGTGACGTTGTTGAGCCACTACGCGAGCGTGTACTAGGCCGTGTGGTAGCAGAAGATGTACTTAAGCCAGGTACTAACGAAGTACTAGTTGAGCGGAACGTTCTTCTAGACGAAGCGTTAGTAGACATGCTTGAAGCTAACTCAGTTGACCAAATCATGGTTCGCTCGGTAATCACTTGTGACAACGACTTCGGTGTTTGTGCTAAGTGTTACGGTCGTGACCTTGCACGTGGTCACATGGTGGGTAGCGGTGAATCGGTTGGTGTTATTGCAGCACAGTCAATCGGTGAGCCAGGTACACAGCTTACCATGCGTACGTTCCACATCGGTGGTGCGGCATCAAGAGCATCTGCTGAGAACAGCGTACAAGTTAAGACTGCGGGTAGCCTTAAGCTACACAACGCGAAGTTCGTACGTAACTCTGACGGCAAAGTGGTTATCGTTTCTCGTTCAACAGAACTTACTGTTATCGACGAGCAAGGCCGTGAGAAAGAGCGCTATAAAGTACCTTACGGTGCTGTACTTAGCGTGGATGACGGTGCAACTATTGCAGCTGGCGACGTTGTTGCTAACTGGGATCCGCATAGTCACCCAATCATCACTGAACGTGCAGCTAAGATTAGCTTCGCTGACATTGATGACTCTAACACCGAAATGCAGCAAGACGAGCTTACTGGTCTAACCCGTATCGTTGTTAAAGACCTTGCGAAAGTAAACTCTAAAGAGCCTAAGCTAATTCTTGAAAGCGACGAGTTCGGTCTTCAAGAAATTCGTCTTCCAAGCTTCACAACCATCGAAGCGAAAGAAGGCAAAGTGGCTAACGAAGGTGACGTGCTAGCACGTATTCCTCAGGAAAGCTCGAAGACTCGTGATATCACGGGTGGTCTACCGCGCGTTGCGGACCTATTTGAAGCACGTAAGCCTAAAGAGCCTGCTATCCTTGCAGAAATCTCAGGTACTATCGGCTTCGGTAAAGAGACCAAAGGTAAGAAGCGTCTTGTAATTACACCTGCTGAGGGTGACGCGTACGAAGAGATGATTCCTAAGTGGCGTCAGCTTAACGTGTTCGAAGGTGAGAAAGTGGAAAAAGGCGAAGTTATCGCTGATGGTCCAGAGTCTCCACACGATATCCTACGTCTACGTGGTATCTCAGCTGTAGCAAACTACATCGTGAACGAAGTTCAGGAAGTTTACCGCCTACAGGGTGTTAAGATTAACGATAAGCACATTGAAGTAGTTATCCGTCAGATGCTACGCAAGTGCATTATCACTAATCCAGGCGATACGCAGTTCCTTGAAGGCGAACAGGTTGAAGTATCGAACGTTAAAGTGGCTAACCGTGAAATTGAAAAACACGGCAAGATCCCAGCGCAGTACGAAACACAGCTGCTTGGTATCACTAAAGCGTCACTGTCTACTGAGTCATTTATCTCAGCGGCATCGTTCCAAGAAACAACACGTGTTCTAACTGAAGCTGCGGTTCAAGGTAAAGAAGATGACCTACGCGGTCTGAAAGAAAACGTAATCGTTGGTCGACTAATTCCAGCGGGTACAGGTTTCGCTTACCACGAACGCCGTGCACAACGTCGCAAAGAGCAAATCGAAGAAATGTCAGTTTCTGCTGCTGAAGCAGAACAGGCACTAACCGAAGCGCTTAATGCTGGTGCAGACGAAGATACTGCCGAATAAGGCAAGATCATAGGAGTACGTTAACGTACTCCTAACAATTTGGCAGTCATGTTGTACAGATTGCAGATAAATTAACTGCTTAACCTTTGTACACCTTGACAGTCAGAGCGATGATCTTTAATATTCCGCGACCCGATTTTGGATAGCCAATAAGTGGCTCGATAAACGGTCGCGGTTTTTTGTATCAGAGCTCAGTGAATGTTGACGAGCACAATGTTCACAAACAAGAGCGATTAAGCAATTAATCGTATTAATATGGACCCAATCACAGTGATTGGGTTTTCGTAGTTTTTAATCAGGAGCTAGTTAATGGCAACAGTTAACCAGTTAGTGCGCAAGCCGCGTAGAAAGCCCGTTGAAAAAAGCAACGTAGCTGCTCTACAAGCTTGTCCACAAAGACGTGGTGTATGTACTCGTGTATATACTACTACGCCTAAGAAACCAAACTCTGCACTACGTAAAGTATGTCGTGTACGTCTAACTAACGGTTTTGAAGTTTCTTCATACATCGGTGGTGAAGGTCACAACCTACAAGAGCACAGTGTAGTACTTATCCGTGGTGGTCGTGTTAAAGATCTACCAGGTGTTCGTTATCACACAGTTCGCGGTACTCTTGACTGCGCAGGTGTAAACGATCGTAAACAAGCCCGTTCTAAGTACGGCGCGAAGAAGCCTAAGTCATAACGGTTCTCCGTTAGTAAGGCCAAACTGAAGTTTAAGAGTTTTGGGTTTTCCCTGAATTCATACGGAGAATAGAAAATGCCAAGAAGAAGAGTCGTAGGTCAACGTAAAATCCTACCAGAGCCAAAATTTGGTTCACAACTGCTTGCGAAATTCATGAATGTCGTAATGCTCGACGGCAAAAAGTCAGTCGCTGAAAAAATCGTTTACGGTGCGCTTGATATTGTTGCTGAAAAAACCGGCAAAGCACACCTAGATATCTTCGAGGAAGCGCTTGATAACATCCGCCCAACAGTAGAGGTTAAGTCTCGTCGTGTTGGTGGTTCAACTTATCAGGTTCCAGTTGAAGTACGTCCAGTTCGTCGTAACGCGCTAGGTATGCGTTGGATGGTTGAAGCTGCACGTAAACGTGGCGAAAAGTCTATGGCACAACGCCTAGCGGCTGAAATGCTAGACGCAGCAGATAATAAAGGTTCAGCGGTTAAGAAACGTGAAGACGTTCACCGTATGGCCGAAGCAAACAAAGCGTTTGCTCACTACCGTTGGTAATCAACGTTATTTAACTGAGAGAGATTTATGCCTCGTAAGACCTCGATTGAGCGTTATCGCAATATTGGTATTGTGGCTCACGTGGACGCGGGTAAAACCACGACCACAGAGCGTGTTCTGTTTTATACAGGACTGTCTCACAAAATCGGTGAAGTGCACGATGGTGCTGCTACCATGGACTGGATGGAGCAAGAGCAGGAGCGTGGTATTACTATCACGTCTGCTGCAACGACTTGTTTCTGGTCTGGTATGGAGCAACAGTTCGATCAACACAGGATCAACATCATCGACACCCCTGGACACGTTGACTTTACTATCGAAGTAGAGCGTTCATTGCGTGTACTAGACGGTGCAGTTGTTGTTTTCTGTGGGTCTTCTGGGGTAGAACCTCAATCAGAGACAGTCTGGCGACAGGCTGACAAATATCAAGTGCCACGCCTTGTGTTCGTTAATAAGATGGACCGGGCTGGCGCTGATTTTGAACGTGTTGTGGGTCAAATCCGCAAGCGTTTAGGCGCAAACTGTGTTCCGATTCAAATCAACATGGGCGCTGAAGAGAATTTCCATGGCGTCATCGACCTTGTGAAGATGAAAGCCATCAACTGGAATGAAGAAGACATGGGTATGACATTTACCTATGAAGACATTCCGGCTGAATATTTAGATACCGCTGAGCAGTACCGTACCGAAATGATCGAAGCGGCTGCAGAAGCATCTGATGAGCTAATGAATAAATACTTGGAAGGTGAAGAGCTTTCTGAGGAAGAAATTCGTTCAGGCCTTCGTCAGCGTACGCTGAACAACGAAATTGTTCTTGCCACCTGTGGCAGTGCCTTCAAAAACAAAGGTGTTCAGGCAGTACTAGACTCTGTTATTCATTATCTTCCGTCTCCAACAGAAGTTAAGGCCATCACTGGTGTACTTGACGACAAAGACGAGACAGAAGCAGAGCGTCATTCAAGTGACGATGAGCCGTTCTCAGCGCTAGCATTTAAAATAGCGACCGACCCATTTGTGGGTACGCTAACCTTCTTCCGTTGTTACTCTGGTGTAGTAAACACGGGTGATACGGTTTACAACCCTGTTAAGGGCAAGCGTGAGCGCTTTGGTCGTATTGTGCAAATGCACGCGAAAGACCGTGAAGAAATTAAAGAAGTACGCGCAGGTGACATCGCTGCGGCCATTGGCCTTAAAGATGTAACAACCGGTGATACGCTTTGTGACCCTAACCATGTTATTACGCTAGAGCGTATGGAGTTCCCAGAGCCGGTAATTTCAATTGCGGTTGAGCCTAAGTCGCAAGCTGACCAAGAGAAAATGGGCATAGCCCTAAGCAAGCTTGCAGCTGAAGATCCGTCATTCAAAGTGAAAACTGACGACGAGACAGGCCAGACGATTATCTCAGGTATGGGTGAACTTCACCTTGATATCATTGTCGACCGCATGAAGCGCGAATTTAAAGTTGAATGTAACGTAGGTAACCCTCAGGTTGCTTATCGTGAAACCCTTCGTAAATCTGTTGAAGTTGAAGGGAAGTTCGTTCGTCAGTCAGGCGGCCGCGGCCAATTTGGTCATGTATGGCTGCGCATTGAGCCTCAAGAAGAAGGTTCAGGCTACGAATTTGTGAACGAAATCGTCGGTGGTGTGGTACCAAAAGAGTTCATTCCAGCGGTCGATAAAGGAATTCAGGAGCAGATGCGAAGTGGTGTTCTTGCAGGGTATCCAGTACTTGATGTAAAGGTTACGCTGTTTGACGGTTCATACCACGATGTTGACTCTTCTGAAATGGCGTTTAAGATCGCCGGCTCTATGGGTTTCAAAAAAGGCGCCGCAGAAGCAAATCCGGTGTTACTTGAACCCACAATGAAAGTTGAAGTGACTACTCCAGAAGACTGGATGGGTGATGTAGTTGGTGACATTAATCGTCGCCGCGGCATGATCGAAGGTATGGAAGATGGCGTCGCAGGTGTTAAAATAATACGTGCTAAAGTGCCGCTTTCAGAAATGTTTGGCTACGCAACTGACTTGCGTTCACAAACACAAGGTCGTGCTTCATACTCAATGGAGTTCTTCAATTATTCTGAGGCGCCGAACAATGTGGCGCAGGCTATTATTGAATCTAGAATTTAATCTAAATGAAGGTTCGGTCCGGTCTATTGGTGGGTCGGACTTTTAACTTAGGAAACGAGAAAAATGGCAAAAGAAAAGTTTGAACGTACGAAACCCCACGTAAACGTGGGTACAATCGGCCACGTTGACCACGGTAAAACTACGCTAACTGCAGCAATCACTACAGTTCTTTCAAAGACTTACGGTGGTAACGCACAGGCTTTCGATCAAATCGATAACGCGCCTGAAGAAAAAGCACGTGGTATCACCATCTCTACTTCACACGTAGAATACGATACCTGCGATTTAGTTCGTGATTGTTGTGCCCTCTGAAACACGCCGTAAAGCCATCCTTGCTTTTATGTAAGAGCTCCGACACCGCATCCCTGCGGTGTCAGGTTGAGAGAGCGATTTCCCGCTGTAATAGACATAAAAAAGCTAGGACTATGCCTAGCTTTGATATTTAGGTCGGTAGCAACAAGGGGGTTACATTTGCTCGACTTTGTAGCCTTTCGCTTTTAATAAGGCGATAACACTGTCATCGCCAACTAGGTGGCCAGCACCGACTAAGACAAATTCTTGGTCATCATCGCCAAACATGGCTTCGATTTGAGGTAGCCAGTTTTGGTTGCGCTTAGTAAAAACATCGTCGTACGAAGCGGGAGATTCACGTTTGAATGTGTCTACCACCAGTTCATCGATTTTCTGAGTATTCCCTTCTCTCCATGCTTTTATGGTGCTTTTAAGCATGTCTTTTAGCTCTGGTAGCGTTTCCAAAGTTTCAGAAATGAGGCGGTCTTCTTCACCGGCTCCCATATTGGCAAGCATACTGATTTGAAAATCTAACGATTCCAGATATTCACTGGCTTTTCCGTCGCGAGCAGCTAACTGCATGAAGTAGGCATCTACACCTTGTCCAGCTAACTGAGAGCGTTGTGCTTCCATAGCTACCAGCATTGATGCAACCATGCCTGGCTTAAACTGCGCTAACTGATCGGCTGTTGCGCCAAAGTTGGCTAAATAAACATTGAGAGCCTGATAGGTCTCTTCTGATACATCATCTTTAAGCGACTTACCGTCTTTGTAAGCAAGCCCAGCCATCATTTTTTGCTGACCTTCAATATCCGTTGGGGCAGGCATTTTTACTTCAAAAACTAAAGTGTCACTTTTTTCATAGGTTTCAGTGAAAGTAGCGGGCAATGGAAATTCAGAGATTGGCAGAATATGTATTGTACCACCTACATAAACCGCAACATCGCCTTTCGACACTTTCCAAACCGAGGTCTGGTCGTGCTCTACATTTCCTGCAAAGGCTGTTGCCGAAATAGCGAAACTTGCCGCCATTGCCCATTTACGAAGGGGTATTCTTTTCATTGTATATATCCTTATTAACTATTCTACCAAGATGTCTTAGAGTGTATTGGCTACATGCAGCTTAATTCTTCCTGTCTGCCCCCAAAACACACTGCGCTCGACTAGTATTTCCAATCATATCAGATGCTCAACCAAGTAAGGACTGATCTTCAATACAGATTTTATTACTCTTTGTTGTGTCACTTTGATGTCGAACCACTATACCTGCGGTAACACGCCGCGGTCGCGAACATTTCAACTCTCGCTGAGTGAGTAATTATCTCTGCGGACTGGTATAAACTATATGTTAAAGCTTCGGGCGAGTTAATACGTTACGCTATGCACTCCATATTCGGTGTAGGCTGGTAGGATTCATACATTCTTGGCACCAACTCGCTGTTTATTAACTTTAACACTTCAAAAATAATGTCAAAACCTAACGAACCAAAAACACAGACCGTTAGTGATGCTCTTAAGCATGCTATCGAAAAATTTCCGACGACACCTATCGCAGAGGTTAAGGCAACGGTACCTCAAGATGCTGCTAGTTGGCGGGAACTCGTGCAGCAACGAAATGCGCAGCAAAAGAAAAAAGTAAAGAACATGCGCAAGCAATTAGATGTCAGTGTGGAATTACTGGAAATAGCAGGCGTAACAGTTCGTAAGCTCACGCCGAAAGAGGTGTCACCGCATTTTGAAAACCATGTTTATATAGACGTGCATGGGGGCGCCTATGTATTTTTTGGCGGCTTGCCGAGTATTGAAGAAGGGTTATTGATTGCATCACGGTTAGGAATAACCGTATTGAGTGTAGATTACGCTATGCCGCCAAATGCCCCAGCACCTGCCGCGCTTTGTGATTTAAAAGCTGTATACCTAGCGCTTTTAGATAGCGTTGAGAGTCGTCGCATCCTCGTTGGAGGGACATCTGCAGGCGCAGGGCTGGTTCTTGCGCTTATACAATCACTGGCCGCCGAGAGTATAAGCCTTCCTTGCGCTATCTATACAGGCACACCATGGGTAGATTTAACGCAGGCAGGGGATAGTCGACAAGTTAATGAAGGTGCTGATCGTGTGCTGGTTACCTACGAAGGACTACTACAATCTGCGGCAGCGCTTTACGCTGGAACTATCGACTTATCACACCCTAGTGTTTCGCCTATTTATGGTGACTTTACTTCGTTTCCGCCTGTTTTCATCGTGGCAGGAACACGCGATCTATTTTTAAGCGATGCAGTCCGTCTGCATAGAAAAATTCGCGATTTCAACGGTACGAGTCAACTTGAGATTGTGGAGGGACTGTCTCATGCGGAATACCTCATTGCCCATGAAACTCCAGAGTCTTATATGACTTATGATGAACTAAGGGCATTTTTCTTACAGAATCTCTAGCTCAATTCTACAAAACCATACTGTTACAAAACACCTTTAGCCAATGAAAAAGAAAGCCATATAAGCTTGTGCTTATTCTTAATCAACCCGCGTTTTATCAGTTCTGACTGTCAGTTCAGTGTAAATTTGTAAAAGCATATGCAAATAATAATAATTTGCATTTAGTTTAATCTCTCTGTATTTTACTCGGTGCCAAAATTCAACTCGGTACATTTAGGCATTTAATCACACACTTAAAAGCACTAAAGGGACTTCTTTTTCATGAAGAAAATGAATACAAAAAAAAGCGCACTAGCGCTGACAGTCACCGCAGCAATACCATTTGGAACCGCACTCGCTCAACAAGAGAATACCGCAGTTCAAGAGTTAGAAACCACTAAGGTTCAAGCTACCGAAGAAGCGGGTTATAAAGTTGACGAAACCTCTTCAGTAAAGCTAACGCAACCCATCGCGAATACCCCTCGTTCGATCAACGTGATTTCAGAACGCCTTCTTGAAGATCAGGGGATTACCAACTTAAACGATGCGCTTCGAAACGTTGCAGGCGTATCAACGTTTGGTGGTGGTGAAGGTGGTGGCGGTGTCGTGTCTGCCAGCGACAAGGTCACCATTCGTGGTTTTGATGCACGCTCAAATATCTATGTAGACGGTATTCGCGATATAGCTGGTTACAGCCGCGATACTTTCAACTACGAAGCTGTAGAAGTTATCAAGGGCGGAAGCGGCTCGTTAGACGGTCGCTCTACCGGTGGTGGTAGCGTTAACCTGGCAACTAAACGTGCGCGACTTGAAGATTTTGGTGCAGTGTCAGGTCGCTATGACTCTTTCGAAAACGCACGTGTAACACTGGATTACAATAAGAAGCTTTCTGAGAATGTTGCGGGCCGTTTAAACCTGTTATACAGCGATGGCGGTGACTTCTTTGACAATGGCGTTGAGGAATACCAAACCACTGGTGTGGCGGGCTCATTACTTTATAAAGTGAATGAAGCAACAGACATAAACCTTGATGTATTTGTGATGGAGCAGGATAACGTTCCGGTGCTTGGTCTTCCCTTCCTAACTTCAGCGGCTGCAGAAGCTACAGGTCAGCCCGAAGGACCGATAGATTCGGGTTTATGGGACGAATATTACAGTGTGCCGGGCCGCGACTTCGAAGAAGTGTCGACACAAATGTACACCTTAGTTATCAATCACAAAGTAAACGACGTGGTAACGCTTCGTAGCCAAACCCGTTTTGGTAGCAACGAAAAAGAGTCAGTAATTGGTCGTCCGTGGTGGAATTCAGGTGAAGAAGCTAACCTATTGAATGCTGAGCGCTTGCAAGCATTGGACGAAGAGACTGATTTATTTGTATCACAACTAGACGCAATTCTTTCGCTTGAATCTGGGGCTTTGAAGCATCGAGTTGTGCTGGGTGCAGAAGTAGCAGAAGAAGAGCGTACCAGTTTTGGTGTGACAGCAAATTACACCTATGTCGATGGGCAAGGCAATGTGTTGGAAGCTCCCACCATTAACCCTTTCGACTTGCAAAACAACGTGTTTGTAACAGGTGGTACAACGCATAGCGGCAATGACACTTCGGGTGATGCGAGCACGGTAGCCTTATATCTTCTAGATACCATCAAAGTCGGTGAGCACCTTCAAGTAGACATAAACGCGCGTTATGACGATTTTGATATCTCCGGTTCTGCGTGTGGTCGACGTAGCGGTTGTTTCGATGGGCTCGACGCTCAAGACAGCTACTTTAGCTACGGTGCAGCGGTGAGCTATATGCCTACAGAGAACGGTAATATTTACCTAAGTCACAGTAATTCTAAGCAGCCGCCCGGCGTAGCGTTAGCGCTATCAACCAACGCCGCGCAAAATGCGGTAAGGCCTGAAAATGCAGTAACCACTGAACTTGGTGTGAAATGGCAGTTCTTTAACGACCAGCTACTTGTTAGCGGTGCTGTGTTTGAAACTACGAAAGACGTGGTCGATTCACAAAATATTGAGGACGGTGTCACAGTGTATTCGCTAGCGGGTGAGCAAGAGTCTATAGGCTATGAAGTCAGCGTTACAGGTATGCTTACTGATTCACTGTCAATCTCTGCAAACTATGCGAGTTTAGATACTGAAGTTACCCAGGACACGACAGCGGATTCTATCGGTAACGGTCTACAAGCGTCGCCAGATGATACGGCTAACATTTGGGTTAACTATGCTGCAATGGATAACAAACTGAATGTGGGCGGTGGTATCTATTACAACTCTGGTGAAACCTACTGGCGCAGAAATACGGCTTATTTCACGGTTGATTCTTACACTACGCTTTTCCTAATGGCATCTTATCAAGTGACAGAGGATCTAAAGCTTCAGTTAAACGTTGATAACTTAACAGATGAAGAGTACGTGGTAGATTACAGCGCTAAAGGGCACTTCCGTCCAGGGAACCCTCGAAGTGTAGCTGTCTTTGCTAACTATACTTTCTAATTGAGTATTCGTTATTATAAAACCAGCCTTAGGTAAAAAGACCTCTGGCTGGTTTTTTATATTTTACTCGCTTTGCCACAATGGGAACATCATGCTGGTTAGAATTGAGAACTTCCTTACCAAACAAGAAGTCACCGATGCGGTGTCGCTTCTTGAGAAAGCCGATTGGGTTGATGGCGCTGTAACAGCGGGGCATTTAGCGTTACATGCCAAGAAAAACCTGCAGTTGCCTGAAGATTCTCCCACGGCACGCCAGCTAGGGGATTTCATTTTGAGCTTAATGGGTCAGTCGCAGCACATATTAGCGGCAGGGCTACCTAATAAAATATACCCTCCCATGTTCAACTGCTATCAGAGCGAAGGAGAATTTGGCGATCATATCGATAATACCATTAGGCGGGTGGCAGGAACTGCTGTAAAGGTTCGTACGGATATCTCAATGACGGTTTTTCTCAGTGAGCCCGAAGAATACGAAGGGGGAGAGCTCGTGATCCAAGATACTTATGGAGAGCAGCGTGTGAAATTCGCGGCGGGCGATATGGTAATGTACCCATCAACCAGTTTACATAGAGTGACACCTGTTACAAAGGGCCGTCGACTCGCATCGTTTTTTTGGATGCAAAGTTTAGTGAGAAGTGCTGAACAACGCCGTATTCTGTACGACTTAGATATGAGTATTCAGGCACTTAGCGCCGAGACGCCTAATAACGCTGAAATTGTAAGGCTTTCGGGTGTGTATCACAATCTGTTAAGACAGTGGAGTGAAACCTAAGCTTAAAGACCTGCAAGTAATGCGTGTTTGCGCGGTGAAATTTTCTAAGAAATTGACTAAGCTGTGGGCCATAAACAGTGCTTATTTATTTCTTCTATGGAGCCTACGCCGCAAAGCGCCATTGTCATTTCAAGCTCGTCTCTCAACAATCGAATAGTGTGAGCAACACCTAATGCCCCCGCCGTGGCTAATCCGTACATCAGAGGCCGACCAATAAGCACGGCGTTAGCACCCAGTGCCATGAGCTTTACCACATCAGCGCCTCTGCGCACACCGCTGTCGGCCAGTACCATCATTTCATCACCAACCGTTTGGCGAATAATAGGAAGCATTTCTACCGGTGAAGGCACGCTGTCCAAAGCACGGCCGCCGTGATTCGACACTACAATACCCGCTACGCCAAGTTCCGCTGCTTTTTGAGCGTCCAGTGGATTAAGAATACCTTTCAACACAATGGGCAATGACGTGTGTTGCTGGATAAAAGCAATATCGTCCCATGTAGGAGCCTGTGCCATAAGCCCTTGAAATACCACGCTCTTGCCTTCTCCAGGGGGTGCTAAGGGAGGAGGCGTATCTATATTGACCGCGCGCACATTTGGAGGGAGCGAAAATTCAGCTCTCTGCTCACGGTTTCGCAAGCCGTTAATTGGCGCATCGATGGTGATTACCAATGCTGAAAACTGAAAGTGCTCTGCTTTTTGTATGAGTTCTAGAGTTTGTGAACGGGTAGGTTGAACATAGAGTTGAAACCAGCGGGGGCTTTCCACCTGATTAGATATATCTTCAAAGGAGCGACTGGCTAACGTGCTCATTACCCACAAGCCGCCTTGAGCTTGTGTTGCCATCGCCGTCGCAATCTCACCATCGGGATGCGCTAACGCTTGATAAGCAACAGGCCCTGAAATTATAGGGTGTTCAAACTGCTGCCCTAACAAGGTGGTTTTAGTTCCCCCCAGTTTGACATCTTTCAAAGCGCGGGGAAGTAAACACAGGTCGTCTAGTTTTTCTCGATTTCTTCGCATCGACAATTCATCTGCAGAGCCACCGGCAATATACGCCCACGATTGTGGAGTTAGTCGCTCCCGAGCCAGGTTCTCGTAATCAGACAGTGCTGCAAGGGTTTTAGGAATTGTATTTAGCGGTGTTTTAAGCATATTCGTCAGTTTTATGTAAAGAAAGTAAAAAGCCTTTCAATATTAATTAAATTGCAAATGATAATAATTGTCATTAAGATGCAGTGCGATTTGAGCACGATTAGCCACTTCTTGCAAATAAGAAGAGAAATAAAGCGATGAAAATTCCCTATGACAGACAGGGGATGCAAGTTTCTACGGATAGTCTCACTTTTGGGCATTCTTTCTTGGAATAACAATAATCACACCAATTGCCCTAACTCAAATAGTTAGTGCTTTGCTCATGTTTGGCGTTAGAGCCATTTATGAAGTTAAGCCGCGCGTAACAAGACACAACATTTTGAAATGGCGAGCCACTGGCTGGCCAACACTCAACACATTAAGGATTATCAAATGCCTGTAAATGGTAAGCGCATTATTTTGTTAGGAACCCTGTTTCCCATGTTGTCAGCGGGTGTGCTGGCGCAAAGCGAAGAGATAGAAACGCTCGACACCACCGTTGTGCAATCTGCGTCTGAAGAGCTGAAGCAAGCCCAAGGCGTGTCTATCATTACGGAAGAAGATTTCAAACGTCGTCCTGTCACTAACGATATCGCTGAAATTGTAAGAACCATGCCGGGTATCAACCTTACAGGTAACTCAAGCTCAGGACAGTATGGCAACAAACGTCAAATCGACATTCGCGGAATGGGTCCAGAAAATACGCTTATTTTAATTGACGGCAAGCCAGTGTTGTCGCGTAACTCTGTAAAAATGGGCCGTTCAGGCGAGCGAAACACACAGGGCGACAGCAACTGGGTTCCAGCTGAAGCGATTGAGAGCATTGAAGTTATTCGTGGTCCAGCAGCGGCTCGCTATGGCTCTGGCGCATCAGGTGGTGTTATCAATATTATCACTAAGTCTCCTGATGAAGCTTCTACCTCTATCACCGCTCAGACCGAGCTTTCTTCAAATAAATACGAAGGCGACAACCGTCGTTTTAACCTAGTAACAAGTGCGCCTTTATCTGAGCGCTTCTCTCACCGCACTATTGTTAACTACAACGAACAGGACGCTGACGACCCACGCGTAAATTTAGACGCAACAGACGTAACAACGGGCCGCGGCGGTACAGCAAAAGCGGTAGGTGCAGGACGTGAAGGTGTTGAAAACATCGACGTGCGTACTCTTGTTCGCTTCGACCAAGATGATATTAATCGCTGGGACTTTGAAGCAGCCTATAGCCGCCAAGGCAACCGCTATGCCGGTGACAATGCATTTCAAGGCGTAAGCTACCCCGTTGATGAAAATGGCAACGTCATCATACCTGAACCTGAAGACCTGGCAGAAACCGATCCTCAGAGCTTAATTGGTGAAGAAACACTAGTAATGCACCGTCGTACGTTCGGCGTAACACACAATGGTGAGTATGACTTCGGCGATTCATTTAGCTATATCCAATACGAAAGCACGTCTAACAGCCGTTTAGGTGAAGGCTCTGCAGGTGGTGGTGAAGGTCGCATTAATAGCCTTGAGATGACCACCATCAAATTAGAGAACATTACGGCAAAGACCGAGTGGAATGTGCCTTTAACGTTAGGCGGCTTCAATCAAACCGCAACGTTT
Source organism: Alteromonas macleodii ATCC 27126 (assembly GCF_000172635.2). NCBI lineage: Bacteria > Pseudomonadati > Pseudomonadota > Gammaproteobacteria > Alteromonadales > Alteromonadaceae > Alteromonas > Alteromonas macleodii. Next base: position 4,095,355 of record NC_018632.1, on the reverse strand, counting down.
GGTGCGGAATACCGCAAAGAGACCCTAGACGATTCAGTTAGCAATCAGCTTTCTCTGAATGTGGTTGATGACGGCACTATTCCTGGTGTAGAGACTGACCCAGAAAATCGTCCATCTGAAACCGACGCCACGCTTGTAGGTGTGTATGTTGAAGACAACATCATGCTAACTGATTCAATCACGCTTACGCCTGGACTGCGTTTTGATGATCACAGCAAAGCGGGTACAAACCTTAGCCCGAGCTTGAATGCATCATGGCAGGCATCGCCTAATATTGTGGTTCAAGGTGGTATTAGCCGTGCTTTTAAAGCTCCAAATCTCTACCAATTAAACCCTAACTACGTGTACTACACCCGAGGTAATGGTTGCCCAGTTGACTTCTCTAACCTAGGTGGCGGGTGTCACATTCTAGGAAACCCTGACCTAGAGCACGAAACCTCAGTAAACAAAGAAATTGGTGTTAACTACACCAACGAAGAGGGTTTGAACGCGGGTATTACTTACTTCCACAACGACTATAAAGACAAAATTGGCACCGGTAATGTACCGCCAGAGTATGTGTTACCTGGCGAAGAAGGTGGCGAGGCAAACGTTCAGGTATTCCAGTGGTTTAACGTTCCTGAAGCGGTTATTTCTGGCCTTGAAGGTAACTTGTTGTTCCCTGTAACCAGCACTATTGAGTGGTCGACCAACTTTACCGTGATGCTTGAGTCAGAAGATAAATCTACTGGCCAGCCATTATCTATCGTTCCTGACTACACAGTGAACTCGCTAATAAGCTGGCAAGCAACCGATGCACTTGAGCTTGTGCTTAGCGCTCAACACTACGGTGAGACAGAAAGCCCTACGGCCAGCGTTAATTCGGGCGCCGTTATCGAAGCTGATGATCGCGAAGCCTATACCATCACCAACATTAACGCCATTTACGCGTTCGACGAAAACTTAAGCTTCAACGTGTCGGTTAAGAACTTGTTTAACGAAAGCGTTAAGCGTGAAGGTACACAAGCATCTAACGCAGGGGCGAATACTTTCAATGAACCAGAAAGAAGCTTCTTGTTGTCTGCTACTTACCAGTTCTAATACTTAGCAAGCAGTGACAAGACATTAAAAATGCCGGCCTCGATAGCGATATCGACGTGCCGGCAATCTCATTAATTCAGCCAAGAGATGTAAGGGATTTGAATGAAAGTTAAAAGAAGTGCAGCGCTTTCTTTTGTACTGGTATCACTTGCCGTGGCCTCATCAGGTATTGTGATGGCAGCAACAAAAGCCAGCGATATCGACGGGCTCACTGAAAAGTGGATTAGCATTGAGCGCCAGACGCAAAAGCTAGAAAACGAGTGGCGTGAATCAGAGCCTGCATTGCGTCAGCGTATTCAACTGCTTAAAGCTGAACGTACTCAGCTGCAGAGTATGATTGACGAAAGTAAGGCTGCAACCACCGACGTAGAAGCCCAGCGAGAAGCACTGCTTTCTGAGCAAAGTGAGCTTGAAGCACAACAGGGTGGGGTAGAGCGTGCATTGACTGGAGTAATAGGTCAAGTAGACAGCCTTTACTCGTCGCTGCCTGAAATTATTCGCCAGACGTGGGATAAAGAGCAAGCCGAATTAGCGGCTGACGCCGACACGTCAAATAAGCTTCAGGTCACCCTTGCAAAACTTTCATCCCTTGCGCAATTCAATAGCAAACTTCTGGTTAACGAAACCGTAATGCGTGCTCCCGATGACAAAGATGTATTAGTTAAGCAGTTCTTTGTTGGCAGCAGCTATGCGTGGTTTACCAACGCCGATGGTCAATATCAGGGGGCCGGTCACGTTAAAAATGGCGAGTGGCAGTGGCAATTTAGTGACAATGTCGATAGCGAATCGGTAGCGCTTGCCGTCGCTATTTTTGAGAAAAAGCATGAACCTGATTTTGTTTCTTTACCACTTACGCTGGCTAAAGGAGAAAGCGAATGAAATGCTTATCTCACGTTCTCACAGCATTTAATCCAATGTTGAGATCCTCTCTCATCGCAGCATGTGTTGCTTTGTGTGCTGCTGTGGTTTGTGTACCGGCAGTGGCAGCGCCTGAAGATAGCATGCTGGCCAATATTAAAGAGGCGAAAGCGCGTCTGGATCGCACCGAAAGCAAAATTAGTAAAGAGCGGGTAGCGCTGGCTAATGAATTGCGTGCGCTTGAACAGCAGGTAATGAAACTACGCAATGAAACCACGATAGCCCGCCGTAAAATGGACGAAAGAACCCTTAGTCTTTCACAGTTAGAAAATCGCCTATCGAGCTGGAGCGAGCAACAAGAGTTCCAACAAAATTTGTTGAGCCGTTTCCTGCTTCAAACTGGTGTAGACAGTCTGTCATTAAGCGAAATGAGCTTGTCTGACAAAGTCCAGAAAGTGGGTGAAAAAGCGAAAGAGTTTGCCAATCAACAAACCCCTAATTTCAGTGCAGGAAAGGTTGTACTGGCGAATGGCGAAGTGACCCAAGCAAAAGTGCTTACTCTTGGCCCGGTGACGTGGTATCTGGCGCAAGCACAAAACGTTGCGGGTACGGCAGAGCGTAAGCAAGACCTGTTTACCTCTACGTCCACTTTTTCAGATACGGATACCAAGAGCCTTGCAAGCTTGGCAAGCAGCGGCAATGGCAGCATTAAAATAGATCCTACCCTTGGCCGCGCAGCAACGCGCGAGCAAGCGTCAGAAGGGGTAATTGAACATGTTGTGAAAGGCGGAGTGTGGGTGATCCCTATCGTTTTGTTTGCCCTTCTCGCTACGCTTATCGCACTGTTTAAAGTTATTCAGCTATGGCGCTTGCCGAAGGTTAAGCAAGTAGCATCAGGCAAAGCTCTGGTGAACATGGTGGGCAGTTCAGGTGTGGGCTTCTTTGATGGCATGCAGCGCGAGCTGTATGACATAACTAAGCGTGCAAGCACGCCAACTGAACGCGACGACGAACTGTTTTCTGCACTCCAGCAAGACAAAATCAAGCTAGAAAAATACAACGGCACCATTGCTGTAACTGCTGCCGTTGCACCCTTGCTAGGTCTTCTAGGTACGGTAAGCGGCATGATTGAAACCTTTAGAATGATGACGGCATTTGGCTCAAGCGACCCCGAAGTTATTTCTGGCGGGATCGCTAAAGCCTTGGTTACGACAGAGTTAGGCTTAGTTGTGGCCATACCGGCATTAATTCTAAATGCCGTACTCTCTCGCAAAGCGCGACATTACTACGAAGAGCTCGAAAGTTTCGCGCTTGTACTTAGCAATGACGAGCCTGACGTTGCTGAGAAAAGCGACCAAAAGAGTGATGGTCAAAAGCAAGCGAGCGCAAGCTAATGATTGAACAGCTAGCGGGGAATGCATTGTGTTGGTTAATGCTGCTGGTGGCATGGTTTGCTTACCAGCAAATCTTTGTGTTGTTTACTACACGCAAAGAGATAGCCCAAGTGCGTGATGGAGAGAAAGAGCTAACAAAGCGAGAAATGGTACCTGCCGTACTGGTTAGTGCCCTTCCCTTGATGGGCCTGCTAGGAACAATTGCAGGCCTACAAGTGAGTTTCACCGGAATGATGTCGTTAGGTGTCGATAGTCAAGTCGTCACTGGTGGCATTGCCGATGCACTTTTTACCACTCAGCTTGGCTTAACCTTGGCTATTCCTGGCTGGCTTTTGTTGATGTTTGTTAATGGTGCGGTAAAGCGCGCCGTAGCAAGGGAGGCGTAAACATGGCAAGTCGATTACAGCGACGCCTTGAAAACCAGCAAGCGCAAGGCATTGATATGTCTCCGCTACTAGACGTGGTTTTTATACTTTTAATTTTCTTTATCGTTTCAACAGTGTTTGTAAAAGAGACTGGGGTAGAGGTAGATAAACCACAGGCAATATCAGCACAAAAGCTCGATCAAATGGCCATTATGCTGGCAATTACCCGAACCGGTGAAGTGGTGTATGACAGTGCCAATATCGGTGTGAGCGGTGTGCGTTCTACCGTTGAGCAATTGTTGATGAAAGAACAACGCCCAGTAGTCATTCAGGTAGATAAAGCCGTTCGCTCTGAATTACTGGTAGAAGTCATAGATGAAGCCAAACTGGCGGGTGCCGACACGGTAAACATCGCCACTTTGAAGCCATAGCGAACGAGGCAAAATTCAATGAAATACAATCTTCAACCTTCTCTACTTAGCGGTGCGGTGCTCGTTAGTGCGCTTGGCGTTATGTGGCTAGGGCACTTTTTGTCTAATCTGCAGCCCGACACTATGGTTGTGCGCAAGTTAGACATTGCGGTAACACCTCCACCGCCGCCGCCCCCTAAAACGCAAAATGTAGTGGAAGAGACTGAACTTGTTATGCAGGTAGAGGGCAGTGGCGCAGCCATGACCATGGCGGATTTAAGTGTTGAGCCAGATATTCAAGTGCCAAAGCCCGACATGCCAAATGTCAAAGTGATTCAAACCCAATGGGATATGCCTGATATTGAATTGGACGCCTTTGGGCTAAGCGAACTGGATTCAAAGCCTACCTTGCTGACTCCGGTCAAAATACGTTTCCCCAAGCGACTTAAAAAGCAAGGTATCAAGCGGGTGATTGTAAAGCTCGACGTCATTATTGACGAACACGGCAACGTAAAGCTGATGGATATTGTCGAGAACCCGCATCACGAGCTCAATAAAGAAATAATGCGTTTTGTTAAAGCCAGCAAATTTACATCGCCCTACAAAGAGGATGAAGCGGTGAAGGCGCGTTTTATTTGGCCCGTAGTTATAGAGGCCTAATAGAAGCCTATTAAAGGCCTAGTTTAGCGCAATAAAGCGAAATAGAAGCTAAAGAATTTAGAGGTTGATTGAGACAATGTTAAACAAGATTACAGCCGTAACTGTCCTCAGCTGTGTAGTGAGCGCGCTGGCTTTTGTTAAGCCAGTAAGTGCGAAAATAACGGTGGAATTGGAAGAACCCGATTGGCAGTTTGTCATGCGTCAGCATCATAGAGATGATCATCGTGAACGTATATCCCGTGAAGAAGGTGAGTTTATCGGGCGCATTCAGGCCGACTTGCAAGCAGGCAATTATTCAAACGTTGCCAGCGCATTTGCAACCCAGGATATTTCTCAGTTTAGTCCACGCTTGCGTGAGCTTTACGGACAAGTGCTATTGAATGAGAAAAACTACTCACTTGCCGAAAAAGTGCTGTTAGACGTTATCGATGCTATGCCAAACCTTCCATCGGCGCACAGAAGTTTGAGCATGGCGTATTTAATGACAGATAAATTGGCCAAAGCACGCACTCATTTAACGAAAAGCGTAGAGCTAGGTATTCAAGATGCCCAACTTTTCGGGCAGCTAGCCTATACCAATGTTCAGCTTGGCAAACCTGTCACCGCTATTGGTGCTTATCAAAATGCGTTAATGCTCGAACCTGAAAACAAGCAATGGTATCAAGGCTTATTGTTCGCGCTTATTGAAAGTAATGCACTTGCACAGGCGGAAAGCTTGCTAAGCGAAATGTTGGTAGATGATGAAAGTAATCAGCAGCTTTGGCTCCAACGGGGACAAATAGCGTTAAAGCAGGGTGACATGGTAAAGGCGCTGAGCAGCTTAGAGACTGCCCTTTCTTTAGGTGACCGCTCGCTGTCGAACTTGATTTCAGTGGCTAAATTGCACGTTTCTGACGGCAGTCCGCGGCGCGCAGCAGACATACTGGCTACCCATGCGAAGACTTTCATTACCGACAAAGATGGGGAAGGCTTTGACGCTTACTCCAAAATAGCGGCTTACTTAGCGGCTAATGAGCAGTGGTCTGATTTAGGTAAATTAACGCAAGCTGCCGACAACAATGTGAAAAAGCTCACGACCTCTCAAGCAGCTACGCTTAATGTACTTAAAGCTCAGTTGGCTATGGGCAAAGGGCAGAGCAAAACGGCAATTTCCCTTTTAACCAAAGCCATTGCTGACGCCCCTGACAATGGTGAGGCGCTGTTGTCTCTTGCTTCACTTTATCGTCAACAGAACAACGTCGAACGTGCCAAAATGACCTATCTACGAGCTGAGTCACTCGCCGACGTTAAACAGCGCGCCATGCTCGGGCGTGCGCAAATTGCCATAGATCAGCGTCAGTACCAAGATGCACTTACGCTTTTACGACAAGTCTATAAATCGTACCCATCCCGTTCTGATTTACTTGGCAATATCCAGTCACTAGAAAACCTGGTGAAGAACACAATATGAAAAGCCAAACGGTAAACCGCGTCGCCATAAATCGTGAACGATTGGATGTCGCACTTAGAACGCTGATTGCTGTGGCACTGGGCTACGCTTTTTCAGCGTGGCTAAGCAGTGCTATCGCCAATTTTATAGGGGCTGACGGACGAGAGCACGAAGTGCTGGTAAGAATGCTGTTCTTTTGTGTTTACTGCACCTTCATCCTTTTTACGTTCATCTTTGATACGACGAAAAAGGCGTCCATCGTAATGACAGCGCTCTCTGCGTTAGCCTTATGTCTTTATTCAATCAGTACAGGGCTTTAGCATGAAAGGGAATGTTAGAAAGTCTATGACGTGGCTTCATACTTGGAGCTCGATACTTGTTGGTTGGTTACTCTTTACGATTTTTTTTACCGGTACGCTGTCGTTTTTTAGAACCGAAATAACCTATTGGATGCAGCCAGAACAACACGCCGCAGTACCCAGCGAAAAGGCGCTAGAGCACGGTTTACGTTATCTTGCGATCAATGCGCCCAATGCAAGTGAATGGCAACTCTCACTACCAGATGCGCGCTCGAATACACTCGACTTGTCGTGGCGCGACGCTAATGCAGGTAACGAGCGTCGTCGAGGTCCACGGGTCATGTTGAACCCGTCCACGGGTGAAGAGATAAAAGTAAGGGAAACGGCCGGTGGCAACTTCCTTTATCGTTTTCATTTCGAGTTATACGGCATAGACAGAACCGTTGGACGCTGGATAGTAGGCGTAGTCAGTATGATGATGTTTGTTGCTATTATCAGCGGCGTCATCATGCACAGAAAAATCTTTGCCGATTTCTTTATGTTCAGGCCAAAGAAGAAGCTGCTGAGCTGGATAGATGGGCACGCCATAAGTGCGGTATTAGCACTACCATTTCATATCATGATCACCTTTTCTGGTTTGATTCTATTAGGCGCCACGCTATTGCCTTTTAACAGCGAGGAGCGCGTGCGGCACCGTCCTCAAGGTACAGAAGTACGCCAGAATGCGCAGCAGCAAAATCTAGCTTCACCAGACATTAATGCCTTATTGGCCTTACCCATCTCTTCGATGATTGCTCACGCTGAGCGCACATGGCAGGTGCCGGTTGAAAGCCTATCTATTACTCACCCGGGTAAAGCTAACGCTCAGTTTACGCTAAGTGGGAACAACAGAACGCAGTTAAGTGCGGGGCGTGGAGGAAGTAGTGCGCTGGTATTTAACGCACAAGGCGAAGTCATTAACGAGCGCCCAGCCTCAGTAGCCGCTAACGCCAGCCAGGCGACGTATAACTATTTGGATATGCTACATCAAGCGCGCTTCGCCGATACCCTTACTCGCTGGTTACTATTTTTTGCCGGTATTCTGGGTACCATTATGGTGGGAACGGGCTCTGTTTTGTGGGTAGTGAAACGGGCAAAGCAGCAGCTTGGAGAGTTTGGTTTTGAATTGGTCAGAGGCAGTAATATAGGCAGCATTGCAGGATTAATGTGTGCGACCGGTGGCTACTTTTGGGTAAATAGACTACTTCCTGCTGATCTAACGTCTCGAAGCTTATGGGAAATTAAGGTGTTTTTCGCAATATGGCTGGTATGTGTGGTTGCAGGGTTTATTTGGCGAGACAAAAAAGGGTGGGTAGTTCAACTTGGCTTTGCAGCAGTGTTGTTTGCGCTTGTCCCTTTGCTTGACCACCTCACCTCAGCAACAGGCTTAGATTTCGCGGTTGCAAATGGTGATAGCCTGAGAGTGGGTTTTGACCTTATGTGCATAACACTTGCGGCAGTACTTGGCTATGCTGCTTACCACGTCACAAAAGCCAAAGCCGTGAAAGCAAAACGGGTAAACAGCGCACCTTCACCAAAGCGAAAAGACACAGCTCGCCAAAATAAGCCGCAAGGTGACAACAGCGAGGCATTAATATGAGTATCATTCTGGATGTGGTGTTCGCATTTGTGCTTACTTATTTGAGTTTCTTACTACTCTCGCTTGGCAACAAGAAGCATGCCGGTATCACTCGACTAACCAGCACACCTTCACCACTACTTTTAATTGTACTTCATAGTTTAGCGTATTTGCTTATGGCAATAAGCCTCATGAACTGCATAGACGTGTGGAAGACCGAAATTGGCGTGGTGGTATGGATAGGGCTTTTACAGCTTGCAAGCGTGATGGTTTCAGCAACGTTTACCTATTTACCTACCCTTTACACCGTGGTGTGTAATTACCTATTGCTTGTCGCTTTTTGGGGGCCTCGTTTACGCGAAAAGTGAAGCAATACTTAAAGGTTGTTGAGCAAAAAATACAATAATGAGAATAAATCTCATTTACATTGAAAAGGGTGGAAATATCTGTATTATCTAGCCCGTTGAATTAATCAATATCACCGAGTAGTACAGAGAGTTAGCAACGAAATTATGAGTTTTTCTTTAGGCGGCATCCGCCAATGGCACTGGATTAGTGGCGCAGTCTGTCTGGTCGGGATGATGTTATTTGCCCTAACGGGGATTACGCTAAATCACGCTGCAGACATTCCAGCGAACAGAACTGTAACGTCAGCTGAATCAAGCCTACCACCGTTGGTTGTCGAACAATTGGTTTCTCTGGACACCGGTGACATAGCCATTCCAAGCGAACTCGTCGCGTTTATGCAGTCGCAAGAGGGTATTTCACTACCTTCATCGGTGACGGGAGAGTGGGATGGTATTGAATTTTATGCCGCTTGGCCTGGACCCGGTGCTGACAGTTGGATAGCAGTAGATGCTGAACTTGGCACAGTAACTTATGAAAACGTTGATAGAGGATGGATATCTTATTTCAATGACCTGCATAAAGGGCGGAACACGGGAAATGCCTGGCGCTGGTTTATCGATATCTTCGCTGTTGCCTGCATTATTTTTAGCGTAACTGGGCTGCAACTATTAATGCGTCACTCGAAACACGCGCGTCTACTTGGCCCATTACTACGCTCGGTGTGCTCATCCCGTTTGTCATTATTTTACTGTTTGTGCACTAGCGCGACGCTAGTGGCACTTACCTACACAATTTTAAGGAGTGTTTACATGAAAATGCGAAAAGGCGCAGTTATCGCATCGACTTTATTAAGTATGACATTTGCCTCTGGCGCTATTCACGCTGCAAGCCAAGCCAAACTTGACGTGGCCTTACCGCAACTTGATGTGGCTGAATATCACAAACCTTATCTTGCCGTGTGGATTGAAGACAGTAAACGCAAGGCTACTCAAGTCGCCGTATGGTACGACGTTGAAATGCGTGAAGACAAAGGGAAAGAGTGGCTTAAAGACTTGCGCCAATGGTGGCGTCGTGGTGGGCGAAGCCTTGATTTGCCTTATGACGGACTTACCAGTGCAACAAAAGGCCCAGGCGATTACAGTCTTGATTCGCAGCTAAATAAAGCGTTAGCAGAACTGCCAGAGGGCGATTACACGCTTCGCGTTGAGGCATCACGAGAAGTAGGCGGAAGAGAAGTACTGTCTCTGCCATTTTCATTACCGCTATCTGCTGCGTCACTACCGGTAGAGGTGAAAGGAAATTCAGAACTTGGGCGTGTAGTACTGCGTCTGGAAGACTAATCTGCTGAGGCGCTAATTCAACGCTCACTCAGTAGAGATCCAATAAGAGGACATTATGAAAAAACTATCAGTAAAAGCTTCAGCCATTGCGCTAGCAGCAACACTTGCCGTGTCATTTTCAGCCAGTGCGCATCGCGCGTGGTTACTTCCTAGCTCTACCGTACTATCAGGTGAAGAAGCTTACGTGACGTTTGATGCTGCTATTTCAAATACTATTTTTCACCCTGACCACTTTGCAATGAACGCCAGTAACTTAGTGGTTCAATCGCCAGAAGGTGAAGCCGTAGACGTAGAAAATATGGCACGCGGTAAGTACCGAACCACGTTTGATTTGAAATTAAACAAAGAAGGTACATACAAACTGACGTCTGCCAGCAATGGTATTCGCGCATTTTGGCGAGATGAAGAAGGCAAGCGCAAGATGTGGCCCGGCCGTGGTGAAGAATATAAGCCGGAAGAGTTCGCAACAGCCGTGCCTAAGAAAGCAAAAGATCTTCGCGTAATGCAAAGCTCTCGCCGCGTAGAAACGTTTGTTACTCTTGGTGCGCCATCGAACAAGGTGTTCACGCCTGATAACGTGGGTTTGGAGCTAGTGCCAGTGACTCACCCTAATGATTTATTCGCCACCGAAACGGCAACGTTCAAGTTACTTATTGACGGTGAGCCTGCGGTTGGCGCCGAGGTGGAAGTTGTGCGCGGTGGTATGCGCTACAGAAATGATCAGGAAACGATTAAAGTCACGTCTGACAAAAATGGTCAGATTGAAATTACATGGCCGCAAGCCGGTATGTACTTTGTAGAAATTGGCTATGAAGACGATAAAGCGCAAAAGCCTGCAACGTCTCGTAACGGTAGCTACTCAGGCACATTTGAAGTACTTCCGCTGTAATAACCGTACGTTATTGCGCAGCTAGGGGCTGTAAACGTTCTTTGAATACTCACAGAGCAACAGCCTCTTATGTCTCTAGCCATTTCAATACAACGGTATAAAAGTTAAGCACATGACAGAAACACACCGTCTACTCATAGCAATAGTAAGCATTGGCCTGTATATGCTGTGGGTAGCGGTGTTATTTTTTAAACATCGAAAGAAAAACAACTATGCAGTATCAGGCGAGGAGACCCTTGTCGTATACGCAAGCCAAACCGGTACGGCCGAAAAAATTGCCCGCGCAAAGGCCGCGGCGCTATCACAGCAAGAGCAAACGTCGGTAGTGTCCATGGCATCTTTGAAACTCAACACGTTAAGTAGTGTGTCGAAAGTCATTTTTGTTGTGAGTACCTACGGTGAAGGCGAACCCCCTGATGCGGGTAGAACCTTTAGTAAAGCGCTAAAAAAAGCGTCGTCGAATCAATCTGATTACCTGTCCCACCTGTCTTTTGAAGTGGTGGGGTTAGGCGATAAGCAATACGCCGCGTTTTGCCAATTCGCAGTCACGTTGTTTGATAATATCAGTGCACTAGGCGCACGTGCGCTTTCTCCGCTAACGACATTAGATTCAGGGAAAGGTGAGCATTTGTCTTTGCTTGGTTCGTTGCCACAGGATGAACAGCACCCCACCCATGCTTTCACACTGAAAAATCGGGTTCAATTAAATGAAATAAGTCTAGCTTCTGGCGAGGCTTCAAAGGAACCCTCTGACCACTCTGAGGGCAAACCTTCAAACCCAGCGTCGCCAGGCCTGTTCGGCTTGTCTTTGAACGTTGACCATTCTAATCATACACAAGAGTTACATGAACAATGGGAAGCGGGAGACGTGTTGGAAGTCCTTATTCCTCAGCAAGGGCAGTCACCGATTGTAAGCCGAAGCTACACCATTGCGTCGGTACCACAAGAACACGACGTAAAGCTTGTAGTTCGACAGCTGGTTAAAGACAATGGACAACTTGGGCTAGGTTCTGGATTACTTACCCGTTCTTTACCTGTATCTCAGTCAGTACAGGCCTACATTCGGAAAAATACCAGCGCTATTATTACTAATACTCAGTGCCCATTGTTATTAATTGCTGCGGGTAGCGGCATTGCGGGGGTACGAGCTCAGCTTGCAAAACGCGCATTGCTTGAGAACGCTGGGCCAGTTTGGATATTTTTTGGCGAACGTCATCCCATGCAAGATGATGTGCTTGATAAAACGCTATCGCCTTTCCAGAATAGTGACTGCATTTTTAAAAAGTCAGTGATTTTCTCCCGACAAAAAGGTGGTGGCTATGTTCAACAGCGTCTTGTTGAGCAGCGAGATGAGGTTAAATCCTTCTTAGGCGATACCGGACAAGTATACGTATGTGGGCATTTTGAGGGAATGGGCCAAGGCGTTGACATGGCTTTGCAGTCCATACTTGAAGCGCAAGCCTACAATGCGTTAGCTGACGAAGGACGTTATCACCGCGACCTATACTAATGTGGAGAACAGCAGGCAATAAATGTCTGTTTTGCGCTTTCCTGTTTCACCGCTGAATCATCGCTAATAAACCTCAAAAGCCTTACAGCTAAATCCCAAACTTTAAGTTAGACTTTAGTCTAATGTGTCAGGCCCTTGCCTTGTCGCATGTTTAAATATGCGCAACAGTACGTTGGGCATACCTTAAATAGGTGTTTTCTTATTCAGGTATGACCTTTCGCCACCGATAATTGGTGTAATGTTTGAACTGAAAATAAGAAAATCAACAGGCTAGAGGCTGCTGACCTTTGTTGTACGTTTAAACCAAAATTCGTACACCAAAGAACAATAGGCCCTAGGGCCTGTCGATAAAACAAATTAGGACGACAGTATGCAGTCTATTGCCATTGTTATACTGGGCATCATCGGAATGTTGCTCGGCTGGTTCGTATATTCGAAGTTTATTGCGAGCCGTATATTTAAGTTGGATGATAGTTTTGTAACACCAGCCCATACAATGAAAGATGGGGTGGACTATGTTCCCACCAATAAAGTTGTATTGTGGGGGCACCATTTCACTTCCGTGGCGGGGGCAGCACCCATCGTAGGTCCAGCGATTGCTGTCTACTGGGGATGGGTTCCTGCGGTACTTTGGGTTGTGTTCGGTACGATATTGTTTGCCGGTGTGCACGATATGGGCGCCTTATGGGCCAGCGCTCGCCACAAAGGCAAATCAATGGGCGCGCTGTCTGAGACCGTCATCGGAAAACGCTCTCGTTCACTATTTATGATAGTGATCTTCCTAGTACTCTTAATGGTTAACGCGGTATTTGGCGTGGTTATCGCGAACTCTTTTGTCTCCCAACCCAATGCGGTATTCCCAGCTTGGATGGCAATCGCAGTTGCATTAGTCATAGGTCAATTGCTTAAACGTAATTTCAGCCTCATACCCTTGTGTATTGTGGGGATTATTGTGCTTTACGCATCGGTGTATGCGGGCAGCTATATCCCACTAAGTCTGCCGGAAACCATGTTTGGTTTAGCAGATAAAGCAAACTGGATCATTATCTTATTTATTTACGCCGCTATTGCATCGCTGTTACCAGTTTGGATGCTGTTACAGCCTCGTGATTTCATTAACGGTATGCAGTTACTTGTTGGCTTGTTCCTGCTTTATGGTGCTGTGTTCTTTGCTATGCCGGATATCACGGCGCCAGCGTTTAACGCTCAAACCGCTGTCGATTCTCCAAGTCTTATCCCGCTGTTGTTCGTTACTATAGCGTGTGGCGCTGTTTCTGGTTTTCACGGTATTGTGTCTTCAGGTACCAGCTCTAAGCAGCTAGACAAAGAGACCGATGCACGCTTTGTTGGTTACCTAGGCGCGGTCGGTGAAGGTTCACTGGCACTTATTACCATTGTTGCTGTGAGCGGCGTTGCGTTTGCAGCTTCTCCCGAAGAATGGCACGAAGTATACAGCCACTTGGGTGCGGGTAGCGTGGGTGCATTTATCACTGGTGGTGCGAACCTAATTCAGCAGGGTTGGGGGTTGCCGGTAGATTTCTCGTCAACGATCCTTGCGGTAATGGTTGTTCTATTTGCTGGCACCACCATGGATTCGGGCGTGCGTCTGCAGCGCTACATAATCCAAGAATGGGGCGATATCTATTCAATTGGTGCACTTAAGAACGGCGTGGTTGCAACGCTCGTAGCTGTTGGATGTTGTTTATTGCTGGCCTTCGGTGCAGGTGGTGCGTCAGGCAGTGGCGGTATGATTATTTGGCCGTTATTCGGTTCTACTAACCAGATACTAGCCAGTTTAACCCTGTTAGTAATCTCGGTTATGCTGATTAAATTAGGTCGACCAGCGAAATATACGCTGATTCCAATGGTGTTTGTACTGATTATGGCCTTCTTTGCTGGGCTTATTAAACTTAAAGAATACTACGTTGAAGGTAACTATCTATTGGTATTCTTAGACGCAGTAGTACTTATTGTGTCTGTGCTTGTTATGCTTGAAGCTTTTTCTGTGGTGTCAAAACTCAAAAAGGAATCGAAGCTTAAAAAAGAGCAAGCCAACGGATAAGTCACTAGCGACAAAAACTTTCATGGTTGACCTCGTGGTTTAAAATTACACTTTCGAGACAGTCAACATTCGGCCAGTGCATTTGTACTGGCCATTTTTCTTTCCTTTAAAAGCAAAACGCACTCGCATAAATCAGGTTAATCAGTTTTGCTGATTTTCTGTCATACAGCATATCTGTTATTATACTTACCGTTCTAAAACACCGTTATTTTTGTTGTCAAAAGCCGCGTTCTTCAACGTGACCTTTCAACAAAATAACCTGTGAGGCTTTGTGTCAGATATCATTTTACTTGGACAAAATTTCCTAGCACTTTTCGTTGAATCCGCGCCTTGGTTACTTCTCGGTTTGCTGGTGGCGGGTATCATGCACGAATTGGTACCCGTTTCGTTTTTGGAAAAGCACATGGGAAGCTCATCGTTTGGCTCAATTACAAAGGCCGCGGTTATTGGTGCGCCTTTACCTCTGTGCTCTTGCGGCGTTATCCCAGCGGCACTTGGGCTTAGGCGTAGCGGTGCATCTAAATCTTCCACTATCTCGTTTTTAGTGTCTACGCCCGAGACTGGCGTAGACAGTGTTTCTGTGTCCTACGCATTGCTTGGACCGTTGTATGCCATTGTTAGACCCATCGCGGCCATTACAAGCGCTATTTATGCTGGATTGATGGTGCGTTTTTTCGCAGAAGCAGAAGAGGCTCAACAACGACAATCTGACGTGACGCAGTCATCGTGCTGTGGTTCAAAGCAAGCACCTAAATCAGAGCCGCAAATACAGGCCAGCACGTCCTGTTGTGCAAGCGAAAAAACACATGCTCATAACCACGAAAGCACAGACAAGCCCAAACACGAGTCTTCGCCTTCGAAAATCACAAGCGTGCTTTCATATGCCAGTGGCAAGTTACTTGAAGACATTGTGATATGGTTATTAATTGGATTAGCACTTGCCGCGGCAATTAAAACGTGGGTACCCACCGACTTTTTAACGCAATGGGGTGATGGCGTGGTCGCCATGCTAGTGATGGCGCTAATCGGCATTCCTATGTACATATGTGCTACAGCATCAACGCCACTCGCGGTTGGGTTTCTTGCGGCGGGGCTATCGCCCGGTGCTGTTTTAGTGTTTTTAATGGCGGGACCCGCCACTAACGTATCAACGATGGGAATGATCAAACAAGAAATGGGTACGCGAACGTTAGTGCTTTACCTTTTCAGTGTTATCTCTGCGAGTATTGGTTTTGGTTACGCACTGAACTACCTAGTATCTTCGCTTTCGTTAGACTCCATGATCAAAACCCAAAGCCGTGTTCATGAGCACGGTGCAGACGTTCAGGTGATTTATGGGCTATGCGCGATTTTATTGGCGGGGTTGATGTTAAGGCTGGGTCTGAAAAAGCTGCAGCAACACCGTCATAACCAAGAGCAACATTCGGCGTGCTGCGGCTAACAGTAGCCCAGCGGATGCCTTTCATAATAAAGCGCTCAAATGATATTCATAGAGCGCTTGTATATCCCGCTCTATTATCCATAATAGTCGTTCAACTTATTAAAATTAAAACGCGTTTAAACCTACAAGGACGCTTGGAATAACTACATGCTTTTACTTATTGTGTACGTCTTCATTGCACTGGGCTTTTCTTTTTTGTGCTCCATTGCAGAGGCTGTGATTCTGAGTGTTTCGTCCGCTTATATCTCTGTGTTAGAGAAAGAGGGCAAAGCCAGTGGTGCGCTACTACGTAAGCAAACCGATAATATAAATACGCCTTTATCAGCAATATTAACGCTGAACACTATTGCTCATACAATGGGGGCTGCCGGGGCAGGTGCGCAAGCGGCAGCAGTATTTGGTGACGCCTATCTAGGCGTTATTTCAGCAGTCCTTACACTCCTTATTCTTATTTTTTCTGAGATTATCCCTAAAACACTTGGTGCAACCTATTGGCGAACACTAGCGCCAGTAACCGCATATTTTCTTAAATACCTTTCAATTGTACTTATGCCGTTCGTTAAAATGTCTGAGCTAATGACGAAAGGCTTTAAAGAAGACAGCCCACTTCGCGGGTTAAGCCGCAGTGAGCTACACGCCATGGCAGAGTTGTCGGGGCAAGAAGGTCAGCTAGCGAATCACGAAGCGGCGTTTCTGCAAAGCTTGTTAAGTTTGCACGAGCTGAAAGTGAAAGATGCGATTACCCACCGCACGGCGCTATTTAAAGTGTCGGAGTCGATGACGGTAGAAGGCTTTTTCCACAAGCACGCCAATATAGAATTTTCTCGTATCCCTGTGTTTGAAGACAGCGACTCAGAAAACATTACCGGCTTTGTGATGCGTTCTGATTTATTGGTGGCACAAGCCAGAGGTAACACTGATAAGCCGCTTTCTGAATACGCAAAAGATATGGTTACCGTGTTAAACACTATGCCGCTGTCAGTCACCTTCGAGCACTTCATCAATAAGCACGTGCATATGTTGCTGGTGGTTGACGAGTACGGCGGTTTAGAAGGGGTGCTTACGCTAGAAGACCTGCTCGAACGCTTGTTAGGTGTCGATATCGTAGATGAAAAAGACACCACGGTGAGCATGCGTAGGCTTGCCAAGATGATGATGAAACGCAAAGAACAAATGATGATCAAAAACGTACCCGATGCGTCGCTTGAGAGTTCGTCTAAAAAGTAGAATTAGCGCTAATTCGCTCGTAATGTTTAGCCATTATTAAGGATGATGAATATGAAACAGGATTTATGGAAAAAGCAGTAAGAACAGAATATTCAGCCCAGGAAGGCATTGTTAAGCGAATCCAACCGTCGCTCGTTTTAGCGGCTTTGCTCGCTACAGGTTTCACGGCAAGTGCAGCTGCACAGGAACTGAGTATCCCATGTGATGATCTTGAAGAAAAAGCGCTCGCTGAATCGAAAGCTGATGAAGTAGAGCGCATAAGCGCATTTACACCAGCGACGCCTTTGAAACGTGTCGATCCTAGATACCCATCTCAAGCCATTAGAAAAGGCCGAGAAGGTTGGGTTAGGCTAAGCTACGTTATCGACGAAGAAGGCAGAGTGAAAGACCCTGTTGTAGAAGACTTCTTTGGAAGCCCTTCGTTCAAACGCAGTGCACTGTCAGCGGTTAAGAAATGGCAGTATAACCCCGCGATCAAAGATGGCGAACCTACCCAGCAGTGTCATCAAGCAGTCCAAATGGATTTCGCTATAAGCGGAAAAAGCGGTGCCACACGCAAATTTATTAAAGCTTATAAAGACGCAGAAGAGCGCTTTAATGCGGGTGATGTTGACGCGGCTGATGAAGCACTTAAAGAGCTTCTAGGCTGGGATACGCTAAACCGCTATGAAAATACGTGGTTGCTAAACTTGGAGTCTCATATAGCGAGCAAACAAGGCGACGTAGAGAGGGAAGCGCAAAGCCTAACGCGATTACTTGCCAGCAACGGTAGTAAGCGCTTCAATAACATGGTGTTTAATGAAGATTATGTGGCATACGCCCTTCAGAGAAAAATCATACTCGATGCTCAGCGTGGGTATTATGCAGAAGCATTAAAATCCTACACCACACTTCAAGACATGGAAGCGCAAGAAACGCGTATTGGCGAGATCGCGCCGCTAATTAGTCAGATTGAAGAATCTATTGCATCTGAGCAAAACTTAACCGTGCCCGTAACGATAGGAAGTGATGGGAATTGGTTCCACACTCTTGTGCGAAGTAAGTTTGCTTTTGGCAACATCCTAGGCGAACTTGATACCGTTGAAGTCCGTTGTGATACTCATCGAGAAAAATTCACGGTTGCCGAAGCGCATGTTTGGCAAATTCCAAGCTCTTGGGGACAGTGTCAGGTGATGGTGAAAGGTGACAGCGAAACAAAATTTGATTTAATTGAAGTGGCGAAAGGGTAGGACTGAACAACAGTCGCGTCGCTACAGAGTTACAGTGAATGCCAGTTGAAATAGTTGCTCTCTATAGTCCTCGTCGGATTGGAAAAAACGCAAATTCTCCTGATGCCCTGAATTTAATTGCCATTCTGTGCTAACGGATAAATAAGAGGTAATGTCGTACCTTACGCTAACGGTAAAGGCGTTACCTCTGCTTCCATTCGGGTCATACATAACATCATCGTTATCTACCACCTGATACCAGTCCCCACGCATGGCTAAAGTTAAATCTTCCCAGCCCAATTGCTTTAGGTTGTATGCCGCACCGATATACGCACTGGAAAAATCGTTGTCTACGATATGCTCCCCCATCAAAGTGTCACCTAGTAGCACTTGAGAAAACACCGTTAACTCAGGTCGTGGTAAGTATCGGAGTGTTAATGAATGAAAGCGCGTATGCCAGGCATAAATACGGTCAGGGTCAACAATGTTCGGGTCTGCATTATTGTCGTAATAGTAATAACGCAACTCGGCCTTTCTAGCATAGGCT
Organism: Alteromonas macleodii ATCC 27126; assembly: GCF_000172635.2. Lineage (NCBI taxonomy): Bacteria > Pseudomonadati > Pseudomonadota > Gammaproteobacteria > Alteromonadales > Alteromonadaceae > Alteromonas > Alteromonas macleodii. The sequence goes on along the minus strand of NC_018632.1, from coordinate 4,076,670 downwards.
AAGTGAACTCCTACGTAGTACCCAAACCGATTGTCAATTTCCCTGAAGGGTTCAGTCCATGCCGGTGCGTTTAACTTATCTTCATCGACGACGCCGGGAATGGGGAGGAAGTTTACGCGATCATTATAAACGGACTGCCTGTCGTGAAGGGCAAACCCTCGCCAAGAAAGCAGAGTGCCGGTGGAATCATTACCTTTGAACACGCTGCCTAATACTTTCCATGACCAGTGGCTTCTTATTTGCCTGCCATTTTGTCGTAGACTTACTTCGATACCGCCCGTTCTTAGTTCTTCACCCACCCAACTATTAATTGCTGAGTTACTCAGAAAATGAGGCGATAACCAACCCGCGTCGGTATTTTCCGCTGAGAGTGCGGGAAAAAATGCCCCTATTTTTACTTCAGGCTTTATGCTGGATGCGACTAACGGGCGATATTTTAGATAAAGTTCGGAAAATCCAACCTTTTGTTCCCCATCGCTATAACCATTGATGACGCCAACTGCCGACCAACTATCCGCTAACATAAAGTCAGCTATTACTACAGCATGAGAGAGCTGTATACCGTTACTTTCATAACGCTGATGGCCGGCTCCCATTTGCTGAAAGCTCCGCGAATCATCTTTTGCCACAAAGCTTGTTCTTACTAGGGCCTTGGTTTCTCCGTGAACCTGAAGTGGCAAACTCGTGCAAAGCAAACAGACGGTTAAGGCAAAGACATTACGCATTAATAATCGCCAAATCCTTCGTCGAAGTCATCGTCACTGAAAACTGCATCAAGAACAAATTTGTATTCTTGTGAGTTGGTGATATGCAATGTTGCGCTGTTAAATAGTTTCACATCAGGTTGCTGCGGGTGCCAGGTCATAACACTGTACTCGCCCACCGGAAGTGAAACATTCATTACGCCTTCTTCATCGGTTTTTGCGAAAAATGGACTGTCGGTTACCACAATATAGCCCAGCATCCAGTCGTGAATATTGCAGCCAATATCTACAATACCAGCTTGCTCAAAGCGAAGCGGTTCAGCGGTAAACTCTTTATAGAGTTTTAGCTCAAACTGTTTTGTAGGCGAAAAAGAATACACGTGATGAAAAAGATTATCTGCGTTTGGAAACGAAATATCTGTGCCTGATTGAACAACAAGCACGTGAGGCGCAAATTGTTTATCGATTTGATTCATTATGGCGGGCTCTTCTTCACGCTGTGGTGTTGATGCAAGCGTAAAGTTAGGCGTTAGGGTTAACACCATATCTTTCACAGGCTCCCCATTGGCGTCGCTAACGTATATCGAAATGCTTGGCGTTGCTGATAAGGATGTATCAGCGGCATGTGCCCATGAAAGGGTAACGCCGGCTAGTAAGAGAGCGCTCGATGTGAATGTACCTGTGATAAAACTGGTTATGTTGAACGTGCTCGCCCTTCGATGAGAAGTAAAGAAAATAGAAAGCGCAAATGACATGGATTTAATCAATAACGTGTTGTTTTTTTGCATTGTAATTCATTCTTTATAATGGCTTTAGCCTTAGACAGAAAGGCAAAGCGCTATGCGTCCTTTGTTGACGCGAAAGCATATGACTACGTATAGCCTATTCAATACCAATCCGTTTAGATAATAACCTATGCGGACTGGTATGAAGTATGTGCTCGGCTTTCGCTATCTATGTAGCAAAGTTTGTTAGACTTTAACTATAGACCGAGTTGGACGTTTTTTTCATTCATTTACATCAAAGGAAAGCGCGCGCTGACGACTACACCTGTACTATCCTTCCGATTGAATAAAGATAACTGACCTCTGTGGAAGGTCATTATGATGTTGGCAATGTAAAGCCCTAGCCCCAAGTGCGGTGAAGAGGCATTTTGCACATCGTTTTCTTTTCTCACCGACACCATAGACTGAAGCAACTGAGACCTCATTCCTTCAGGAAGAAGCGGCCCGGTATTACTAATGGTTAGCTCAGCTTGCTTGTCCTTAACCGTGATACTGACTTGGATTTCACTTTCTTTTTCACTGAAATCTACGGCGTTAGCGATAATTTTATCGAACATTTGAGCCGTAAGTTCAGGGGAACCAAGTATGCGCGCAGTATCAGTATTGTGGGTAAAACTAAAGCGTCGATGGCTATAGGCATGTTCGTAACCAGCAATACACCCAGATATCACCTTAACTAAGTCGAATGGTTCTAAATCTTCTTGTTGAATGGCCTGCTCTAATCGGGTGGCTTCACTCATACTGTTTAATATTGTGCTTAGGCGGTTCACCCCTGATTGCGCCCTTTCAACAAAAACGGCTTGTTGGTCGGCGTCATTAACCTGAGTCAGCATATCCAGCGACGATTTTACCACGGCAATGGGCGTTCTAAGTTCGTGAGACAAGCGGGACGCCATGTTTTCTAAATAGGAGTTGTACTGCTGTAACCGCGAAAGCACATCCGCAAATGAACGGGATAAGTCACCAATTTCATCACGCTGATTTGAAACCGGAAGGGTGCCAATGATTTTGCCATTATCATCTATCACCGCTTCGGTGTTATCGCGAAGGGAGCGAATGCGGTTTGAAATTCGCGTAGCGAACAGCAGTAACCCTAAAGTACCCATGGTCATCACTGCTAAAATCACGTGAAAGAGCTGTTCCAACGCCCGGTTCCGCAACGTACGAATACCATTGGTGGTTTGCTCTACAATAACCGCCCCCATTACGTTGCCTTCAATAAAAATAGGGTAGGCAGCGGAAAGTACTATGGCTTTGTTATCGGGTGACAAACGCCATAGTGAATCGGGTTGGCCATTCAGCGCAGTGCCTAAATCCTGCCCTACCAATGCATAAGCATCGTCTAGCTCGTCAATAAAGTCGGCCGGTGGCCGTGTAAGAATTTGATAATAAAGTGGAAGTAACCACTCACTTTCAACCCAGTGCCAAATTGCATTTGAAGAGGTTTCTTTTTCATCTACTTCAATACCAGTGGCCGATTGAATGTCACCAGCGCGGGCGAGTACCCGCTTGTGCTTATCTACAACCCAAACCCGTGAATCGGCATATTTTAAACCTGCCAGAATGCGCTCAATTTCAGGGGAAGGAGTGATAACAGTACCTAATTCAGCGAGCTCTTTTGTATTCGCCGTACCTAACGCGTACTGCTTCAATCGACTTGCCCTGTCGTCCACATCGACAATTGAAAATGCTAAGCCGCCTGTGGTCATTGATAGCGGAAAGCGCAGTTCAATGTTGTAGCCCGTGGCAGTCTCTTGCCATCGGCCTTGAATAGAGAGCGCGTTCTCTACCGCCCGAGTTGTCGTTGTGTTATCTGCGAGCTTGTACGCATTTACCCAGCCACTTTCATAAGGGGCGACAACATACCTTGCTAATTCTCCCTGTGGAGTTTCCATGCCCACAAGTAAGTGGTCGCCAGTCTCCACGCTTAAACTATTGGGTTGTCGCCACAGCAGCACGTCATCACTGACTTCAAACATGGCATACAGAAATTGACCGTAGCGCCCCACCATATGCTTAAACGATAAGCTAGTGGGTTCTCCCGCGTAGCCATTGTAGTACTCAATAACTTCGCCACTGCCATACTCACTCATTAACTCGCTGACTTGCTGCCAGTCGTTAAGTTCGCCATCCAGTCGAATGGGGGACGGGATAGGTGGCGCGTAAAGATCTGTTCCGGGGCGCACGTCTTGAAGATACGCTGATTGGCTATCAAATAAAGCGGGACGCTCGTGAAGGGCAGTGGCAACAGCTCGTGCCGTGCCAATCATGGTTTGTTCTTGACCGTTTCGCAGATACTGCTCAAGCTCCCACACATAGTTATAACCTAAGTAGGGTATGGTGAATAAGAACAGCGACAGCACCATAAGCTGAAGGCGTATTGAAAAGCGAAATCCCATGTTTTTAGTCGGTTGCCCTTATCTTTTAATCAGACGAAACGCAGTTTTAGTCGAAAGCCCGCTACAGCTGCCAGCGATATCCCATGCCGTACACGGTGTCGATATGATCGAAGTTAGGGTCAAGCTGCACAAACTTTTTACGCATACGTTTGATATGCGAAGTAATGGTGGTGTCGTCTACCACCATTCTGGACTCATCCATTAGCTGTTGGCGGCTTTTCACATGACCAGGGCGCTTAATGAGCGCATGCAGCATCCAAAACTCTGTTACCGTTAACAAAACGGGCTGGTTCTGCCAGCTTACCGTCATTCTGGACACGTCTACTTTTAAGTCGCCCACTTTTAGCTCATCTTTTTGCTCTGTTGGAGCGGCAAGTAAATCTGTACGCCTGAACAAGGCTGCAATTCGCGCAAGCAGGTGAGCCATGCTGATATCTTTAGTCAGGTAATCGTCCGCGCCCATTCTAAGGCCGCTGATAGTATCTACATCGTTATCTCGTGCAGTAAAAAAGATGATAGGTAGGGTTTGTGATAGGCCTCGCAGTTGCTGACACAGCATAAAGCCCCCTTCAATTTCATCTTTCAAACCAATATCGATAATGGCTAAGTCGGGTAAGGTGTGGTTAAACGCTTCAGCAGCAGAAGGCCTGTCCTCATAGGCATTCACGCTATAGCCCTGCGCTTTAAGCGCCATAATGTAATTTTCGCGAATGGCCGCGTCATCTTCCACTAATGCAATTGTCTTTGGCATACATTAACCCGCAAATATAATTCTGATAGAGCGCACACTATACCTATGAATGACAGCTATTGCCTAAGTTCGGCATAAAATCCTCAAGCCTGCCTCATTTACGCCATATTTGAGGGGCTTAGCGTGAACTTTATCTTTGGCGGCAGCCCCACACAAGCGTCCCCAAGCGCGGATTAATAAAACGCTTGGCGTGCAGCTTCACGTGCTAAATCTATAGGTAAGCTAAATCACCACCACATTTCCACAATTACGCGCTTTTTTTGCCATTAATAACGGGTTTAATAGTATTTGTCCGTCGAGTTTAGCGCACTACTTTTTTTAAGTGCCAGGCAAGCGAGGCGGATTGCACTGTAGAAGCCTCTTCAAAGACTAGGAGAGGGGAAAACAGTGCCGTGGAAGCGGTAAGGCTGAACTTCTACGTAAAAGTCTCAATTATCTATTCAGACTGGTATTAAGCTACCCTTTGCGCTGCGTACTACCCCAACGGTACGCGGCGCTTTTTTATTGGGGTTGAAAAAAGGCGTTTTCGCTCTCATTTAGAAGACGAAAGCTTAAACTGTTTAAAGCAACCACTAAACGCGAGTGTATTCATTTACTAGCATGAACTAGGTTACACTTCGTTGGTTGTAAGTTGTTAGCGACAGATAACTGCATCTCACTAAAGTTAATTAGGGCGTGCTGACCTTTGGTTTGCATCAAAGGTCAATACGTCTTAGTGATCACACTCTCACTACGGGCAAATCATGAAAGCGTTGGACATTAAAGGGTTAACCAAAACCTACAAAGGTGGCGTACAGGCACTAAAAGGCGTCGACCTTACAGTACAAGAAGGAGACTTCTTTGCATTACTTGGCCCAAATGGGGCGGGTAAATCTACCACTATTGGTATTATCAGTTCACTTGTAAACCAAACCAATGGCAGTGTGTCGGTGTTTGGTTATGACCTCACAACGCAAAAAGAGCAAGCCAAAGCCTGCATTGGTCTGGTGCCACAAGAGTTCAATTTCAACCAATTTGAAACTGTACTGCAAATTGTATTGAATCAGGCAGGTTACTACGGCGTACCGCGCAGTATTGCGAAAGAGCGTGCTAAAAAATACCTTGCTCAGCTCGACCTGTGGGAAAAACGCGATGCCCGCGCGCGTGAGCTATCGGGTGGTATGAAGCGAAGACTGATGATTGCTCGAGCACTCATGCATGAGCCGAAATTGCTTATTTTAGATGAGCCAACCGCGGGCGTAGATATTGAAATTCGCCGCTCTATGTGGGGTTTCTTAGAAGAGATTAACCGTCAGGGGATCACGATTATCCTCACTACCCACTATCTTGAAGAAGCAGAAATGCTGTGTCGCAATATCGCCATTATTAACAAGGGCACCATTGTCGAGAACACCAGCATGAAAGCTTTATTGTCTAAACTAAGCCTAGAAACCTTTGTGTTGGATATCAAAATTCCAGATGGCATGACGACGACAGATGACCTACTAACGGGCTTTGAACACCGTTTGATTGACGACCATACCCTTGAAGTTGATGTTGAGAAAACGGAAGGATTGAACCCGGTTTTCACCCAGCTAAGTGAAAAGGGTATTCAAGTAATGAGCATGCGCAATAAATCAAATCGCCTTGAAGAGCTATTTGTGCGTTTAGTTGAATCAGCGAAGCAAGCTGGCTAAACCCACAGCAGGTAAAGGTGAAAAACATGAAAACTGAAAGTACACAAATGAACACAGAAGAAAACGTGGGTTGGTTTAAGCAAAACTATGTGGCGCTAACCACTATTTGGATAAAAGAATGTACGCGCTTTTTGCGCATATGGGTACAAACCCTTGTGCCGCCAGCTATTACAATGAGTTTGTACTTCGTGATATTCGGTAGCCTCATCGGCAACCGTATTGGCGAAATGGGCGGCTTTACTTACATGGAGTTTATTGTGCCCGGCCTTATTATGATGTCGGTGATCACAAACTCCTACGCCAACGTGTCCTCTTCATTTTTTAGTGCTAAATTTCAGCGCAATATTGAAGAGCTGTTGGTGTCACCAGTACCCACTTCGGTCATCATTCTTGGGTATGTGGGCGGCGGCGTGGCCCGCGCCATACTGATAGGTATTATCGTTACCTTAGTGTCGCTGTTTTTCGTTGATGTTCAAATACACAATTTGGGCATTATTGCGCTCACGTTGTTACTCACTTCTACCTTGTTTGCGACTGCGGGTTTAATTAATGCGGTATTTGCGAAGACCTTTGATGATATTAGCGTGGTTCCAACGTTTGTATTAACACCGTTAACTTACTTAGGTGGTGTGTTTTATTCACTTACCCTATTGCCTGAATTCTGGCAGTGGGTGAGTAAGGCGAACCCTGTTGTGTATATGGTCAACGGGTTTCGTTATGGATTCTTAGGGGTCTCTGACGTAAATGTAACCTTGTCGCTTGCCTTGTTAGTGGGCTTTAATGCACTGCTATTTGGTGTGGCGTACTACCTACTTAAAACGGGTAAAGGTATTCGTAGCTAATGGCCAGCGGTAATTCTAGAGAAATCACAACATCGCAGGTAGGTATTCACGATAAGTTAGACGACTTAGTGAAAAAGTACCAAGCGAGTGAAAATAAGCGACCGATTAGCGACCATACACAAGCTGCGTTTGATGATGTCAGCGCGTGGCTTGATGGCTTTAGCGGCGAGATCATTTTAGATTCATGCTGCGGCGTTGGCGAAAGTACGGCGAATATTGCAAGAGCAAACCCCGATGCGCGTGTTATCGGTATCGATAAGTCGGCGCTGCGGGTGGATAAACATGAACATTACAGCGCACAGCAAGACAACTATCGGGTTATTCGTGCCGATGTGAACGACTTTTGGCGCTTAGTAAAGCAGTCTAATTGGAACGTGACTCAGCACTTTCTGCTGTATCCCAACCCCTATCCTAAAAAGACACAAGTTCAAAAGCGCTGGCACGGTAGTGCGGCCATGGTGGACCTGATGGCGATCACTCCAAATATTGAAGTGCGTAGCAACTGGCTTATTTATCTAATGGAATTTGCGCAAGCGGCTAAACATTACGGCATGGTATCTGATTTATCTGAAGTTACTGGCGATGATCACATGACGCCGTTTGAGCGAAAGTACCGAGGGAGCGGTCAATCGTGCTGGCAGCTTAACTGCCGTAGCGAAGAAGGCTGAGTCTGCTATAGCAGCAAGAAATACTGAAAGCTGATAAAAGTGGGGTGAGATGAAAATCTCGCCCCGTTTGTTATTCAAATTCGTATAATTCGCTTGTTAATGGCGCGCAGTGGCACTTCGCACATTCGCCATAGGCGGACTAAACACATATCCCTGTGCATAACGAATGGGCAGGCGTTTTACGCGTTCTAGATGCGCCTCATCTTCTACGTGCTCGGCAATAGTGCTTACTCCATGGCGTTCACATAGCGACAGCAGATAGTCTACATATTCCCTCACTGCCTCTTGTTCGTCATAGTGTTTAATTAGCCCGCCAGCGAGCTTAATCCCCCGAACCGGCAAGTTCATAAGCGCTCGTATGTTACCTGGGCATGATCCAACGTTGTCGATGAAAACGCCCAGCCCCACATGCATGCTTTTTTCGATAAATGCGGTAAGGCTTTTCGGATTGGATAGGGCAGTAGAAGCACTCACTTCTATACTTACACGCTCCGGGGTGGGATAGCTTGCTAAATGGGTGATGAGGGTATTAGTAAGCTCTACATTGTGAAGGTCATTGGCAGTTATATTGATGTTCCAAGGGATATTAACGTCGTGAAAATAGCTGGCACATTGCACAAACATGCTCGCTGCAAGCGTATTTACGTGTTGTTCGCGCTCTATAAGGTAGAGAAATTCGCTAGGTAAAAAAGTCTTATCACCTCGGGTTATCAAGCGTGCCAGGCACTCGTAGCGCCATACTCCTTGGCTTTGTAAGTCAACGATGGGTTGAAAATAAGGCACGATATCATCGATAGAGAAATCCTCGGAAATTTCACGAATGGGCATAAACAGACCCCCTTGCTTTGAAGCAGTACTTTATCGCAGCGATGAATGCTTGAATGTGAGTTCAATGGCTACTTAGGCTCGCAATTAGAAGATGGAAAACCAATACGAGAGACTCGTGTTGGTACTATTCATAAATTAAATATAGTAGAGACTGATAAAATTTGCGGTACAAAATTCGGGGGAATTCGTTTAAATACGTGTGCAGAGTTAACCGCTTCATAAATATTTTGCATGTAATAAAACGTTAATAGTCGCTTAAATGCCGTGCGCTAACCCTTGGCGAGCATTGCAATCTGATGTAAAGTGCGACACCCTGAAAGTATTGTGATAAGTTTTCAGGTTTGGCAACGAATGGACCGCGTCAACGCGCATTAGCCCAGCCGATGTACCGTTAAGGGATATGTTGGATAAATAGCTGCACCAGTCGCAAAGTAATTGTGTCGAATGCTATTTGGCTAAAAGGAAAAGTAAGTGTCAGGCCGGTGTCCTACAAAACCGCCTGTTGATTTCGCCCAATAAATGTAAGCGAAATGTGTGATTGTTTTAAGTATGAGGTGTGTTGAGTGGGTGAAGCGCAAGTTAGTTTAGAGCACCTGTTTAGGGTCTTTACCAAGCCTGAACACAAAGACTCAAAGCTGGCTCAAATAGAGCAGCATTTATCTGACAATATCTTAGATTTTTTGTCGCAGCACGTAGTGACAAAAAAGACGTCGTTAGAAGAAATTGAAAAAGACTTTTCAGACTCCAAGGTGCCTGAGTCACCCGAGTTTGTGTCTACTCATGCTGAAAGCTTGTTAGATAAGCTTGTTGCGCATTCAGTTAATACTTACTCGCCTACCTTTATTGGTCACATGACCTCAGCGTTGCCCTATTTTCACCTGCCGCTTTCTAAGTTAATGGTCGGGCTTAACCAGAACTTGGTTAAAATAGAAACGTCTAAAGCTTTCACGCCGCTAGAACGTCAAGTATTGGGTATGATGCACAACCTTGTGTACGATCAGCCTCAAAGCTTTTACGACAACCATCTACACAGTGCGGCCCATTCTTTGGGGGCATTTTGTTCTGGCGGAACCATTGCCAACATCACTGCCTTATGGGTGGCTCGCAACAAACTACTAGGCCCACAAAAAGGGTTTTCTGGCGTGGCAAAAGCAGGTCTTGCCGCTGCCTATCGTCACTACAACATTAACAATTTAGGCGTGATGTGCAGTAAACGTGGGCATTACTCGCTGTCAAAGGCAGTGGATGTATTGGGGTTAGGCCGCGAACAATTATTAACTGTGCCCGCGCCAAAGCAAACCCTAGATCCAGCAAAAGCCCTTCGCATTGGTAAACGTTATCAAGAGGAAGGCAATAAGCTTCTTGCTATCGTTGGGGTAGGCGGCACCACCGAAACAGGGCACGTAGACCCGCTAGACGAGCTAGCTGACGTAGCCAAAGAGTTAGGCTGCTGGTTCCATGTAGACGCAGCCTGGGGCGGCGCTACGCTATTCTCGGCGCGCTATCGCGACAGACTAAAAGGTATTGAACGCGCAGACTCTGTCACTATTGATGCACATAAGCAAATGTACGTGCCCATGGGCGCAGGAATGGCGCTTTTCAAAGACCCACAAAACGCCAATGCGGTAAGACATCACGCCCAATATATTTTGCGTGCAGGCTCTAAAGACTTAGGTGCTACCACGCTGGAAGGCTCCCGAAACGGTATGGCCATGATGGTGTACTCGGCGCTGCATATATTCGGTCGCAAAGGGTACGAGCTACTTATTGATCGCAGCATTGATAAAGCCAAAGACTTTGCGCAGATGATTGATAAAGCCCAAGACTTTGAATTGACGACCACACCTATTCTATCACTGTTGACCTATCGCGTTTGTCCCGCTGAAGTGCAGGAAAAGCTGAAGCATGTGAATGCTAAAACCCGCAACGCTATTAATGAGAAGGTTGACGCCCTTGTTGTTGCGGTACAAAAGCAGCAGCGTGAAGCAGGTAAGTCTTTTGTGTCTCGTACTCGCCTGGAAGCGCCTGATTACCCTTCCCAGTGTATTACCGTGTTTCGCGTAGTGTTAGCGAATCCGCTTACTAGCCATAACGACCTGGCAGCAATTTTGGCTGAGCAACACTTAATTGCGAAAGAGACACAGGCTTGGAAAGAGCTAATGGATTTTGTTCGCGAAACAGAAACCGTTGCGTCTTAACAGCGGACTCTAATAGCTGACGTTAACAGCAACATACAAAAAACGCCCGATACAGGCTCTGTTTAGGAGTCATGCATCGGGCGCTTTCTTTTGTAGTTCGAGATTATCCGCGAGGATTGGTATTACGCTTAATCTCGCGTAATTTGCATATTATCAATTAAGCGCGTCTTGCCCATAAACATAGCAACAAGCAGAACTAATTCTTTGTCGCTATTGCTAGCTGGTTCAAAGGTGGCGGCGTTAACTACCTGACAGTAGTCTTTCTTAAAGCCTTTTGCTTCAAGGTTACTGACCATGGCATTTTCAAGCTGAACAAAGTCGGTGTTACCACTTTCTATGCCCGCTTTTAAGCGCTGCATTTCTGCAAAAATAGCACTCGCCGTCGCTTTTTCAGTGTCTGTTAGGTAACCATTTCTAGAGCTCATTGCTAGGCCTGACGTCTCGCGCTCAGTAGGCACCCCGTGAACCTTCACTGCCATTGATAAATCGCGAGCTAACGCGCGAATAACTTGTAGCTGTTGGAAGTCTTTTTCACCAAAAAACGCATCGTCTGGCTGTACCATGTTGAAAAGCTTGGTCACCACGGTAGCTACGCCGCGAAAGTGGCCTGGGCGACTCGCGCCACAATGAGAGCCTGAAATGCCGGGTACTTCAACAAAAGTTTGCGCGTCCAGTCCCGCCGGATACATTTCCGCAACGCTAGGTAAAAACACCGCGTCTGCACCCACTGAAGTCAGCTTGGCTTTATCTTCTTCGATAGTGCGTGGATAGGCGTCTAAATCTTCGTTCGCGCCAAACTGCATGGGGTTAACAAAAATGCTAACTACCACTTTGTCGTTATGCGCTTTCGCCTTTTTAACTAGTTTGAGATGACCATCGTGCAGGTTGCCCATAGTGGGTACAAAACCTACGGTTTCACCATTACGTCGCCATGCGTTCACCGTGCTGCGTAATGCTGAAATACTATCAACCACCTTCATAATTTACCTCGTTACTCGAAGCTGTGTTCAGCCGATGGGAACGCACCGCTTTGCACATCTTCAATATATTTTGATACGGCTTTGCGCATATCGCCGGTTTCTACAAGGTAGTTCTTTGAGAACTTCGGCATATAGTTTGCGCTGATGCCAAACATGTCGTGCATCACCAGAATTTGACCGTCGGTATCTTTGCCTGCGCCTATACCGATTACCGGTATGGTTAGGGCTTCGCTAACCGCTTTGCCTAGCGATGAAGGCACGCACTCAAGCACTAATAACTGAATACCGGCTTCTTCCAACGCTTTCGCTTCGCTAAGCAGTTTTTCAGCTTGGCTCGCTTCGCGGCCTTGTACTTTAAAACCACCGAATACGTGCACTGACTGAGGCGTTAAGCCTAAATGGCCACACACAGGGACGCCGCGCAGGTTTAAGCCTTTGATGGTGTCGCACAACCAGCTTCCACCTTCCATCTTAACCATACTTGCACCTGCAGCCATAAGCTTTGCTGCGTTGGCGTAGGTTTGCTCAGAAGTGGCGTAAGACATAAACGGCATATCGGCTAATACGAAGGCGCGTTCAGTACCGCGACGCACACTTTTCGTGTGGTAGGCTATGTCATCGATGGTTACCGGTAGGGTGTCGTCTTCACCTTGAAGAACCATGCCTAAAGAGTCGCCAATAAGAAGGGCGTCAACGCCTTGTTCGTCGAACATTTTGGCGAAGCTGGCGTCGTAAGCGGTTAAAGAGGTGATCTTTTCCCCGGCCTGCTTTTTCTTAAGCAAGCCCGATACAGTTACTTTCTTCATGACATGTCTCAGATTGATATTGTTGGTATCGTGTGGCGAACTATACGGATTTTGCCGCTAATTGGAAGAGCGCAGGCGACGAAGTCCATCCAGCGAGCAGTTAGCGACCCATGCCGAGATGGGTTTGCCATCGTGCATAACCATATTGGGCGCAATTTCAAACAGCGGCACCATAACGAACTCGCGTTCTGCCATGCCGTAATGGGGAATGATTAAGTCTGCGGTGTCGATAGTTTCGCTGCCGTACAACAAAATATCCAAATCCAACGTGCGTGGTCCCCAGCGCTCACCTTTGCGCTCACGGCCTTCTTCCAGCTCTATGCGTTGCAGCTGCTTCAATAAGCCGTGGGGCTTTAACGAGGTCTCAATTAAGCACACCGCGTTAATATAGTCAGGTTGGTCTTGCGGCCCCATCGGTTTACTGGAATAAAGTGAAGAGGTTTTAAGTACGCGGGTGTCTTCTATTTGACCTATCGCATCAAACGCGCGCTGGGCTTTTCCCTGGCTATCGCCGAGGTTGCTACCTACACCAATGTAAACGTGCTCTTTATGCATCAGGACCTCGCTTCGCTGGTTTACGCTTGCGCTTACGCGGGGCACCTTTTGCGCCGCCTTCGCTTTTGCGAAGGGCGTTAAGCATGCCTTTCTGCTTACCGTTGTCAGCGTGCTGGAAGTGCGTCCACCACTGAGCTAGCTCTAATAGATCGCCACCTTCAATTTGGCCGCGGGCAAGTAAAAAGTCATAGCCAGCTCTAAATTTAGGGTGCGTGAGCAATTGGAAAGCGCGACGGCCAAAGCGCTTAGGTAGGCGTTGCTGTAAAATCCAGATGTCCCGAACCACGGTAGAGAAGCGTTTAGGGATCATAATACGTTGTGTTTGACGTGCGATAACCTCGCCTGACGCAATATTAAATGCGTCGTGAGCATTTAAGCCAGACTCGCTTTGTAAGCGTTGTGACTCTTCCTCAACTGGATACCAGAGTAGTGCGGCGTAAAGGAACGCTGGCGTAACTCGCTGGTCGCTATTAATACGTTCGTCGGTATTGGCAAGTACGCGACGTACAAACTGCATTTCACGGCTGTTTTCATCTTTCAAAAACGGCGTTAGCTGAGGGAACAAAGGCTCGATTAAGCCGTATTCGTGCAGCATTAAGAAAGTTTCTTCTCCCTTACCCGATAAAAACAGTTTAAGGGTTTCTTCAAACAAGCGCGCAGGTGGAATGTTCTGTAAAAGGTTGGCCAGAGATTTAATCGGTGCAGCAGTTTTTGCTTCAATGCGCATGCCAAGCTTAACGGCAAAGCGCACCGCACGTAACATGCGTACCGGATCTTCACGGTAGCGTGTTTCCGGGTCGCCAATAAGCTCAACTTCTCGTTTTTCTATGGCGGCTAAGCCATTAGCGAAGTCTTTTACCGTAAAGTCTGCCACGCTGTAATACATGGCGTTAAAGGTAAAGTCACGGCGTTCAGCATCTTCTTCAATGGTGCCAAATACGTTATCGCGTACTAATTGACCGTGAGCGTCGCGCTTTGCGACAGCCTTGCCTTTGGGAAGGTTTTCGTCTTCGTCCGTCTCTTGGTGATGCCCGCGGAACGTGGCTACTTCAATGATTTCACGGCCAAACACAATGTGGGCCAAACGAAAGCGCCTGCCGATAAGGCGGCAATTTCTGAACAAGCCTTTAATTTGTTCAGGTGTGGCGTTCGTCACCACGTCGAAATCTTTTGGTTCGTGACCCATCAAAATGTCGCGTACACAGCCTCCTACCAAATAGGATTCGAAGCCAGCTCCATTAAGGCGATACATTACTTTTAATGCATTTGCGCTTACGTCTTCGCGAGATATACCGTGTTCTCCACGGGTCATAGTCCTTGGCTTTAAAGCGTTAGGAGACGAACTCTCTTTTGAAAAAGCGCGCTTAACAGATTTAAAAACACGATGAATGATGATGGTATCTCCGCAGACTATAAAGGTTCGCTATAATAAGTGGATTCATGCTGTGGAACAATAATTTCGGATGTTTTCACTACTTTTTTCCTATTCCACATTGAAATAGCCGTCTTAAGCGCCGAATCAATATCACCAAATTCTGAGGCATTTGGAAAGGAAAAGCCTAAAAAGTGCATCACACGCACGAGATTATCTAAAGCTGTTTCGTTTTTAACTGGCGCTGCACGGTTTTGTTTACTTAGTTTTCTGCCTGGTGCCACGGCAGCGACCGGCACGTGACCGTATTCAGGAGTAGAATAGCCCAGCGTGTGATATACGGCGCGCTGTAAAGGCGTGACATCAATTAAATCACACCCTCTAATGACATGGTTAACTTGCTGAAATACGTCATCTAAAATCACGACAAGGTTATACGAAAATAAGCCGTCTCGACGTTTCAGTACTACGTCTTCGGCTATTAAATCGGAGCTTGAATTAGAGGGCATAACTTTGCCCATAAGCACGTCATCAAAGGCTTCAAGTTGAGTATCTACTTTTAAACGAACTGCACAATCCTGTGTGTTGGAGTGCACTGGCTCAGTTCGACAGTGGCCGTTATAAACACCGCCCATGGCTTTAATTTGCTTACGTGTGCAGGTACAAAAATAGGCTTTTTGTTGTGTAAGTAAGTCATCGAGAACCGCTTGATAACGGGCATGTTGTTGGCTTTGATAGATGACGTCGCCGTCCCAATACAGGCCGTGGGCTTCTAGGGTAGTGAGTATGTCTTTATCTACACCTTCAATACAGCGCGGCTCGTCTATATCTTCCATGCGTAGCAGCCATTTTCCGTTATGGCTTTTGGCATCTAGGTAGCTGGCAACAGCGGTAACTAACGAACCGAAGTGAAGTTGGCCGGATGGAGAGGGAGCAAAGCGCCCTACATAGTGGTTATGCATAATAAAGGCTTAACAAAAAGCCCCATCTTTTCGGGATGAGGCTTTCTATATCAACGTAATCGAGGCTAGTAACTTAACCTTGAAGTTGTTTTTCTTTAATTTCAGCCATGGTCTTACAGTCGATACATAAATCTGCTGTAGGACGAGCTTCTAAGCGACGAATACCAATTTCGATACCACACTGGTCACAGAAGCCGAAATCGTCTTCTTCAATTCGCTTAAGCGTTTTTTCAATTTTCTTTATTAGCTTACGCTCACGGTCACGTGTACGTAACTCAAGGCTGAACTCTTCTTCTTGAGCTGCACGGTCTACAGGATCAGGGAAGTTTGCTGCTTCATCCTTCATGTGCGTTACTGTACGGTCAACTTCTTCACGAAGTTGGTTGCGCCATGCTTTAAGCAATAGACGGAAGTGCTCCATTTGGGGCTCGCCCATGTACTCTTCGTCAGCTTTTGGCTCGTACGGCTGTAAACCTGCCAGCGCTAATAGTCCTAGGGATTTTGTTTCTTTTCCTGTTGGCATCTGCCACATCTCCTACACTACGACATCCATCTTGTCCTGATTGGACCGATATCTATATCAGACTCGACAACTTCAGGCAATCAATCGTGTCTATGTAATTATTATGCTGGTGTATTGCATTCATAAATTAGCCAGGTGTTTTTTCATTTAGCCCGCTGGCTACCAGCAAACGCATTAGTGCGTTCTCCCACTAAAACAAGGCGCAAATATGAAGGCGAAATGAAAAAAATCAACCTATTTTTTATAAAATCAAAGGGAGTATTTGATTTAATAGGATTTTTTGTTCGTCTATTATACAGCTTGCCGCCAAAACCGTTACGCCAGCGTTTGCGGCAATCTTTACGCTTTCTGCATAAGTTGGATCAATATGCTCGGCCACTTGTACACTTTCGATGGCGGTGTGTTGTACGCAGAATAATAGATTGGTTTTTATACCACTGTCAGATAAACGAGCAAGTTCTAAACAGTGCTTCGCGCCGCGTTGAGTGACTGCGTCGGGGAAGAACCCTTTGTTTTCATCTGCTAAGGTGACGGATTTAACTTCCATATACTCAGTAACACTCTGATGTTCGGCATTTTTTCGGGTTAATGCAAAGTCGAACCGGCTATTGGCGGTTGGTGGTGTTACTTCTGCTTTCCAATCTGTGATGTCTGAAAATTCGCTTAGCACCTTGTTATCTAGCGCTTCCGCCACCAGTTTATTAGCATTGTGCGTATTAATGCCGATGAAGTGACCATCAAATGTTTGGGCTAGCTCCCATGTATACTTGAGTTTTCGATTTGGGTTGGTGGACTCACTTAAAAAGACAGTGTATCCAGGAACAGCACAGCCAGTCATAGCGCCAGTATTTGGGCAATGTGCAGTTACAATAGTGCCGTCGTCTAACTCAACATCGGCAAGAAATCGCTTGTACCTTTTTATAAGGGTGCCGCGTAATAAGGAAGGTGAAAACTTCATGTGTCGCCTTTTTTAGAATGTAGGTGAAAACACGTTAGTGTGTTTCGCTAATTGATATGTGTGCTTTTGAACGAGCACGTATAGCGTATGCGCTTAGCGAACAAAGCGTATGTGGTTAGCGAACAACAAGCGCAGTAAACAAGGCGCCAAAGAGTAACAAACATTTGTGCAAGCGCAAAAAGTGCTTTGCAATAATATAACGATGTAATAAGGAATAAAACGCGATGGCAGAATTTACCGTTAGCCTTTCTAGAAACAGTGCTGAAGCAGTGTGGGGCGAGAGTGCTAAGCTTTCTTTCACTGAATCAGGTGCAGTTATTCACCTGCCTGACGACAAGATTAATGAGCGTTTAATTCAGCAAGCGTCGAGAAAGCTAGATGGCTTAAGCCTGCCAGCAGTTACGCTAAGCGGTGATTGGCACAAAGAGCAGCAGTGGGCTTTTGCACTTAGCTTCACGCGTGCGCGCAAACCAGCGTTAATAAAATGGGCCGAAACGGCTGACAAAGAAGCGCTAGAGCAAGAATATGCTGCGTTACTATTTACCCGTCAGCTGGTAAACGAAACACCTGAAGATCTAAGCCCTGAAACCTTAGCAACCCGAGCAGCACAGTGGCTTAAGTCACTCGGTGGTGACAAGGTAACCTACTCAATGACGGTAGGTGAAGATCTTAAAGAGCAGGGCTGGATTGGCATTTATAATGTGGGCCGCGGTAGTGAACGTCCGCCTGCAATGCTGGTACTTGATTACAACCCAACAGGTAATACGGATGCGCCAGTTGATGCCGTGCTAGTTGGAAAAGGCATCACCTTCGACAGCGGTGGCTACAGCATTAAATCAAGCGAAGGCATGTTAGATATGAAATGTGACATGGGCGGCGCAGCGACGGTAACAGGGGCATTAGGGCTATCTATTTCTCAAGGCAGTGAAAAGCGTATTCAGCTTATTTTGTGCTGTGCAGAAAACCTTATTAGCGGTCACGCTTATAAGTTAGGTGATGTGCTTACCTATAAAAATGGGGTAACCGTTGAAGTGGTTAATACCGATGCTGAAGGACGTTTAGTGTTGGCTGATGGCCTTATGGCGGCAACAGAGACGGGCGCACCGCTAATTATTGATGCAGCAACGCTAACCGGTGCTGCAGTGGTTGCACTGGGTTCTGACTACCATGGCGTATTCTCGTTAGATGATAATGCCCGCGAGCAAATGCTTAAAGCAGCAAAGGCAGAAAACGAACGTTTTTGGCCGCTACCACTTGAAGATTTCCACGCAGAGCGCTGTCCATCGGCGTTCGCAGATACAGCAAACAGTCGCCCAATGAAAGGTGGCGGTGGTGGCGGTGCATCAAACGCTGCGGGCTTCTTATCACGCTTTGTTAAGCCAGAAGGCTGGGTACATTTGGATTTAGCCGCTGCTTACCATGGCGGGGCAACATCTGAAATGCCGGTAGGGGCAACAGCGAAAGGTATTCGCTCAATTGCGAGAATGCTGAAAGACTTCAGTGCATAAATAAAATAGCGTTCGACGCCTCCAATGGCTGTCGAACGCTACTCTACTCTATTTTTAAACGTCGCACGTTGTGCCACGTGGATGAGTAGAGGCAAAGCGAATAGCGTTACTTGAACTAACGTCGCTTCGCGCAAAAAAATAAAAAGGTCGTGACTTTGCAAAAAATCACGCCCTTTTTCTGTAAATTAGATCCCGCCTAAACGCTCGGCTAGCGTTTTATAGCGTTCAACGTCGCCACTGTCGAAAAGTGGGTTACCGTCGGTGTCTTTATCTTTCGAAACCAAAAGGCTTTCACGCTCAAGGCGCTCTACGCGCACTTCTTGTACGCCAAGAAAAGCAGCCACTTCTTTAACAGTCATCAAACTCATTGCAATATTTCCTATTTTTGGTTGTTCTTATTGAGGATTAACAGGTTCCAACGCCGAACAAAGCGCAGAACATAACGTTAAACAAAATGATGTTACCCACTATTACATCAAAAGCTCTGGAGATAAGACATTATCCAAAAGGTGTAGAAAAAGCCAATTGGGCTGTTTGAATTCTGACCGTGAATAAGGCGAAAACACCGCTTAGAAATGACAAACACTTCTCCCTACGCTTTAGTAAAGCGCACTTTCGTTATTTTTCGAGTATTTTTTGCAGGCTCTAGATAAATGAAAAACAATCATGCCTTAAAAGGTGTTTTTAACTAAGTCAGCTTGGTTTACCATTGCGCGCCATCACAGCCAATCTTGGGTTATACTCGTTGGCCTATGCAATCAAACGCTTACACCGGAGATAGTTAAAAATGGATACCTGGTCTGCTGCCATCATGCTCTTTTTGATCATGGACCCGCTCGGTAACTTGCCTGTATTCATGTCGGTGCTTAAATCGATTGAGCCAAAGCGACGCCAATTTATTCTTATTCGCGAGTTACTGTTTGCCCTAGGTATCTTATTTCTATTTTTATTCAGCGGGCAATCTGTGCTTAATTTTTTGAACGTTGAGCAGGAAACCGTCAGCATAGCAGGCGGTATTATTTTGTTTCTTATCGCACTTAAAATGATATTTCCTTCAACCGGTAACCCCAGCGGATTGGCGGTAGGTGAAGAGCCGTTTCTGGTACCTCTCGCTATTCCTATGATTGCTGGGCCGTCCACATTAGCGGCGCTGATTCTGCTTGCGAATCAGGCACCAGATAGAATGGTTGATTGGTCGATAGCGCTTGCCGCTTCGTGGTCGATAAGCGCTGTTATCCTTTTATTTTCAAATGTATTTCATAAAATTTTAGGGGAGCGAGGTCTAGTTGCTATGGAGCGATTAATGGGTATGATCCTTGTTATGATCGCTATTCAAATGCTGCTTGATGGCGTTACTTCATATTTCATGCATGCCACTGGAGCACTGTAAATGGCAAAGCAAAAACTAAACACATTTGGGCGAGTACGCGCCCTGGAAGGCTGGAAAGCCGTTGCATTTGGTGCTGCATTGCTTGAGCGAATGCTGCCTAACTACACCCTTTTTTGTGACTTAACCGAAAGTGGTGATGCAAGTGCGCTGCGCAATTGCTTAAATTTAGTTTGGGAGACCCTGAAGTCGCCTAAAAGTAAATCCAATATCGCAGTGCAGCTTGAGAAGGTAGAGGTGGCAACACCAGATACCAGTGAATTTGATAATTATGGCGTGTATCCAGCCATCGACGCTGCAATTGGGTTAGCTGGGTTACTCAACTTGATGGCGGGGGATGATCCTCAAGGTGCCGTCGTAATTAGTAAGTTGTCTCAGGGTAGTGTAGAGGCCTACTTACTTGCCACAGAAGAAGCCGACGACGAGAGCGTTAAAGTTCACCCGCTCATGGAATTTGAAGTCGAGGTGCAAAACGAATTGCTCGATTACGTAGAGCAAGCCAAGTATCCAGCGAAAGCGGCAGATGAAATGAAAGCGCTGGCGCTTGAGGCGGGCATTTCTAATATCGGCCTAGAACTTTAATTCGAGGGATGTAGGCAAGCCCCACCCTTTACAAGAAAGCGTTGAGTTTCACCTTAATTACGCCGCGTAACAGATAAACGGTTGCGGCCTAATTCACTTCTATAAGCATATAGCGTAGCGCGCTGGTTTGCTTATCTTTAATAATGTTCCAGTGGGCGGGCAGCAATGGGGTAACGAGAGCGCTTTCGTGCTCTAGGTAAATAACACTGCCGCTTTGTACTAGGTTATTATCGACGATAGCTGCTAGCGTGGGAGCGACTAATCCTTTTGCGAAGGGCGGATCTACAAAGATAATATCGTAAGGCGCGTCACTGATACCCTTTAATATATTCAAAGCATCACCTTGATGCACCCCTGTTGCCGCGGTATTACTGGCATTAACTAAGGTGAGATTACTTTTCAATTGAGTAGCGGCCTGCTTATCGAGTTCGATAAAGTCGCAGTGTGAAGCATAGCGCGATAGTGCCTCTAAGCCTAAACCGCCAGAACCAGCAAAAACATCAAGGCAACGGGCGTTATTTACGTACGGCATCAACCAGTTAAACAGCGTCTCTTTATTTCTGTCGGTTGTGGGCCTTAAACCTTCTGCATTAAGCACAGGTAGCTTTCTACCTCGCCATTGTCCACCAATAATTCGGATTTGCCCGCTGCTATTTGCACTGTGGGCTCTGGCATTTTTAGAAGAATGACGTTTTTTTGCAGAAGATGTTGCCCGAGTAGGGCGAGAAACTCGCTTCATAGTGGCTGACAATGGTATCATGCGTTCATACAATAGGCGGCAAGTGTAGCCGAATTTGCAAAGAATTTATAAGGATTTGTCCTAACTATGTCGAAACTTTTTGGCTGGTTCAGTAAGAACAAAAAAGCAGAGAAACAAAAAGCGCAAGCCGAAGAAGAGGCGCGCTTAAAAGCTGAAGCCGAAGCAAAGGCTAAAGCCCAAGAAGAAGCAGAGGCTCGCGCTAAGGCCGAGGCTGAAGCGCAGGCGAAAGCGCAAGCGGAAGAAGAAGCTCGCTTAAAAGCAGAGGCTGAAGCACAGGCGAAAGCGCAAGCGCAAGCGGAAGAAGAAGCTCGCTTAAAGGCAGAGGCTGAAGCACAGGCGAAAGCGCAAGCAGAAGAAGAGGCTCGCTTAAAGGCAGAGGCAGACGCCCAGGCGAAAGCGCAAGCGGAAGAAGAAGCTCGCTTAAAGGCAGAGGCTGAAGCGCAGGCGAAAGCGCAAGCGGAAGAAGAAGCTCGCTTAAAAGCAGAGGCTGAAGCACAGGCGAAAGCCCAAGCGGAAGAAGAGGCTCGCGCTAAGGCAGAGGCTGAAGCACAGGCGAAAGCCCAAGCGGAAGAAGAAGCTCGCTTAAAGGCAGAGGCTGAAGCACAGGCGAAAGCGCAAGCAGAAGAAGAGGCTCG
The DNA here is from genome assembly GCF_000172635.2 of Alteromonas macleodii ATCC 27126. Taxonomy (NCBI): domain Bacteria; kingdom Pseudomonadati; phylum Pseudomonadota; class Gammaproteobacteria; order Alteromonadales; family Alteromonadaceae; genus Alteromonas; species Alteromonas macleodii. The sequence goes on along the minus strand of NC_018632.1, from coordinate 4,054,791 downwards.
CTTAAAAGCTGAAGCCGAAGCCAAGGCTAAAGCCGAAGAAGAAGCGGAAGCTCGCGCTAAGGCCGAGGCAGACGCCCAGACTCAAGTCCAAGACAAACCTAAAGAGAAGAAATCGCTTTTTGCACGGTTAAGAGAAAGCTTATCGCGTACTAAGGAAAATTTAGGTAGCGGCATAGTAAGTCTTTTCAAGGGCAAGGCTATCGATGATGAGCTTTACGAAGACCTAGAAACTCAGCTTTTAGTTGCAGATGTGGGGATGGATACTACGCAGAAGATCATTACTCATCTTACCGACAGCGCGTCGCGCAAAGATCTTAAAGACGCTGAAGCGCTGCTTGAAATTTTAAAGCAACGAATGTCTGGAATGCTGTCGGAAGTTAACCAGCCATTGTCTGATGTTATGCAGGCGCATGACGCAAGCGAGGGGCCGTTTGTTATCTTAATGGTGGGCGTCAATGGCGTAGGTAAAACTACGACTATTGGTAAGCTGGCTAAGCAGTTTCAGCAGCAGGGCAAAAAAGTGATGCTTGCTGCAGGTGATACGTTCAGAGCCGCAGCTGTAGAGCAGCTTCAGGTATGGGGAGAACGCAACGATATTCCGGTTATCGCGCAGCATACGGGGGCAGATAGTGCGTCGGTACTTTACGATGCACTAGAAGCAGCGAAGTCGCGCGGCACAGATATCCTTATTGCCGACACGGCAGGGCGCTTGCAAAATAAGAACAACTTGATGGAAGAGCTTAAGAAAGTGGTTCGCGTAATGAAGAAAATTAATCCGAATGCGCCTCACGAAGTTATGCTTACATTGGATGCAGGTACAGGGCAAAACGCCATTAGCCAAGCCAAGTTGTTTAATGAAGCCGTGGGCTTAACAGGCATCACGCTTACCAAGTTAGACGGCACAGCAAAAGGCGGCGTTATATTCTCTATTGCCGATAAGTTTAAAATTCCTATAAGGTATATAGGTGTTGGCGAAAGCATTGATGATTTACGCCAGTTTGACGGACAAGAATTTATTGATGCGTTGTTTAGCGAAATGGACACACCTGAAAGCTAAAACCAGCAAAGCGGTAGGGAAAAATAATGATAAAGTTTGAGCAGGTAAGCAAAACCTATCCGGGCGGACAACGTGCGCTAAGCAAGGTGAATTTTCATATTGCGCCGGGTGAAATGGCCTTTTTGACAGGGCATTCTGGCGCAGGAAAAAGCACGCTACTTAAACTTATCAGCCTAATGGAGCGCCCAACAGTAGGGCGCGTTCTTATTAATGGCCATGACCTTAACGCCATTACCCGTCGAGATATTGCCTATATACGCCGCGATATCGGCATGATCTTCCAAAGTCACCAGCTGCTAATGGACAAGTCGGTTTTTGACAACGTGGCGTTACCGCTAGTCATTGAGGGTTACACCCACAAAGAAATTCGCAAGCGCGTAGAAGCTGCGCTTGAAATGGTAGGGCTAAGAGATAAAGCGCGTTGCCTGCCTATTACGTTGTCTGGTGGTGAGCAGCAGCGAGTGGGGATCGCGCGAGCAGTAGTAAATAAACCCCCGTTACTGCTGGCAGACGAACCGACCGGTAACCTCGACCCCAAGCTTTCTATGGAAATTATTCGTCTTTTCGAAGACTTCAATCAAGCGGGCGTGTCAGTACTTATTGCAACCCATGATTTAGGGCTGATTGCTCGCATGCGTTATCGCACGCTGACCCTCAAAAATGGTCAAATGATCACCGATGGCCTTACTGATGATCTTGATGGCACAAGTTCAGCCAGCAGTGAAGGAGCCTGGTCATGAGTATTTTGTTTAAAGGGCGTGCAAAAGGGGCGTCTTCTGCCAAAGTGGGCTTTATTCAATCTATTGTGATGTTCTTTGTCAGCCATGTACGCCAAGCGCTGGCGAGTCTTGGAGAGCTGTGGCGTCAGCCGCTGGCATCTTTAATGACTATTGGGGTACTAGGCCTGAGTATTACGCTACCTAGTACGCTTTATATCATGGTGAAAAATACTGAGAAAATTACAGCAGGCTGGGATCAGGCTTCAGAAATATCTCTGTTTTTAAAGCCAGATATCAACGCGGCAAGTTCGCAACAGCTGGTGGCACGATTAAATAGCTGGTCTGAAATAGACAGCGTTGTTTATATTCCAGCGGATGATGCGCTTAAAGAATTTCAGCACTTGTCAGGATTGGGCGATGCCATCGCCTATCTAGAGAAAAACCCACTGCCTGATGTAGTGCTAGTAACGCCAAACGAAAAACACGCGTCGCCGACGGCAGCGAAAGCACTGCTAGATAAACTGCGACAGCAGCGTGAAGTTGATATAGGTAAACTGGATATCGAATGGTTAGAGCGTTTATATGCCGTTATCGATATTGCTAGAGACTTGGTTACGCTAATAGGATTACTACTTTTCATCGCCGTTGTACTAATTATTGGTAACACCATTCGTCTGAATATTTTGAACAAGTATGACGAAATCGTAGTGATGAAGCTGGTTGGCGCAACCGATGCGTTTATCCATCGCCCGTTTTTATATACAGGCTTCTGGTATGGCCTATTGGGCGGACTAATGGCGTGGTTTGCCGTTATTATCATACTATGGTGGATGGATAGCAGCATCACTACGTTTGCCGCTATGTATCAGAAGGATTTCAACATTACCGGATTAACCGGTTCTGCATTGCTGACTATGCTGGGACTATCGGTGCTGCTCGGTTTACTGGGCTCACTTATCTCTGTGCAGCGTCATGTAAGGGAAATAGAGCCCAAGTAGTCGTAGACGTGAGTATACTTACACGCCTACAGTGCAAAATATATAAGTCACTGTATGACGTTATTGGTGGTAAGTAGGCGTGTTCTTAGTTTTGTACTTAAGCTATCGCACGGGGGTAGTGTGAGGAGATAGCGCTGCGCACTCCATTGCCCCAAATGATGGCTTGGTTATACAGCATATGCAGCTGCTTCTGGTCAATATTGAGCACTTTAGCTTGTTTTATAACATTCATCCAAAGGGCGCTTTCAAAGGCGCGAACCAAAGTCATATAGCTGTTCATTTCTAAGTTCTTGCCAAGTAGTGCATCGTTAACCTCATCGGAAAGCGGCAGCTGCTTTACAATGTCTGTCATAGACTGATCAAGTAACCCTTCAAGAAGCGAAAATAAACCAACCAAAAAGGAGATGGGCGGATTATTTCTAAGACCTCTACGCTCAGCAAGTAAGTCGAAAAACTTAGCGCGAACTAACGACATATGAATGATTTCAAGGGGCTTTTCATCGCCTAAGTTAGTTAAACTTAACAAAGCGATGAATTTCTTAATCTCTACTTCACCCATGTAATTAAGCGCGTGCTTTAGTGATGTAATTTTGTAACGCTTATTAATAGTGGGGTTATTGATAAACTTCAGCAATAAGAAGCTTAAGGTGGCGTCTCGCTCTATAATTTGGCTGATACGGTCTATGTCAAAGTCGCTGCTAGAGCTTTCGCCCATCAAATCAACAATGTTCATTTTAGACGCAGGAAGCTGTCGTAGAATACGTGCTTCCGGTTGCGAGAAAAAATAACCCTGGAAGAAGTCGAAACCCAAATCTACGCACGTTGAAAAATTATCTTGCGTATCAACCTGTTCCGCCACTAATTGCACGTTCGCATCGTGATAGCGCGGAATGTGCTTTTCAATGGTCTCAAAGCGGGTTTTTGTCACATCGACTTTCACAATATCGATAAGAGGAAATATGTCGTGTTTTGAACCCACCATCATGGGATCATCGATAGCTAGCTTAAAGCCAAGTTGCTTTATGTGCTGGCATGCTTCGAATAGTCCGCTGGTGTTGTCGGTTGGATCAGCCAGTTCAACCACTACCGACTCAGGGTTAAGCGATGTAGGAAAGCGCGAAATAATTGTATCTGACGAGAACGTGATAAAAGACGTTTTTTCGCCGCTGATATCATCAAGCCCAAGTGGATGGAAGTGCTCAGAAATGTACTTAGCTTTCTCTTCGTTATGTTCCGGATAAGCACCAGACTTCCCATCTCTGAACAGAAGCTCATAGGCGAAAACACTTTTGCTTTTATCTAAAATAGGCTGGCGAGCTATAAACGCGAACATAATCTATTCCTGATACAACACGGTTAAGGTTATTTTTATTGTTATATTTAGAGGCTTAGCTAGCGCTACGTCACACGCTAAGGTTAGGTGTTCTTTAATGTGTCATCCAAAAGAACTGACCCTAGTCTATGATATGTAAGCGCAATCTAACAACTATTCAACGATTAATTTCACATCAACTGGCGTAATCGTAGGCTTAGTTGTCGTTCAAAGCGGCCTTATGAATGTGTTTAGCCCACTTTATCGCTTCGTTGTAATAACTATGCAGAAGACTCTGTTTAACACCATACTTTGTTGCGAATTGCTGAATGCCCGTCCATTTAGCTCTTTCAAAAAATTGTGACAGCGTCAGACAGTTGCGAAGCACACCAGGGCTTCCGCACAGGGCATCTTTAACGTCGTCACTAATTGGAACCTTGCTGACCAAATCGTCAATTCGCTGTTCCATCATGGCATCAAGCAAAGAAAGCAGGCCAGTAAGAAAACCTTTTAACGGGTCATCGGCACCTTTAAGCTGGGTGTAGACCAGTTCACAGAACTTTGCGCGAACAAGCGCCATTTGCATTAGCTCAGTAGGCTGACCATCGCTTAGGTTTGCAAGAGCCAGCAATGATATGAACTTCTTCACTTCTACTTCGCCCATAAAGGTTAACGCGTGTTTAAGTGACGTTATTTTATGTCGCTTGTTGACCAGAGGATTGTTGATAAACCGCAGCAGTAAGTAGGTAAGCGAGGGATCTCGTTCAATGATTTTGTTTACTTCATCGAAATTAAGTTTTGCTTGGCTACTTAGCGTAAGTAACTCCATCATAGTTAGGCTGCTGGGCCCTAACTTTCTGTGCCTTACAATTTCGGGTTTAGCTAGAAAGTATCCTTGGAAGTAGTCGAAACCCATATCTTTGAATTTATTGAATTCTTCATAGGTCTCAATTTTTTCTGCAACCAACTGTATTTTGTTCGACTTGAAGCGTTCGACAAGGGCGGGAATTTTTTCGTGGGGGATCTCTGTAATGTCAATTTTGACTATGCTGGTAAATGGAATGAATGCTTCCCACTTCCCTTTCATGTCATAGTCGTCAAGAGCAATAGGATAGCCAAGACCTCGAATATGTTTGCAAGCGGCTACCAGCGCATCATCAACGTCAACGGTTTCTACAATCTCAATGACCACTTTGCTTGCATCCAGAGAGGTCGGAAAACGAAACATAAGTGTGTCGCGGTGAAAGTTGATGAAGGCTTTCTTATCTCCGGTTATCTCCTCAATACCTAAGCTTAAATGGGTAGAGGTAAGAATTTTCGAGGTAGCCTCGTCAGGAGGTATATCGGGAAAGCAGTTATCTTCTCCAACACGAAAAAGTAGTTCGTAGGCGTAAACTTCTCTGTTTACATTAAATATGGGCTGTCTAGCGACGTAAGCAAACATCAAGATCCTCTTTGCTTCACTTGCCTTACTCCTTTCCTTAAGTATTTCCCTTCCAGTCTTTTATAATTGTTGTCTGGAAAATGCTGTACAGCGGTTGTAGTGCAAAATCGATTAATTCAATCTATTATTTTCAGTTTCCACCCAGAAAAGCAAGGTATAAGATGACATATACAAGGTTTATATACTGTATTGACGCGTAGGCACCTTGCTGACTTATCTTAGAGATAGTGGAAATCTTATGTTTCGGGTAACTAGCGTGTAATAAATAAGCGTTGGATTTCATACCAGTGAGATTAGCCTTCACTTTGGTATGTGTAATTAAAGTATAATGATGTAGTGGTTAAATGACCGACCCAAAGGCACGACGCCAGAAAGTGCAGCGTGTCATTCGATGTGAAGTCGATAGTCTAGGCTTAGTGTTTGCGGTGAATGCATTCGTAAATGGACCGCAAGCTTTAAAGTTGAACTTTTTTTCTTAATTTAGGTCTTGATATTGTAGAAATAGTCACTATACCTACATATCGGTTAGACTTCATATCTTAATTAGGTCTCGCGCAGCTTCGGTTACTTTGCTAATATGAAGCGGCAATAAATGAGGTGAACAATGAGCAACAATTTGCAATCTATGGCCCTGTCAGTGCCACACAGCGGTAGCATTGAAGGCTACATCCAAGCTGTAAGCAGCATTGATATGCTTAGCGCTGAGGAAGAGCGCGAGTTGGCAGTGCGCCTTCGCGAAGACGAAGACTTACAAGCCGCTCGTAAGCTAGTAATGTCACATCTTCGTTTTGTTGTGCACATTGCAAAATCTTACTCAGGTTATGGCTTACCACAAGCCGACTTAATTCAAGAAGGTAACATCGGTCTGATGAAAGCCGTTAAGCGTTTCGACCCAACAGTGGGCGTACGTTTGGTTTCTTTCGCGGTACATTGGATCAAAGCAGAAATTCATGAGTTTGTACTTAAAAACTGGCGAATAGTGAAAGTTGCGACAACCAAAGCGCAGCGCAAACTGTTCTTTAACCTTCGTAAGGCGAAGAAGCGTCTTGGTTGGTTTACTCATGACGAAGTGCAAACAGTAGCGAACGAATTAGGCGTGAGTACAAAAGAAGTGCTTCAAATGGAAGCGCGTATGAGTTCTCAAGACCAAGCGTTCGATTTAACTGCGGACGAAGATGAAACAGGCAATTTTGCGCCAGTTCAGTATTTAGAAGACAAATCTTCAGATGTTGAAACTGACGTAATCAACAACGACTGGGATACAGCGGCGAGCAAGCGCTTGTACTCAGCGATTAAAACGCTAGACGAGCGTAGCCAAGATATCATCGAAACTCGTTGGTTAGCAGACAACAAGATTACTCTGCAAGACTTAGCTGATAAATATCAGGTTTCTGCAGAGCGTGTTCGTCAAATTGAAAAGAACGCGATGAAAAAGCTTCAAGCAGCTATGGTCGCGTAGTACACGCAGTGCATAGCTTACACATAGCTTAACGACGTAAAAAGCGCCTTAACGGCGCTTTTTTTATGAGTGGATTTTTGTTCTTAGTGACGGCTCGTACGAATTAGTGATGATCGCTAATCCGTAACGCTACTCTTCTTCATTTTTAGAGGGAGGAAGTACGTAGAATACCCCTTCAAATTCCGCCACAGGGGTGTCGCCATCTAAAATTGCCACACTCAGCTCAAACCTTGCCTTGTTGTCGTTCTCTAGCGGCTTGAATTTTCCAGACAAGGTTTCAATATTACAGATTGCCCTTGGTTTCATCGTGATGGGTTTGTGGTAATGGATATCACCATCGCCCAATACAATGTCACCGTCTAATCCACGCTCTTTAAGCTGCAAGTAAATCATGCCCCAGCCAGTTAGTGTAGCTAGAGAAAAAATACTGCCAGCAAACATAGTGCCGTGAATATTGATGTTTTTGTTTAATGATGCACGGGTTTCAAGCGTGCGGCCTGTGTACTGGTAAAGCTTAATTCCCATGTGCTCGGTAATGGGAATGGTCTCAGACCATGTCTCTTGCAGTGATTTACACCACTTAGGGTGAAGTACTAATGTGTTGTTTTCAGTGAACTTCTTGACCATTTGTTGACGTTTAAGCATGCCTAGTTCGTTAGGCGCTTCACGCTCAACTTCAAAGCCACATGCGCTAAAAAAGTCGATAGATATTTCGCGGCTGTTCGTTACAGCGCGCTCGGCGCCCAAGTCTTTCGCAACGTTTTCTAGTGCGGCCATGATCATTTGGCCTAAGCCCTTGCGTTGATGGCCTGGGTGAACCGCAATGTGACGAATTTGTGCCTCTTCGGCTGTGTTCAAATGAACACGGCCGCAAGCTACAATTTCGCCATTTCGGTTAGTAATAATACGGTGCTCTGCGACTTGCTCATATTCGTCTTTTTCAGAGCCTGGAGGGAAATTCCATGGCTGGCGTAAGTGTTCCCACCGAAAATGAAAATAGGCTTCAAACTCGGCATCGCTTTTTGGTGTGACTACCTTGTACACAATAAACCGGCCTTCTTAAATGAATGAACGAGTATTTAAACGTAAGAATACATGAGGTACAAGCTTAATTATGTAAGCAAGTTTGGGATGCTGACGAAGCGTACGATTTTACCCGTTATACGCCAAATTGAAAGGTGACGGGGCCGTCATTAATTAGGCCTACCTGCATATCAGCACCGAACTCGCCGGTGGCCACCACCATACCTTTATCTTTTAAAGACTGAACGAACTTTTCATAAATGGCTTGGCCGTGTTCTGGCGATGCACCGCGTGAAAAACCAGGGCGATTACCTTTCTGCGTATCGGCTACGAGTGTGAACTGAGAGACCACCAGTATTTCGCCTCCCACTTGCTCAACATTTAGATTCATTTTTCCGTCTTCGTCACTGAACATGCGATATCGACAGAGCTTATTTGCTAGTTTCTCTATTTCCGCGTCACCGTCTTCTTTCTCAACACCCAAGAGCACCAACATGCCTTTACCAATTTCGCCGATAACATTACCGGCAACGGTGACATTGGCTTCCGATACGCGTTGAATTAGTCCTATCACTTCGACGACTCCTGAATAAAGCGAGACATGTCGCGGGTAGCACGGCAGAGCGCGTAACCTATACTAGGCTCGGAAGTACTGTGCCCCGCGTCGGGGATAATTTGTAGCTGACTTTGAGGCCACGCTTTGTGAAGTGCCTCCGCCGCTTCTGTTTTGCAGATCATGTCGTAACGACCATGTACAATTGTTCCAGGAATATGACTTATTTTGCTAATGTTTTCAAGAATATAGTTTTCATCTAGGAAACATTGATTAGATAGGAAATGGCATTCCAATGTGGCTAAACAGGTGACTAGCTGCATAGGGTAATTAGTTGTCGAATCACCCACACCAGGTGGTAGAGTTATACGAGAAAGTCTCTCTTCCCATTGGTACCATCTTTTAAGCGCTGAATGTCTTAGTACATCATTGCTAGAACGCACCATTGCGCTATAGAAATCACACACTGAATTAGAGGTCACAGGCTTAGGCACATCTTTTGTAAATTTCCGGTAATACTCGGGAAATAACTGAGCTGCACAGCCATTTGGCGATAAAAACCAATCCCTGTCTTCCTGTCGAGCTAAAAATACGCCACGTAGAATGAGTCCTGTCACTCGCGGTGTGTACTTTAACGCGTAGAGCAGGGCGAGTGTCGAACCCCACGAACCGCCAAACAAGAGAAATTTTGGAATTGAAAGGTGTGTACGTAATGCTTCGATATCTTCAACATTCGACCAGGTGTCGTTATTTAGCGTGTCAGCTATAGGCGTAGAGCGGCCGCAACCACGTTGCTCATAGCCGACAATGCGATACTTATTGCTGTCAAAAAAGCATTTGTAATTAGGGGGTAAGCCTGCACCTGGGCCTCCGTGAATAAAGAGCACGGGGATGCCGTTTGGATTACCACTTTGCTCGAAGTAAAGCGAATGCCCACTTCCCACTTCGATAAATCCATTTTCATAGTAGGTAACATCGGGGTAAAGTCGTTTCATTTTGTTTCTGCGCGTTGTGTGAGTGCCTGTTTTAGTTTAGTTTATTGTTATACAAACGGTTGCGTGCTGACTGCTTCAACGCTGTTTATGCTTGTAAAATAAGCGATAAACCTCAAGTGTATACTATAGAACAAGTGTCATTACGTGCTAGCTAATCATATTATAGTCATAAATGCGAGGATGTTTATATGGCAGGTCAAGGATCGGGCGGTAATGTAATCGCCGCAATTTGTAACTTCTTTATTCCTGGTTTAGGTCATTTGGTTCAAGGCAGAATACTGGGCGCGCTGTTCTATTTCATTACCGTAGGCGTGTGCTATGCCCTGGCTGCGACCGTCGTTCTTGCTATCGTATTCTGGCCATTAGGTGCCATTTTGCATCTAATCAGTATTATAAGCGCAGCGCGCTTTAGAGGTGGAGTAACCGCATGAAGCTACTTGCATCAGCATTTGTTGCTATGCTTGCCCTTAGTGGGTGTCAGTCTGCATATTACGCAGCATGGGAAAAGGTGGGCGTTGAAAAGCGTGATATCTTAGTAGACCGCGTTGAAAACGCGAAAGAATCACAAGAAGACGCTCAAGAGCAGTTTAATTCGGCGCTGGAGGCATTCAGCGCGGCCGTTGCATTTGATGGCGGTGAACTTGAAGATGTTTACAATCGATTAAACGGTCAGTACGAAGATAGTGTTGCCGCCTCGGAAGAAGTGAGTTCAAGAATAGACAAGGTGGAAAGTGTAGCTGAGGCTTTATTCGATGAATGGTCTGAAGAGCTAGAGAAGTATGAGAACGCATCGCTGAAGCGAGATAGTGCGGCGAAGCTTCGCGAAACTAAACGTCGTTACGCTTCACTAATGACCGCTATGCGCAAAGCGGAAAGTAAAATGCCGCCGGTATTAAGCGCGCTTCAAGATAATGTGCTGTACTTGAAGCACAATTTAAATGCCAGCGCGATAGGCGCGCTGCAGGGCGAGCTCTCTACTATCGAGAACAACGTCGCTCAGCTTATCAGACAAATGAATTCTGCTATTGCAGAGTCTGATGCGTTTATTTCTTCAATGAAAAACTAGCTTTTAAACAGTAATAGATAGAGAGGGAGCGAGAAGCTCCCTTTTTTATTTTAAACCTGAAGGGCTGGTTATTCTTGAGGTACCTTGCGGGGTTCGTTCTCTGCTTTTCGGTTTTCAAACGCTTCACCCAAGCTGCAGGTAAATTCAGCACCAAACAGTACAATTATCCACGACAAATACACCCATAAAAACAGAATGGGTACCACCGCAAGCGCGCCGTAAATAAGTTCGTACGAAGGAAAGTTCGTAACATATAGCGCAAAGCCTGACTTGGTAATTTCAAAAGCGATAGTAGCCACGATAGCGCCCACCAGTGCGTGACGAGCAAAGACTCTTCTATTAGGAACCACCATGTATAAAATGGTGAAAGCAAGCATGGCTGCGCCGCTTGGTACAAGGCTGAGTAAGAAAGTACCAAGACCTGGTGTGTATTCTTCGGTGAATGCCGCTAATCCCGTCAAATAAGAACTGACCACCACACTAGAGCCGATTAACATAGGACCAAGAGTGATCACCATCCAGTAAATAGCAAAGGTATACACAATCGGTCTGTCACTTTGCGTACGCCAAATTCTATTCAGGGTTTTATCTACGTTTGATATAAGCATTAACGCAACGACCAGCAGCGACAAAATACCAATAGCACTCATTTGTGAGGCATTGCCTACAAAATCGGTCATGTATTTATGCACCACATCACTGGCGGTAGGAACAAAGTTGCTAAAAACAAAATGTTCGAGTTTGCTTCTCACAGATGCGAAGGCAGGAAAAGCCGACATAATGGTAAAGGTCACCATGATAAATGGTACTAAAGATAACAACGTTACATAGGCTAAATGCCCAGCAGAGATAGTAATATTGTCCTCTCTACAGCGCTTTATAAAGATGCTAAAGAGATCTCTAACCTGAGGAGTAACATTGTCATATAAGGCTTTAACCTTGTCTAAATCCACTCAATTTCTCCTGACGATACCGTGTAAATGGTAAACAGCGCGGTCTTATCTATGCGGACTGTTATAAAGCATCGATAGTTCATTACATGTTATATCAGATGGTAACTGCGGGTGGCCTTGGTGGCAAAGTTTAATGCAGGCTTTATACAACAAAGGCGCATTGACTGCGCCTTTTGTGGAGTGCTTCGTTAAAAAACGCAAGCACGGTCCTGATTGTCGTATGTATTAAGCGCCTGAACGCACGCCGAGCATGTGGCAGATGGCGTAGCTTAATTCACTACGGTTCAACGTATAGAAATGGAAGTGTTTTACCCCTTCTTTAGCGAGTACTTTAACTTGGTCCATAGCAATGTTAGCGCCTATAAGATTACGGGTAGCTTGGTCGTCGGCATCAAGGCCGTCGAACATTTTGTGTAACCATCCCGGCACATGAACATTTGTGAACCCCGCAAATTTCACCAGTGTTTGGTAGTTGGTTACCGGCAAAATACCCGGAACGATATCTAAGTCGACACCCGCTGCGGCTGCACGGTCTCTAAATCGAAGGTACACACTCGTATCGAAAAAGAACTGGGTTATCGCTTCTGTGGCACCTGCTTCTGCTTTGCGCTTAAGGTTTAGTAAATCAAACTGCGCATTTGGTGCTTCAGGGTGCTTCTCTGGATAGGCAGCAACAGAAATATCAAAATCGGCAACGTCTTTTAGCAAGGCAACAAGATCAGAGGCATACATCTCTGTCTTTTCTACTCCTGGCGGTAAATCGCCACGAAGCGCAACAATACGGCGAATACCTGAGTCCCAGTAGTCTTTTGCAATTTGCTTAAGCTCATCACGGCTAGCATCAACACAGGTCAAGTGAGGAACCGCCGCGACACCGGTTTGCTGCTGAATGCGTTTTACAACGTCGTGGGTTCTGTCACGCTCACCGCTATTCGCGCCGTAGGTTACCGACATGTAGCTTGGCTTTAGTGGCGCTAGACGTTCAACTGACTTCCACAGGGTCTGTTCCATGGCTTCCGTTTTAGGCGGAAAGAATTCAAAAGATACATCAATATCACGCAGTTCCGACAGGGACTGGTTTAATGCATCGATACCTTGTGCGTAAGAAACCATGGCTTTTTCTCTCAAAAATGTATTCTTATAGACGTTTAGACGTCTAAATTAAAGAATATATGTCTAGACGTCAAGAGGTTTACACTGCTCAATTGACCTTTTCGTGAACTTGTTTAGAATTTCTCTTCATAACATAAAAAAGAGTAGACCGAGTTAGTACAATGGCAGAATGGAACGGTAAATATATTCACCCCTACGCAGAGCATGGCAAGAAGAGCGAACAGGTAAAGAAAGTCACTGTCTCTATACCTATTAATGTGCTTAAGGCGCTTACTGATGAGCGTACTCGCCGCCAAATCAATAATTTGCGTCACGCCACTAATTCAGAACTGTTGTGTGAAGCATTTTTGCATGCGTTTACCGGTCAACCATTGCCTAACGATGATGACCTGCGCAAAGACAATCCTAATCGCGTACCGGCTGAAGCAAGACGCATTATGGAAGAAATGGGCATTGATCCAAGCTTCGAAAACGATGTGTCGGAAGACGACTGATATTTGGTATTAAAGAGAAACGGCGCTTTGTTATAAGTTATTGCTAGTTGATAACCTACAACACGGCGCCGTTTTTTATGTACTTGTATTCTCGAAGCGCACTTTTTAGCAAATAAAGGTTGAGCACTAGCCCCTCCATTTTTTTTGCCTTATGCGCCAGAATTTTATTCTTCTGGGCTTTCAGGCACGCGTGCAACGCCAGATTCAATCGCAGCCTTAGATACGGCGGTAGCAATACGCTCGCATAAACGCGGATCCATAGGTTTAGGAATAATGTATTCCTTACCAAATGTCAGACTAGTACTCTTACTGGCAGCTAGTACTTCTTCTGGTACAGGCTCTTTCGTAATAGCACGAAGGGCTTCTACTGCTGCTACTTTCATTTCATCGTTGATGGCCGTTGCACGAACATCTAGCGCGCCACGGAAAATAAACGGGAAGCACAGTACGTTATTTACTTGGTTAGGGTAGTCCGAACGTCCAGTGGCCATAATAAGATCTTTACGTACTTCGTGAGCAAGTTCAGGCTTTATCTCAGGGTCTGGGTTAGAACATGCAAATACAATTGGGTTTTCAGCCATCAAGGCCAGTGTTTCTGGTGGTAAAACATCCGGTCCAGACACACCAACAAAAATATCCGCACCTTCCATTACATCTTCAAGCGTACGCTTGTCAGTATTGTTAGCAAATAGCTTTTTATGCTCAGTTAAGTCTTCGCGACGAGTATGGATAACGCCTTTTCTGTCTAGCATATAAATACGTTCGCGCTGGGCACCACACTTAATAAGCAGTTCCATACAAGCGACCGCTGCTGCACCGGCACCCATACACACAATTTTAGCGCTCTCTATGCTTTTACCCTGAATTTCCAGAGCATTAAGCATGCCCGCTGCAGTTACAATAGCGGTACCGTGCTGATCATCATGGAATACCGGAATTTTACAGCGCTTAATTAGCTCTTGTTCAATCTCAAAGCATTCAGGCGCTTTAATGTCTTCTAAGTTAATGCCGCCAAATGTGTCAGCGATATTCGCTACCGTATTAATGAACTCTTCGGTTGTACGATGCTTCACCTCAATGTCAATGGCATCCAGGCCAGCAAAGCGTTTAAACAGAAGGGCTTTACCTTCCATAACAGGTTTCGATGCCAGTGGGCCTAGGTTACCCAGCCCTAAAATCGCGGTTCCGTTACTGATAACGGCAACCAGGTTTCCTTTACCCGTGTACTTATAGGCGTTATCTGCATCTTCGGCAATTTCTCTGACCGGCTCGGCAACGCCTGGGCTATAGGCAAGAGCAAGGTCATCGACGCTGTCGGCTGGTTTAGATAACTCTACGCGGATTTTTCCAGGTGTGGGTTTGGCGTGATAGTCGAGTGCGCGTTGTCTAAAATCTGACATGTAAAAAGGTATCCTTAGATGTAGGGTTCATCGGTGTTTTCGTTCACGCTCTGTAGCTATTTTATTGTCGTTATAGTTATAGGTAGATAAACGTAAGCGCGTTACAACCAAGTAATGACAAAGTGATTATAAATAGTTGTTAGCACTAGGGCTTGTTGATCTTTGTTTTACAGCAATCATCAATAGGCCCCAAGGTGGCATGTGGAAAAGCAGACTAGGCGTTAACCTTTACTGATTTTGCTCACATACCTTAATGGATACAAGCCTCTGGTTTATGTACCCAAAAGCGCCACAAGTCTTGAAAGTCATGCATTATTCACAGAATTAATGCTCAGTATCAAAGTGCCGATCACAACTCTAACACAGCCAATCACTGTGTACATATCTGATCAGAATTCTCATATACCAATGTAGGTTAGGCATACTAATTAGACCAGTAAAATGGGGCTATAATTGCCATTCATGCTATTTATTTTGACTTGTTATAACATTCTGTAGGTCTATTGTGTGGAGGGGGAAAATAAAGCTATCAAAGGGATCTACGTTCTCATAAATGCATTGGACAGAAACCCAAATCAGGAAAATAGAACGCAGGGAGACACCTCGTTAATTCTCCATCCAATATTTCTGATAAAATCCTGTGAAAGCCCACTCAAAATTCGCGCTGAAGGCGAGGATATGACAGAAAGAAAACTAATAACCGTGCTAACCGATGTGTGTGAAAGCGTAAAATCTACCAATAATGGATTTGTTTGGCTAACTCACGTAGGACATTGGAGAGCGCCGCAAGTGATTGCCGTGTTTAATACTGAGCAGGAGAAGCAGCGGGCGTTAACTAATGGTTGGGATATAGACTTCATAAACCAAGTGAATATTGCTTTGGCGTCAATTAAGTCAGCACCCGTTGGTATTTATTTTGATAGCGAAGAAGAGTGTAAGAAAGTGAGTGGCGGCAATTGGGATAGGCATTTATCTAATGTTAAAAACCTTCACTGAGTTCAGGTTACGCTGGATGTTGTAAATTAAGCTAAAAACGTTTTCAGAAAGGCGAGTTGCAGGGCTTGTTACACTGGCTAGGTACAGGCCTGACGTAGGATAACGGCGGTAAAGCGCTGTTTGGCACACCTTGTTTGTGTGAAGCGTGAATTTTAAGCAATAAAAAAGCGCCATAAAGGCGCTTTTTTTGAACTCGATATCAGGCTTACTTTTTGCCCAATGCACCGAAACGCTTCTTGAAGCGATCAACACGACCACCAGTGTCAACGTTACGTTGCTTACCAGTGTAGAATGGGTGACATGAAGAACATACGTCTAGGTTGATGTCTTTACCAAGCGTAGAACGAATGTTCATTACGTTACCACATGAGCAAGTTGCTGTGATTTCTTCGTATTTTGGGTGGATATCTTGTTTCATTGGGTTACCTCACATAATAAGGCCGTATCGCTATACAACCCGAAGTCGCACACCATACGTTACTTAATTCAAATGATAAGTCGTTCAAAGAACAGCCTATCGCAAAAGAGCGGCGCATAATAAAGGATGGCAGGGCCTTGATCAAGCGGTTTTTGGCCAAATGCTAAACAAGAGAGCTAGACAAGGTAGCCGTATAAAAAGATAGCCTTATAAAAAGGCCAAACAAAAAACATTCCTTTTATGCTTACCTGTAAAGTATGTTTAAATATTTGTCTTTCAAGGCTGGGCCAGATGCTCTAGTGGCAAAATGTGTAGCTAGCTGTTAGCAGCTCAACTTGCTGTAACGTATAGGTCTGCAAGAAGCCTCAGTATAATTAGTTTCAACATAAGAAGCTTAGTAAGCGCATTACGCGCTGTAACAATCGTCAAATAAGGTAGATCCTTCGCAATGGCCTTTATCCAAGTTGCCGTGCCAGTGCCACTGCGCCAACTTTTCACGTATACCCACGATAACGCACTAAGTGCGGGTGTAAGAGTGGTTGTGCCTTTCGGTCCGCGCAAACTTGTGGGCGTAGTTGTTGAAACCCTACACAAACCTGAAAGCGACATTGAAAACTCCAACAAGCTAAAAGCTATTGAGTCGGTACTGGACGATAGCCCTATTATAGATGGGGTGTTGTTGAAAATGGCCCAATGGCTGTGGCAGTACTATCATCATGCGCCGGGTGAAGTGTTGCACGCCATGCTGCCTGTATTATTGCGCAAAGGCGAGTCAGCAGCGCCAACACCTCAAGACATGTTAATGCTTACCGAAGAAGGTAAGCAAACGACTGCAGACACGTTATCGCGGGCGCCTAAACAACAAGCCTGTTTTACTGCAATGGCTGGTGGTGCATTATTAGCGTCCCAAGCGCGCAAGCAGTATGGCGCACCTGCGGTCAAAGCGCTCGTCGAAAAGTCATTGATAAGCATTGAAGAAGTCGCGCCTGAATTTAAGTCAGGCAGTTGGCTTGCCTCGTTATCGGTGTCTGAAAAGCCAATTCCAGATACTGAGCAGTCGGTTGCCATTGCCGCGCTAAACCGTCAGCAGGGCAATTTCGCTGTAAGTTTGCTTGAAGGGGTTACCGGTAGCGGTAAAACGGAAGTGTACCTTCAAGCCATCGAACCCTTACTGCGCGACGGAAAACAAGTGCTTATACTTGTGCCAGAAATTGGGCTTACGCCGCAAACGGTGTCACGCTTTGAAAAGCGCTTTGGTATTGCAGTGGGCGTTTTACACTCTCAGCTTTCTGATAAAGAACGGCTACAGGTGTGGCAGCGAGCAAAAGCAGGTGAACTCGGGATAATCATCGGTACCCGTTCAGCTATTTTCACTCCGCTGCACAACCCCGGCATGCTGATTGTGGATGAAGAGCACGACGAGTCTTTTAAACAACAAGATGGACTTCGCTATCACGCCCGTGACCTAGCAGCTATGCGGGCTAAGCAGCACAATATTCCTCTTTTATTAGGCAGCGCCACGCCCGCACTCGAAACACTTAATAATGCGCTAAGCGGTCGCTATGCCCATTTGCAGTTAACTAAGCGAGCGGGAGGTGCGAAAAGCACGCATCAGCATGTGTTGGACGCGCGTGACCAACCCATTCACTACGGTATTTCGCAAGGCTTGCTAACAATAATGCGCCAGCATATCAACGCGGGAAATCAGGTATTGGTGTTTGTGAATCGCAGAGGCTATGCGCCAGCGCTGCTTTGCCATCACTGCGGCGAAACCGTCATGTGTAAGCGTTGTGACCGTCCTTATACTGTGCATAAAGCGCAGAACCGTTTACAGTGTCATCACTGCGGCGGTATGCGCTCAATGCCATCAAACTGCGAAGCGTGCCATCACAATGAATTAGTTACGGCGGGTACGGGAACAGAGCAAGTTGAGCAAGGGCTTGCAAGTTTATTTCCCGGTGTTAAACAGGTACGAATAGACAGTGATACCGTGCGGGGCAAAGATAAACTGCACCAAACACTGGATGCAATAAACCGCCAAGAGTACCAGCTTCTGGTAGGTACCCAAATACTATCAAAAGGTCACCATTTTCCGCATGTAACCTTGGTGGCGGTGCTAGATTGTGATGGTGCACTTTTTAGTGCCGATTTTAGAGCACCAGAAAAGCTCGCTCAGCTTGTAACTCAGCTTGCTGGAAGAGCAGGGCGCGCCAGTAAACCTGGTGAGATGTGGCTTCAAACACACAACCCTCATCACCCTTTGCTACAAGATTTAGTGCACAATGGCTATGGGCATTTCGCCAGACACGCTTTAATGGAGCGAAAAGCGGCAGGGCTTCCCCCATTTATTAGCCAGTTTGTCATTCGCGCAGAAGCGACCGACAGCAGTTTGGCCTATCGCTTTTTACAAGACAGTAAGCAAGTATTTCTCCAGCAGCATGCCATTGAGCTAAATGGCCCGTTTCCTTGTTTGATTGAAAAGCGGCAAGGCAGGTTTCGGTTTATGCTGGTATGCAGCCATGAAAAGCGTGCGCCGCTTCACAATGCGCTGCGTTTGGCGCTGCCATTTTTACAGGCGTTGCCACAGGCAATGAAGGTAAGGTGGTCGATAGATATTGATCCTACCGATTTCAGTTAGCTTGTTGGGTAGCAATACGTTAAAATTTCTGCAGGATTGAAGTGCAGGAAAGCTGCTTCTTCATAAAGATTTGGTATATGACGTTTTCTTACGCATACAAACAACGATAACAAGTAGGAATATTGCCGACTATGGCTCAACGCGATTATGTCTCTCGTGGACGCTCTCCTCAAAAAAAGAAGCCTGCTGGTAAAGGTAGAAAACCGGCCAGAAGCGCTCAATCAAATGCGCAATCTAACGCCCCGGTTTCTGGAAAACTTCCTATTGTGCGCCTTGTTGGCGTATTCGCATTGGTGATTGGCTTTGGTGCATTTTTGTGGTCAATAAAAGACAATGTAGAAGACGACGTGGATACACAAGCTTCACGACCTGTGGCTCCTACAGAAGAGACGTTACCTGAGCTTCCTGAAGAAGAATGGGAGTACATTAAGACCCTTCCAGGATATGAAGTAGAAGTTGAGGTCAAAGAGCAAGAAAAATCTGACAAACGCTATTTAATGCAGTGCGCCTCGTTTAGAACCCGCGCGCAGGCTGAAGAGATGAAAGCCAAAATTGCATTCCAAGGTTTAGAGGCGCTTATCAGACACAGCACTGGCAGCAACGGCGATTGGTTCCGCGTTATTCTGGGCCCTTACGATTCTAAGCGTGATGCAGAAAAAGCCAAGCACAGTCTGCGTAAAGTGAACATTGCGACATGCCAAATTTGGTACTGGAATTTATAGCAGTTTATTGTAGGTAACACTTAATGCGGTGCATACGGCGCTGAAATAGCGCGTAGAGAA
The DNA here is from genome assembly GCF_000172635.2 of Alteromonas macleodii ATCC 27126. Taxonomy (NCBI): domain Bacteria; kingdom Pseudomonadati; phylum Pseudomonadota; class Gammaproteobacteria; order Alteromonadales; family Alteromonadaceae; genus Alteromonas; species Alteromonas macleodii. The sequence continues at coordinate 4,035,371 of NC_018632.1, read as the reverse complement.
AGGATGCGTTTACAAGGAAGTATCAATGAGTATTGCCATCACCGAACAACCAAATTACGCCGCTTATAGCATAGAAGAGCTTGAGGACGTTCTGGAAAATATTGATAAGCAGGCCTTTCCAGAACGCTATCAGGCAGCAAAGAATGAGCTCGCTGATAAGCGGGCAACGCTGCCACCTGAGAATGATATGGATGGCGCCCATCAAGATAAGCATTTTACTCGACCTAAATGGTCTGAGCTTCATCCAATAACACGTATCAATAACGGCGCTTTTTTAGTACTCATTGGCGCTTTGATTGTATCGGCACTCACCAACTTTATCGTGATTAACGCATGGCTAAATAATTCAACATGGGCCATTGTTTTATTTACTTTTGTTTATTGTGCCTTTTATTACCTGTCTATTTCCATCGATAAACGACAAGCGCAATTTGCGATGAAAGATTGGCGTGGAAAAGTAACAATTTTCACCATGCCGTTTTTGGGGCTTATTTTTACTTGGAATTTTATTGATAGGGCATTGCCCTACACGCTTCACTTAGCGTCCGGAAAACAAGAAACGGAACTAAAATTTGCTTATGAAAAAGGCAGCGGCTCTAAACACTGTCGACACTCACTGTTGTTAAAAGAGAGCGGTACCTTGTCAGATGGACGATTATGCTTAAATCAAAGTGAGCACCAACGCTTACCAAATAAAGGATGGGTGTATGTTAAGGGCTACGAAAGTGGTTTTGGTTTTGACATTGAAGGGTATCGATTTCGCTAAATTTCCATCTTAAATGCTTGCGTATTAATCACTTCAAATGCGATTAGTCCAAGCAAAAAAAGGTTAACTACTACCGTTACCCAATAAACCTTCATGAATGACGATTTACTACGCTTGTGCTCATACCAGTCCGCATAGATAATTACCCACTCAGCGTTTTTGATGCTAGAACCTTGTCTTTAAGCCATCTACGCGGTTGTAGAGTAGGCTATTAGCAATAGTCTAGAAAAAGCGTGTATAAACCAGCATGGCGTTAAGCGCGGTATCATCGTCTGTCAGCGGGCTATCGCTGATGCTATCGTCAAAGAAGGTGGCGCCAACTTCTAAACGAGTCATGCCGCCCAGAAACTGTCGGGTTGAGATGGCAACGCGTACTTCCGTATTGAGCGCGCTATCGCCGTTATATGCACTTCGAAATGCTGTGGCTTCTTCAGGGCGTACGCCGTAGTAATAGTCGACGTAATTGCTGTCTTGGTAGTTTACGCCTATAGACGGCTCGATCATGAAGTTATTTATTCTAAACCTTTTCCCGATACGGGCGGACGCTTGGTAGCCATCAAACTTACCAAGAATATCGGCATTGGTTGACAATGAATAAACCCAGCTACCCGTGTTGTAGTTAAGCCCAACTCCGGCCGCGTAGCTAAAATCTCTGTCGTCCATACCTGTAAATACGGCACTGTCATCTTCTTCATAACCTGCAAATATCGGGACAAGCTGAGCGTCAAGAGTAAAGCCACTTTCGCGAAAAAGTTCATAGCCAATAAATGGTCCGTAAACGCGTAACTTTTCACCGGTGTAGCCGATAATAGGAATAGGAACAACGCGATTATCAAAGTCGGTATATACATCTTGCGATGCTGCGACGCCAAAACCCCACATCCAACCCTGAGGCTGTTGAGCGCCAGCTTGTTGTGCAAAAGCAGGAGTAGAACTAACACCTACACAAGCTAGAGTTATTGCGCCAATAACGGTTTTTAAATTCATAGGTAAATTTCCTTTTTAATCAAGATACTGCTCTGCTGTGTTCTTCGATCATATTCGCTTGTGCCTATTGAGCTAAGCTGTACGTTTTTACAGCGGCTTCTGAGTGGGCAATTATCTATGCGGATTGGTATTTAACATTTGTTGGGCTAGCAATGCACCAGGCCAACCTCCCAATAAGCTTAATATATGCAGTTTTGCCTCTGAAACTCGCCGTTTTTCCTTTTTTGCAGCCGATTTGTCTATGCCGTAAAGCAACATGGTAAGCATACTTAACGCGCCATAAAAGATCGGTACTGTAGAGGGTAACTGACCTGACAATGTAAATAACGCAAGTGCACCGGAGAAAATACTCAGTACGATAACATTACGTTTTCTTTGCGAGGTTGGCTTATTGGCGCGTAAACGTTTTGCTTTGTGATCCTTGAGTAAGCTGATGTTGCAGGCGCGGTGATTACCATTTCTATCCTGCTCAACTTCATAAACAATAATGTCGCCATTAACAGGGCGCCTAGAGCGTTGTTTAAACGCTTTGATATGAGTAAACGCGCGCGTGCCTCCACCGTTAGGCTCTACAAAACCATAACCTTTAGCATCATCCCACTGTTGAATTCTTCCCTGATACTTCACTACCACTCCTTTAAAACCATAATGTAGCGTCTTCAGTGTTGCCACTTTATCTGCATTTCATTACCTAGGCATCATTTCAACTGACCATAGGCTCCATTGGCGAGAGTATGCACTCGATAAATGGCGTATTCAATAAGCACCGTATGCGCTAAGCCCATATAGTAGGCAGCTCTGAGCGCACATTCTTTTGTCTTACCCTTGAAATTAAAAAGCCTTCCCCCACTTATTTGTTATTGAATTTGAACGCTGCTGCCTTTGCTAGACGAAAAACGCAGCGGCGCCCAGCTAAACGGGGAATTAACGTGACAACGATTGTATCTGTACGACGTGGGAATCAAGTGGTAATGGCCGGTGACGGACAGGTATCACTGGGCAATACCGTAATGAAAGGTAATGCGCGCAAAGTGCGCCGTTTATACCACGACAAGATTTTAGCGGGCTTTGCTGGTGGCACGGCCGACGCATTTACGCTGTTTGAGCGCTTTGAAGCAAAGCTTGAAGCGCACCAAGGCCATTTGACCAAAGCGGCAGTAGAGCTTGCTAAAGATTGGCGGACTGACAGGGCGCTTCGCAAACTAGAGGCACTGCTTGCCGTAGCAGACGAAACCGCATCGTTTATTATTACCGGTAACGGTGATGTGGTGCAGCCAGAACAAGATCTTATCGCGATTGGCTCTGGTGGTAACTACGCTCAAGCCGCAGCTACTGCACTACTTGAAAATACAGAGCTAAGCGCAAAAGAAATTGCAGAAAAAGCGTTGACCATAGCGGGTGATATTTGCGTATTCACTAACCATAGCCAAACGGTTGATGTACTAGATTACTAAGTAATAGCTGAGTGCTGTTATCGGCTTGCTGTCGCTCGTATGAATTCGAGTACAGCAAGCGCTGTTAGAAAAGGGTTTATTCATGTCTGAAATGACACCAAGAGAAATTGTTCACGAGTTAGACCGACATATTATTGGTCAACAAGATGCTAAGCGCGCTGTATCTATTGCACTTCGAAATCGCTGGCGTCGTATGCAGCTTGAACCTGAGCTGCGCCAAGAAGTTACGCCAAAAAATATTTTGATGATTGGCCCTACGGGTGTGGGTAAAACTGAAATAGCCCGCCGTTTAGCAAAACTTGCTAACGCGCCATTCATTAAAGTTGAAGCGACTAAGTTCACCGAAGTGGGCTATGTAGGTAAAGAAGTTGAGACCATCATTCGTGATCTTGCTGATATTGCGGTGAAGATGACGAAAGAAAATGAAATGAAAAAGGTGAAATTCCGCGCAGAAGAAGCTGCGGAAGAGCGCATTTTAGACGTTTTGCTGCCTCCACCAGAAGATGCATGGGGTAATAAGGAAAACGTTGAAGATCGCGGCACGCGCCAAGCATTTCGCAAAAAGCTTCGTCAAGGCGACCTAGACGACAAAGAAATTGAAATTGACGTAGCACTTCCGCAGGTTGGCGTAGAAATTATGGCGCCTCCAGGTATGGAAGAAATGACCAATCAGCTTCAAGGCATGTTCCAGAACTTGTCGGGTTCGCAAAAGAAAAAGAAGAAGCTGAAAATTAAAGAAGCGTTCAAACTACTAATTGAAGAAGAGGCTGCACGCCTTGTGAATCAAGAAGATTTGAAAGAAAAAGCCATTGAGTCGGTAGAACAGCACGGTATTGTGTTTATCGACGAAATTGACAAAATTTGTAAGCGCGAGGGTAACTCGTCGGCTGATGTATCTCGCGAAGGTGTTCAGCGTGACTTGCTTCCACTTGTGGAAGGTTCAACGGTATCGACAAAACACGGCATGGTTAAAACTGACCATATCTTGTTTATCGCTTCGGGCGCATTCCAAATGAGCAAGCCGTCGGACCTTATTCCAGAGCTTCAGGGTCGTCTTCCAATTCGCGTTGAGCTATCTGCGCTTAAAGTCGGTGACTTCAAGCGCATTCTTACCGAGCCGAATGCGTCATTAACGCACCAGTACATTGCGCTAATGAAGACAGAAGGCGTGGATATTAGTTTCGACGATTCTGGTATACAGCGTATAGCCGAAGCGGCATGGCAGGTGAATGAGCGCACTGAAAACATTGGTGCCCGCCGTTTGCACACCGTGCTAGAGCGCCTTATGGAAGATATCTCGTTTGACGCCTCTGAAAAGAGCGGTGAGTCGTTCGTGATTGATGCAGACTACGTTAACAGCCACTTAGAAACCTTGGTAGATAACGAAGATCTGTCGCGCTTTATCTTGTAATTTAGCGCTAAGTAGAAGTTTCCCCGTTAGTTGATATGTTCAACTAACCCTTCTACATGAACAAGAGTTAAAAAGCCGACGTTAAGTCGGCTTTTTTACCATTCTACTTTTTCCCAATGGTCTTCGACTTCTTCAAGACGAATTATTTTTGCAGCTTCTTCCGCTTGGGTATTTGCTAGTAAATCAAGAAAGTAACTTACGGGATTATTCTTCTCTTGGCTTTCCATGTATAAGGCTCTTAAGGCAGCATCTGTTGTCCGTGGAATTTTTGTTTGACCTTTCTCATAACGCGCAATGGTCTGTTCATCAACACCAAAACGATTCGCCAGCATTTTTTGAGAAACATTTAATTCTACACGTAAGAATTTAAACTCATCATGAGCAAGAGGTTTGTTGGTATTAACAATTGTCTGTGCTATCGCACTATGAAGACCGTTCATATCGTCAATGCTTGTATATTCTTCACCGTCTACAACTTCAACGGTAACACCGTTTTTCAGGTATACATTTGATAACCCGCTTTCAGTGTAATGGTACATTTTACCCTCTCAACTTATCCATACAGTAATTAGAAATGACATTGGACTATCATGATGATTTTTAAGTGCAACAGTGAGTTCGATAACTTTGCCCGCAGCTAAACCTTTCAAACTAAATTTCCAGTCTCCAGAAATATCAAGATATGGCCCCTCTCTAAATACTGAGTGCTTACTTTTTAATAAAGTGATCACCTGACCTGTAGTGATTCCTCGCTCATGCATGCGCTGTTTAACATGTTTAGTCCACCGAATCCGGTGAGTATAGTTTTCTGCGAGGTCATTCATTATTTTTCTGGCAGTTTCCTCTGTAAGAGGGAATTCATTAATTCCTTGGGGATTGTGATTAGCCATGAATGCCTTTTGAAATTCATCCTATCATATTGATAGGTTGTTGGGGTGTTGTCAATGATTGCGTAAAGGCTTCTAAACAATCGCAAATTTGTATTGGAAACCCAATTAGCCTCTAAACGTCCTGCTTGCTACTACGAAGTCTTCACCAGCAGCGCTACCAATTTTTCTGTTATATCTAGACCGGTATCGTTCTCTACTTTTAGGAAGTAAGGGCTGGGGTTTGCCTCTAGAAAAAAGTATTTTCCCTTCGCACTTTTACGCCAGTCGATAGCACACCAGTGCATACCTAATGCTTTGCATATTTTGATAGCTAACTGCTTAACGTCGCCGGGGACTAGGGTCACCGATACGCTCGCATTGTCGTCATTCCTGTAATCTAATTCACTTGAGTCGATTTGTACGCTGAGTACGTCATTGCCAAGCACATAGCTTCGTACATTCACGCCTGCAATATATTTTTGAAAGGTAACAGGGCGTTCACCTAAAAGCGCATTGAGTAACGGGCGCATGTTTGGTTGTTTATTCACAAACTGCGCAGTTCGACCGCCGCGTACAGGCTTGTAAATAACGTCTCGCATATTGTTACAAAACTGCGAAGCAACCTCGGGTGCATTGCCAACAAAGGTGTAGGGAATATGTGCTCCTAGTTTGCCAGCAATACGCGATTGATAAGGTTTACACTGGTGGCTTCGAACAGCGTCGATAGAGTTCACCCATTTAATGTCGCTATAGCTGAACCAGCAAAGTAGCGTACTTGCTCGCTCTTGCTCAACCCACCCTGCGTTTTCTAGCAAAGTAGATTCACCATCATGAGGTCTATCACCTTGTGTTTGAGCATCTGCACTGGCATCGTTTTTAGCATTATCACGAGGGGCTTTTAGCGGTATGCCAGGTAGGTACTCATGCCAATAAGCGGCCTGGGTATTCGAGAACGTAACTCTAGGTTGGTCGCAAAGTGAAGGCGAATTGAAATGAATTAGCCCGTCATCGAAGTCAGGGTCATAGCTGATCTTCCAAGTAGAACCAAAATGTTGCGTATTGGCGAAATAAAAGGGCGTGTTATTTTGGTGAAGTGCTTTGGCTATATGTTGAATTTGTGGGTCTTGCTCACTGCCTAGTAGTGCGACGTGCATTTGCGTTCCTTGCTAGCGTTGTAAGTGTTCAAAGAATCTAGTAGCCCTTAAAGCAACACATGGGATACTGCCTAAACCGTATCCATGTGTTGACTTTGATAGGCGGTAAGTTACGACAAAATATCAGGTAGTTTGCCGCCGCCTTCACCAATAGCCATGGTTATGTAAACGGGCTCTTTAGGTGTTGGACCGACTACCGGCACACTTTCACTTAGGCGAGCTCGTAGTCCGCCGGATACCTCAAATAGCTGAGATTCAGCAACGGTAGCAAGCTTAGAATTTGCTGGTTGGTTCTGAGTTAATGGATGGTTTTTCATAATGTACGCTCCTTGTAGTGGCGTGGTGAGTAATGAAGTGGACACGCTTACAGCGAAGCCACTTCTTGGTAAAGGGTTCTAAAACAGCAGGCAATAAGCACAGAACGGTTGCTAATGTTGAGCTTTTTGTAAATGTTGGCGCAGTGAAATTTGACGGTCCTTTCACTGATGAATAGCTCTGAGGCAATAACCTTATTTGAGCGTCCTTCCATTATTTTGTGTGCAACTTGTAGTTCGCGTTTTGATAAACAGTCAATGGGGATAACGCTGTTCCGAGCGGTAATGCCGTTCGCATCTATTTGCATGCGTTCAGCTGCTGTCATCAATACTGCGGGTTCTCTGATTTCATGTGTTTTCATAGTGTTTCTCCTTGTTTACCTGATGTTGCGCTTCCTGTTACTTCAGTGGGAGGGCATAGATGTAAGTTGCCGTTTTCCAGACGATAAACCTTGTCTGCCATGGCAATTGATTGAGGGCGATGTGCCACAATAATTCGCGTCATATTTAGAGACTTAAGGTGATGATTTATCTGAGCCTCGTTTTCCATATCTAGGTGACTGCTTGCTTCGTCTAAAAATAAAATGTCTGGCTCTTGGTAAAGCGCTCTTGCAAGAAGCAGACGCTGTTTTTGACCACCACTTAAGCTGCTACCCATATCACCGACCAAGGAGTGGTATTGCATAGGCATTTGCATGATGTCTTCATGGATACAGGCAAGCTGAGCGACGTAAACCATTTTCTTGAGGTCGGGAGCTTCTTCAAAACAACAGATATTTTGCGCGATGGTGCCGCTTAAACAGGTATCCTCCTGAAGCACTGACGCGATGACTGGGTTTGTAGAGCTTGGGTGTTCGATATTGCCTTCTGAAACAGGGTACAGTCCCATCAGGCACTTAAGCATTGTGCTTTTTCCACAGCCGCTATCGCCTGTGATTGCGACGATCTCTCCGCTATGTACCGAGAACATTAGATTTTTAAACACCCACGCATTGGTCTCACTGTAGCGATAACTGAGCGCCGTCGCTTTAAGCGCTACAGGGCGAGTTTTGGCATCAAGAAGCGAGGGCGTACTTGCGCCATCAGGCGTTAAAACGTTAGGTGCAAGTGAGTTGGACGTGGATGAGTTGGGGACGTCTGCATTGCTAAAATGAACGTTTTGTTTTTCAAATGTATCGTCCTTAGCTTTTAACGACAGAGGCTTATGCTGTGATGGTGTAAGTAAAATGTCGCTTAAGCGGTTGAAGTGAACACCCAACATACTAAGCTCAATCAGCTTGTTAACCACGCCATCTAATGCGCTGACAAAGCGAGCTTTGTACGCCATAAATGCCAGCAGCATCCCTATCGAAAGGGTTCCTTCCATAACCAGGCTGGCACCAATATACACAACGACCAAATTTTCAGCGCCAAACAATAGCTGATTGGTCAGTGCGCTGCCTATGTTGATTTTTCCAAGAGTGATGTCTTTGTTTAGCGTGGCGACAAGCTTGTTTTGCCACTGCCCGTGGCGCTGTACTTCTTGGCTGTATACGCGAATAGGTAGGATAGCGCGTACGCTTTCCATAAAGTGACTTTGTTCTAATGCTGCAAGCGCAATGCGTTCAGTGGTAAGACGTTTAATAAACGGCAGCAGTCCAAGACGAACGGCGAGGTAGGCAAGCATGATCGCCACTACAACCAGCGTGAGTTTGGGCGAATATAAAATCATTACTGCTAGTGTGATCACTGCCATGAGGCCGTCTAACAGCGCAGTAACCAGGCCGGTGGTTAGGAACTCACGAATACTCGCCAGTGAGCCAAAGCGGGATACCACATCGCCAATATGTCGCTTGTCGAAGTAGTCCAACGGAAGCGATAATAAGTGCTTAAATACCGACGCCGACATTTGAAGCTGAAGGCGAGACGACACCGACAGAATAACGAACTTTCTTATCCCGCTAGTAAAAGTTTCTATTATTAGTAGCAGGGCAAACCCTATTGCCAGCGCTTTCAGTAATGCATCGTTGTTGTAAATCAATACATCATCTACGACTGTTTGCATGTAATAGGGTGAAGCAAGTGCAAATAACTGCAACACAATCGATAACGCAAAAAGGGTTAGAAGATTGCGCTTAAACCCTGTTGTTCTAGTGAAAAATTGACTAAGACCCAAACGTGGCGCGGACTTCTTGGGACTAAATGTGTCGCTAGGCGTGACTTCAAGTGCAATACCGGTAATGTACTTCGACGCCTCAGAATAAGTGAGTTTTCTTTCTCCAAGCGCGGGGTCGTGAATGGTAAGGGTTTTTCCCTTCACTTTAGTTAACACAACAAAGTGATTCATGTTCCAATGTAGAATTGCAGGGCAAGATAATTGCGCCAAGTGCTCCATTTCTATCTTGATGGCGCGGGTTTGGAACCCCAAATCACTGGCAATGCGCATTACGTCTTTTAACGTAGTTCCTCGTAGCGACACCGACACAGTCTGACGTAGAGCATTTAGATCACGTTTATCAGAATAGTACTGCGCAATCATAGTCATACAAGCAAGTCCACACTCAGCTGCTTCGCTTTGCAGTACAACGGGCACACGCTTTGTTGTATAAAGGATTTGCGTTGAAAGTGGGTGTGTAATGTTCATCATGATTACAGCTTCCCAGTAATGCTATACAGTGGTTCCATTAACCACTCCATCAACGTACGTTGACTTAAATCTACGTCTGCAGAAAATGTCATCCCAGCTTTCAGTGAAATATTGTTTCCATAAGCCAAGATTTCTTTTGTATTTAGCGTTGCAGTAACAAGATAAGCGGGTTCACTAATCGAAATAGGGATGTCGGTAAGCTCACCAGGCAGCACCAACGAAGGTGAAATGTTCACTATCTCGCCTGACTGCACACCAAATTTTTGATAAGGAAATGCGTCGTATCGAATATGCAGGGCTTGGCCTTTGCGTAAAAATCCAGCAGACCGCACGGGAACTGCAATACGCGCTTGAATGTCGGCATTTTTAGGCAGTAAGGTAAGAAGCGGGCGAGAGCTATCGATGGTATATCCCGCCTTTACTTGAAGGCCGGATATCACGCCATTGTGAGGCGCATAAATCGTTTCTTCTGCGTTACTCTTGTGACTTACTATTTGCTGCGTGAGATCGCTCAAGGTGTTCTCCACGTTTGCCATTTCATTGGCCTGCTGTTGAGGCAAAGTGGCAAGTTCATGGTGGAGAGCAGCGATATTCGCCTTTTCGTCATTTTGGTCTTTTTTGGCCAACGTAAGCTGTTGTTCGGCGGTCAATCTTTGTAGCGTATGGTTTTCATAGTCTGCTTGGCTAATGTGCCCTTGATTAAGTAAGGTTTGCGCTTTCTCCCACTGCTTTAGTGCTAGTGCCCACTGGGTTTGCGACAATTCAACGATGGCGTCTAAAGCCGTTAATGCCCGTTTGGCTTGGCTCAGTTGTTCTTCTAAGCCTTGTCGCTGCGCTCTATGCAACACATCAAGACGTTGAATACTTTGACGTGTTCGATGCTGCTTTGCTTCAAGCTCAGCGAGCAACTGCGTGCTAACTTTATTACCTGATGCATCATCGCTACTGTAGTTGATCTTAATTAGCGGCGCGCCCTTACTCACTAATTGACCTTCACTGACCAATACATCAAGTACTTTGCCGCGCCTTGCATCGGCATAGAGCTTAAAAACGCCATGACTGGGTTCCAGCCATCCACTCACTGATGCCTTTCGTGCGTAGCTTCCCGTATTTAGATAAATAATCACTGCCAAAACCCAGACCACAAGCAGGCCAGCTATTGCAGAATAAACAGGTTTTGGGGTCATTAAAAAACGTCCATCAACAGCATTTGATTGCTCATCAATGACTTCCTTTCTAAACAGTCCTGTTCTCATCTCCATTCCTTTTTTGTTTATGCATTTGCGTTGCAGTGCTTATCTAACTTTGTTTGGGTCACGTTAAAGGTATCTGGCCGCCACTTCCGTTTAGGCTTTTTCTCCTTGGCATCACAGTCCTTGACGCCTCCGTTTTGTTACTACCAGATACCTTGTGGTCAACATTACTGCGGTGACGGTGTTCACTTTAGGTGGGTTTGGAACTTGATGAATTACTGCTAAGGTCTATATTTCAGTAGCACACGGTTTCACTGGTGTTGGCGCATTTTTGAAAGCGGCTGGCTCAAATTTAAAAGTGGTTCAGACATAAATAATTGCCAGTAAAATACAAAGAAGTCATAGAACTGTATAAAGAATGTGCTATAAAAAACAAAGGAATATGAAAATAACACGGTAAGAACACACAAAAGGAAGCCTCATGTTTGTGCCCAGCATACTTTTAAAGCAACTCTATACACGCGCGAGTCTTACTAAGACAGATAAAGGCTTATCTTTTTCTCTGAAAAACAGATTGAAAGACGCAACCATTAAAGAAGTAAAGTGGATATCTCTTGATGGCGAAAAAATTCCAGAGCATAAAATTTCACTCCAGTTAACTCCCGACTCCAGTATTTCCGTAGAAGCATTAAATAAATCAGACGGAGAGCCCTTTGGCTTACGTCAAACCATTACCGTGCATTTAGATATTGATGAAGCGCCGTGCCCAGAAAAGCGAAAACTGGGTATTTGCTTTTCTGCTTCGCCTTTTGGAAAGCTTAAATTTGAAGTGGAAGACAATATTACTGCGCCAGGACAACGCAGCGCTTTTATTCCTCGTGACGACATGGATGACTACGGCGAAAGTATTATAAAAACACGCCAAGAATATTTCGAAAGCGCCACCGGAAAGAAAATTGATCACGTAGGTAAGTACTCAATCGATCCGCAAGCACTTAAGGGGAATATTGAGCATTTTATTGGCGTGGCGCAGGTTCCTATCGGTATTGCAGGGCCGTTGAAGATAAACGGAGAGCATGCACAAGGGGAGTTTGTCGTGCCGTTAGCGACAACCGAAGGTACGCTGGTGGCATCGTATAACCGAGGCATGAAGCTGCTTAACATGAGCGGTGGCGTAACGGCAACGGTCGTCGACGATGCTATGCAGCGAGCCCCTGTATTTATTTTTGAAAATGCACGGGGTGCCAGAGATTTCGTTAAATGGATTAAAGCAAACTTTGAGAAGATTAAAGAAGAAGCAGAAGCGACCTCAAGTGTTGCTAAGCTGACGTATATCGACCATTTCCTATCGAACAAATTTGCGTTTTTGCGTTTTAACTTTAAGACCGGTGACGCAGCGGGTCAAAACATGGTTGGACGTGCTACCTTCGCAGCATGCGGGTGGATACTCGATCATTATGAGGGGATAGAGAATTTCTACCTTGAGTCTAACTTTGCCACAGACAAAAAGGCCTCTCAAATAAATATTATGCGTACCCGTGGTAAACGGGTGACAGCTGAAGCCACTATTAAACGCGAACATTTATTAGAAGTAATGCGCGTAGACCCCAAACAGATAGATTATCACGGCCGTGTAGCTGGCGTAGGATCTTTCTTGTCTGGTGTGAATAACACGGGTCTGCATTCACCAAACGGTATTACTGCTATGTTTATCGCCACAGGGCAGGATGTTGCAAACGTATCTGAATCGTCGGCGGCAATGATGTATTCAGAATTAACAGACGACGGTGACCTGTACGTGTCTATTACCATTCCATCGCTCATCGTAGCGACGTATGGCGGTGGTACAGGAATAGGTACACAGCGCGAGTGCTTAGAGTTGCTGGATTGCTACGGGCGAGATCGCGTGTATAAATTTGCAGAAATTGTGGCGTCTGTGGTATTAGCCGGAGAGATATCACTAGCATCAGCCATTAGTTCGTCAGACTGGGTGTCGTCACACGAACAGTATGGCCGAAACAGATAAAACCTTGGCCAACGAGGCGATTCATCGGCCAATAGAGACTAAAAATATTGGCCGATGAAAGCGCCGCGGTTTCGCTTCGCTACCGCCTGCATAAATGCACTAAAGCGCTGTGCGTTTCCATTACTTCGGCTAAAGCCTACGCCGTGTATACGAATAACAGGCTGTCCATTAGCACCTTGGTTAGCTTGGGTAATCTGACTTACAATCTGATCTAAATTCGGCCTTTGATAATCATCACCAAACACATAAAGACTCACGCGCCCTTTGGTGTTTTTATACAGTTTGATGGCTTTAAGGATCCCCGCTTCAGGCTGGCTTGCCCCTCCTTTAAAGCTCTTCATTTGGCTCATTGCGGTATCTCTCATTGTTTGTCTGTCATCTAGCCATTGCCCAGCTCTACTGGAAAACATAAAGCTTCCGTCAGCAGACATAATCTGAAAACCTTTCATTTTAGGATGGTTTTTCAAAATGTCGTTTACGACGGTGATCACGCGATTCCAACCACTGCCAGAGGACATGGAACCCGAGTTATCGATAGCAAAAATAACGTACTCAGCATCGGTGGGAATTCCACCAACATCGTCGTCAGGCGTATCTGTCGGATTCGGCGTATTTAACATAGCGGTTGCCTGGCGTATTTCGTTACGCAGCGACGAAGCTTTGTCTTTCAGTTGATTAATGGTTTGTTGTGCGCGTGGTATCGATGAGTCTAAATTGTCTTTCTGTTCCGTGACGGAAGCAGTTTTGCTTTGTGCTGCTTTCAGTTCTTGTAGCTTATCTGACAGTGCGCCTTTGAGCGTTTCCACATCAACTTGAGCCTGTAATACCTGGTCAATAAGAACGCTTACGTTACTAGGGCCGCGCTCGGTGTCTTCAGTACCGTTTTTGGCCAGAAGCACCAGCATGACTACGGCGCCGAAAGCACAGGAAATTATGTCAAGAAAGGCAATGTTGAATACCTCAACGGGGGCTCGTTGAATTTTGCGCATTAAGGCCACTCCGGAGCAGGTGATAGGAAAGTGCCGCTCGTTGCGCGGGTCCATTCCCAGTACATAGGTGAAGCAAAAGGATCGCCCTCAATGGGCAGCAAAATCACATTGTAATGCACGCCTTTCTTAGCGCGCTTAACGGTTTCAACAAATAAGGTCTTACGGCAATCTGATGAAATTGACTTTTTACTACTAATGAAGCTTTTGCAGCTCATAGGTAGTCCGTCACCCAAGGTAGGAAGGCCATCGGTGACAATATACACATCGGTGATGTTTGGGTTAGCCTTGAATAAAATGCTTAAACCTTCTTGAAGGTTTGTTCCTCCATTGGGGACGACGGCACCGAGGTCTTTAACTATGGCGTTCATCGAGCCGCTGACTTTGGCACTATTTACATCACGAAGGCCTAGTGTGGTAGCGGTGTCTGAAAAAGTCACTACGGTGACTCTTGATTCTAAAGGGACTCGCGCGAGCATCCATTGGGCTACCCGTTTGGTGCGTATCCACTTCGGCGTAGAGACCTTCTGGCTATCACTCAACGCTAACTTGCCTAAAATATCCACCAAGTTGTCGCCCATCATTGACGCACTTTTGTCAATTAGCAGACCTATTTCCGGGCCCTCTATTTTCATGCCAGTGATGTAGTTCTGTTCGCCGGTACCTTGCATTTGAATGTTGGCTGACTTTTCTACTTCTTTAGACAATGCGGCTAGCTGGTTTTCAAGATCAGCCACTACTGCCATTTCAGTAGACATATCTTGCAGTAGTTTTGACTGGTCTTGCGTTGTATCTGCTTGCGCTTGCTGAGCATCGTCTTGCTTCGCTGACTCAAGGGCAATTTTATCGTTTAATTCGTCAATCGACTTTTTGAGTTTTTGTTGTTCTTGCTCTGCGGCGGCGAGTTCCTGCTCTAATTTTTCTTTCTCTTCAGTTGGTGTAGGTGTAAACGCTTTAAAGTCGACCAGAATGAAAATAAGAATAACCGCGCCAAGGCCACAGGCCATAACGTCTAAAAACGCCAGGTTAAATCCGTCTTCGGCTTTACGCACTTTAGGCATTACTGTCTCGCCTAATTAGTTGTGAAGGTGTGACAGAAGGTGGTGTTCACAAGACTCTTGTGTGCGAATTACCATAGTGTCTTGGCGACCATTTAACAGGTGCATTAACAACATTAATATAAGCGATATAAAAAGCGCCACGAGAGTAGAGTTGAACGCAACGCCCAGCGAAGCCGTCATTCCCGCTATATCACCATCCAGGGCTGCGTCTGCTTGCGCAAGGGCTGCGCCAATACCGCGAACAGTGCCAACGAAACCAATCGAAGGGATAGCCCAAATAATGTAGCGAATCACGTTATTACCACTTTCAAGCTGGGCAGCAATATTTTCTACCGAAGCGTGGATTGCATCGGCAGCATGCTGCACGTTCTGTGTGTTTTTAAAGCGTCTAATGCAGTTTATCCACGTGCTGTATGCGGGGGTGTCGCTATAAGATGAAGACGAAAGCTCATCTAACGCTTTATCTACATTTAGTGGCGTATCTTTGTTGTGCTCAGGCAGTAAGTCTCGTGAGTAAATCTCTTCTTCATCCAGCAGCTTCCAAAGTTTGTAAACCATTAGGAAAATGCAAAACAGCATCAGTGAGATACAAACCTGTTGCTCGATATCTTTAAGAATAACCCAGAAAGAGGATAGGGACGCTGTGCCAGCCGTTGCCATGACTTTTTCGGCTGCGGGGCGAATAAAACCGGCAAATAGAAAATGTACCAAGGCAAATATAAATAGAAAGACCCCGCCACTTACAAGAAAGCTGGGGTTCATTGACAACGTATTCTCTTTATTCATCATCATTCCTTGATAGTTAAATGTTAGTTGGAAAGTCTTGCGGCGAATCTAACGATACAAAGTACGCACTTGCGGTGCCCGCAATGGCCAACAATACTGCAGCAATGATCAGTTTCTTTTTCATATTAATTCTCGTATCTCGCTATGCGAAAGCCTATATCGTCAGCAGGTTCAGTCTCACCGCTGCGCACGCTTGCGCGAATATTTTTAAGCCGACCCGTTTGAAACGACGCGCCTTTTACTACGTGTTTACCTTGTCCAACAGGGCCTAGGTAGTCGGCAAAAGTACCAGACTGGTTTGATGGTGAATTCTGGTAAACATCGTGGACCCACTCACGCACATTGCCATCTAAATCGTAGAATCCACCGCGTTCAGCTTTGAACGAACCAACAGGAGCTTTGTCGGCAAATCCGTCATCGTAGTCTTTTAAAATAAAGGTCTGTTTCCCACTTAGCGACGCATCAGCGAAGTTGCCTTGCTTATCGCGAAGCCTAAACTGATTACCCCAAACAAAGATTGTTGGTGATGCTCGGCGATTCATTTTTGCAACGAATTCCCACTCGGCTTCCGTAGGTAAACGATAGCCTTTCGAGGTTTTATCAATACCGGTTACTCTGCCATTTTGAACAACATAAAACGGTGTTAAACCTTCCTTCTCGCTTAGCCAATTTGTAAACGCAACCGCATCACTCCACGAAACATTCGTGATCGGTAGCTTGCTGCTAGGCCCTTTCCCTGCGAACGCGGCGAACTGCGCCTGAGTAACCTCGTGATTAGACATCCAGAATTTACGCGAAAAAGATACGTCTCTTTGCGTTTCATTGCGCTGGCGATCCTTTTCGTTTGCAGGAGAGCCCATAGTGAAGGCTTTGGGTGTAACAAGCGAAAGTTGAATACCCAGTGTATTTGCAAAAAGCGGCTTACCTTCACGCCGTCTTGCTTCAAACTCTGTAAGCATATCAGCGTGTACTTTCACCGGCTTGTTTGCACTAGGTGTAATAGTCTTGGTAACACTGCGATATCCTTCACGTTCGAATGTTACTGTGTGCGGTAAAGCTTGAAGCGTTAAATTAAGCGGCGTTTGACCTTTAGGTGAACCGTCGATGAAAACTTTTGCACTTAACGACGCGCTTATATTCACTTGTCCTCGCTCTTCTTGAAGGTTGAAGGTAAGCGCTTTGTTCTCGCCGGGAGCTAGCGTGATCCGCTGGCTTTGTGAAATGAATCCGGTTTTTTCATACTTGACGATATGTGGCGTATTCGCATCCACACGAGATCTTGTATCAGTCGGTTTATTATTTACTGTAAGTACGCCGCCTTGAGGGTCTGTCGAAACTGTTATCTGTGCTTGAAGGGGTTGAAGGTTATAGTTTCTTGTCGGGTTAGGGCGTTGGCTAGTGACTTCAATGGTGTCTTCCAATGGCTCTAGCCCTGACTTCGTCACGACAATTTCGTACTTACCGCCATTCATATTAATAGAAAGTGGCGTGACACCCATATCTTTACCGTCAAGGGAGACATTGGCACCAGAAGGGCTTGAGTTTATGCTAATTGCGCCCTTAACTGGAGAAAGTGAAATAACTTGTTCAATTTCCTGCGCGATATCTGCATCAAATTGGATCTCACCCGTTTCATAATGCGGATGACTGGCGCTCGCTCTGTAGCTGCCCTTTTTTAATTCCGTTACGTAGGTTCTCGATACCGCTACTTTCTCAGCGTTTAAATGCCAGGTTATTTCACTCAATGAAGGGGAGGTTGATAGGGTGACTTTTGCCGGTAAAGGAACGAGCGTAACATTAATAGTGCTTGGCGAATTGTCGTTAATAACAACCGTGGCATCTTGATATTTTGGGGCCGAAACCTGGACTTCAGCATGGCTACCAAACACGTAAAGCTTGTCACTAATGAACATCGCACTACCACTTAAAACAGCAAATTGCGGATTTTGTGCTGCACGTTCTGGAGAAACTGCAAAGGCATAACCTTTGGTAAGAAACAGCCAGCCAAAATAAACAACGAGAACGGCGGCCAGTCCTATTAATGAAGCTATAGCAACGCCCTTTCTTCGCTTCTTTCCTTTGGCAATGGCGTCATCAATACTGCTCACTGGATAGGTCCTTATACTTTTTCAGTACATACAATATGTACTGATAGGTTGGTGTCTGACGGTGAAACTACAATCTCTTGAATGGTTGAGCGATAACCCTCGCGGCTCCCTTCAATGCGATATGTACCAGGTTTCAGCTGAATGGTTTTTGTTTTTACTTCCCCCACGAGGCCTACTCCAAGTACCTTAATATAGGTATCGTTATCCGACGTTATTGTTACGGATCGGGGCTGATTGATATTGTCGATCACTTGCTCAAGTGAAAATATTTGGGCACGCAGTTTTGCGCTTTTTTCTGCATGTGAACCTGCTCGCGCAATGTCTTTAAGGGCTAGATTTCTGACGTTGTTATCCGATAAACGTTCTGGCCGCCTTTGGTAAGCGCTCAAGCTTTTTTCTGCATCGAGTATGGCTTCGGCATTTTGCTTTGCCTCAAGTAAAGCAGGGCTGACTGGAAAGCTAGCGAGGCCTTTATTTGCTAGCAGCTTTACGGTTTGCCATTCATCTGCGCTGACAAACAAGGCGACTTGATTTTCAATTTTCTGCTGCTCTTGTGAAGCAACTAAAGACGCGAGCTTTTTACTAATGGTGGCAAGCTCACTGCTTGAAGCTTTTAGACTTTTGGCGTCATTGAGGAATTCTGCGGCAGCAGGGTAGTCACCTTGCTCGATAGCTCGATTTGCCTGAGCTAGCAGCGTATCAAATCGGCTGTCTTGCAATTGCCGGTTAATAGCATCAAGTGCTTGCTGTGCGTCCTTACGGGCAGGATCTAACTGTACTATTTTTGCGTACGCTTCGCGCTGTTTGCTGATGTTGTTTTCGACCTTACCAATGCGTGCCTGCTCGTAGGCGTCTTGCACCTCATCAAATACATCAATGCGTTGCTGCAAAATGTTAG
The DNA here is from genome assembly GCF_000172635.2 of Alteromonas macleodii ATCC 27126. Classification (NCBI taxonomy): domain Bacteria; kingdom Pseudomonadati; phylum Pseudomonadota; class Gammaproteobacteria; order Alteromonadales; family Alteromonadaceae; genus Alteromonas; species Alteromonas macleodii. Next base: position 4,016,732 of record NC_018632.1, on the reverse strand, counting down.
CTTTTTCGAAATCAGGGTTTATCGTTAACGACGTTTTATTTAGGTTAAACGCGCTTGAAACATTCCCATTATTGAAGGCAAGGAGGGCGTCTTCATAAGGTTGAGTGTAGGCGTTTTCGTAGTCAGTATTTATTGTGTCAACTGAGCTCTTTATATCATCCAGTGCATTTATAACTGCGCCGTAGTTGGATGCGCCATACTCATTAAACGCAGTATTCAACTTGCGCTCAACTTCACTCGCTTTTTCTAGGAACATCTGGGAGTGTGAAACGCGACTAACCAAGTCGTTTACACTTTGTTTTGACTCGCTAAGCGCCATTTGAAGGGCTTTTCGTTCTTCTTCATTAACTTCCACAGTGGGTGTAGCTTTTGCGGTTTGGGGTACTGCTGTTGTGTCATCCGTGGCGTCCGTAACGTTCGATGTGACAGTAGGCATATATGAGATAAGGAGTACGCCTGCAACGCCTATCAACATGACCAGTGAAAAACCGAGCAGTGACTTTTTTATGAGTGCCTTTTTCTTTGCTCTGCTTTGCTCTATTTGTTGCTCAACGCTTGGCATGCGTAACCCTTTACTCTCTAACTTAACAATAGAATAGATATCTTATTTAATGGTTTTGATAACACCAACGACTGGGCTTATAGCGCAGTCATTGGTGTGGATTCCATGTCATAGATATCTTTAAGGCGAGCGCGAAGCTGGTAGTATTGTTCGCTTGCTGTGCCTTGAAGCTCAATTCGTTGATTGTCTATTTCAACAATTTGATCGGCTACCTGAATATCAAGGTTTTGCCCCATTTCATCGAATAGATCCCGTTGGGCGTGAAGCTCTTTGTTAGTTTTGATTGCTTCACTCAGTGTGCCAATTGCGGCAATACCAGCACCTGCCGCGGCTACTTGACCAGCCGTTGAGCTAGAGTTAGAGCCTAAAAGCACTGAGGCGACTGCGAATAACCCTGCCGTGACTTGTTGTGTGGTGCGTTCTGCTTCAAGTTCTCTGATTTTCTTGGCTTCAGGAAGTGTCTCTTTCTGGTACTTACGGTATGGCTCTTCAGTGGTTACCCAAAAAGAATCATAGGTTTCTTGAAGGCTATCTATAAATTGTTCATCTTTCGCCTGTATGGCGCGCACGCGACGAAGCATTGGATCGCTATCTGAAGGCGCACTTACTAGCTCAATCTCACCTCTTCTGCCTTGAGTAAGGTATTGGCTAAACGACTCAGGGCTATACATTTGTGCGTAGCGCAGGTCTGACACCATTTGCACTTCTTGCTTGTAGGCATCGGATTTCTTTATAAGCAAATCATAAACGAATTTTGCAATTTGCTCGAAAACTGGGCCGTTAGGGTTTTCGCCGCGAGACATGGCATCGCGATACCAGCCTTCACTTACGCGGTATTCAAATTCTTCTTCACCCCATACTGTGTTTTTAGCGTCCATCACTTTCACGCCAATTTCTACAGTTTCAGTATCTGAGTAATTAATTTTGCCCAGCACGTAAACATCGGCAAGTGCAGAAGCATCTGGCGTTACGTTAATGCTGCCGAAAGATTTGGTTTCACCTAGGGCTTCTTTGGTTGCGATTGCAAAGCGGTTAGCTTCTAAGCGACGCACTTGAGGCCAAATCCCTTCCTCTTCTATTTCATCGTAATCGATAGTGCCATCACGTTCTGTTGGAAAGCCCGGGTCAAATACAGGTATGGCAACATCCATATAAATTTCGGAGTTGTAGTTGTAGGTATTTTTTTGCGCGCCTAACGCCTGACCGCCCCCTGGGCCTACCATAGATGGTCCTACACTGGTGACATTAGTCTGCGTTGAGCCACATCCGCTCAAGAGTATAAACGATGCTGTTGCGACCACGGTAAACAGGGCCTTGGGTTTAAATGAAGACATATCCTTTCCTTCCTCTGATTTTTTATTTACAACCGTATTGCTCTTTTAATGCTTGGAAATGCGCCTTTTCAGACTCAGTTGTTGCTCCTTGCAAGCCGGCAATTACGGCGTCACATACCGCTGAACTTCCACCTTTCGCTTGCCCTCCAATAGACTGTTTTGAAGGATCTGAACTTGAAGTGGTTGTTTGTGTATTCGTCGATGATTCTTGAGACTCAGTGCTGCTTTGTGAGCTAGACTGCCCAGCGCCTGCCCCCGAAGATGATGTGCTCGAGGTATTACCCGCACCAGCGCCTTGCCCGGCACCTTGACCCGCCGCGCTAGCTACGCTTTGTGCGCTCGATTGTGCCGCTGCGTTCATGCATTCTTCGCTTTGGTTTAGTGCGCCAAATAAGGAGTCGTCTAACGCTTGTATTTTTTCCGCTTCTGTCATCGTAGATAGATCTTGTTCGCCAAAATCGAGAACGGCGCAATCTTGATAATAGGTAGGGGCTTCGCTCGTTTGAGCGCCAGCTGAAGCAAAAATGAGTGCGTTAAGCAGTAATGCTAGTGGCAAATAATACTGCATGGCGAATAAGTCCTTTTAATCTGATTTGGGGTGGTTCATATATTACCCTCCATCCTTAAAGCAGTTATACCACTCTTTTACTTAAGACTAAACTCAGTTTTAAACATGCACAGGTAAGTTTTCATATTCAGAAAATAAAAAGCCGACGAAACAGGAAGCTTTCGTCGGCTTTAGCGTTGGGTTAATTAAGGCCTACTAGTTTATGTTATTTATTACTACAGGACTTTGGACGCAGAATTAATGCTCCCAATGATAGTGGTGCGCTTTCGCTTCCACATCATCTGCCGTTTGTTGCGGCATAAAGGTGGCATTGTCTTGTTCAAAGAAAAACGGTTTGCGTTTTTTCTTACTGCCCACTTCGTTCATGGTGGCCGACTCGTATACGCGTCCATTTAGTACAGTGTATTCTACGAATTCACTCTTTCTAATGTCGCTTAATACGTCGCCATCAATCACCACTAGGTCAGCAAGTTTACCTTTTTCGATACTGCCAAGATCTTTGCCCATACCTAGGTGTTTCGCGCCATCAATAGTACCGCCGCGTAGCGCTTCCCAAGGCGTGAAGCCGCCTTGTTCCATGATCCACAGCTCCCAGTGAGCAGCTAAGCCTTCACGCTGTCCGTGAGCACCAATATGTACACTGACCCCATTATCTCGGAGCTCTTTGGCGTAGCTTGCTACGTTTTGGTGGTTGTACTGATTTTCTGGCGCAGTAGGTCTGCGGATCGCACGGCTATCTAGAATCGTCGACGGCGTATAACGAAGAAGACGCGGGTTCTTCCACACTTCAGTTTTGTCGTACCAGTACTCTTCACCCATCATGCCGCCGTACGACACAACAAAGGTCGGCGTATAGCCAAACTCAGTGGCTTTCCACAGTTGAGTGACGTCGCTGTAGCCTTTTTCCACAGGAATGCTGTGCTCAAGACCCGTATGGCCATCTACCAACATAGTCAGATTCTGCTGAAGCTTACCGCCTCCTTCAGGCACTACCATCATCTCTTGATTTTTTGCTGCCCACAGCACTTGCTGGCGCTGATCGCGACGGGGCTGGTTGTAGCTTTTCACTGAAATAGCACCGGCTTCTTTCAAGCGCTCTACGTGGAAATAGGCATCTTCATAATTATTGATAATCGCTTTGTAACCTAGTCCTTCTGCACCGTATAAAATCGTGCCGGTGGAGTAGATACGTGGCGCAACAATATCGCCTTTACGCTGTAATTCTGCCGCAGCAAAAATTTCTGTCGTGTCGTTTGAAGGATCATGAATGGTTGTTACGCCGAACGACACATTCGAGTATTGACTCCAGTTTTGCTGAGGGATAATCTCATTGCGGCCCTGCGAGCCGTGAGCGTGCGCATCAACAAGCCCTGGGATAATGGTTTTTCCCGTGGTGTCTATTTGCATTGCATCATCAGGAATGGTCACATCACCACGTTTACCCACTGCTTCAATGCGGTTGTCTTTAATCAGCACAACGCCATCTTCAATCACCTCTTGGGTGTTGTCGGCATCGCGCATGGTTACCACTTTACCGCCAACCAAAGCTTTGTAACCAGATGGCTTGTCAGCTTTAGTGGTAAACGACAAATCCATACCTTCAGCTACCGGCTCAGGCAGCGTTTCCGCTGCGCCATCAACAAAGGCAAAGGCTTCATCAAGTGAACGGCTAAATAGCGTAGGGCCGTTAAACCAGCTAAGGGTTTTGTTGTCAGGCGACCACGTTAAGTATTCACCTGCACGGCTTGAGAGCTGCGTTACCGGCAGTGAGGTCATGTTCGGGCCTATGGTGATGCGCTTGCCATTTTCGACAAACGGCGCCACGTACGTTTTGAACTGGTAAACAAACGCAACCCATTTCTTATCGTGTGAAAGTTTGTACTCACTTACTTTATCTGCACCGTAAAGGTGAGTTCGCTTGTCGTTACCCTTAAGGTTAACGCTTGAAAGCTGGGTTTCGTAGTAAGCTTCGCCGCCCGCTGATTCGGTGAAATACACTCGGTCGTTGTTACCCGCGAAATGCGCGTTGTAGCCGCCATCAGAGACTTTTTCTACGGTGTCTTTTTCAAGATCTGCTACGTAAATTCCCGGCTCAACCGAGTATTTGGGGTCTAGTAAGTAGCCGCCCGTAAACTTGCGGAAGACGACTTTCTCGCCATCGGCAGAGAACGATGGCTCAATGTAATGACCTGGCTGCTGGGTAACAACCTTTCCTTTCCCGCCACGAGCAGAAACCACGCGAACGGTGCCTAGGTCTTGGTCATTCCATGTCGTATAAACAATCGACTTTCCGTCGTTAGAGAAGCGCGGATAGTATTCGTCATGGTCGTTTTGTTTCGTTAAACGCTTAATTTTGCCAGATTTAACGTCGCGCACATAAAGTTTACCTAACGCTTGGAAGAGTACGGATTTACCGTTGGGCGACATTTGAGACCAGCGGATCATGCGAACGTCAAATTCATCAGGTGCGACATCTACGTCAAAGCGTAACGCATCGGCAAATTTCACCGTGCCTTCAACGGTCACGTCCATGGTACTGGTGGTTTTATCTTTCACGTTGATAGTGTGGAACTTACCGCCTGTCCAATATACGATTTCGCTGCTGTCTGGCATCCAGTCGAAGTAGGCAAAGTAACCTTCCGAACCAAAGCCTTCCTGCATATCTCGCTCTAGTTCTAACGTCAGTGGTGTTTCTACACCTGTCTTGATGTCTTTAATGAAAAGCGCGGTTCTATCTTTAACGCGACGCACAAAAGCGATGTATTTACCATCAGGTGAAGGCGTAGGAACCACAGCGCCGCCCGTACCGCTAATATAGCGGCTCTCTTCGCCGGTTTCGCGGTCGTAGCGAGTGATAGCAAAAATGCCTTCTAACGGGTCGCGGTTATATTCAAAGCGGGCGCCCGGAACCGTATTTTCGGTAAAGTAAATATACTTGCCGTCATGAGAGAATACAGGGTCAGCAATGTTTTGTTGGTCGCGCTTTCCGCTGTTACGAGCTTTAATTTGTAGGCCGTCACCACCTGATTTGTGGTACATCCAAATCTCGCCCGCAGGAATACTACGGCTAGACATGATGCCTTTGGTTACCACTAGGTATTCGCCGTCTGGGCTCCATTTAGGAGAGTGGATAAGATTGCTTTTCTCTTTGGTTACCTGACGAAGATTACTACCGTCAATGTCCATAACCCATACGTTACTTAACCCATCTTTATCCGAGATAAATGCGATCTGTTTACCGTCTGGAGAAATTGAAGGGTGAATATTCCATGCGAAGTCTTGGGTCAGCGGGGTCGCATCGCCACCACTCATGCTCACTTTGTACAAGTCACCCAGCATGTCAAAAACCATAAACTCGCCGTTTGGTGCAACGTCTAAGCTAGACCACGTGGTTTCGTTTGTTTTGATAGTGACTTCGTTTAATGCATAAGGTGGGTTGCTGACTTCCCACGTTTCAAGCTCGGATTCTGTTTTTTCTTCACTGTCGTTTTGGGCGTATAAAGTAGGTGCGACGCCCAAGCCCAGGGCGCTTACTAGCGTGATGGCCAGTAAACTTTTCTTTGTCGTTATCATAATTGTGTTTCCAACCGCTTGTTATTTATTTTCTGTCTACATCAGAGTACATGACTTAACATGAAGATACGTACTCTTGAATTGTAAAACTAAGGTTAATCTTACTGCAAAGTAGGATAGATTCATTTAGCTTATGCGATTGTAAGCACGATTTTAGCGTTTAACTTTCATTGACCAATTTTCGAGAATCGTTACTATTCGCGTTTATTTCGCAATTTGTGAGCGCTGTTTTGAAACTTTGGGTACGACGACTGCACCTTCTATTAGCGCTGGTATGTGGGTTATTTATTATTTGCCTTAGCATCACCGGTGCATTGCTAATTTATGCAAAAGATATCCAAACCTTTGTCCAACCAGAGAAGTGGACCATAGAATCTCACGAATCGCCCTTACCCCTTTCTTACATAGTGAATGCGCTGGAAGACGAGACGGGTCAGAAAGTCGAGCTTTTAATGCCCGAGTCAGACCCTGAGCTCGCTTGGCAAGGGAAGCTCAACAATGGCGAATACGTAAGCGTAAACCCCAACTCTGCCGAAATACTTCATAGATACGATTATTACAGCACGTTTTATGGGTTCACCATGGCTATCCATCGATGGCTGTTGTATCAAGATGGTGACAACGAAAGGCCACTTAGAAATTGGGTGTCTGTTAGTGCCTTAGTTCTACTTCTTGAAGTAATTGTGGGTTTTTACCTTTGGGTAAAGCCAAAAAATAGAATAAAACGCCTTGCGATTAAACGCCGCGCCAAGTTTCGAATTCTCATGTATCAACTTCATACAGTGCTGGGCGTTTATTTGGCTATACCACTAATACTCATCGCTTTTAGTGGCATGGCGTTTAATTGGAAAAGCGCTACGCAGCAGGTGGTGGAAACCGTTACTTTTTCAAAAGTTGAGAAAAGGCCAGTACCTGAACCGTTATCCCACGATGCTAGTAGTGCTTCAGTGGCTATCGATACATCTTATCAAAACGCCATAGCGGTGTTTCCCAATGCGTCACTATTTCGCATTTACTTCCCAAAAAATTCAGGCGAACACATAGGTTTCAGAATGCAAAACCCCGGCGAGTCCCACGCCTACAGCTGGGTTTGGACAAACCCTCAAAATGGAGAAATAACGGGTTATTACGATGCATCAAAAGCGAACGTAGCGACGCAGGTTTGGAACTTCAAATACAAGTTTCACATTGGTGATTTCGCGGGCCCATTGCTTGAATTTATCTGGTTATTAATCGCATTACTCCCTGCGTTTTTTACGATAACAGGGTTTTACTTTTGGTGTAAACGCCACTTTAGATAATGAGAATAATTTTCATTATCTTTACATTGTTCTTCTACACCTTTAGTATAACGCGCCTTTCGTAACCTTATTTTCTTAAAAGAGTTTTCATGTTTAGACCATCGCTTACGCTCATTGCCTTAGCCGTTAGTGCGCCTTCTTTTGCTAATGATGCCCTAAAGGATATGGAACGTATTATCGTTTCTGGAAGCCGTGTTATTGAAAGTATTGATGAAGTACCAGCGTCAATCACCGTTATTTCAAGAAAGCAGATTGAAGATCACCTGAAGGTAAATCCCGAGTTACAGAGCTTGTTAGCGCAGATGGTGCCGGGCTTAGCTCCAGATACAGGTAGTTCGAGCAATACTGGCCAGTCTTTGCGCGGACGAGCTCCGCTTGTGATGATTGACGGTGTGCCTCAGTCCACGCCGCTTAGAAATGGCTCGTTAGGTGTGAAAACGATTGACCCTAGCGCGCTTGCTAGAATTGAAGTAATTAAGGGCGCTACGTCTGTTTATGGCAATGGAGCGTCAGGCGGTATTATCAACTACATTACAAAACAAGCAACAGCGCAAGACACGCATGAGGGCCAAGTGAGTTTGTCTTCACGTTTTAGCGCAGTGAAACTTGAAGAGTCAGCCGGTGCGCGTATTTCAGCTGCGATTAACGGCAAGGTGGAGAATTTCGATTACCTTGTTACCGCCAGTTACGAGGAAAACGGCGTTCAGCGCGATGCAGAAGGCGACATCTTAGGTTTGCAGTACGGCCTGTCAGACGCTGAAACACAGAATTACTTTACCAAATTAGGTTACGATTTCGATCAAGAGAAACGCCTTCAATTTAGCTACAACTACTTTAGCTCTCAACAAAAAACTGATTTGGGAGATGTTCCCGGAGACATCAACGAAGGCGTGAAAACCTACGCTATTCACGTACCTGAAGCGTTGCAAAAACGCGGGAAACCTCAGGGGCCTGATGGAAATGAGAACATCACCCTGAAATACACAGACAGTAATATCTTTGCAAACAGTGAAATGACGCTTGATGTGTACTCGCAAGATATTGAGAACGTATTCTTCTTTTCGCCTAACTTAGCGAACCCCGATGAAGGCTACGACGGCGGCCAGTCTATTATTCGCTCTGAAAAGCGCGGCGCTCGCGCGACGTTTAATACTGCCATTGATTTCGATGGCGTAGAAGCCACGTTTATCTATGGTATCGACGCGCTAAAAGACACTACCTCACAGCCGCTGGTTGATGGGCGCGTGTGGGTTCCTGAAATGGAAATGGACAGCTTAGCTGGCTTTTTACAAACAAAGTGGGTAATTCAAGACGACGTTATTGTAAAGGCAGGTGTGAGAAGGGAAAGTATCGATTTATCGGTTGATGACTACGAAACACTGAAGCTGTGTCGCTCTGAAACTCAATGCTCTGTTCCTCTTCAAGTTAAGGGGGACACCATAGATTACGACGCAACCACTTATAACATTGCGATAAAGTATAACTGGAGCGACAGCTTTAGCCCGTTCTTCAATTATTCGCAAGGTTCAGATATCGCTGACATTGGCCGCCTACTGCGCGCTGCAACGGTAGATGATATTGGTCTTATTCAAACGGAAGCTTCTATCATCGATAACTACGAAGTGGGCTTCACCTCTCTTTTCGACCAGGTACGCCTTGAAGTTGCGGCTTACAGAAGTACATCTGAACTCGGTACGACCAATAGTTTCAACGAGGTGACTGGTGTGTATGAGCCTGTTCGCGCACCGCAGGAAATTTGGGGTTATGAAGGCTTAGTAGACTATCGAATCTCTGAAACGCTCAATGTGATAGCCACATATAGTTACGTTGAAGGGAAAAATACCGAAGCTGATGTGTACCTTGGCTCTCGCCAAATTAGTCCACCCAAAGCAACGGCAAACGTAAACTGGAAGCCATCAGACACTTTATCGTTAACAGTTAGCTATCTGTATGTGGGTGATCGTAAACGCTTCTCGCCAAATGCTGACGGCGACTATGTGGGCGATCAAGGACCTATATCGAGCTATAATATTGTTAACCTAAGTGGACAGTACCAGTTCGCTGAAAACTGGAACGCGTTTATGGGTGTCGAAAACCTGTTTAACAGCGACTACTATCCTGCGCGCGCTCAGTCATACACCTACGGTGGCTACAATATTAAAGGATTAGGCACCACAGCAACCCTTGGTGTGACTTACTCTTTCTAACCAATAGCACCTCGTCTAATTGTGGCGAGGTGCCTTCTCTCTACCATCACTTTCAGTGATGCTTGTCTATTACAGCAATAATCGCTAATTTCGTAACAACTCATTAACAATGAATTGTGTAGGAATTACCGTGAGCAACGCTGAACAACAATTGCATTATTCTACTTGTACGCTTTGTGAAGCAATGTGTGGTATTGAGGTAGCGACGAAAGGCCGTCAAATACTGTCAATAAAAGGGGATAAAGAAAACCCATTTAGCCAAGGTCATATCTGCCCGAAAGCGAGTGCGTTAAAAGACTTGTACGACGATCCTGACCGCTTGAAGCGCCCGGTAAAAAGGGTACGAATTGACGACGAGGCGAGTGCATCGGAAGACAGTGCCTGGGAAGAGATTACGTGGGATGAAGCCTTTGATTTGGTCGCAAGCAAGTTACACCACATCCAGCAGGCACACGGCAATAATGCGGTAGGTGTGTATTTAGGAAATCCTAATGCGCACAATATGGGCTCAATATTATTCGGACCGTATTTCTATCGTGCCCTCAAGTCGCACAACCGCTATTCCGCTACCTCAGTTGACCAGTTGCCCCATCATATTGTTAGTCGACGACTTTTTGGTCATATCTCCCAAATTCCCATTCCTGACATTGATCACACGCAGCACTTTATGATCATCGGCGGGAATCCGCTGGCCTCTAATGGCAGCATTATGACCGTGCCAAACGTGAAAAAGCGTTTAAAGGGCATTCAAAAACGTGGAGGGAAGGTCGTCGTTATCGACCCTAAACGCAGCGAAACTGCCGATATCAGCTGTGAACATCACTTTATTCGTCCAGGCAGTGACGCGCTGTTACTGCTAGCTATGCTGCATGTATTGTTTGAAAAGCAGTTATACAAGGCGGATGAAATTTTACCTTATGCCGAGGATATAAAAGCGGTCGAAAAATACGTTCGCGATTATTCACCACAAAAGGTGAGCGAGCTTACCGGTATTACAGCTTCACAAATCACTCAGCTTGTTTTGGACTTCTGCAATGCTGAGTCTGCAGTTTGTTATGGAAGGATGGGGGCTAGCGTACAAGCGTTTGGTACGCTCACTCAGTATCTAATCATGCTGTTTAATATGCTCACCGGAAACCTTGATAAGCGGGGTGGCATGATGTTTACTCAGCCAGCCGCTGACGTATTACCTGTATCAGGCAAGGGCAGCATGGGCGGATTTTCTTCTCGCGTAAGAGGGCTTCCGGCGTTTGCTGGTGAATATCCGGTAGCGTGTTTAGCCGAGGAAATCTTAACCCCGGGAGAAGAACAAATTAAGGCCATGGTAATTGGTGCAGGTAATCCAGTGGTCACTACGCCAAATGCAGAACAGCTTGATAAAGCATTTTCTCAACTCGATTTTATGGTTGCGGTGGATTTTTACGTTACCGAAACCTCCCGACATGCAGATGTGATCCTTCCTCCGGTAACCGCGCTAGAACGCGACCACTACGACATTGTTTTTCACAACTTTGCCGTGCGAAATTTCGCTAAGTATTCGGAAGCGGTGGTGGACATTGACGAAGACCAGCTTAGCGACTGGCAAATATATCTTTCGTTAGCCGAAAGGCTCGATGCGCTAAATGGAAAAAGCACCGCACACTATGCTGCGCTTTGGGACAAGCAGCCTAAAGGTGTGGTCGACGATTTGTTGCAAGCAGGTCTTTATGGTCGAGCAGCAAGTAAAAAAGAATGCACTGACGCTAACTTAAGCGAAACTCTAACCGCTATTCCGGAAGGCGGGTTGTCGATTGATACGCTTAAAGCACACCCACACGGTATCGACTTGGGGCCGCTACAGCCGTCTTTGCCTCATGCCTTGTTCCATGAAGATAAGAAGATTCACTTAGATTTTGATTACTTCATGGCTGATTTAGACAGGGTTAACACGCATTTTTTTGGAAAAGCGAACCATGGTACGCCGCAAAATCAGCCCGTTGTTTTGATAGGGCGCCGACATATTAAAACTAATAATTCGTGGCTGCATAACAGCCCTCGTATGGTGAAAGGTAATAACCGCTGTACGCTGCAGCTTCACCCTGATGACGGGGCTAAATATGGCATTACAGATGGCGATGAGGTAAGTGTGAAATCGCGGGTTGGCCGGCTAACCATAGAGGCTGAAATCACAGATGCAATTATGCCCGGCGTGGTATCTATTCCCCATGGATGGGGGCACAACAAAAAAGGCATAAAGTTGTCTGTGGCAAGTCAGCACCCTGGGGTAAACACCAATATTCTTACTGACGATTTACAGGTAGACGAATTATCGGGAAATGCGGTGCTAAATGGCGTGCCCGTGGAGCTAGAAAAAGTAAGTTAAACACATAAAAAAGCCGGCATTAACTAGTAAGCTAATGCCGGCTTTTGTGAGAAAGCGCTCAATTGAGCGCGTCTACCTAGGTCATCGTAACAAACTCTTCTGCACTGGTAGGGTGAATAGCTACACACGCATCAAAGTCAGCTTTAGTCGCGCCCATTTTTATGGCAACGGCGAAGCCTTGAAGAATTTCGTCCATGCCATGACCAATACCGTGAAGGCCTACCACTTTTTCGTCTTTACCCGCGCATACCAGCTTCATCTTTGTCATTTGACGGTGGCGGGTTACCGCGGTGTACATAGACGCAAAACTAGAGGTGTACACTTTAACGTTGTCTTCACCGTATTCTTCAATAGCTTCTGGCTCTGTTAGGCCAATAGTGCCAATGGGTGGATGACTAAACACAACGGTTGGAATAAGCGAGTAATCCATGTGAGCGTCTTTTTGGCCGTTGAATAAGCGTTCGCTTAGCAAGCGACCCGCTTTAACTGCCACCGGAGTAAGCTCTGCTTCACCGGTAATATCACCAACCGCGTAGATATTCTTCGCCGTGGTGTTTTGATATTTGTCTACCTTAACCGTGCCGTTGTCGTTCAGTTCAACGTCGGTATTTTCAATATCAATTTTGTCGGTAGAGGGTTTACGGCCAATCGCCCAAATCAAGTAGTCAGCTTTTAACACTTCGCCATTGGTTAAGTGTACTGATAGCTCGCCATCTTCAGCTTTTTCCACTTTCTCTACGCTAGCATGGTCGTGCAATTTGCAACCTTCAGCGTGGATCATATCCACTAAGGTTTCGTGAATAATAGGGTCGAAATTTCTAAGCGGAGCGTGTTTGCGAACTACCAGATGCGATTCTGTGCCAAGGGCGTGAAGAACGCCGGCCAGTTCAACTCCAATGTAGCCTGCGCCAACCACGACAGCACGCTTCGGCTGCTCTTTCAAGGCAAAGAAACCATCAGAATCAATACCGTACTCAGCACCTTCAATATCTGGGATGATTGGGCGGCCGCCTACAGCAATCGTAATATGGTCAGCCGTGTACTTTTCGCCGTTGACTTCTACCGTGTTGTTATCGATAAACTTCGCGAAACCGCGAATTAAGGTAACGTCATTTGCGGTAAGAGCGCGGTCGTAAGAAGCATGAATACGCTCAATATAAGCCTGGCGGCTGGCAATTAGGCTGTCCCAGCTAAAGTGATTTACCGACAAATCGAACCCGTATTCAGGTGCATAGCGATGTATGGCTTCAGCCACCTGTGCTCCGTACCACATGGCTTTTTTAGGCACGCAGCCAACGTTCACGCAAGTACCGCCAATATCTTTCGCTTCAATGATGGCGGCCTTCTTTCCGTGTTTAGCTGCACGGTTTGCAGATGCGATACCACCGCTGCCACCGCCAATACATATATAATCAAAATGTGTCATTCAAAAAGCCTTCTTTGTCGGTTAGGCGAACGTAAACGATAAGCATAAATGCCTTCGGAAGGTTCGCACAGCAAATCATTCTCTATCGGTCTTGTCATAAAGAGTAATCAAAAGACCGAGATTTGCTTTAGGGAATTTCATTTAGTTTATCAATGGGGACAGTGCAGCCTAATTAAAAGGCTAAGACAAAGCGAAGCATATTCATGCATCGCTCATCCTGCTTTCAGCACGTAATCTTTAAAGCTTATTCACTTATAGTAGCAGAAAGCTCTTCTGGTTCTATTTGAATACTAAACGCTTTTCCACGTTCTTCTTCAAAGTGTACGAGTTTTTGAATGGTGGCATCACTAAACACATGTCCCTCGGGAAGGATAAGGATGTGACTATCGTTATACAAATTTTGGGCGAGGACCATGCCCGGCTTAAGCTGCGAGGCTTTCAATGATGTAGAAAGCAGTTTAGATGTCGTTACATCTTCTGCTTCGAGCAACAGATCCAAAAATTCACCGTCATAGCGGGTGTTTCTGTGCTTTTTCATTTCTAGTTTGGCATCGCGAGGGCTCATTTCGATACCGCTCATTCTGCCGGTTACTAAGCGCCAGTAATCTCGGGCTATGGCCAAGATACGCGCGCCAGCAGGAATTTCTTTTGCAACTTTGTTATACAAGCCTGAGCCATTATAGTGCTCGAACTGAAATTCAATAATGTCAGAAACCTGATGTAGTTCGTGAGCCGGAGCAAGTATTAACGCAGCCTGCTTGGTTTGCGATAGATAGTTTTGCTGCTGTTGATATTTAAGCTTTGAAAATGGCGCCTTAAAATCTTCGCTTTCAAGCCCTAGTAACCCAAGCTCGCAGATAAGGCCCGCATAACGCACCTGTTTGATTTCTTCTTTCTCTAACCGAGCAATACGCGCCAGTTTTGATGCCAACTCGCTAACCTCAATGGCAAACTTACCATTAATGTCAGGGTTAATGCTTATCACGTTGAACAGCACCTGCTCCATTGCAAGGTTGTGTTTTTCGATTTTATTTAGCGCCGCTTTTATTTGGCGCGTGCGCTTTTGAACCACTTGTTCTAGTGAGGCATTTACGTCGCGTAGCTTTTTATTTTGCAGTCGTGTTAGTTTTTGTAGACGAAGGTTTTCCGCCTTTAACTTAACGCGTTCTAAGCCTTCTTCTACAACAGCGATAAGCTCTTGGTTGTCCCATGGCTTTTGCAGGTAACGGTGTATCTTGCCTTGGTTTACAGCTTTAATTGTTGACTCAATGTCGGCATAGCCAGTAAGCACAACTCTAAAAGTCTCGGGATAATTGATAGCGACCTGTTCGAGTAATTCCGCACCTGACATCTGCGGCATTTTCATGTCAGAAATAACTACGTGAACATCGTGTTTACTCATTAAATCTAACGCTTTGGCACCACTATCAGCAAGCAGTAAGGTGATGTCCATAGTGAACAGCGCACGCTTGATAGCGCGAAGGATATTCGGCTCGTCGTCGACAAATAGAACCGTGTAGGTCGTGGCTTGTTCTGTAGTAGGCTCTGTCATAAATTATTATCCTTATAAGCGACGTTACAACTATTACACGCAATGCTGCTTGATAACACTATTAGTTGATTCATCCTTCGCTCTCTAATGTTTTATCTGAGTGTGAAACAAGGGGGAGCGCTAATGTAAATATGCTTCCTTCTCCCTCTTTACTGGTGGCTGAGAGCGTGCCGCCATGCTCCTGCGCAATGCCAAACGAAATTGAAAGACCTAAGCCAGTGCCTTGCCCTTCAGGTTTAGTTGTAAAAAATGGATTGAAGAGTTTGTCTAAATGACTTGATGGAATACCGCAGCCAGTGTCTTCTACACGAAGCTCGACAAACTTGCCCGCAGTACAGGTGGTAATAGTTATCTTACCGTTCTTACCCGTGCTCTCTATCGCTTGTCCCGCGTTAATGAGTAAGTTGGTAACAACTTGAGAAACCTTGCCTACATTCATGGCAACGTCAGGGACTTTGCCTAAATGCGTTTCAACAGTGCAAATATACTTTAATTGGTTGTTCACCATGGCAAGGGTAGTGCGTACACAATCATTAATGTTGTGCTGCTGCATGTGGTCACTGTCTACACGAGAGAATAGCTTTAACCCTTTTACAATTTCAGCAACCCGACTTAAACCGTCTCTCGAATCGCTGAGAAGGTCGGTGATATCTTCATTGATAAACGCCATATCCTGATTAGCTAACATTTTTTCTAGTTCTGATAAGGCAGAAGCACGCTTACCCTCGTCTTGCTCATTAAGTACCGCGTTAATTTGTGAGAATATCATTTGGTAGGTAGCAACGTACTCGCTTAAGGTGGATATGTTGCTGCTGACAAAACCGACAGGATTGTTAATTTCATGGGCGACCCCCGCTGCTAGCTGGCCAACTGACGCCATTTTCTCAGCTTGAAGTAGCTGTACCTGGGTCTCTTTTAGATCTTTATTGGCCTCTTGGAGTTGATAGTTTTTCTGATGCAGCAATGCGGTTCTATCCTGAACCTTTTCTTCAAGTAGCGTGTTAAGCTCTTTAAGCTCATCTTGCGCGTATTGACGCTGCGCATGTTCTTCTTTTAAACGTTCAACCAGTTGATTAAATGCCTCTGCCAGTTCGCTTAACTCATCAGTGCCGCGCACGGGAACAAAAACATCTTGATAGCTGTTGTTTTTTACTGCATCACCCAAACGTTTAGCGCCTTCGTGTAATTGATGAAGTTGCGACATCAGGTAAGAACCAAGTAAGTAAGAGCACAATCCAACCAAAATAAATTCTAGAAAAGCCAGTGTAACTGTCCAGTTTCTCACCCTCGATACTGATTCAGTTACTGAAGCAATGTTAAGCCCAATCTCTACATAGCCGTACAAAGTCCTGTTTACCATGATGGGGGCTCGGGTGTCGTAAATACCATCATCAGCGTCTGAAACACTTGTGTCGGCAGTAAAAGGCCGATTTAGTGCGTTGGTGTTACCCTTTTCTACGAAAACTCTACCTAATTTGTCTTTAACTTTGACGTAAGCAATATTGGGGTTGGTAAGAATTTCTGAGACGTCGGCATCTAGAGCTGCAAGGTCGTAGCTTAAAAAGGCATTTTTTGTCGTCGAAACAAAAAGGGCAACCGTGGTGTCGGCTGACTTCTTTATGTTACTGTCGACAAGGTCATTAAGTAGCTGAAACACCGTCACAATGAGCACTAGCAGCAAAAGCGCTGCTATTGATGCGATGCCTGTTATTGTTTTTATACGCAACGACAGTTTCATACGAGTCTACTCATAAATGCGGCCTCGATAGCGACGCTATTCCCAATGCTCTCACGTCGTCCCAATCACTGTCGTTTGACGCTATAAAGCCGTTAAATCCAATACCTTTTAAAATCCAAGACTTACTTGTGTCATTCGACAGAGCAAGTAATGCATTAAGAATAGCTTGTCTGTCAGCGAGTGCCATATTTGGATGGGTTGCGATAGCATGAGGCGTATAGCCTTTGCTCTTCCAAAGGACACGTAAATCTTGTTTAACGTCGTCAGGTGAACTGTTGAGCGTACGGACAATGCCACCCCCAGCATTGAAAAAGCCCCGTTGTACAGCGAGGTACACAGAGTCATGAGAATTGACGTAGCGCGGAACAAAAGCAATGCTTTTCATCCGCAAGTGAGCGCTTGTGATAATTGTGGCAGCAAACGCAGCTGGCGCTGGGAAGGCTACTTCAGTACCGCTTAAATCATCCAGAGAGCGTATGGGGCTGTCCTTATGTACAACAAGTAAGCCGCGAATTTCTTTGTCTCGTTGGCGCGCAAGCGCGCGGTAGTTTGCAGATTCATTAAAGA
Organism: Alteromonas macleodii ATCC 27126; assembly: GCF_000172635.2. Classification (NCBI taxonomy): domain Bacteria; kingdom Pseudomonadati; phylum Pseudomonadota; class Gammaproteobacteria; order Alteromonadales; family Alteromonadaceae; genus Alteromonas; species Alteromonas macleodii. The sequence continues at coordinate 3,999,542 of NC_018632.1, read as the reverse complement.
CCACAAAGTGGTAGGGGTTCATATAGGCAATATCATATTTGCCGTCGGCGAGATTCGCCTCAAAAGTGGGAATGTCTTTTGCAGTTTTAAAATCAATCTCAAAACCGGTGTAATTGCTCACATAGTCGATTAAGGGTTGCCATGTTTCAGCCATTTTCTTGGCAGACTGCTGCGGTACAACAGCAAAAGTAAGGGGTTTAGCATTTGTCGGTAATGCGCAAACACCTACAAGCAAACTTAAAAGAGCGAATCGCGATAACCAAGCCATAATGTCACTCCCTTTAAATCGATTTACATCGACATAAACTGCTCAAGGACCATTGTTAAGTCATGATTTGAGAACGGCTTTTGTAAGGTGGCATCAGCCCCTATCTCAAGCGCGCGCTCCAAGCTAATTTCATCGAGTGCCGATATGACCACAATTTTGAGATCTTTATATTTACTCTTATCTCGCGTGAATTCGATAACGCTGTAACCGTCCATGCCTGGCATACTTAAATCGAGGGTCATTACTTTGGGCTCGTATTGGCTTAGCATAATCCCCGCTTGGAAGCCGCCTGTAGCGATATACGACTCATAACCCGCCCGTCTGGCCACGCGCTGAATAGACTTGGCAACTGGCATTTCATCGTCAACAATTAATATTGAGGGCGTGGCAATGCCTTTCAATGAATCGGGAATTGGCATGTCGTGTCGTTCAAGAAAGGCGACAAAATCTTCTACTAATACTCTGTTGTTTCCACGCCCAGGAAGTTTGAAGCCTTTCAGCTTACCGCTTTCGATCCATCGAATTACGGTGCGCAGATTTACATCGCAATACGAGGCTATTTCGCCTGAGGTCAACGTTTTCATATCTATGCCTTGTAGATTTATTAATCGAAATTATAGACGCTGAACAGCGAAGGGACAAAGTAGACAAAAGGATGAAATGTGACATTTGTGACAGCGCTTGGCGGAGGCGGCTGTGTTGTTCAGTTTTTATGAGGGGCATTAAGAAAAACGGTGCAGCGGCATTCATTGAATTCGTAAATATAGGCAATAATCATGATCCATGCACGTTAACGGCTAGTAAGTTCAAAATAGGTCAACAGTGGCTAAAACAATAGCTTGCTTTTAATCAGCGAAGCCCCATCATTATTCTATCAAAGTGTTAAGAGTGAAAAAGATTATGACAACCCCTGCAATTGAAATGGTAGATGGTCTACCAATTTTTTCTGCTATTGAACCTGCCTCTATTAAGCCTGCAATTGAAAAAGCCATTGCGGCGTGCAAAAGCGAAATAGATGAGGTCGTGGCGTCGAAAGATTACTCTTACAAAAATCTAGTGCTGCGCCTTGAAGAGGTCGATGATCGTTTAAGCAAAATGTTCTCGCCGGTTTCTCATATGAATAGCGTGGTGAGCAGCGATGAATTGCGTGAAGCTCACGATGCGTGTTTGCCATTACTATCTGAGTATGGGACTTGGGTAGGCCAGCACGAAGGCCTTTACAATGCTTATGCTTCCCTCAAAGCGTCTGACGAATTTGCGACCTTAAGCGAAGAGCAGCAGAAAGTGATAGAAAACGCCGTTCGCGATTTCACATTGTCAGGTGTAGCGCTTCCCGCAGAGCAAAAGAAGCGTTTTGCAGAGATTCAGGCAAAGCTTAGCGAGCTATCGTCAACCTTTTCCAACAATGTGATGGACGCCACTATGGGCTGGACTAAACACATTACCGATGAAGCTGAACTTGCCGGTATGCCAGAGTCAGCCCTTGAAGCAGCGGCGCAAGCTGCGCACCAAAAAGACTTACAAGGCTGGTTGTTTACGTTAGACATTCCGTCTTATTTGCCAGTCATGCTTTACGCCGATAATCGCGAACTTCGCGAAGAAATGTATCGCGCCTATGCAACAAAAGCGTCTGATCAAGGCCCTAATGCGGGTAAGTGGGATAACACCGATATAATCAAAGAAACCTTAACGCTGCGTACTGAACTGGCTGAATTGTTAGGTTTTTCAAGTTATGCAGAGCGTTCACTAGCGACTAAAATGGCAGACTCTACCGATCAGGTCATCGGTTTCTTACGTGATTTGGCGGCTAAGTCTAAGCCTCAGGCAGAGAAAGAGCTTGAAGAAGTACGAGCGTACGCGAAAGACAAGCATGGTGTCAGCGAGCTAGCGGCATGGGATTTACCGTATTACAGCGAGAAACTGAAACAGGAAAAGTACACGATTTCTGATGAAATGCTTCGGCCTTATTTCCCTGAAGATAAAGTGCTGTCTGGTTTATTCGAAGTTGTACATCGCCTGTACGGCTTAAAAATTATTGAGCAGCCTGGCATCGATACGTGGCATAGCGATGTACGTTACTTCACCATTACTGACGATGCCGATGTGATGCGCGGCAGCTTTTACCTAGACTTGTACGCACGAGCTAAAAAGCGTGGCGGCGCGTGGATGGATGAATGTCGCGTACGTCGTGAAAAAATGAATGGCGAATTGCAGCTACCCGTTGCGTACCTTACCTGTAATTTCAACGCACCTGTAGGGGATAAGCCTGCGCTATTTACCCATGATGAAGTGGTGACCATGTTTCATGAGTTTGGTCATGGGATCCATCACATGCTTACTAAAATGCGCGTAGCCGGTGTATCTGGTATTAACGGTGTGCCATGGGATGCGGTTGAACTGCCAAGTCAGTTTTTAGAAAACTGGTGCTGGGAAGAAGACGCACTTAATTTTATCTCTGGTCACTATGAAACTGGCGAACCGCTTCCTGCTGATTTACTGGAGCGTATGCTTGCTGCACGGGATTACCAGTCAGCGATGCAGATGGTACGCCAGCTTGAATTCAGTCTTTTCGATTTCTTACTGCATAGCGAAAAGGGCAGTGAGGTAGACGTACAGGGCACATTGGATAAAGTGCGTGAAGAGGTGGCCGTGGTCATCCCTCCATCGTTTAACCGTTTCCAAAACGGCTTTGGTCACATATTTGCTGGTGGATACGCAGCGGGCTATTACAGCTATAAGTGGGCAGAGGTGCTTTCTGCCGACGCGTACAGCAAGTTTGAAGAGGATGGCATCTTTAACCGCGATACGGGCAAAGCGTTCTTAGAAAACATTTTAGAAATGGGCGGTAGTAAGCCTCCTATGGACTTGTTTGTTGCTTTTAGAGGGCGCGAGCCCCAAGTTGACGCTTTGCTTCGTCACAGCGGTATTAAAGGCTAGGCACACATGAAAGAGTCTAAGTTAGAGTCTTTTCAATCTATCTACCGCCGAGCGTGCGAGCGCAAAGGCGGTGAAAGGGTGCTTGAAGCCATGCTCCAAGCGCCACTTTCTAAAGCGCAAATTGAAGCAATTCCTGACGACCGCTTTTTAGCGGCGATGACCAAAAAAGTGTTCCAGTCGGGCTTCGTGTGGCGAGTTATTGAGCAAAAGTGGCCCGACTTTGAAACCGTATTTTTCGGGTTCGACATTGATAAAGTGTTGTTGATGCCTGATGAAATGCTAGAGCAAAAAGCGTCAGATAAGCGCATTGTTCGCAACTATAAAAAAGTGATGACAGTGCGTGACAATGCCATGATGATCAAAGACGTAGCCCTGGAGCACGGTAGCTTTGGTAAGTTCGTAGCAGGCTTTGAAAAAGACAATATCACTGAGCTTTGGGCGTTTTTGAAAAAACGCGGTGCGCGATTAGGCGGTAACACCGGCCCCTACATGCTTCGTGCACTAGGCATAGACACGTTTTTATTCTCACGTGACGTGGAAGATTACTCGCGAAAGAATGAAATTATCGACGGTGGCTTAACCTCGAAAAAGTCGCTGTCGGCGGCCAATGCGGCATTTGCGCAATGGCATGAGGAAAGCGGCCGTTCTTTGCAAGAGATCAGTGCCATTGTTGCCTATAGTTGGGGCACAAACAATCAGGTAGCGTAGAGCAAGCTGCTTTAGTCTTCTAAACAAGCGAGCTTGTGCCTTGCAGGCTCCGCTTTTGTAAAGGTCAAAGGCTTGATTTACATCAGGAGACAGTCAGGCATAAAGCTTTTGCTTGAGCACACAATCCTATACACTTCGGCATTAATAAAAATATTCAAATTACAGGACTGTCATGAGCGACAATCAAACTCCCGCTACGCAAGCAGACTCTGCAATCGACAATGCTACTGAGCATACAACGCACTTTGGTTTCAAACAGGTGGATAAAGGGCAAAAAGCCTCTTTAGTTGCTAATGTTTTTGACTCTGTTGCAGCAAAGTACGACGTAATGAACGATCTTATGTCGATGGGAGTGCATCGTTTATGGAAGCGTTTCACAATAGACTGCAGCGGTGTTCGCGCTGGCAATAAAGTATTGGATATTGCCGGTGGTACTGGCGATCTAACCGCTAAGTTCTCTCGCTTGGTAGGTCCTACAGGGCGCGTAACCCTTGCCGATATCAACTTGTCTATGCTGAAAGTAGGCCGTGATAAGCTTCGCGATCGCGGCTTGGTAAGCAACATCGATTATGTGCAAGCTGACGCGGAAGCACTGCCTTTCCCCGACAACCATTTTGATGTGGTGACCATGGCATTCGGCCTCAGAAACGTAACGGAAAAGCAAAACGCGCTTAATTCTATTTTTCGCGTGTTAAAACCAGGCGGCCGTTTACTGGTATTAGAATTTTCTAAGCCTACGTCAGAGCAGCTCAGCAAACTTTACGATATGTACTCGTTTCACATTTTGCCAAAAATGGGTCAGCTAGTGGCGAACGATGCAGAAAGTTACCAATACCTTGCGGAAAGCATACGTATGCACCCAGATCAAGAAACCTTGAAGGGGATGTTCGAGCAGGCTGGCTTTGAGCAATGTGATTACCAAAACCTGACTGGCGGTATTGTAGCGCTACATAGAGGTTATAAGTTTTAATGCCTACTTCTGCGCTGGTTACCGCAACGGCTGAATCGGTTTTAAACAAGTTGCTGTCTTTAGACGAAGACAGCGAAGCAAGGCTAAAAGCGCTTGCTGGCGCCAGGCTTACCGCGTTCATTTCGCCGTTTCCTTATGGTATTACGCTGTCGTTTTCTGACCGTATTGACGTACTCAGCGAACAAGGCTCGTTTGAAGACGCCGTCGCGTCCCTTGGGCCGAAAGACTGTTGTATTAAAACGTCGCTACAAACCTTGCCAGAGTTAAAAGAAACCAGCCAGTTGACTCGTCTTATTCAGCAAAAGGCCCTCTTTTTGGAAGGAGAGCTCAATGTTGCTCAGCAGGTCAGTGCCTTGTTTCAGCAGCTCGATATCGACATTGAAGAGTTGCTGGCACAAAAGACTAACGATGTTATTGCCCATCAGACCGTGAAAACGGTGAAATCCGTGCATGAGAAGTCGATGTCAGCGCTAGCGTCCATGGCGAAGGTATTCGGCAACGCCGTAGTAGAAGAAAAGCAGCTTGCTGCACACAAGCTGGCGGTTATGCACTTTAGTGACGAAGTTAATGCGCTTCGCGATCGAGCAGAAAGTGCCGATGCGAGACTGCGCCGCCTAGAAGAAAAATTTAAGTAAGATTGAGAGAAACAGGCTCATAAATGCGTATTGTTAGGTTATACCGAATTAACAAGGTATTGTTGGAACACGGCTTAGACGAACTTATTCCAGCAAAGTGGTTACCCTGGTACGCGCGGGCTATGCGTCATACCATTTTTTGGGTGCGAAACAAGCACAAGGGCAAGTCAGCCGGCGAGCGTATTACCCTTGCACTACAAAACCTTGGGCCTGTTTTTATTAAATTCGGCCAGATGCTCTCTACCCGCCGAGACTTGCTTCCTCCTGCCATTGCTAACGAACTTGCTCGTTTGCAAGACAAAGTTCCGCCGTTTTCATCTGACGCTGCACAAGACATTATCAAGCAAGCGCTAGGGCTTTCTGATTTAAGCGAATTATTCAGTGAATTTGAAAAAGCGCCGCTGGCGTCTGCCTCTATAGCCCAAGTTCACGCGGCAAAGTTGAAGCATAACAACGAAGACGTCGTGGTAAAGGTATTGCGCCCAGATATTCGCGATACCATCGTGGCGGACATGGAGCTTTTATTTAGCTTGGCTAACGTGCTTCAACGCTGGCTTCCTGATGGCAAACGGCTGCGTCCTGTCGAAGTGGTTGTAGAATACCGCAAGACCATTGTTGATGAACTTGATTTACTGCGTGAATCTGCAAACGGTATTCAGTTAGGGCGTAATTTTGAAGGTTCAGACGCGCTTTATGTACCTAAAATTTACAGTGACTATTGCCGCAGTAATGTGTTGGTTATGGAGCGTATTTACGGTCTTCCAATCTCAAATATAGACGCATTACTTACCCAAAATACCAATATGAAAAAATTGGCCGAGCGCGGTGTGGAAGTATTCTTCACTCAGGTATTTCGCGACAGTTTTTTCCATGCAGACATGCACCCGGGCAATATCTTTGTATCTACCGAACACCCTGAAAACCCCAAATATATCGCCATCGATTTTGGCATTGTGGGTACGCTCAACCGTGAAGACAAGCGCTATTTGGCTGAGAACTTTATTGCCTTCTTCAACCGCGACTATCGCAAAGTCGCGCAGCTTCACGCCGACTCAGGCTGGGTACCGCAGGATACCAATATCGATGAGTTCGAGATGGCCATCCGCACGGTATGTGAACCTATATTCCAAAAGCCACTAGCTGAAATATCCTTTGGTAACGTGCTGCTGCAGCTATTTAATACGGCACGACGTTTCAATATGGTTGTGCAGCCACAGCTTGTGCTACTGCAAAAAACATTGCTGTATATAGAAGGCTTAGGCCGTCAGCTCTATCCTCAGCTTGATTTATGGAAAACCGCCAAGCCGTTTCTTGAAAACTGGATGAAAGAGCAGATTGGCTTTACCGCCATGATGGGGAAGGTGAAAGACAACTTACCTTTCTGGTCTGAAAAACTACCTGAAATGCCAGACCTGCTGTACGACAGTTTACAGCAAATGAAGCGCTTGCCATTGCAACAACAAAGGGCACATTTGGCACTGCTTCAAGAGCAAAAGAAAACAACTCAGACCACTCATTTAAGCGTAGTGGGCGCCACCTTTGTGTTAATGACAGCAATACTGCCAATGTACGATTTATCTTGGTATTTCCCTGCAAGTACAGGCGTAATTGGCGCAATTTGCTGGTATTTAGCCTGGCGGAAAGGGCATTAATTTTTGTTACGCTGCGGTGAAATATTTATGAAATCCGTAGTTTATCAATTAATTTGTATATTAATCGTCCCGAAGAGTGTTATAGTGGCTTTGGCTTTAAGCCAAAGTCTTTAAAGAGACGCGATTTTGTATTATTTGCTATATGTTAAACCACTCGAGTTACCCGGTAATTTGTTGTAAGTTGTTTGTCCATTCGTAAGTAAGACCCAATACTCCGCCAATTTAAAGACTCTAAAGAACTTAGTTACACGCGCTTATGCGCAATTTAATACGATATTTGAGGTCTATACGACATGTCTAAAGTTACAGGCACAGTTAAGTGGTTCAACGCTGATAAAGGTTACGGTTTTCTAACTCAAGATAACGGCGGTAAGGACGTATTCGTTCATTTCCGTGCGATCATCTCTGACGGTTACAAAACGCTTCCAGAAGGTCAGCGAGTAGAATTTGAAGTTGAAGAAGGTCAAAAAGGTCTTCAAGCTGCTAACGTGCAAGCTATCTAAGAATTCAAAAACGGCGGTCATTTGACCGCCGTTTTTCTTTCTAATGTCTGTATTTCCACACCCACGCTAAACGCGCGACAAAGCTTTTAGTCCATACCGCTTTTGGTATATATCATTTCTAACGAATAACGCTTTTCATCAATAGCTAGTCTACCGCGTCGCTATCGCCATCCTTTTTCGGCTACACCACATAAGCACTCGTTCACCCCAATAAATTTGAAGCTCGCAGCATATTCCTAATATCAGTACGCCACGGTATTGCGTAGTCATAGCGTTTAATGCTTTACTCATTACAACGCCCATTTGGGTAATACCAGTCCGCACAGTTAATTACCCACTCAGCGAGACTCAAAGTGTTCGTAATCGCGGCGATAAATACGTCTACAGGGAGTGCTTAATGCGCATGACATCAACTATTCGATCTTCATTGGCCACCGCGCTACTTATTCTAATTTCAAACCTTGCTTATGCTGCTCAGGCAAATGGACAAGTCGATGATCAGGATGTTTTAGCAATGGTGCTTAATACCGAAATCCGTATGGCAGACGTCGTGCCTAGTGAAGAAGAACGTAAAAACTTGAAGCAGCAAGCGAAAGACAATTACGCAGGTATGCTTGATTATGTGGTCCGTGTAAATGCGTCTAACAGAATTTATGAGCTTGTTTTAGAGGACTATGCAAAACAAAAAGGCATAACGGTTAATCAAACACTGGTAAGCAGGTTTATCGAGAAGTTTGAAGGTCAGGTTTCAAGTGAAACGGCAACGAAACCCATTAAAGAGATAGCGGCCAAGCAGGTTCTACAGTTTCAAACAGAAAAAGCGATGTATGAAGAGTTTGGAGGGCGTGTTATCTTTCGCCAGTCTAACCCGCAAATGCCGATTGACGCTTACAATACACTGTTATCTCGCTATCGCGATGCAGGTAAACTTAGCATAATAGATGTGGACTTGCGGGATGCATTTTGGGATGTATTTACGCCTCCCTTTCAATACGAAATTGCACCAGAAAATGTCGACTTTAGTCAGCCTTGGTGGCTGTAAATAGCCTCTATAAAAGTAAAGCGCCTGACGTAATTCGCTGAAAAACTGAGAACATGGAAATAAAGGGCAACATCTCACTATGCGTAGTGAAAAAACAAGCGGTATAGACACAATAGATAAAGCCATTTTGGCCATGCTACAGAATAACGCTGACACGCCTGTCGCAGAAATCGCTGAGCAAGTTGGGCTTACGGTAACGCCCTGCTGGCGGCGTATTCAAAAGCTAGAAGAGAAGGGCATAATCTCTAGGCGAGTAGCGCTGTTGCAAGCAAAACACCTGGGGCTGGCCATGACCGTTTTCGTTCAAGTAAAAGCGGGCAGACATGATGGAAAGTGGCTGGCAAGTTTCGCTAAACACGCCGCATCATTTGATGAAGTTGTTGAATGCTATCGTATGTCTGGCGAATACGATTACCTGCTAAAAGTCCTCGTTACCGATATGGATTGCTTTGATCATTTTTATAAGCGATTGGTTAACGGTATAGAGTTTTCCGACGTCACTTCAAGCTTTGCAATGGAGCAGATTAAGTACACAACCTCGGTACCGCTTAACCATATTTAACCCCTCATAATTAGCATTGGTTTTCTCAATACCTTCGGTGATAGATGAGGCAATTTGCAGTTGAAGACTCTAACTTACATAAATTCGATAACTTCCCGATTAAAAATCTGAAAGAAAAAAGCAACCGTAGCGGTCTATTTTTGTTCAATTGTAGGAGAAGTAAATTTTGTCCTACTACGAATAGAAAAGGGTGCAGAGACGTGCGACAAGTATAGGCGTGCCCCTAAATAATATGGGGGTTATATGTTTAAAACCATCAAGCAAAGAATATTGCTCGGTTATCTTCTCGTTGTAATTGTGTCGCTCATCGCGGCAATTGTATTGACAAAGAACAACGCCAATGTCGAAAACTTAGTAGAAGCCTACGTGGCTGAAACATTACCCTCGTTAAGCGCTATCGATGATATACAAACTCAAAGTAAAGAGCTGGTGCTTATCGCGTATTCCTTATACGGAACCACAATAAGTAGTCGCGAATATAACGGGCAGAAAGACCGGCTCGTCGACGAGACCAACGCCAAATTTTCCCAATTCAGCTATATGGGAAGCGATGCCGCTCAAGAAAAATTTGATGTACTGGTTGCGTCAGCTGCGTCTTTACAGCAAACGATGTCAGCAACATCTATAGATTGGGATATTGCACGGGAAAATCTTCAAGTCATTACCCAAGCAGCATCTGAACTAAATGCACTTTTGACTGGGGTACGCTCGGGTGTTGAGCGTGCTGCGAACTCTCGAACCATGGCTATTTCTGCTGAACTCAGTGTGAGCCAGTTCACTATCTACAGCCTAATCATATTGCTACTGGCTGTATCCATAATGGGCTACATACTTGCTAAGCGGAATATTGCAAATCCTATCGAAGAGATGGCTAAGAGGCTTGACGATATTGCAAAAACACGCAATTTACAGTCACGTCTACCTACTCAAAATTTACAAGAACTCCACGCGATAACGCATAGCGTTCAAGGTCTACTAGCCGTATTTCACAAGGGAATGACTGACCTTCAACATGCAGTGAATGACCTGAACCACTCATCACAAACACTTAACAGTGCAACATCACACTCTTCAACCGCTATCTTAAGCTTTCAAGGAGACATTAAGCAGCTAGTGTCAGTCATGGATAATCTGTCTGATGAAATGGAACAAAGCCTTACTCTATCTATAAAAGCTGCGGAACAAGCGAAAGGTAGTGCCCACCAGATAGCGCAAGGTAAGGTGGATGTGGAAACCACAGCGCGCGCCATCTCTGATTTAACCCTTAACATTGATAAAACTGCTACTACGTTAGATAAGCTGCAAAGCGATGGAAAAAACGTATCGAGTGTGGTGAAAACCATTGCTGAGATTGCTGATCAAACTAACTTATTGGCACTTAATGCTGCAATAGAAGCGGCAAGAGCAGGAGAGTCGGGTAGAGGTTTCGCGGTGGTGGCGGATGAAGTGCGTACGCTAGCATCAAGAACTCATCAATCGACAGTTGAAATTAATGCCATGTTAGAAAAAATAGTGCAGTCAATTCGTGATTCTGTACAAACTATGACTTCGAATAAAGACAAGGCACACAACGCATTGGGGCTTGCCAATGAGCTGGTGATTACGTTGGAAGACGGACGCAAAAGCGTTTTATCGTTAGTTGAGGTGAGCAATGAGGCTTCGGCTCTTGTACAACACGCTAAAGATCAGGTGCAAGTTGCACGCGAAGGGGCACTAGATTTTCAAATGCTGGGCGATCAAGTAAAAGCCGCGAATACCAATGTGAATAGTGAAGCGAAAAGCTTATTCAGCCTGGCTGAGAACCTTCAGGAAAACGTTAATAGATTTAAATTGAGCTAAAAAAATGGGGCCGGTTTGACGGGCCCCATATAAATTAATGATTTTGGTCTTCAACGTGCTGGTCGGCGAATATCTTGGATTTCTTTTTGATTTTACATCCTAAGATACGCTGCGCATTTTTACGGCCGATATAGTGAGCGACTGTGTAGGGGTGCGCGCGCTTGAAGAACCGTGAGAACGAATGGAATACATTTTCCATGGTATTGGCTCCTTCTATTAAAAATTGCCCCAAATAAAATATAGTAATATTACAGTTTGATGTCAACAAAATATTTAACGGTAAGTAACGTTTAAATTTTGATCACACCTTAAGGGTAGACTAGCTAACGCTAAACATCCTCTAGTCATTGGTATACATTGTTCGAGGGAAAGGATCATATTTTGATCGCAGGTTTTCAGATCGAGTTCGTGGATTGGGGATACTGGTCGCCGCAAATGCCCCAAGCACAGGAAAGGCGTCGGGAACCGCAAGAAACTCGCAATGTACAGCGTTTAGTATAGCGCTGAATAGAAAGTGAACACCATTGAATTTCAATGATGTTCACTATTGTTTCAAGTAATTGGGATCTGCTGCGATCCCATTAACAAAGGCTAGTAGTAAGAAAGCTTCTCTGATTTACCGGAGAATATCTTATATACCATGGCCGTATAAGCCAAAATAATAGGTACTACAATAACTACGCCAACAAGCAAGAAGCGCAGAGAGCTTGCATCACTAAGCGCATCCATCACCGTCATCTGTCCAGGGATGATAAACGGATAGTAGCTTATGCCAAATGCGGTGAAACAAAGTAAAAATACTAGAAGGGCAATAAAGAACGGAAGCCATTCGCCTTTCCCTTGTGCATCAGGCAGTTTTTTAAGCAACACACCACATAGTGCTAGAAGCGCAAAACACGCTACTGGAATAGCGAAAAGCACATAGCCCCAAGGAGCAGACAACCATAAGTCTCGTACGTCATCGTGTAAGGTTAGATTCGCGATACTTACCGCGACAATTCCTACCGCCAGTACCCCTAAACCTCTTCTGGCCCAGTAATACGCCTTTTGTTGAAGCTCACCTTCGCCTTTAAGTATTAACCAGCACGAGCCAATAAACGCATAGGCAGCCGTAACACCAAATGCAGCGAGAAGTGCAAAGCCTTGCGCCCAAATATCTGTGCGAAGACCCGTCACGTATATACCTAACATATACCCTTGAGCTAATGTGGTTAAAAGCGAACCGTATTTGAATACCATGTCCCACTTACGCTTTTTCACCTGCACAACCTTGGCGCGAAAATCGAACGCTACGCCGCGCAAAATAAGCCCTAATAACATGAAGGTTGCAGGCAAGTACAAGGTTTGTAAAAACTCACTATGGGCTTCAGGGAAAGCAATAAGCAGTAGTCCTATGGCGAGCACAAGCCACGTCTCATTGGCATCCCAGTAAGGCCCTATAGAGGCTATCATGTCATCGCGAAACGCTTCTGTTCTTGGCGGGATAAGTACACCCACACCCAAGTCGTAGCCATCTAAAATGGCGTACAGCAATACAGATAGACCAAGTAAACCCACATAAATATTTCCGAGCATTTCTGCTGATACATTTTCAAACATGTTTGCTCTCCTTAAACCGTGCTTGGGTCTGGGTCAGTAGGTTGCATTTTTGCCTTGGCAACTTCGCGCTCTTCCGTCGTTATCTCTTCAATTTCAACGGCTCTTCTGCACATCAACATAAGTGTTCCCATGTATGCGATTAGAAGCACCGTATAGATAACAAGATAGAGCGTGAACGACAGAGCAATATTCGCCGGTGGTAACTGGGTAACGGCATCAGCGGTTCTTAATACACCACTTACCAAATAGGGCTGACGGCCTATTTCCGTTACATACCAGCCTGCTAACGTAGCAATCCAGCCGCTAAACGCCATGCCTGCAAACGTGCGTTTAAGCCAAATTGGGAAGTCTTTGTTACGCATAAGATAAAGACTGCCAAGCCATGACACAGCGAGCATCAACATGCCCATACCCACCATAACCCTAAAACCGAAGAAAACAGGAGCAACGGGCGGATGCTCTCCTTCAAACTCATTTAACCCCTTAATCTCGCCCTTAAATTCGTGAGTAAGAATTAAACTTGCACCATAGGGAATGGGAATTTCAAAATGATTCTCTTTGCTTTCTTCGTCAGGAATTGCAAAAAGTAACAAAGGTGCACCTTCAGTGGTCTCCCAAAGTCCTTCCATCGCCGCTACTTTCTGAGGCTGATGCTCAAGCGTATTTAAACCATGCATGTCGCCAGCAAAAATTTGTAGCGGGATTAACACTGCCGCCGTATAGGTGGCGGTTTTAAGCGCGAGCTTAGGCGCAAGCTTGTCGTCGCCTTTAAGCATGCGGTAGGCCGAAAGCCCAGCTATCAGGAAGCTGGCCGTCAGTCCAGACGCTAACATCATATGTACAAAGCGGTAAGGGAAAGATGGGTTAAAGATAATTTCTTTCCAGTTTGTGGCATACACTACACCGTCGACCACTTCAAAACCCTGCGGTGTTTGCATCCAGCTATTTAAGGCTAATATCCAGAACGCAGAAGTAGTGGTGCCAAGTGCAACAATAAGGGTTGAAGCCGTATGCAGCCAGTTCGGAACACGGCGTATGCCAAACAGCATGATGCCTAAAAACGTGGCTTCTAAGAAAAAGGCGGTAAGTACCTCATAACCGAGTAGTGGCCCCGCCACATTACCTACTTTCTCCATAAATCCAGGCCAGTTAGTACCAAACTGAAATGACATGGTGACGCCGCTTACTACACCCAAGGCGAAACTTAGGGCAAAGACACGTACCCAAAAGCGATACATACGCATCCACACAGGGTGACCTGAAATATTAGAGCGCAGCTTGAAGTAAAATAGAAACCAGCCCATCGCCATGGTGATGGTTGGAAACAAAATATGAAAACTAATATTTAACGCAAATTGTAAACGAGACAGCAAGAATGCATCCACAGAAGGCCCCCTTAGTTAACGCTGTTTTTCCCCGGAAGTAGCTTGTCCTTAAGCTCAAGCATACGGCCCACGCCAGAACCCAACTTCATCAACGTGTTTAACTTTTCAGGCCCAAGATTTTGAAGCTCTTCAGACCATGCCGTAATTGATTCGAGTAAATCGTGAATTTCGTTCAGTTTATGTTGTGCATTTGCCTCTTTTTCATTGGCAGGTGCGTCAAGCAACAAATCACGCAGTAGACTCATGGTTGGGTCTATCTCGCGCTTTCTTCGTTCTTCAAATACTCTATTGGCCAATGTCCAAATATCGCCAGCCGGAATAAAGAACTCTTTTCTCTCACCAGGAACAAGATGCTGTTTAACTAAGCGCCATGACTGAAGCTCTTTTAAACCCATGCTGGTATTGCCTCTGGATATGTTGAGCGCATCTGCAATTTCCTGCGCCGAAATGGGCTCTTCGTTTAAAACAATAAGCGCAAGAATTTGCCCAACTGTTCTGTTGAAACCCCAACGACTTCCCATTTCGCCAAAGTGCATAACCGCAGATGTAATTAAAGGCGTCATTTTCATTTTTACCTTCCAGAAGTTTCAGAAATTACTGAAAGTTTATTGCGTAGGATCAAGAAACACAAGTTTTATTCGTGATATCACGTACGAATTTTTGAAAATTCAATGTTCTCAGCTAATGATCTAGACGTCGATATAACATGCTTTCTCAGCCATAAGTTGTTATCGTGTGGGTTACTCTACGGAACACACGACGAAAGTTCGCTTTCTTGATACTTGGCGCAAAGTAATGCAAACAATTGACAATACCCCTACAACGCTTCAAAACTGTGAAGATGAAGCTATCCACTTGATTGAAAGCGTACAAAGTTTTGGGTATGTCATAGCCATTAACCCTAGTACCAAAAAAATTCAGGTGGTGAGCGAGAACATTAATGACATGTTCAACGTAGACGTCGTTCCCGGTGAAACACTTATCACTGAACTGATTGACATTCCCTCTCCTGAAGCGCGCACATTCCAGACTATTCACGATGCTGTAAAAGGCGGAAATGTACGCCACGCCTACCAGTGGAAGTTTGCTGAAAATGCGCTCCATCTTAAAGATTGGGAGAAAGAGGGCAGTGGTGTTGCCTTCGATTCTAATGGCCTGTTGGTTATAGAGCTTGAGCCAACCCCTCAACTAAGCTTTGAGGCGGCGCAGCAATGGGTGCCAATGGATGTAGATATTCGCGCATTGTTACCCAATGTTGATAACCGCGACTCCATAGGGGATGTTGCCGATGCTATCGCTCAGGTATTTAAGCAATACATAGGTTTCGACTCGGTCATGGTTTATCAGTTTGACAAAACCTACTGTGGTGAAGTGATTGGTGAAGCCGCAAGTGCAGATTCTCGCTCATTCAAAGGGTTGAAGTTTCCCGCTTCGGATATCCCTAGTCAGGCCCGTGAACTGTATCTAAAAAATCGAGTGCGCTGTGTCTACGATGTAGAAGAGCAAGTTATAGGCCTTAAGCCTTCGGTTAAAGAGGCTGAACGTCCGCCATTGGATTTATCAATGTCAATGGTTCGCTCTGTTTCGCCTATGCACATTGCCTACCTTAAAAATATGGGGATCCGCTCTTCATTTTCAGTTTCGCTTGTTTTTGAGGGTAAGCTGTGGGGATTGTTAGCATGCCACAACAGTGAACCGGCTTACATCGACCAGAAGAAACGTTTAGTTTGCGAATCATTAGGTCACCTTTATGCCTGGCAGCTTCACACGAAAGCACTGCATAAAAAGAAAGAGCAATTTCAAATTCGCCAACGCAAGCTGAACCATATTGTTCACCAGCTTACTTCATACACGAACCCGCTTGAGGCCATCACGCAGAAAGAAGGAGACTTACTGGATGTTGCTGATTCGTGCGGTATGGCTGTGGTTACCCCTACGGGCAACTATCTGGTTGGTAAGACTCCCACAGAGAAAACCTTGGCAAAATTACTCGAAAAATTTGCCATTAGCGGCTCTGAGCAGTCCATTGCTATAAACCGATTAACAAACGAAATTTTAGATAGCGGCGACCTAAACGGCATTCGAGGCATGTATATTTCCTGCGTGTCTTCAAAACTGGGCTACTACACGGTTTGGTTTAGGGAGCAGAAAGACAAGACCATTCGTTGGGCGGGTCGCGATGCAGCCAGAAAAGATATTGGAAAGTCTCTTACTCCTCGTAATTCGTTTGATATGTATTTGCAAAGTGTCGCTGATGAATCGGTAGAGTGGACCGAAGATGACCAACTAATCATTGAAGGTTTTGATCATCTGTTTATACCTTACGCGCTAAGCTTAAAAGCGTCGCTCGATAAGCAAATTAGTAAATTAGAAGAGCTGGATAAAGCGAAAGATCAGTTTCTTGCCAGCATTTCTCACGAGCTACGTTCACCACTTAACTCTATTGTGGGGTGGACCGATTTAGCGCTGATGGATGTTGGCAATGTGGACAGAATGACTGATGCCCTTGGGGTGATAAAGCGCGCGGCATCAACTCAGGCAGCACTGATCAACGACATTCTCGATTTATCCCGTATTATTTCAGGTACGATGAAGCTCAGTACCCATTCGCTTAATATCGCTGGGTCAATATCTGAAGTTGCCAAATCTTTCGAGGCTGGGTTTGCGAGCAAGAATATTCAGCTATCGATAAATTGCGAAGACGATCACACGCAAATTCTGGGTGACAATCTCCGAATAAAACAGGTTATCAATAACCTGTTGAGCAATGCGCTTAAGTTCACCTCGAAAGGCGGTACTGTGCATGTAAGAGGTAGAAGAGAGCATTCGAACTACCTTTTCCGCGTTAAAGACAATGGCAAAGGTATGACGCGCGAGCAGCTATCTCATGTTTTCGAACGTTTTTATCAAGGCAAAAACGAGCACAACAAACATGGGTTGGGCTTAGGCCTGTCTATTGTGAAAAGTTTAGTAGAGATGCACGGTGGTGAAATTTATGCTGAAAGCGACGGACCTAATACAGGAACAACGTTTTACGTAACGCTGCCTATTGCGCCGCTTAATTTGCACGACGACATTATTGAAACTAAGAACTCTGAAATTAGCGACCTGACTGAGTCTTTGCGTTTGAACGGCTTACGGATTTTAGTCGCAGAAGATGAGCAAGACGCCCGTGATTTTATAAAGCTGTTTCTAGAATCTAACGGCGCGCGAGTTAATGTTGTGAAGAACGGCCTGTTAGCATGGAAAGAAATTAACGATATGCCAGAAGCCTTCGATCTTCTGCTATCGGATATTGGTATGCCGGAAATGGACGGGCTGGGTTTAGTTTTAAAAATAAGAGCCAGTGAAATACCAGAAATTGCAAAGCTTAATGCCGTAGCACTGACCGCTTATGCCTATACATCTGATCGCGTTAAAGCACTTAAAGCTGGCTTTAACAACTATGTGTCAAAGCCAGTCGATGGCGAAGAATTGCTGACAATTCTGGAAATGTACTTACCAGAAACGTCACACTAACGCTGACGACTCCCCGTCTTCCTTGCAACCTTTGATCAGCAGTATTGCGAAGATAGAGCGCGAAGATAGATCGTTAACAAGGCTCACACATATCTTTGAATAGGCTGTTTAGTTTAAGCAATGACAGGTATGCTTTTTAGTGTAGAAGTCGCGTAGTCGACTTCGTGCTTCTCTACCTAATTTAATGCCTTTCAACGCTCATTGCTTTCAAAGTTCACCGAAGTCAAAATTCATCTACCAGCGGCGGAGTAATAGCTGGTAGGTGGTTTTATCTAACAGCGACTCGCGGGGCGACGAACTTTCTGCATCGGGAAGGGCAGCACGCGCTTCCTCAAGCGATGCATATCTATCCCCGTCAATATAAAACGCGCTGGCTTCAGATGTAGGTTTACCGTCAAGGGAATAGGCGGTGTTTAACAAGTCTGACGTGGTAGTTATGTTGCTGTGCCCGATAAAGTCGGCAACGCCATCGCCATTCACATCTTTGGTGAGCCAAGCTAAATCAAGTGGCTGATTCAATTCCCCCGAATTCTGCATTGTCGACACAGCTTGATTGAATTGCGCAACAATCCTTTCAGCGTTAGCAACATTTTTGCTGATAGCTATTTGAAATCCGGTTTTTGCTAGAGGTTTTGCTGAAAAGTGGAGGGTTTCTTCATTATCGTTAGCCAGCAGTATGTTTAGCTCTCGCGCAAGCAGCTGGGTGGTAATTAAGTAAGGCGCTCTATCGTCGGCAAGTTGGCGAAATGCATCAAACGTAGTGGGGTTGCGTGACCACTTTATATCTTTCAGCAGTCTGAATGAGGGCGTATTCGCAAAGCGATTTTCAATAGCGACCCGGTTGTCTTTTAAATGAGGAAAAAGCTTTATTGCCTCAACGTCCGCCTCTTTGCTTACCGCGTAAAGGTAAATGGGTAAGTAGATATCGGATAGAACATAGTTGCTGCTATCCTCGCCCAAATTAACGTAGGCAAATTCACCGTCTAGCTTACCTGTCAGTACAGAACTGCCCAAAAAAGCTTGTCGCATAACCTGAAGTTGGATATCCAACTCCGCCTTCTGAAACACCTTTTCGAGCAGTGTGTTAACTCGAGCAGGCTCCCCATCGTCGCTTATGTAGGTCTCGAAGGAAGCTGCACCTAATTTGGTAGGGGCGGCATGTAATTGCGAAACATTTAAACAACAAAGGGCTAGGCTTATGCCTAATAAAGAAAGACGTTGAGTGAAAATAGAGAGCGAGAACGCGCTGAATCTTACCAAAGGTGAACTCCGAACTGCCGTCATACATTTACTACACTGTAATGCAGTTAGTTGCTTAATTCCAATAAACACGTACTGGCTTAAATTAACAAAATGTAAGCGACATCAATATATTGAGTGTAGTGTCCACGTTTATATTAGCTTTTATTAAGTAAAGTCATTCGCGACGATAAGCCGGTTTCACTACCAGCTTAACGTCACGAACTTGATTGCATGCGTAATTGGGGGGCGCAATTGGATGCGTATAAGCGCGCTCAATATAGGCGCTCAACATAAACGCTTATTCTCCAAAGCTTCCCGCAGGACCTGGATAAACGACAACGCTTTCAACACCGTCCTTGTTTACGCTGGCTACGCCAAAGAAGTAGTTGTCGATAACAACGTTCTCAAGCATGGCTTCGGTGACGTTACCCACATATTTACTGTATTCCCATTGCGGAGCATCAGTATGACGCCAGTATACTTTGTACCCTTTAAGTTGAGGGTTCTCTTCAGCGTCTAGGGCATCCCACTTTAAAAATGTTGAAGGTTGAACTGCACCGGCAATTTCTACATTTGCAGGTGGATTCGGTGCCCACGCCATTGCAGCAAGAGAAACAGCATTAAGGCCAGTAAGTTTGGCTGCGTAATCAAAGTCGACGCCATCCAAGGTGTCACCATAAGCAACACCGTCTTCTACGCGAAGGTCTTGATGCTGGCGGGTGTAGTTTTCGTTAGTTTCCATAATACGAATACCCGGGTAGCCCAAGTCGTTGAACGGGCGGTGATGGCCGCCACGACCAAAACGGTCCAAGCGATAAATCACCATTGTGTCTAAGTTCTCAATATACTGATCGGCAATTTTATCGATGTAACGGGCAAGGTTACGGCTTGGTGAGTCAACTTCACCCCCGGTGAAACGTCGCATGCGTGCTTCTTTATCCGTTTCGGTTACGCGTGTACCTTCAGCAAACAAGCGAGCGGTGGTGTTGTTAATCACACCGTTAACCCCTTCGATATTGCCTATCATGTCATTATTGAGCACGGCTTTAATTCGCCAGCCGTCTTTCTTAGCTTGGTTTGCCATAATACGCCCGCCGAAAAGCCCTTGCTCTTCGCCAGATAAAGCAGCATACACGATACTGCCGTTAAACTTGTAATTGGATAGTACTCGCGCAGCTTCAAGGGTACCGGCAACACCAGAGGCGTTGTCGTTTGCCCCTGGTGAGTCAGAGGTGAAGTCCATTACATCAGACACCCGTGAATCGATGTCGCCTGACATGATGACGTAACGGTCTGGATCGGTGGTACCGCGTTGTATCGCGATAACGCTAACCACTTCTACTGGGTCGGGAATACGTTTTTCTCCGCTGATGACTTCCGACTGGTAGTACACTTCTAAGCAGCCACCACACTCGGCTGAAATTTTATCAAATTCAGATTTAATCCAACGTCGCGCAGCACCAATACCACGAGTATCAGACTCGGTTTCAGAAAGGGTATGGCGTGTACCAAAGTTCACCAGCGTAGTAATGTCTTTTTCAATGTTTTCAGCAGAGACATTTTTGGCAATATCGTAAAGTGCTTGCTGCTGTTCGGTATCAGCAAAGGCTGTAGTAGATAGTGTTAGTGCAATTGCGGGGGCAATTTTTCTTAATACTAGGTTCGTAAGATAACAGGGCTGTGATTTATTCATTATTTTCTCCATGTTCTGCAAAGACCATACTGAATGCGTCGAAAATGGACAATGAATATCGATGTAATTAACTTTATTTAAGAGGAATACAATATATCGGCACGTAGCACTCCGTGCCGATATACATTTACAATTTAAAAGATCTAAGCCTATTTAAAAGTCGAAGTAAACCATACCGTAGGCGGTAACATCATCATTTTTAAGCGACTCAAGATAATCATTCGTGCTTTGCACATCATAAGCTTCCAATCCTATATAACCCGACGCTGGCTCTTCATCGAAGTTAAAGTTTGCCGATAGGGGAAAGTCGACACCCTCTATGTCTAAATTGTCTAAAATAGCAAGAGAACCCTGACTGGGTGTGGTTAGTTGGAAGTAATAAATACGGTTACCAAAAGAATCATTCCCAGACAAGGTAACGGTTACAGAGTCCGCTCCCACTGAAGACAGATCGTAAGTTTCATCATTAAAGAATGTTAAAACTTGTTGGGAAAATAAGTCGTAAGACATCAATGCTAAGTCTAATGACTCAGTGTGGGTGGATGGAAGTGTTACCTGAGCGCCCGTGTAAATAGATACTTGAACATCTGTGCCTTCGGAGCTGAAGCTGTCGAACTCGAAATTGTAAGCATCGATATACGTTTCAGGTGTGTCAAAGATAGGAACTGAAGATGAAAGTTCAGCAACATCCCAAACTTGCACATTATCAGCATAATGCATCCAGCCATCTTTTAGGCCGCGTAGTGAAACGCGCAGACTTGAGTCACTGTTGACGTTATTATTGAGCACCGAAAAAGGTACTTTTCTGACAAGCTCTGCATTACTTACTACATATGTTTCATCGAAGCTGTAATCACTAAGAACAGCAGTGTAATAGGTTTCAGCAGGATATTCCTGTGCACTGGTTAGCGTGAGAGCAATGTCTGGCCACTCTCCGCCAATGGGTCGACATACATTAGCTTCAGCCAACCAGTCTGTGTCATTGACATCGAAAACATTAGACGATGTTGTGGTAGAGACAACGACGCTGGCCATAGGCGAGGCAACAGGAACTTGACTAATATCGAATGTTACGTTGTTACATTCGCACGAGTCTTCATTGGCGAAGCCTTCAGCGATAATGCGTGTGTTTTTGATTTTATCGGCGGTAATGTCTACGTAGGTATGAACGCGAGGATAGGCAGTTTCTCCCCAATAACCTACACTTAGCATCGTATACGTTGCTACACCGGAGTAATCGATAGCGATATTTCCGTCATCATCAGCTTCATAGACAGCAGCTACTGCACCGCTGTTGTCATGGCGAACAACCATGGCTTCAGTTTGAGGTATTATCTCACCGCATGAACTAAAGTAACTTGCACTAACCACATGCTCATAGTTTGAAGTAGGCGGTGTACTTCCATTGTCGTTAGTAGGAGGTTGTGAAGAGCTACCACCGCCACATCCGGCAATAGCGGCCGCTAAGCCTGTTATTAGCAGTTGTTTGTTGTACTTCATATATTTTTCTGAAAGACATAATAGTAGGCTGACGCATGTCCAAGCAGCGCGGAGTGCCGAAATCAAACTGGTTACCCTACCAATGCTTCCAATTCCTTTTGTTTTACTATTTGATTTGTTGGTTGAGTGTTGATGTTAGCTGTTTTTTAGAAATGAAAATAGACGGCGCTTATCAGATTTAATTTATGTAAGAAGATAGGGTTAGTGTGCGAAATGCCATGTTGACCATATATAGTTTTGTATGGTCAACATGACGGGCTAGAGGTAGATTTAATGCTCAGGACATGAGCATCTTTTGCTACTACTGACCTTGCACACTTAAATAAACGCAAACGCGTCGCCAAACAGGTTCTCAACTTTTAAGCCGCGTTGTGTAAAATCATCGCGTACAACTTTGGCCATTTCAAAACGACCTGCAACGTAAACCTGAATATTGGCAAAGTCAGCGTGGTCTGCCATTACCGCATGGTGTACCCAGCCCGTTCTGCCTTTCCATTCGTCGCATGCAAACTCGACAACCGGCACAAAAGTGAAGTGCTCGTTAGTTTCAGCGAGCTCAGTTAGCTTGTCAGCTAAATACAAATCAGCCGCGTGTTTTCCACCCCAATAAAGGGTAAGTGGTGTCTTATCACCGCTGTTAAGATGCTCTTGCAGAATAGAGTAGGTATATGAGAAGCCAGTACCACCAGCAATAAGCACCATAGGCAGGCCATTACTTTGCAAAAAGGCATTGCCATTACCTACGTTTACGGTAATTTCGCCATCCGCACGCATGCGCTCTAGCACTTCACCAGCGTAGCTGTTGCCAGGCTCTGCGCCAATGTGTAATTCAATGCGGCTATTATCAAATGCGGCATTGGCAATAGAAAATGGACGCATATCTTTTTCGCCCATTACCACCATGGCGTACTGACCCGCCTTAAACTCAACAGGGCTTTCTGGCGTTAATTCAACTTTTTGAACCACTTCGGTTAAAGGCGTGATGCTTGCAACCTTACACTTAATTTCTGACATGTATTCTCTTCTAACCTTCTTGCTTAGCGTGTCGCCTTTTCATGCGCTTAAGAAAAGCGCATGCTTCAATACAAAATAAATAGCGCTGAAAATAGTCGCTACATAATACCAAGACTGTCCCAAATATCATCAACGCGTTTTTTAACGTCTTCGTCCATCACAATAGGTACGCCCCATTCTCGGTCGGTTTCGCCCGGCATCTTGTTGGTTGCATCCATGCCCATTTTAGAGCCTAGCCCTGAAACCGGTGATGCAAAATCCAAGTAGTCGATAGGCGTATTTTCTATCATTACCGTGTCGCGGGCTGGGTCCATACGGGTAGTGATGGCCCAAATAACATCGTTCCAGTCACGCGCGTTGACGTCGTCATCGCACACTATCACAAATTTGGTGTACATGAACTGGCGCAAGAACGACCACACACCCATCATCACCCGTTTCGCATGCCCAGGGTATTGTTTCTTCATCGTCACTACTGCCATACGATAAGAGCATCCTTCAGGCGGTAAGTAGAAGTCGACAATTTCAGGGAACTGCTTTTGCAAAATAGGCACAAACACTTCGTTTAGCGCAACACCTAAAATAGCTGGCTCATCTGGTGGACGGCCTGTATAGGTTGAATGATAGATAGGATCTTTACGATGGGTAATATGCGTTACCGTAAACACAGGGAAGTCATCGACTTCATTGTAATACCCGGTGTGATCGCCGTATGGACCTTCAGGCGCTGTTTCATCTTGTGCAATATAACCTTCAAGCACAATCTCGGCACTGGCAGGTACTTGTAAGTCGTTACTAATAGACTTAACTACTTCAGTTTTGTCACCACGCAGTAAGCCTGCAAAAGCATATTCAGAAAGGGTATCTGGAACAGGGGTAACCGCACCTAGTATAGTAGCGGGGTCTGCGCCAAGTGCCACAGATACCGGGTAGGGTTCGCCCGGGTGTGTTTGACACCACTCTCGAAAATCAAGGGCGCCCCCACGGTGTGACAACCAGCGCATAATAAGTTTGTTTTTGCCGATAACCTGCTGACGGTAAATGCCCAGATTCTGACGCTTCTTATGCGGCCCTTTAGTAACACTCAAACCCCATGTTACCAAAGGCGCAGCGTCACCGGGCCAGCAGCGCTGTACCGGAATTTTTGATAAGTCTACGTCGTCACCGGTAAGCACCACTTCCTGACAAGGGGCTTTTTTAAGGACTTTGGCTGGCATATTAAGCACCTGCTTAAATACTGGCAGCTTTTCCCAAAGATCTTTCAGCCCTTTAGGCGGCTCAGGCTCTTTCAAATAAGCCAGTAGCTTGCCTACTTCACGCAGTGCTTCAACAGACTCTTGACCCATGCCCATAGCTACGCGCTCTGGTGTACCAAATAAATTTGCCAATACGGGCATGTCGTGATTTTTAGGGTTTTCAAATAACAGTGCAGGGCCGCCAGCACGCAACGTCCTGTCGGCAATTTCTGTCATTTCAAGGTCGGTATCAATGGGCTGGGTAATGCGTACCAATTCACCTTTAGCTTCTAGCTGGCGAATAAAGTCGCGTAAATCTTTGTACTTCATCAGTGCAGGTGCATCCACAAACTCAATTTATGGCAAGAATATACTATTTAGCGCCAAAGTCCGATCAGTAAGCGCTGTGTTTACACGATTAAACGTTTTACAGATAAATTACGCTTTACAGAGGTGCCATTTGGGTGTGATATAAGAAAGCGTTAAAAATATTAACAAATCTAGGGCTAATAGTGCTTTGGTGTGTGCGCTTCGGTATAGGTTGTTACCATAGTGCTTTGCTGAGGTGTTTTACAGTGGCCAGCGTGCTAAATCCCTACTAACCCTTTTGCCTAAGGTGGTTACATGAGTTCATTCGATCAGGACATGTTAGACGAATTAAATTTGTTACTGAAGTTTCCAACAGACAGCCTACTTCAAGGTTTAAAAATTCATCACGATGCCAGCCAAAGCATGGTGAACGCAGCATCCAGGCTATACTCCAAAGGCCTAATCACCCAGCCAGACGGTGGTTACCTAACTGATTTAGGTATTGACCTAGCCGATCACGCCCGCCATATCCAATCGGCCATGTGCCCACGAAAAAGTAGCCACTAAAAGCAAGATGCTGGCGTACGGTTAAATGCAGGTGGTCAGCATAAAGTTGAAAGCAGATATTAGCTGGCCGCAGACGCTCATGTGTCCATTCGTAAAGAAAAGCATGTCTTGGTTAAGATAATCTATAATTAGTCGATACCTTAACTAAGACATTGTAATCAACACATACTCTTTTGCTATGAAACGTATTCTACACACAGCCTTATTTATCTGCGCGACTGTCACGGGTTTTTGCGCTCATGCTCTTGAAGGGGAAACGATTGAAGAGCTTCGCGCAGTTCAGCTTTACAGCCAAGATGCCTTAATCGATATGATTAATGCTAATACGCATTTAGACAAAGTAGTGGCTGATCGATGCCAATTAGTACAAGACATTGAAGCGCGTGCAAACGTGTTGAAAGTACCGGCCTACCAGTTTTTATGGGGAGATATGCTGGCGTGGGGCGTGTGCGTAGACGCTGAACCTGCCCGTGGTATTGGTTATATGGAAGATGCCGCGAATCAAGGTTTGCCAGCAGCACTAGAGCAATTGGGGCGTTACTATGCAAAGGGCACGCTTGTGCAGCAGGATAAATCTCGCGCCGTAGTGTATTTACGTGAAGCCGCTGCGCTTAAAAACCTAAAAGCGCAAATTCACTTGGTTGAGTTGTTTTTGGACGGTTATGGCAGTCCTTACGATTATGAAGACGCGTACCACTGGCTTTATAACTCAGTGACCAACGATAAAAAGCAGCATCAGCAAATTGCGTCTTACCTCGCTCGCTTAGAAAAATTAATGCACCCGAAAGCCGTGCGAGAGGCAAAGCGGCCTTTGGATAGTTAAAAGCCACAAGCGGCGAGGTGATAACGAACACCTGCAGGCAACTAAAATCTTTAGGGCAGAAAGGCTGGCAAACAGAACAAGCCAGCTTCTGCAAAAGCGTATTTATGTCCGTAGCACATCTATGTCTTTACGTAGGCTTAACGCTTACGCCAGCCAGTAAGCATAGGGCGAACTAACTGAATATTACCCATACGTTGTACAGCAAACACGGAAGCAATATGCACCAACACACAGGCGTACAATACATCAGCCATAATACTGTGTATCCATTCCAGCGTGCTATTTCCAAACAGTGCGTCTATTTCTTCCATCATAAAACCGGTAATACCTAACCCAAGCAAAAGGGCAATAACTGCCATCACCATAAGCCAGCCAAATGGATTGTGGCCATGAGTACGTGGGATTTGTTTATGCTTTAAGTGCTGAAGATGTTCTCTAAAGGCCTGCTTGCTTAGCGAAATAGTGGAGAAGCTAGCGTAAGCTGTGGAGCCCTTTTTGTTGGGATTAGCTGAATATAAGCCCCAAGCAACGCGTATAGATATAAGCGCTACGCCCACATAGCCCGCTATTTCATGAAAAAGCCGGCCCGGCTCTACAATAAAGTAGTTGGTTATAAAAATTGCAACAATGCCCCAGTGGCATACGCGCACTACCCGATCCCAAACATAAATATCTGAACCCGTGTCTTTAGCTTTGTGCATTACGTGACTTTCTCAGGGTAAAACAAAAACGCTGCAATAGTTTGCAGCGTTTTTATCAAGTTTTAAAGCAAGTGTTCGATGAACCGTTTGCTAAACAGAATTTAGTGCATTTCTTTTTTAACAATGCTGCCATCAACAGGGTTAAAGTAAATCTCTACTTTGTTCTCTTCTTTATCGAAGCCGTAGATTTCGTAGCAGTTACCGCCTGTCACTTTAAATTCGTTGATTTTGTAGCCTTGCGCTAACAGCTGAGCCTGAAACGCATCTTGGTTTTGCCATTCAGCTTCCGGCGCAGTAGTACACTGAGTGGTGCCGTGCTCTGCACTACATGCGCTTAATAAGGTCGCGGCGCCAATAGCAGTAGCCATCATTAGTTTTTTCATTGCAGTCTCCGTTTCGCTTTTTATTTAAAAGTTCTTTCTATCCTACTTAAATATTGTACTGACATTGTTCTTTTGTGCATAGAGGTTGCACTACTTTGTTGTACAGAATTGAGTTCTGTTTGGTTTTATAACGGGGCACAGAATACTTGTCATAAAATTGCCTCCGACATGTCACGGATAGTTCATCGAACCGTCTCAAAAGCGTTCTACATTTTTGGGCTTTGATATTTCTAAACACTAGGCAATGTCGCCAATCTGTCGGCGAAATGTTTAAAAAATACATAAAACACCCAATAAGCACACAAAAGGAATGATTTGATGCGTCCTCTGTACCCACGAACGGTTTACCCACGCTCTCTGCTTGCCACAACAATTGCATTTGCGCTATCAAGCGCCGCAATTGCACAAGAAGTAGCGCCTGACACAGAAAACGAACATAACTATATAGAAGAGATTACGGTAACCGCACAAATGCGTGAGCAGTCCGTTATGGATGTGCCTGTTACTATGGATGTAATAGGTAGCGAGTTCTTAGAGCGCACCAATATCATGGAACTTGATGAGCTTTCTCGAATTTTACCTAACGTTCAAATTCAAGAGCAGGCCGTAAGCTTACCGTCTTTTAATATTCGGGGCGTGACTGACGACGTATCTTCGGTATCGGCAACGCCTCGCATCTCTGTATATCAAGATGGCTTCGATATCAGTAAGAAAACCGTAGCCAGTGTCGCACTTTACGATATCGCTCGCGTTGAAGTGTTAAAAGGCCCCCAGCCAACCTTATTTGGTGTGGCGGCAGCCAATGGTGCGGTGAGTATTCACTCTAATCTTCCCACCTTCGAACAAGAAGGCAAGGTACAGGTTGGCTATAACTCAGAAGAAGGCCAAGAAGTTGAATTCATGTATAACCAGCCTATTAACGATAACCACAGTTTTCGTATAGCAGGTCTTTATCGCGAAATGGACGGCATTGTAGAAAACAATGCCTGTAGCGCTGACTCTTATTACGGTAATGCAAATATGTACAACCATCTTGGTGAAGAAGTGCCGTGCAACAGCGAAGATCTTCAGGGTGTTTCAGTACAAGCACTACGTGCAACATGGCGAGCGAATTACGATCAGCTTGAAATCATTGCGCGCGCAGCCATGGAGTATAACGACCAGCCGGGCATTGCCTTCAAATCAGGCTCTATCGCCCCCAATGGCGGAGATACTAGCCCTTTTACTGATGCCGAATTTAGTTTAGGCAGTGAACTAGGCATTGAACGAACGCTTCAAGCTTATGACTTAACCGTAAACTACGATTTCAACCAAACGCTCAGTCTGCATGCCGACGCATACTATAAAGATGTAGAGGTAAGCGAGGGATTTGACGCCGACGGTTCTGCTTTGCGTATTCAAGATGCCTATTTCGATAACGACGCTACGCTTAAAGGTGCGTCAATGCGTTTAGTGTATGACTCGGGTGATAAATTGGCCGCGTTTGTAGGTGCGTCTATTACTCAAGACGACTCTATTTTGCCCTATTGTGTAATGGTCGACCCATTTGTACGTGGTACCTTCGATGCGGTAAAAGCACAGCTTGAGGCCACCTCAAACATTCCGCTAAATCAGAATATCGCTACTGACGCATCGTTAGAAGAAATAGAAGCACTGCGTGCGATGTTAGTGTCGCAACTGTTTAATGAAGATGGCTCTCCTATTTCTAATCCTGCATTGCCGCCTATTCTGATACAAGGGCCGTTTATATTTGAAGCTGAACTTGATATAGCGTCTTATGTTGCTGAGGTGTCGTATTTTGTTACCGACGACATCAACATTACTGCTGGCGTGCGCTATATCGACGAAACACGTTATACCCGTAATACTTATACTACTGCAGACGGTACATTTACTTTCGATGCCGAGCGTGACTTTGACGATACCCTGCCACGCTTCGCAGTAAGCTACGATGTAAACAACAACTGGAACTTATATGCGAACTATGCCAAAGGCCGTCGTTCACCGGTTGTGGATGCAAACGCCGGTGGCGTTAGCGTAACTAAACCTGAAATAGTAGACAGTTACGATTTAGGTATTAAATACCAAAGCGCGAACTTCCTGTTCTCAGGTGCCATTTTCACCTACGAATACAGCGATTATCAGCAAAGCTTTACCGACGCGGTAACCTTACAGTCTATTACTGTAACGGTAGGCGACTCGACCATGTCGGGTATTGAAGGCATGGCGACCTATAACTACAGCGAGACGCTGACGCTAACAGCAAGCCTTGGTTTCCTTGACGCTGAATTTGCAGACAATACTGCTGATGGATCTGAGTTCCAATACGGTGGCAATAAGTTCCGCTTAGCGCCAGAAGTTAGCGGCGCGATAAACATCAACAAAGTATTCAATATGGACAGTTTTGACATCGATGTTAACTGGCTTACCAGCTTCCAGTCAGAAGTGTTTTTTGAAAGCAGCAATTACCCTGGTCTTTCTCAAGATACTTACTCACTGACTGATGTATCGGTTAAGCTGCTTCAAGACAACAGCAAGTTTGCCTATGAGTTTTATGTGAACAACCTGTTTGATAAAGAGTTCTTGATTGATGCTGGTAATACGGGCGGTGGATTGGGGATTCCTACCTTCGTACGCGGCATGCCACGCATTGCTGGTGTGCGTGTTTATTATGAGTTTTAGAAGTAAAGAATAAGAGAGTACCTATTCCCGTCAATATGCCCCTATCTTGATGGGAGTAGGACGTAACTTAAATTGTATGGGTCACAAGAAGGAGTATCAGAGACTCTGATTTTATTCGGTGCGATTTAACTATAACGTCTTGCACTCTGTCTTTGGTGATGAAAAGTAAAAGAAGACATTTAATGCTAGTGCAGCTACAATAAAGATTCTCAAAGAACCTCGGAGAATCTACATGCCTTTAAAAGCTACCTCAGTAAGATTAGATGACGAAACACTTGCACGTGTAGGCGAAATGGCTAAGGCGATGGATAGACCTAGGGCGTGGCTGATGGCCGAAGCCATCAAGCAGTATGTTGCTCGCGAAGAGTGGTTTATCCAAGAGGTGGAAAAAGGAGTGAAAGCCGCTGATGAGGGACGTTTGACCGACCATACTGATGTCAAAACTAAGTGGGAGGCTAAGCGTGCAGCTCAAATGGACTGATCTTGCAGGTACCGATTTAGAGAAAATTGAAGCTCATATTGCTCAAGAAAATAGCCCCTCTGTAGCTATTGACGTTGTCATGAACATTATTGATAGTTCGCACCTAGTCCTATCAGAACATCCTAGAGCAGGCCGTCATGGCCGATTGAAGAATACGCGTGAACTTGTAATTAATGGCCTGCCGTTTATCGTTATATATCGAGAAAACATCACTACAAATTGCATCGAAATACTACGTGTTCTTCATGATGCTCAGCAATGGCCCAACGCAGATTAAAAACAAACTATTTGTGGAAAGCACTAAGCTCGTTGTCAGACTTGTAAGGTAGCGTTTGTAGCCTTTAACTTTATAAATAACGTGCATAGGCTAGAGCCTATACACGCTTAAAAACTTGTAGAACGCTATGCCTTAATCTCATAGCTATGCGTATTAACCACTTTGCCTGCTTTGGTCAAAATCGCATCTACATAGTGCCACGTTGCTTTTGCGCTATCTTGGCTAACGGTTAAAGTCATGAACCCGCGCTGGTGGAGGTTACAGTACTGCAAATCTTCTATAAGAAGCGGTAGGTCGTCTGCAAGGGTTTTAGCTTTTTCATCCCCCATGCTTAGGTAATGTTCCATACCGGGTGACGTCACGCCTGGTGTGGCAAGTTCAACTCCCACCTCCGTGCCGTCTTTAAGGGTTAATTTATTGTGCCAAGCATTATGTGTATCACCGGCAAGGGCAATAACTGGCTTGCCGATGGACTTAAGCTGCATCAGCACCTGTTCCCGCTCAACAGGGTAGCCATCCCATGCGTCTAAGTTGTAAGGCATTACGGTATTGATAAGCGCAAGCTCTTGCTCACTAAGTGCACCACCTTGCTTTTGTTTGCGTTTGATATTCGCGAGCCTATGTACATGATCAGGTATTGCTTTGCGTTCAACGCCATTAAAAATCGATACAGGGAAAAGCATACGGCCTATTAATAGCTGTTGCCCTAACACCTGCCATTTAGCCTGGCTTTGCTGCATAGACGAGTGGAGCCAGGTGCGTTGTGTTTCACCGAGTAAACCGCGGTTCGGGTTGCCGATGTCTTTCATAAAGCGTGCTTGGTCAAACGCTTTAGTTTCAGCATCGCGATAGTTGGCGTATTCAAGCTGTTTGTCGCGAGCAAGAACGCGGGTGTCGAGCATGTATAAGTCAAGAAGCTTACCAAAGGTAAACTGACGATAAATTTCTAAGCGCTCGGTGCCAAAAGGTGGGCGTATCGGTAACCACTCATAATAAGCTTGCACGGCCGCAGCACGACGTTCATAAAAATCGCCTTCATCCGCTTGGTGATTTTCAGCACCGTCTTTGTAGGTGTCGTTTGTAACTTCATGGTCATCCCACACAACAATAAACGGCTTGTTTTGGTGTAATGCCAACAGGCCTTCATCCGTGCGATACAGCGCATAGCGGTTGCGATAGTCAGTGAGAGTGTAAAGCTCTGTGTCGTTATCAGGCGCATAGGTCCTGCCAATTTCCTTGGCGTGCTCAGTTGCGTAACCTTCGCCATCGTACTCATAAATGTAGTCACCAAGGTGTAATACATAGTCAATGTTGTCGTCTTTCGCTGCTTCCATGTAAGGCGTGAAAAAGCCAGCGGGGTAGTTGGAACAAGAAAATATGCCGAACGTGACATTAGACACATCGACTTCAGGTAGCGTACGGGTTTCTCCAACAGGGCTTGTATTATTAGCGCTTTTGAAGCGGTAAAAATAACGACGAGCTGGACTAAGTCCTGCTACATCGACTTTTACGGTAAAATCATGGATTGCTTTGGCTTCAACAATACCGCTACTTATCACATTGGCAAAATCAGCATCGCTTGCCATTTCCCATAAAATATCGGCCTTGGCTAAACCTGACTTTGAGCCCGAACCTGAGCCCAAATTTGATGTGGGCACGGCGCGCGTCCAAATAATCACGGCGTCTTTTAATGGGTCTCCACTCGCCACACCATGGGTAAAGGTAGCGTTGGTTTGCGGTTGGCTGTTTGCTGAAGCGCTAACAGTACAGCCTGCTAGCCCTGTAGACACTGCTACGCTCGCGCCTGCGAGTGACGACAGCTTTATAAACGATCTTCTATCCATATGCCTGCTCTTTATAAGGTTTGTAAGGTATCCGGTGATGTCATTGTTTTGTTGAACGCTCATGCAACAAAAACGAAAACCCATTTTTATACTGAGTGTTTGTGACATAGAGATGTCAGGCTGAGAATCCATAATAACAGTCAATGTTTTACTGCAAATACTGTTATACTGTGCAGCAAATAACCACATGAACCAAAAATGGTTCGTGTGTCTAAACAATCATATTTATGTTTTCTAAAGGGCTTTGAAGTACTAAGCCACAAACGAAAACACGTTGAACAAAATACGAAAGGTAAATTTAAAATACATGAGTGATGATCCGCATTATCAGCGCGAGAAAGAGAAGTACGAAAATCCGGTAGCCAGCCGCGAATATTTAATGAGTTTATTAAAAGAGCACGACAAGCCGTTGTCGTTTCTTGATATCTGTAACTTGGTGAACGCCTTCGACGAAGAAGCGCGAATTGGAATTCAGCGCCGACTACGTGCCATGGAGCGCGAAGGTCAGGTGCAATTTACCAAGCAGAAAAAATACATTCTCCAAAACCGTGATGAACTCATTAAAGGCAGAATTATTGGTCACCGTGATGGCTACGGCTTTTTGCGTCCTGAAGATAAGAGCGGTGATTTATTTATCAGTGCTGGGCAAATGAACCTGTTCCTTCACGACGATGTGGTAGAAGCGCGCATTAGCGGAACCGATCGCCGCGGAAGAAAAGAAGCGTTTGTTACGCAAGTCATAGAGCCACGCAGCGAGCCAATTGTTGGCCGCTACTTTGTTGAACAAGGTTTTGGCATGGTTGTGCCAGATGACAGCCGGTTGCAGCACGAAATTGTTATTCCACCAGAGAGCACACACGGTGCTCGAATGGGGCAG
Source organism: Alteromonas macleodii ATCC 27126 (assembly GCF_000172635.2). NCBI lineage: Bacteria > Pseudomonadati > Pseudomonadota > Gammaproteobacteria > Alteromonadales > Alteromonadaceae > Alteromonas > Alteromonas macleodii. Next base: position 3,966,295 of record NC_018632.1, on the reverse strand, counting down.
GTGGTTGTGGTAGAGCTTACCCAGCGTCCACGCCGTAAAATGAGTCCGGTGGGGAAGATTGTTGAAGTACTTGGTGAACATATGGCGCCAGGTATGGAAATAGAAATGGCACTTCGCACGTTTGATATTCCGCACCAGTGGCCAAATGGCGTAACCAAGCAAGTGGAAAAGCTTACCGATCAAGTGCCCGATGAAGCCAAGGAAGGTCGCATCGATTTACGCCAGCTTCCGCTGGTCACTATCGATGGTGAAGACGCCCGCGACTTCGATGACGCGGTATATTGCGAACCGCTAGACGATGGCGGCTGGCAGCTGTGGGTAGCCATAGCCGATGTAAGTCATTATGTAAGAACAGGCTCAGCCCTTGATGATGAAGCGCAGCAGCGCGGTAACTCGGTTTACTTCCCTGACCAAGTAATTCCTATGCTACCGGAAGTGCTGTCAAACGGCTTGTGTTCATTAAACCCTGAAGTCGACCGCCTATGTATGGTGTGTGAAATGACCATCAGTGCAAATGGCAAACTAGAAGAATTCCAGTTTTACGAAGCGGTCATGAACTCACACGCCCGTTTAACGTACACTAAAGTGTGGAATATTCTGCAGGGCGACAAAGAACTTCATCAGCGTTACGAGCCTCATGTACCTCATTTACGTAATCTTCACGACTTGTACCGCGCGCTCAAAAAAGCTCGTGCTAAGCGCGGGGCGATTGAATTTGAAACCCAAGAAGTGAAGTTTGTATTCAACGCCCAGCGGAAGATTGAAAATATTGTGCCGCTGGTGCGTAACGACGCGCACAAGCTTATTGAAGAGTGCATGATCATGGCAAACGTGAGTGCGGCTCTTATGCTTGAAAAGCATGAGGCGCCTGCGCTATATCGTGTGCACGACAAACCAGACGCCGACAGGCTTACCGCATTTACCAGTTACTTAAGTGAAATCGGTATTCCTCATCGCATTGTTGAAGACGCGGAGCCTGCCGCATTTACCGATGTGGTGCTTAAAACCCGCGGTCGAGTGGACGAAGAACTAATTCAAACCATGCTGCTGCGCTCAATGAAGCAAGCGGTTTACGACGGTGACAACGTAGGTCACTTTGGGTTGGCGCTAGAAGCTTACGCGCACTTCACGTCACCTATCCGTCGCTACCCAGACTTGGTCGTGCACCGTGCGCTAAAAGGCATTATTGCTAAACAGCAGGGCAAAAAAGCAGTCAGTGGCGCGAAAAACTACACCGTTGAAGAAATTGAACAGTTAGGCGAGCAGTGTTCAATGACAGAGCGCCGCGCCGATGATGCCACCCGTGACGTAGCTGACTGGCTTAAGTGCGAGTTTATGCTCGACCACGTCGGCGACACCTTTGAAGGGGTGGTCAGCTCGGTCACTAACTTTGGTTTATTTATACGCCTTACCGAATACCACATCGACGGCCTAGTACATATAACATCGCTAGATGATGACTATTATCACTATGACGATGTAAAACAAGCGCTGGTTGGTGAGTCGGGCCATCGCCAGTTCAGATTGGGTGATACGGTTGAAGTAACCGTAGCAGCGGTCAACCTTGATGAAAGAAAGATTGATTTATTACTCGATAAGTCTATGCTGCGCGGCACTAAGGGTAAGAAGGTAAAAGTGAGGTCTGCGAAAAAGGCTTCAGATAAACCTACTCGTTTTGATAACAAATCACGCTCTGATAAAGGCTCGCGTTCTGATAAAAAAGGGAACAAAGGCAAAGGCGGCTCAAGCTCGTCTAGTCGTAGCGGTGGAAAATCGTCAAGTCGCGGCAGCGCCAAAGGCGGTAGTAGCGGCAAAACACTGTCATTGAATAAAAGAGGTAAGCGTTAAATGGCGCAGCAAGAATGGTTATACGGTTTACATGCCATGCAGTCGGTACTTGAAAAAGAACCCGAGCGTGTAATGGAAGTGTTAGTGTTAAAAGGTCGCAATGACGAGCGCCTAACCAACATTGTTAACCAAGCCCGTCGTTTCGGTATTTCCGTTCAGTTTTGTCAGCGCAAAGCGCTAGATGACAAAGTAAGCGGTGAGCAACACCAAGGCGTGGTAGCAAGAGCGAAACCAGCCCGCGTGCTAGATGAAGCTGACTTAGACAAAATTTTAGAAAGCGAAGCGCAGCCTTTAATCTTGGTACTAGACGGTGTGACCGACCCGCATAATCTAGGTGCGTGCCTGCGTACTGCAGATGGAGCAGGGGTGCACGCGGTAGTAGTACCGAAAGATAAATCAGCAAGCTTAAACGGCACAGTAAGAAAGGTGGCCTGTGGTGCAGCTGAAGTGGTTCCACTTATTCAAATCACGAACCTGGCCAGAACTTTGAAGCACCTTCAAGATAAAGGCCTTTGGATTGTTGGCACAGCCGGTGAAACCGATAAGACCCTTTATGATGTAGACCTGAAAGGCCCAACTGCATTAGTAATGGGGGCTGAAGGTAAGGGCATGCGTAGACTCACCAAAGAAACATGCGATGAGTTGGTGAAGCTCCCTATGGCTGGCAGTGTGACAAGTTTAAATGTGTCGGTAGCAACCGGCGTGTGCTTATACGAGATCGTAAGACAGCGCAGTTTATGAGACTAAGTTGCTAGAATTGAGCCTCTAATGAGTTTTCAATTGGTTTTTAAAAAAGCGTGTACCTTTGGGTACACGCTTTTTTTATATTTAAGTAAAACTTATAAAGAGTTTAATATTTTGTTACATTTGAATTTGTGAAATTAATGTTAATTATAGTCTTTTATTCCTACCATGAATCTGCTCGTAATACACATTTGGCGCGCTCTTCATAAGTTGTGTTGTTTTTTTGTGCATTTTTAAAGGTATTAAAAATGCTCACCAGGGTTAAGGCAACATACTCAACAGCCTGATTCGCCGCCTAATATGAGCTCTGTAAATAATTGGTAATACCGTTTATTTGCATACCTGACAAACGGGTAGGTCGTTGCAACGCAGTTGCGTCGGTTGTCATGGATGAGCTTTTCGTATGAGGTAATGGTTATACCTGTATGTCATTTAATAACAAATAGCTTCCAAAGCACGGAATAAAACAGTGTTGAAGTTAATAAGACAGATAAAACAGGAAATAAATTTTGAACTCAAAATTAAATAAGAAACACACATGTCTAACAGCAGCTGCTCTAGCTGTATCACTTGGCTTAATGGGTAATTCTGCAATGGCAGCAGGCGAAGGTCTGGTAAAAGTTAAAGAAAAGCCTCAAACCCTAAAACAAGCACTAGGTAAGCGATTGACTGTCGATCGTTTTGTCACCACTGACCAAGAGCGTTACATCATCAAGTTCAAAGATGAGATGACCAGTGAAACGGTTGAAGTGAGTGCATTAAAAGGTAAAGGTCAAATCTCAAGTGCCAAAGTAAAAGGTAAAAAGCCTTTCGATATCGCGTCTGCTAAATCAGAAGTAAGAAAAGCAGGTGGTGCAATTAAGAAAGAGCTTAAGAAGCATAAAATGGTAGCGGCTACGATGAGTAAGTCAGCGCTGAACAAGCTTCGTAAAAATCCAAACGTAGAAAGTATTGAAGTGGACGTTCGTCGTAAGCCTATGGCGCAGACCACGCCTTACGGCTACACCATGGTTCAGGCTAATCAATTTGCACAGTCAGATACTACGGCTCGCAAAGTATGTATCATCGATACAGGTTACAACCTGGGTCACCCAGATTTGCCTGGAACAAATGATGGCGTTACAGGTCAGGCAAACAATAGTGCTGTAGGTAACTGGTATAACGATGGTAACGGTCACGGTACCCACGTAGCGGGCACCATTGCAGCATACGATAATAACGAAGGTGTAGTTGGTGTGTATCCTGGCGTAGATATGCATATCGTTAAAATCTTTAACGACAATGGCCAATGGACTTACGCATCTGACCTTATCGATGCTATCACCCAATGTCAGGATGCCGGCTCGAACGTTGTTAACATGAGCTTAGGTGGCGGCAGTTCGTCAACTACCGAGCGAAATGCAATGCAGAGCTTCACAGATGCAGGCATGTTGTTAGTTGCGGCGGCAGGTAACGATGGTAACAGTGCGAAGTCTTACCCTGCTTCATATGATGCAGTAATGTCAGTTGCGGCAGTAGACTCAAACGAAAATCGTGCAAGCTACAGCCAATATAACGATCAGGTTGAAATTGCCGCGCCAGGCAGTGCAGTTCAGTCTACCTATCCAACAAATACCTACGCTTCACTCAGCGGTACATCTATGGCGACGCCACACGTAGCTGGTGGTGCAGCACTAGTGTGGAGTTACTTCCCGCAGTGTTCAAACAACCAAATTCGTAGTGCACTTAATGCAACGGCAGAAGATAAAGGCAGTGCGGGTCGTGATAACTTCTACGGTTATGGCTTAATGCAGCTTGCTGATGCCTACAACTACCTTAACACCAACGGTTGTGCCGGTGGCGGTACTGGTGGCGGAGGCGGCTCTGAGCCTGGCGTAGAACCAGTATCAGGTCAGCTAACCGGCCTTTCTGGTACGCGCAGAAACTGGGACCGCTACACTTGGACGATTCCTGAAGGTGTAACGCAGATGACTATTCGTACCTCTGGTGGTTCAGGTGATGCCGATCTATACGTGAAGTTTGGCTCACAGCCAGAAACGAATAGCTATGATTGTCGTCCTTATCAAAATGGCAACAGCGAAGTATGTACATTCGACGCGCCAGCGTCAGGCACGTGGCACATTGGTATTCGCGCTTATTCGTCATACAGCGGTGTGACGCTATCATACTCGTATGAGTAAGTAATCCCGTCTCCCTAAGACACAGTTAAAGCCTGCTTATGCAGGCTTTTTTTTGTTTCAGTTTTGTGCGCGGTTTGCATACGTTTATTCGCACATCTATGCCTTTTACCAGCATCTTTAGAAGCTTGAATGTCAAGTTTCCATAAAGAAAGGTCAGCTTTGCAAAGTTGACGTAAAGCTGCGAACTAAGCCCTATTCACATAGCCATATCGCTGTATTGTGCGTGCCAAGATCAGCACTCTCTACATGTGCCTATTTGCTTTTACGCAGGCTTTATCCAACCAAGAACAACTTCAAAGGACATTCAATTTATGCAATTGACCTCTCAATCTTTGCTTCGTGGAACATGGTTCCAAACAGTGGCAATTGGGCTTATTGCACTGCTTGGGCTTACCGCTTGTGGTGGCTCAGGCAGCAGTAGCTCAGATTATTCGTATGCTTACATTCAGTTTTACAACGCTTCTCCTAACGGTGCCAATGTAGAAATGCGTGAAGTTGATGGCGATAGCTTTGGCTCTGCTCAATTTGGTGACACTACGTCAATGTACTCTATGGATGATGGAGAATTAGAACTCGAGTTCATTCGAACTGATTCAGACGACCAAGAAGTATTTATTGACGAGATTACCGTTAACTTAAAAACCGGTTATAAGACCATTGTTGTTATGAGTGGTGACTTTAGTAACCCCGTTTTTACCACCTATTCCTATAAGCGCGAAACATTGGAAGATCACTTCCGCCTATTCGCTTTGTCGGTAGCAGTAGATGAATCTTCTTATGATTTCTACATGAGTGAGTCTGGCGACCCGTTTGAAGCAGCCAACTTCCTTGGCACGGTTACAACGGGCGACATGATTGAATTTGACTTCTGGGATGCAGATGATGACAGTGAATACTTTGATGAGGGCGAGTACACGATTTATTTGACCGAACCAGGAAGTGACGATGTTGTCTTTGAATCACAAACCATCGATTTTGTATACGAAACTGAGTATCTAATGACACTGCGCGATGTCAGTGGCGCCATTCAAGAAGGGCTAGTTGTAGACACTATTCTTAACTCTTCATCAGTAACGGCGCTTACAGATGTAGAAGCAGATTCACAGTATCGTATTTACAATTCTACGAATCTAGATGCAGAGCTTCAGGTTACCTTTGGTGGAAACACTGATGAAGAGGACGTCAGTTTTACACTCGCGGCGGGCGAGTTGTCTGAGTTTAGTACTATCCGCTATGGCGATTATCGCGTTACCGTAACCGACCCATCAGGTACAGTGACGTCACTGAGCAACAAGCTAATTACGCTTAATCAGGGGGAGAGTAAGGCTATTCTCATCTACAACACCAACAATAAATTAGGCGCAGCAACCTTTGTAGAAAGTGGTTTGCCTCAGGCCTACGATAAGACAGTAAACTTCATCAACTTAGTTAGCGACTTTGATGACGTAGACTTCTACTTGGTAAGAAATGACGAAACCATTGATACTGCTGAGTACGATATACAGAATCTTGAATTTGCTGAAAGTACCAGTGAAGTGCTGCCGTCAGACTACTATGAAGTGATTGCCGTATACGAAGATGACAACGAGGAGCAGGTGCTGCTTGATAGAACCGCGCTGTTTGGCTTTACAGAGGAAGAAAACTACATAGTTACTGTTGAGCCAGCGGATACGCCAACGGGATATGAAATTAACGTGCTTTATTAATCGGTTAGTACATTTATTATACTAATTGATGAGGGTGAAAACTTTCATCTGCGTATATTTCACGTAAGTTTAAAAGGTCAACGCTAAAAACGTTGGCCTTTTTACTTGCTGTCCGGGAGGGCGAAAATCCTCATGAGTATCATTAAAGATTTACAAACCATATCAAATGACAAAGCACTTTCATTTGATAAAAAGCTCGAGAGCTTGCTAAGCATAGGAACGGAAATACTCGGGTTGGAAACAGGGATTGTAAGTAACATTCAAGGCGATAATTACCGTGTGCTTAGCGTTATTACGCCCGACAACGACATACCATTAAATACGACCTTCGCATTACCAGACACTTACTGTGCAGATGTGGTGAACAGCGATGCTGTTGTGGCTTATCACAATATAGATACTGCGCCAGGTGCCTCGCATCCGTGTTTTGAAAAATACACATTAAAGAGTTATCTCGCTTCACCAGTGCGAGTACATGGTGAATTTTTCGGTACAGTAAACTTCTCATCTCTCGGTCCACGGGACACACCCTTTACGCCCTTAGAGATGGATTATTTACTTTTGCTTGCATCGTGGATAGGCAACGAATTAGAGCGTCAACAAGCGATAAGTAATCTCAATGCGCAAAAAGCGATATTAGAAGAGAGAAATTCGTTATTACACCAAGTGACTAACCTTGCCGGTGTAGGTACATGGGAATTAAATATTGATACCGGAGCATTGATTTGGTCTGGTGCACTGAAGCGAATGTTGCATGTGCACGGTGAAAAAGTAGTAAAGCCAGAAGACGTGATCAAATTCGTGGTTGATGAAGACCAGCGGAATAAATACGTCGCCCAGTTCAATCAGATGATAAAAACCGGCGAAGACTTTTCCTATGAACTTGAAGTTCGCACCGATGCGGGAGAAACCCGTTGGTTACAAAGCCGCGCTCATCCGGTCATGGAAAATGACCGTTGCGTTAAGGTAATTGGTGCTACAGTTGATATTACGCAGCTTCACATGGACAAGGCAATGCTGCAGCAAAAAACGGATATGGCAGAAAGCGCCTTGAAAGCACGAAGTGAGTTCCTTGCGAATATGAGCCATGAAATAAGAACACCAATTCATGGGGTTCAGGGCATGCTTGAGGCACTTATTAGTTCCTCGCTAAATTCTACCCAGCTAGAACATGCCACTATTGCTATGAAAAGTGCAGATTCATTACTCAACATCGTGAATGATATATTGGATTTTTCTAAAATCGACTCTGGCAACATGTCGTTTGAAGAATCGCCCACCAACCTTGCCGACACCATAGAAGAGCAAGTGCCGATGTTCACGCGGCTAGCTCACGAGAAAGGTATTGAACTTTCAGTAAGCACAAAGGGGGTTGAGGGAAAAACCTTCATAGCTGACAAACTAAGAATTGGGCAAATTCTGATTAACCTATTGAATAACGCCATTAAATTCACAAAAGAGGGGAAGGTAACGGTTGAAACTAAAAGCACCCGATACGGAAAAGGGCGGTTCAGAGTAAAACTAATCGTGACTGATTCAGGGATCGGAATTAGCGAGCAACAGCAAAAGCTCATTTTCTCGCCGTTCGTTCAAGCAGAAAACTCGACGCAGCGAAGATATGGTGGCACAGGCTTAGGGTTGTCTATAGTCAGTCAAATCGTGAAGCATTACGGTGGTAAAATTGAGGTGTGCAGCGATTTAGGCGTGGGGGCGCGATTTATCGTAACCCTCATGCTAGACGATGCTAACGCAGGCACCGTAGCCGAAAAAGCATGTGGCCATAATGCTGTTTATATCCCTTCTAAACAGGAACTGAGCGCGTTTAAAGCACTAATAGTTGAAGACAATGAAATAAATCAGCTTGTCATTAAAGAGCAACTAAAAGAGATAGGTATTACCGCCGATTTAGCAGAAAACGGTGAAGAGGCAGTAGAAAAAGTTAAAGGCGCATTAAAGGGAAAGTCACCCTACACAATCATTTTGATGGACTGCCATATGCCTGTAATGGATGGATTAGAGGCGACGAAGTTAATTAGGTCAATGGGAGATAAGGCACGGGACATCCCAATAATTGCATTAACCGCAAATGCGCTAACCGGCGACAAAGAAAAATGCTTGAAATCCGGCATGGATGACTTCATATCAAAACCTGTTGGTGTAAGCCGGTTGAAAGAGTGCCTTTACAGGCATTTGAGTAAGCAGCTTGTAAGTAATGAAAATCGCCTAAAAGATCCTGCTTGATAACCTATGACGTGGTTATCAGCCCCGACTTTTAGTCGGGGCTTTTTTATTGCTCACATAGTTTAAAAATAATTCAATTTACCGCTATCACTTCCAAATGTTTTCTGTTATTATTTCGCGCCCTTTTTATGGGGGTATGTACATAAAAGCAACGACATCCAGTTGTTTTTAGCAGCACTAACGACTCGGGAGAGTCTTAATTTTAAGAGCGGAGCACTAACATGATCCAAATGCAAACTAACCTGGACGTTGCAGACAACAGCGGCGCTCGCAGGGTTCAGTGTATTAAGGTTCTTGGTGGCTCGCATCGCCGTTATGCAGGTATCGGTGACATCATCAAAGTTACTGTTAAGGAAGCAATTCCTCGCGGTAAAGTTAAAAAAGGTGACGTACTGAATGCAGTGGTGGTGCGTACTAGAAAAGGCGTTCGTCGTGCAGATGGTTCTACCATTCGTTTTGACGGTAACGCGGCTGTTATGCTTAATGCTAACAAGCAACCAATTGGTACGCGTATCTTTGGCCCGGTTACCCGTGAGTTGAGAAGTGAAAACTTCATGAAAATCATCTCATTGGCCCCAGAGGTACTATAAGGAGTCACGATAATGGCTAATAAAATTCGTCGTGATGATGAAGTAGTCGTATTAGCGGGTAAAGACAAAGGCAAACAAGGCAAAGTCCTTAAAGTGCTTATTGCTGATAACCGTGTAATTGTAGAAGGCGTTAATCTCGTTAAGAAGCACACTAAGCCAAACCCACAACTGGGCGTAGCTGGTGGCATCGTTGAGAAAGAAGCTTCTATTCACGTTTCTAATGTTGCGATTGTTAACCCGGCAACGGGCAAAGCAGATCGCGTTGGTTTCCGTTTCGAAGATGAGAAGAAAGTACGTTTCTTCAAGTCTAACGGCGAACTTGTTTAATTATATTGGAGAGTACGATGGCGAAACTGCATGATTTCTATAAAGAAACAGTAGTAGCTGAACTTGCTAAGCAGTTCGGATACAAAAGCGTCATGCAAGTCCCTCGGATTGAAAAAATCACTCTAAACATGGGTTTAGGTGAAGCAGTTGCTGACAAAAAGGTACTTGAGAATGCTCAAGCTGACATGACGGCTATCGCCGGTCAGAAGCCTGTTGTTACAGTTGCTAGAAAATCAGTAGCGGGTTTTAAAATCCGTGAAGGTTATCCGATTGGCTGTAAAGTAACCCTACGCGGCGAGCGTATGTGGGAATTCCTAGAGCGTTTGATTTCAATCGCTATCCCACGTGTTCGCGACTTCCGTGGTTTGAATCCTAAATCATTCGACGGACGTGGTAACTACAGCATGGGCGTGCGTGAGCAAATCATTTTCCCTGAAATCGATTTCGATAAAGTGGATAAGGTTCGCGGTATGGATATCACTATCACTACCAGTGCGAATACAAATGAAGAAGCACGTGCTCTGCTGGACGCGTTTAACTTCCCATTCAAAAAGTAGGGGTGTAGGGTTATGGCAAAAGAATCAATGAAGGCACGTGAAGCTAAGCGTACTAAGCTAGTAGCTAAGTATGCTGAAAAGCGCGCCGCACTTAAAGCGATTATCAGCGATGTTAACGCTTCTGAAGATGAGCGTTGGGACGCTGTTCTGAAGCTACAACAACTGCCACGTGACTCTAGTAAGTCTCGTCAACGTAACCGTTGTCGTGTTACTGGTCGTCCACATGGTTACCTACGCAAATTCGGTCTTAGCCGTATTAAGCTTCGCGAAGCAGCGATGCGCGGTGAAGTCCCTGGCCTTAAGAAAGCCAGCTGGTAAGGAGTAGCTGATAATGAGCATGCAAGATCCTATCGCGGATATGTTTACCCGCATCCGTAACGGCCAGATGGCACAGAAAGTTTCTGTAACTATGCCTTCTTCAAAACTTCGCGTTGCAATCTGTGAAGTATTGAAAGCTGAAGGTTATATTACTGACTTCGCTGCTTCTGGTGACGTTAAGCCTGTTTTAGAAGTTACGCTTAAGTACTTCGAAGGCAAGCAAGTAATTGACACTATCGAACGTGTAAGCCGTCCTGGTCTGCGCATCTATAAGAAAAAAGATGAGCTTCCAAAGGTTATGGGTGGTTTAGGCGTAGCTATCGTGTCGACTTCTAAAGGTGTGATGACTGACCGTGCAGCGCGTAACGCTGGCATGGGCGGTGAGATCATCGGTTATGTAGCATAACGGAGGAGTTGAAATGTCACGTATAGCAAAAGCCCCAGTAGACGTTGTATCAGGTGTAGAAGTTTCTATCTCTGGTCAAGAAGTTACTGTTAAAGGTAGTAAAGGCACTTTGACCCGCGTTTTCAACGACGCTGTAGAAGTTGCACAGGAAGAGAACCAACTTAAAGCACTTCCACGTGAAGGCTTTGTTGACGGTTGGGCACAGGCTGGTACTGCGCGCTCTATCCTTAACGCAATGGTTCAAGGTGTTTCAGAAGGTTTTGAGAAAAAACTTCAGTTGTTAGGTGTTGGTTACCGTGCACAAGCACAAGGTAACAAACTAAACCTTACACTAGGTTTCTCTCACCCTGTAGCATACGAAATGCCTGAAGGCATTACGGTTGAAACTCCTAGCCAAACTGAAATCGTCGTTAAAGGCGCCGATAAGCAGGTGGTTGGTCAGGTTGCGGCGAACATTCGTGGTTACCGTCCACCAGAGCCTTACAAAGGTAAAGGTGTACGTTACGCTGACGAACACGTACGTCGTAAAGAAGCTAAGAAAAAGTAGGTGGGTGATACGATGGATAAGAAAACAGCTCGCATTCGTCGCGCAACTCGCGCACGAGCAAAAATTCGTGAACTGGCCGCGCATCGCTTGGTAGTTAACCGTACACCTCGCCACATCTACGCTCAGCTAATCGCTCCATGCGGTTCTGAAGTGTTGGCAGCGGCTTCAACTGTTGAGAAAGATCTTGCAAAAGATCTTAAGTCTACAGGTAACGCTGAAGCAGCGACGGTAGTCGGTAAAGCAATCGCAGAGCGCGCGCTTGAGAAAGGCATTAAAACAGTGGCTTTCGATCGCAGTGGTTTCCAATACCACGGTCGCGTTAAAGCATTAGCTGATGCAGCTCGCGAAGCTGGTCTTCAGTTCTAGGAGTTTATAATGGCTAAACAAGACGTTCAAAATGGTGAATTTCTAGAGAAATTGATCGCCGTAAACCGCGTATCTAAAGTGGTTAAAGGTGGTCGTATCTTTAGTTTCACTGCATTGACAGTAGTGGGTGACGGTAACGGTCGCGTTGGTTTTGGTTACGGTAAGGCACGTGAAGTACCTGCTGCAATCCAAAAAGCAATGGAAAAGGCACGTCGCAACATGGTTGACGTAGACCTTAACGGTCACACGTTACAGCACCCGATTAAAGGTCGTCACTCTGGCTCTAAAGTTTACATGCAGCCAGCATCTGAAGGTACCGGTATTATTGCCGGTGGTGCGATGCGTGCAGTACTTGAAGTAGCTGGTGTACAAAACGTACTTTCAAAATGTTACGGCTCTACAAACCCAATCAACGTTGTACGTGCAACAATCAACGCGCTGACAGAAATGAACAGCCCGGCGAAAGTTGCTGCGAAGCGTGGATTGTCTGTAGAAGAAATTTTGGGGTAATCAGACATGGCAACGATTAAAGTAAAGCAAACTAAAAGTGCAATTGGCCGTCTGCCAAAGCACAAAGCTACGCTTAAAGGTTTAGGCCTTCGTAAAATCAACCATGTTCGTGAACTGGAAGATACCCCAGCCGTTCGTGGCATGATCAACCGTGTATATTACATGGTTGAGATAGTGGAGGAGTAAGACATGCGTTTAAATACAATTTCTCCAGCCGAAGGTTCAAAGCCTACTGGTAAGCGTTCTGGTCGTGGTATCGGCTCAGGTCTTGGTAAAACGAGTGGCCACGGTCACAAAGGTCAAAAAAGCCGTTCAGGTGGCCGCGTTAAGCCAGGATTCGAAGGTGGTCAGATGCCTATCCAGCGTCGTCTTCCTAAGTTCGGTTTCACTTCACGCAAGAGCTTTGTTACTGATCAAGTAACTCTTGCTGAAATCGCGAAGGTTGATGGTGATACTGCGTCTCTTGAGACTTTAAAAGCAGCTGGTATCGTTAAGAAAGAAATCCAGTTCGTTAAAGTTGTTAAGAGCGGTGAAGTATCACGCGCTGTTACAGTAAGCGGGTTAAAGGTTACTAAAGGCGCTAAAGAAGCGATTGAAGCTGCTGGCGGTAAAGTAGAGGAATAAGCTAGATGGCTAAACCAGGATTGGATTCAGGCGCTAAAAGCGGCTTGAGTGAGCTTAAGGCAAGATTGTTGTTCGTACTTGGTGCGATTGTTGTATTCAGACTAGGTTCTTACGTTCCTATCCCTGGCATCGATCCAGCTGTACTTGCTGACTTGTTCGAGCAACAAAAAGGCACCATTGTAGAAATGTTTAACATGTTCTCTGGTGGTGCGCTTGAGCGTGCATCCGTTCTGGCTTTGGGCATTATGCCATACATTACTGCATCCATTATCATGCAGTTGCTCTCGGTGGTTCACCCACCGATGGTGGAGCTTAAAAAAGAAGGCGAAGCAGGCCGTCGTAAAATTAGTCAGTACACGCGTTATCTAACGCTTGTATTGGCTATCTTCCAATCAATTGGAATTTCGACTGGTTTGCCTAACCTGATTAATGGATTGGTGATAAACCCTGGCTTCGGATTCTACTTTACGGCAGTAGTGAGCCTAGTCACAGGAACTATGTTCCTTATGTGGTTGGGTGAGCAAATTACCGAACGAGGTATTGGTAACGGTATCTCTATATTGATTTTTGCTGGTATTGTTGCCGGTCTGCCAACAGCGATAGGTCAGACTGCGGAACAAGCAAGGCAGGGCGACATTAACTTGTTGTTCCTACTGTTGATTGGCGTGATTGTTATCGCTCTTACATACCTAGTTGTATTTGTAGAGCGCGGACAGCGCAGAATTGTGGTAAACTACGCAAAACGTCAGCAAGGCCGTCAGGTTTTTGCTGCGCAAAGCACCCATTTACCGCTGAAAGTCAACATTGCTGGTGTAATTCCACCAATCTTTGCTTCTAGCATTATTCTGTTCCCGGGTACCATCGCAGGATGGTTCGGACAGAATGAATCAACAGCGTGGTTGCAAGATGTAGCGCTTATGCTATCTCCTGGTCAACCGCTGTACGTGATGTTATACGCAGCTGCGATTATCTTCTTCTGCTTTTCTACACGGCGTTGGTCTTCAACCCGCGTGATACTGCAGATAACTTGAAGAAGTCTGGCGCGTTCATCCCAGGCATCCGCCCGGGTGAGCAAACGTCACGATACATTGACAAGGTAATGACTCGCCTTACACTGGCTGGCGCACTGTACATAACCTTTATTTGTTTAGTGCCTGAATTCATGCTAATTGCTTGGAATGTGCCGTTCTACTTCGGTGGTACGTCGCTTCTCATTATCGTAGTAGTTATCATGGACTTTATGGCACAAGTACAGACACATTTGATGTCTAGTCAATATGAGTCTGTGCTGAAGAAAGCTAACCTTAAAGGCTACGGCCGATAAGTTAGCCCCTTAATATTGATAGAAAGGGGAAAGATGTAATGAAAGTTCGTGCATCAGTAAAAAAGATTTGCCGTAACTGTAAAGTTATCAAGCGCAACGGTGTTGTGCGTGTAATTTGCAGTTCTGACCCAAAGCATAAGCAGCGTCAGGGCTAATCTAAGCGGAACAAGATATTCGCAAAGCTAAGTAAGCAGAACCTAGATAGTACTTGTCTGGTTCTGCTAGTTTTGTTTTAAAGTATTTTGAACCTTAATTTGCAATTTAGTCGACGGGTAAGTATCCTATCGGGCTTTTTAGGTCGTCGACAAATAAACAAGAGGAGTGCTGTTAATGGCCCGTATCGCTGGCATTAACATTCCTGAGCACAAGCATGCTGTAATCGCTATCCAAGCGATCTATGGCGTTGGTCCCACACGTGCGAAAAGCATTTGTGCGGGTGCTGGTGTTGCAGAAAATACAAAAATCAAAGAGCTAGACGAAGCTACTATTGATAAGCTTCGTGACGAAGTGGCTAAATTCACCGTTGAAGGTGATCTACGCCGTGAAGTCTCTATGAGCATCAAACGTTTGATGGACCTGGGTTGCTTCCGTGGTATTCGCCACCGTCGTAGCTTGCCTCTACGTGGTCAGCGCACTAAAACTAATGCGCGTACCCGTAAAGGTCCTCGTAAGCCAATTAAGAAGTAAACGGGGAGTAAGTTATGGCTAAAGCACCAGCTCGTAGCACGCGTAAGCGCGCTAAACGTCAGGTTGCAGACGGTATGGCTCATATCCATGCGTCTTTCAACAACACAATTGTGACTATTACAGACCGTTCAGGCAATGCACTAGCATGGGCGACATCTGGTGGTTCAGGTTTCCGTGGTTCACGTAAATCTACCCCATTTGCTGCACAGGTAGCTGCTGAGCGTGCAGGTGTTGCTGCACAAGAATACGGTCTTAAGAACCTTGAAGTTTTCGTTAAAGGTCCAGGTCCAGGCCGTGAGTCTGCGATCCGTGCTCTTAACGCTACAGGTTATAAGATCACAAACATTACCGATGTGACCCCTATTCCTCACAACGGTTGTCGTCCACCGAAAAAACGTCGCGTTTAATCGACGGACAGTTGGAGAAAGATCATGGCAAGATATTTGGGTCCAAAACTCAAACTTAGCCGTCGCGAAGGAACTGACCTGTTCCTAAAAAGCGGCGTTCGCGCAATCGATTCTAAATGTAAAATCGATACAGCGCCTGGTCAGCACGGTGCCCGTCGTGGCCGTCTGTCTGACTACGGTGTTCAGCTGCGTGAAAAACAAAAAGTTCGTCGTATGTACGGCGTACTGGAAAAGCAATTCCGCAACTACTATAAAGAAGCTGCACGTCTAAAAGGCAACACAGGTGAAAACTTGCTACAGCTTTTAGAACAGCGTCTTGATAACGTAGTTTACCGTATGGGTTTCGCTAGCACTCGTGCAGAAGCACGTCAGCTAGTTAGCCACAAGGCGATCATGGTAAATGGTCAAGTTGTGAACATCCCATCGTTTAACGTTTCTGCCGAAGACGTGGTTTCTGTTCGTGAAAAGGCTAAGAAGCAAGCGCGTATCGTTGCTGCTTTGGAACTGGCTGACCAACGTGAGAAGCCAACCTGGATTGAAGTAGACAGCAGCAAAATGGAAGGCACTTTTAAGCGCGTTCCTGAAAGAACTGACCTGTCTGCGGAAATTAACGAACAGTTGATCGTCGAACTTTACTCTAAGTAAAGCTAACTAAAGAGGAAGCATTGTGGGTTCTGTGACTGAATTCCTAAAACCGAGATTAGTTGAGATCGAAAACGTTTCTCCTACTCGTGCCAAAGTAACTTTGGAACCACTAGAGCGCGGCTTTGGCCATACTCTAGGTAACGCCCTACGTCGTATTTTACTGTCATCTATGCCAGGATGTGCAGTTACCGAGGTAGAAATTGACGGCGTTCTTCACGAGTACAGCACCAAAGAAGGTGTTCAGGAAGACGTAATTGAAATCTTGCTAAATCTTAAAGGTTTAGCGGTTCGCCTTGAAGGTAAAACTGAGGCAACCCTAACTCTAGTGAAATCTGGCGCTGGCCCTGTTGTTGCTGGTGATATTCAGCATGATGGCGACGTAGAAATTACAAACCCTGACCACGTTATTTGTACTTTAACTGGCGAAGCTGAAATCAGCATGCGCATTAAAGTAGAAATGGGTCGCGGTTATGTACCAGCTTCTACCCGTCGCTCCTCTGAAGAAGATGATCGTCCAATTGGTCGTTTGTTAGTAGACGCTTCATACAGCCCAGTTGAACGTATTGCTTATAGTGTAGAGTCTGCACGTGTTGAACAACG
Source organism: Alteromonas macleodii ATCC 27126 (assembly GCF_000172635.2). Classification (NCBI taxonomy): domain Bacteria; kingdom Pseudomonadati; phylum Pseudomonadota; class Gammaproteobacteria; order Alteromonadales; family Alteromonadaceae; genus Alteromonas; species Alteromonas macleodii. The sequence goes on along the minus strand of NC_018632.1, from coordinate 3,949,668 downwards.
CACAGACCTAGACAAACTAATCATCGACATGGAGACGAACGGTACTTTGGATCCTGAAGAAGCGATCCGCCGTTCTGCTACTATCCTAGCTGAACAGCTAGATGCATTCGTAGACCTACGTGATGTGTCTGAGCCAGAAGCGAAAGAAGAGAAGCCAGAATTCGATCCGATTCTGCTTCGTCCAGTAGATGACCTAGAGCTGACAGTACGTTCTGCAAACTGTTTGAAAGCAGAAGCTATCCAGTACATTGGTGACCTGGTACAGCGCACTGAGGTTGAGCTACTTAAAACGCCAAACCTTGGTAAGAAATCGCTAACTGAAATCAAAGATGTTCTAGCATCTCGTGGTCTTTCTCTAGGTATGCGCCTAGAAAACTGGCCGCCAGAGAGCATCGCTGAAAAAGATTAATCAGGTTTTTATCAAACTGATTTGTAGAGAAGGATAAAACTATGCGCCATCGTAAGAGTGGTCGTCAGTTGAATCGCAACAGCAGCCATCGTCAAGCTATGTTCAAAAACATGGCCGGTTCTTTGGTCAAGCACGAAGTGATCAAAACTACGTTACCAAAAGCGAAAGAATTACGTCGCGTAATCGAGCCTCTAATCACTATGGCTAAAGAAGACAGCGTTGCAAACCGCCGTCTAGCTTTCGCCCGCACTGGTGACAAAGAGGTTGTAGGTAAACTATTCAACGAGCTTGGTCCTCGTTACGAAGCTCGTCCAGGCGGCTACACTCGCATTCTTAAATGCGGTTTCCGTGCTGGCGACAATGCCCCAATGGCATATGTTGAGCTAGTTGACCGTCCAGTTGTAGAAGCTGAAGAAGAAGCAGTAGAAGCAACTGAAGAGTAATTAATACTCGATTAGAAAAAGGGGCCTGAGTGAAAACTCAGGCCCTTTTTTTGTACCCAAAGAAAAATGGGGTCAGAGTCGTTACTCTTACCCCAACTAAATCTACTTTTTTAAACACCTATTCATCACTTTGGCTTGTTGCTTGCTATGTTGTTTACAGAAAATCTTCAAGTAAGTATTCAAACCGTGCATTGAAAACGTTGTTCTCTGCTAATTTTTCGTAATTTATGTATTTCTGTTTTTCATAGCAAGGAAGTTTATGTTAACCGTTTCATCGTTCACGCAATCGCTATCATCAAACCCAGTATTTAGTAAAACGCTGTCTACAGCGTATGAACGGCTAAGTTCAGGGCTTAGAATAAATAGTGCTGCAGATGACAGTGCTGGTTTACAGATATCAAATAGGCTAACGTCAGAGTCTATTGCCAAGGACCAGCTTCGCCGTAACTTAAATGACGGCATTAGTTACGCGCAAATAGCAGAAGGCGGGCTGCAAGAGTCTGCCGATATATTGCAGCGTATGCGGCAATTAGCGATGCAATCTCAAAACGGTATTAACACAGATGCTGATAGGCGCGCATTAGATAAAGAATTCCAGCAATTAAAAAACGCGCTCAATGGGATTGCCTACAATACCGAAGCATTTAATCGTTTGCCCCTGCTAGGCGATAACGACTTGTTGTCTGATAATGTATCATCCATAGGTGATACCTTTGTAAAGGGAAGTCCAACGCGCCTAAATAGCGGGCTACGTTCCATTGCTTACATTCCGGCAGGCTCTACTAACATCTCTATAAATATTGATAGCTTTTCACTAGACGATGATCTTCAAGTTTTTACCACAAGCGGTAGGCACTTGGTCGGTACGCCTCTCTCCGATAATGTATGGAGTATTAACGGTGTTAGTTCGGGTAGCGACATTAAAAGCCTTTTATTTTTAACCCAAGAAGGCTATACCCCAACGACAGGCTATGATGGCAGTTCTTTAATCACCAGTGGCTCGGGTACAATCAACGGAACAACATTCACCTTCTCAGGCGACCAACATCCAGGGGTAACAACAGAAACTCTAACCATTGATAACACTAACGAGCCGCTCATTATTTCAGTAGTGGGGCAAGGTGTATTTGATGCCACAGTAGATTGGGATACGTTGGGTGCTGCCGGAACTGGTGGAAACAGCTTTGAAGCCGGCCCCGTTGATATTACCGCCACCAACTCGTTAAGCGAGGGTACGGACTACATTAATCTTGCAAAAACGCCAGTGGGTTTATCTGACCTAAATATGGTTGAAAGCGATGTGCTCACCTTTGAAAATGCAGAAGTAGCGTTACAGCAAATTGATGATGCCTTAGAGTATGTTAGCGAGAGTCGTGCGTTTTACGGCGCAAAAATGAATCAAATGGAGTCGGCATTAAAAGTGAACGATCGCATGCATGAAGGCTTAATGGCAGCTCGTTCTCAAATCCTTGATACTGATTTCGCCGCAGAAACTGCCAAATCAACACAGGCGCAAATCGTTGAGCAAGCGAGTATCTCTGTAAGGGCACAGGCTAAGTCTAGCGATGACCAGGTTTTGGGGTTGTTGGGTTCTATAGGTGATAATTAGAACTGCATTCCCTAGAGACGAAGTGGATGTTTTATCATTTCAATAGTGATTTATTGTAATATCACCCCATGCTTTTCAACGTATGAATGCGTTAAAAGCTTTGTAAATCTATCCACAATTAAAAACAAAGGAAAATGCGAGAGATGGGAAGCCAGATAACGTGCTTTAAGGCCTATGACATTCGAGGCGAATTAAATACGCAACTTACTGAAGAAATAGCATACAGAATTGGCTACGCTTTTGCTGCAGAGTTAAGTGCAAAAACGGTAGTGGTTGGCAGTGATGTTCGTTTAACTTCTACACCTTTAAAGCTAGCACTAAGCGCAGGTCTGATTGATGCCGGTGCTAAAGTGACTGACATAGGAATGGCCGGTACAGAAGAAATATACTTTGCAACCAAACATCTTGGTGTCGACGGTGGTATAGAAGTTACCGCAAGTCATAACCCAATAAACTACAATGGCATGAAGCTGGTTAAAGCGGGTTCTGTTCCTATAAGTGGCGATACAGGTTTAAACGCAATTAAAGTTCGAGCTGAAGCATTAAGCGATGAGTTCGTTTCAGGTCGCCTATCTCATTATACTTCGGACGCGGTTATAGATGCTGAGGCTTTTTTCAACGGGCAAGCGCATATACAACCAGAGAAGCTAGAAGAAACTGAGCAGTACCTCAAACAATCGTGTATGAATGATTATGTCGCTCACATGCTGTCGTACGTAGAACTTGATAACTTTACTCCACTCAAAATTGTGGTAAACGCTGGTAATGGTGCTGCTGGTCCAGCACTCGATGCTATTGAGCACGAGATGCGAAGAAAAAACGTGCCCATTGAATTTATCAAAGTTCACCATAACGCAGACGGTACCTTTCCAAATGGTATTCCAAACCCTCTATTGCCAGAAAACCGCGTTGACACCGCCAATGCAGTAAAAGCCTCGGGTGCCGATTTTGGTATTGCATGGGATGGCGATTTTGACCGTTGTTTTCTGTTCGATGCAGACGGCGAGTTTATTGAGGGGTACTACATAGTAGGGCTTCTCGCTGAGGCATTTATTGAGAAAAACACCGACAGTAAAATAATTTATGACCCACGGGTGTATTGGAACACTGAAGACATAGTGCTAAATGCAGGCGGCACACCAATTAAGTCAAAAACCGGTCATGCTTTTATCAAAGAAAGAATGCGTAAAGAAGATGCCGTTTACGGCGGTGAAATGAGTGCACATCATTACTTTCGCGATTTCGCCTACTGTGACTCAGGTATGATCCCATGGTTATTAATTGCAGAACTTGTGTGCGTAAAACAGCAAACCCTTGCCAGCATGGTGAAAGAGCGAATAAAAGCCTTCCCTTCTTCAGGTGAGATAAACAGTAAACTTAAAGATGCTGATGCAGCGCTAGAACGAGTAACGAACCAGTACCAACCATTAGCTAGTGTCGTTGATACTACCGATGGACTAGGTCTAGAGTTTGACGATTGGCGCTTTAATTTACGTAAATCGAATACCGAGCCAGTAATTCGTCTGAATGTAGAAAGTAAGGGCAACATATCGTTAATGGAAGAAAAAACTAAAGAGATGTTAACCCTTATACGCGCTGAGTAACCATTGGCTAAACACCAAACAATACGATAAAAATAGGGCAAAAGTGCTGAACTTCGCCCTATTTTTATTTCTACCTAGTTTTTGCCATTTAATCGCAATACAAACCTTTGTATACTATTCGCTGAATATATAATTATCAGGACGTGGGCCAAGCACCCACACATCAAGGATATTACAAATGAAACCAGTAGTATTAGCTGGCGGCTCAGGTAGTCGCTTATGGCCTAAATCTCGTGCAGCGCTTCCAAAGCAGTTTTTGTCTCTTACATCAGACAGCACTATGCTGCAAGACACGATCACACGCTTAAAAGGCACACCAGCTCAAAACCCAATATTCATTTGTAACGATGCCCATCGCTTTTTAGTTGCCGAACAGCTTCGCCAAAAAGATATCCAACATGGCGGTATTCTTTTAGAGCCTGTTGGTCGTAATACGGCACCGGCAATTGCATTAGCGGCGCTTCATGCCACTATTAACGGCGAAGACCCTGTTCTTCTTGTCTTGGCCGCTGACCACCTTATTAAAGATAACCAAGCGTTTCACACTGCTATTGCTAAAGCCGAAAAGCTTGCAGAGCAGGGTAAACTTGTTACTTTCGGTATTGTTCCAGACCAGCCACATACAGGGTATGGTTATATCAAAGCTGGAAAGCAAGCGGGCGATGGATTTGAAGTTGCACAGTTTGTAGAAAAGCCTGCTTTGGAAACTGCAAAAGAGTATGTAGATTCTGGCAGTTATTACTGGAATAGCGGCATGTTTATGTTTAAAGCAAGCCGCTATTTGGAAGAACTAGAAAAATATAACCCTGAAATGCTAGACGTGTGTAAGCGTGCTATCGATACAGAAACACCAGATCTAGATTTCATCCGTGTTGACCACGACATTTTTGCGACTTGCCCAGACGATTCAATCGATTATGCGGTGATGGAAAAAACGGATAGCGCAGCTATGGTTCCATTAGACGCAGGTTGGAGCGATGTAGGTAGCTGGTCTTCGCTATGGGAAACTGCTGAAAAAGACGAAAACGGCAATGCTACTGTAGGCGATACTATCCTAGAAAACACCAAAAATAGTTACGTAAATGCTGAACAGCGTTTGGTTTCTGTTATAGGGCTAGAAGACGTTATCGTAGTAGAAACCAAAGATGCCGTTATGGTAGCCCACAAGGACGATGCGCAAAGCATTAAAACGGTCGTAAACAAACTTAAAGCAGAGCATCGCCCAGAGTTTGAATTCCACCGTGAAGTATTCCGCCCATGGGGAAGTTACGACTCGATCGACAGCGGTGCTCGTTTCCAAGTAAAACGCATTACAGTTAAGCCAGGTGAAAAGCTATCGGTTCAAATGCACCACCATCGTGCTGAACACTGGATTGTAGTCTCTGGTAGTGCAAACGTGACTATCAATGAAGAAACACAATTAGTAACAGAAAACGAGTCGGTATACATTCCTATTGGTGCAGTACATGCATTAGAAAACCCAGGAAAAATCCCACTAGAACTTATTGAAGTTCAGTCAGGCGCATATCTCGGTGAAGACGATATTGTACGTTTTTCTGATAGGTATGGGCGTGTAGCCAAATAACTTAGAATAAGACTTTGAAAAAGCACCGTAAGGTGCTTTTTTCTTATCCAGAGCACTCTCTAAAAGTGAAAATGACGAATATCCTATGTTGCCACTATTTGAAATAGGTTATTATTAGCGACAATAGCTGGTTTGCATGCTCATTAGCTGAACCATGCAATATTAAGGAAAGCAGTTTAGCATTGCATAGGAATAGGGTGTTTACGCATTTTGTTATCAAAAGTACTAAAGCCATCTAATCTCAAACGATTAGCATATCGGCTAGCCAAAAAGTTAATCATTGTCCCTCACCACCAGTTGACTGAAACCACGTCTGAAAATAATGGCTCAAGCTGGGTGACAACCGGTGATGACCCACAGTTTATTATTCATCCTGCTCGCCGAATACCTTCACGAAACTTTTCAAAAGGCTGGTATCTTCTTCGCGTAAAAATAACTGAAAAAAATCATCAGTCGCATGTTGGAAAGCTGTACTCCAACTTACACAAAGGCGAACTAGCCACCGTTAACGTACCTTGGCACAGCACCAAATTCGTGAACCGCCTTTTCTATCTTGAAAGTAACAATAGCATGCTTCGCTTTGACCCCTGTGAGACAGAAACCGAGTTCACCATGAATACTTTCATGATTTCGAAGGTACCGTCTTTCATTGCGATGCGACATATGAAACAGCGATTGTATAAGCTGCTCAGCCACGTCGATGATGTAGAAGAATACCTTGATACAAACTCTAAGCTAAACGGTGGAACGTTAATAGAAACAGTATACGAAGAATACAATAAAACCTTTACCACAGGAGTTATGGAAAAAAGCTATCCGTTTTGGGTAGAGTTTGACGAGCCGCGCGCGCTACAGAAAATGCAGCAAACCTTCACTCAAGCGCAATCTGAAGTGAAATTTTCTATTATCCTTCCTACTTACAATACTGACCCCATTTATTTAAAAGAGTGTATCGACTCTGTTCTACAGCAAACTCACAAAAATTGGGAACTATGTATTGCCGATGATGCATCGACCAACGTCGACACTATCAGCACATTAGAGTCGTACGCACAAAAGCACGCCAATATAAAACTGAACTTGCTGAGCGAAAACGGGCATATATCTAAAGCAAGTAACACCGCTTTGAGCATGGTAACTAGTGATTACGTTTTATTGCTTGATCATGACGATACGTTACCTGCGCACACGTTATCCTTTTTTGCGAAAGCTATAACAGATAACACAAAGGCGAAAATGCTCTATGGGGACGAAGATAAAATAGATGAACAGGGCAATCGCCATCAGCCTCACTTTAAACCTGGTTGGAACCCTGATTTACTATTAAGCCAAAACTACATATGTCACCCCGTAGTGTACAAAACAAGTGTGCTTAAAAAGATAGGTGGATTTAGGGTAGGTGTGGAAGGTTCGCAAGATCACGATTTACTTTTACGAGCGACTGCCGGCCTTAATCATGATGAAGTTGTACATTTACCTTTCATTCTTTATCACTGGCGTGTTATTGAGAACTCAACAGCCTCGAATGCTTCAGCTAAGTCTTATACGACCGATGCGGGCATTGAAGCTATAAAGTACTTTCTTGACCAATCAGGCCAGAATGCTTCAGTCGAGAAAGGTAAGTACCCAAATACGTATAAAGTTAATTGGGCGCTGCCAGATGAGCAACCACTCGTTAGCTTGGTCATTCCTACAAGGGATGGTTATGACATTTTAAAGCAGTGTCTAGAGTCTATTTACGACAAGACGTCATACAAGAACTTCGAAATTATTGTTGTAGATAACCAAACGACCTGTGATAAAACATTGGGTCTCTTCAGTGAGTACACTAGTACCAAAGCTAATTTCAGAGTCTTGAAATGGGACAAGCCGTTTAACTATTCTGCGATTAACAATTTTGCAGTTTCGCAAGCCCAAGGTGAAGTAGTTGGCTTAATTAACAACGATATTGAAGTTATAAACGAAGAATGGCTATCAGAGATGATGTCGCATGCTCTAAGGCCTGAAATTGGCTGTGTAGGTGCGAAGCTTTACTACCCTAACGATACTATCCAACACGCTGGTGTAATACTGGGCATTGGCGGGGTAGCTGGTCACTCTCACAAATATTTCCATAAAAGCGAACCTGGTTATTTTACGCGCCTTCATCTTGTCCAAAATATGTCCGCAGTTACAGCAGCATGCTTACTAGTCCGTAAGTCTGTGTTTGAAGAAGTTGGCGGATTAAACGAGCAAGACTTAACAGTAGCATTTAATGATGTGGATTTTTGCTTAAAAGTTCATACCGCAGGTTACCGAAACTTATTCACACCATGGGCCGAGCTTTACCATCACGAGTCGATAAGCCGCGGTGAAGAAGATACGCCAGAGAAGGTGGCGCGATTTAATAAAGAAAGTGAGTATATGAAGGATAAATGGAACAAGCTTTTGTGCAATGACACAGCTTATAACCCTAATCTATCCAACACGCATGAAAACTTTTCGCTTAAATAGTAACTGAATTTTAGAAGTATTATGAAAAACAATTTTCCATTATTTTTTATCCATATCCCAAAAACCGCTGGATCTAGTTTCCGAGTAGCTGCAGAAAAGTACTTCGGTTCTGATTCAACCTACTATGATTATGGTCAGGCTAATCAAGAAACCCATCCCGATATAATAAAATATGAATATGAATTAAAGGATAGATATTTAGCGGCCAAGACTATAAAACAGAATGCTAAATTTTTGTCTGGGCATGTTATATATCCAAAATATGCACCATTTTTCCACCCAAAAGTGTAGTTACCTTTGTTCGTCATCCTGCACAGCAAGTACGCTCTCACTACGAGCACTTTTCTAGGCTTCACGGTTATGAAGGAAGCTTTGCTGACTTTATTAAGGAAAATCGCTTTGCCAATATGCAGTCGAAGGCATTGAATGGAGTTTGGCCAGATGCGTTAGGTTTTATTGGTATCACTGAGCGTTATGACGAATCAATTGCGCTGTTTAATAAGTATTATGAGACGGACGTCAAAGTATTAGACATAAATAAAAACTCAGCAAAGTCTTCCGGCGCTTATGTACTAAGCGAAGATGAGCTGTCTCTAATCCGCAAAATGAACCATCAAGACTTTGCTTTGTACGAATATGCGTTGAAGCGCTTTGAACTGCATCTGTCCTTTGTAGAGCAAGGTCTTCCTTTGATTAGATTTGGTGAACTACACGTTGCACCGAAGGACAAAGGAATGCAGTTTAATATTTGGGGCTGTTGTTATGAGCAAGAAGACGCCTTGGCTGCGGAAATTTTGTTAGATGATATTGTTGTTGATGAGGTGAAGTTGGCTGACTATAGACCGCTAGCGGCTGAAAGGCACATTCATCGCGACGGTTTCGTTGGGAAAGCATATAAATATCCGGCTTCTTTTAAAAAAGGTCAAACAGTAAAAGTCAGGGAAAAGCAGACACAAACTATTCTTTTTGAAGATATAGTTTACTAAAAATAGCAGTTATTAAACATATTTGACATTGATGTCGTCCGACTTAAGAAAGCAGTTTTATAATGAAAAAATGTTCACAAAATTCAGGTATCCGCAAGGCAACAGGTGTTGCGAAGCAAAGAGCTAAACGCTTTTTAAATGCTGTAATGCCAAGAAAAAATAAAGTTGATAATTCTGATGCTGTTACAAGTGAACTGCACTTCAAAAACAATAATTTTAGCTTAACAGAAAGTGAGATTACTTTTATTCAGAGCCAGTTGGAAAAAGGCAATAAATCCTTTGTGAAATGCTTTGCTTCTAAAGATCATTCACTTAAGTGCGTGTCTCAGGCAGAGGTTAGCATTTCATTGGACAATGCAAAAGAGTTGGTTGAGCACTATTCAGCGCATACCGATATTATTACGCTCGCCACCCTTATTCTGAACCATGCAGATTTCCCTGTCAGTCATTTCATAATGAATGTAAATCTAGCCCCCGAGGTCTTCAGAGATTTAGCAATACTATTTAGAAAGGTCAACAAGTGTACAAGTTTTTGGTTAATAGCAAGAGCTAAAATACTTCGTCCAGAAGGGCCTGTAATATCTGAATTGTTTGACTCCATTACAGACGAATATATAGCAACGCTCAATGTGGGGATCGGGGTTATTACCTTTAACAGAAAAGACCATTTAGCAAAAACGGTCGAAGCCATAAAAGCCTTCACTACAGGTGATTATCAACTTGTTGTAGCTGATGACGGCAGTAAAGACGAAACAGTAGAGTGGTGTGAACAAAACAATGTACCTCACACTAGTTGTGCGAATAAAGGCGTTGTTCGAAACAAAAACAGAGCCCTGTATTACCTTAACGAAGTCAAAAAAGTTGATGTTTTAATTCTGCTAGAGGACGACTGTCGGCCAAATAAAGAAGACTGGCAGAAAGAATGGGTGATTGCAGCACTTCTGTGGGGACATATTAATTACGCTCACAAACGCATTATAAAAAAAGAAGGGGCTGTGGTTTCTGGTACAGGGTTAAGTACTTCACCGTATCTATGCAAATTAGTTACAGGGCAGTGTACTGCTTGTAGCAAAGATGCAATGAATAACGTTGGATACCTTGATCCAAGGTTTAGTGGTTATGGTGCGGGGCATGTAGAGTGGACTGAAAGGTTTATTCGTCAAGGATATAACGGCTCTATGGAAAAACAATGGGTTTATCCGGCAATTAACACCGGGTTAAATTCTGATGATGCGCCAACCTTTAAAAACCCTGAGCAGCTTGAAAAAAATAGAGAGCTTAAAAAGAAAATAAGCAAAGAGTCTCACAAGCGTGAAGCATGGCTTGATAAAAAAGAAAGGCAAGAATTTCTAGAAGAAATAAATTTCATTAGTCATTAAGCGGTAGCGATACAAAAACTGTCATGGATTCAGAGCGATATTTGTTCAATATTCTGTTGAAATTTTAACCGCCTCGTACTAGGTTAAAGGTTAATATAATCCTAAAACAGATCTTAGTGTTAATTTAATGACAAGGACGCCTTATGAATTGCATACGCATGTTGCTCGCCCAGTGTTGCCTGTTCGCACTCATTTTTACTTCCACTAATGTAAATAGCGCAAATTACCAGACTTTCGAAGAGTTACTAAACAACGAATCGTTAATTTTATCGGTTGATAAAAGCACCCTTGATGAATACGGTATTCTAGTAGAAGGGATATTAGTTAAATCAGACTCTGGTACATGGAGCTTTTCTGATTATACGCAAACGCAAGTTGTTCCCTCTTACAATGTTTTGTTTTCAGCAGGCGGAAATCAGCTTACCCAGACTTATCCAGATAAGTCTCATGGAAGTACTTCTTTCCAAATGCATGACGTTTACAGTAATACATATCGTGATCGGTGGGGAGATGTAGTTGCCGACCAGCTTATTGCAGCTTTTGAACAAGGCTTGATAGCGCAAACGCCATCTTTACAGTGGACAAGCGTAACTGACAACGTTGTGTACACTATTTCTAACTCAGCAGAAGGTTACTTCGACGTTATCGCCAGCGTTACGTTAGAAGAAGTACTCTATATCCCCGAGCATGTTGTCAACGGAATAGAAGGTGGTTGGCAAGGTGAGTCGGAAGTTTCCTCGTTTTCAACTAATTCGTTCGATGATATTCGTTTTGAATTTGGCATAGAAGAGCGAGGGAGCACGTTCGACACCTTAGAGGACGAATATGTTGCTGTTCCTGTTGTTGATGAAGTCGACTTCCAATTCGGCGATAAGCAAAATTCTATTGTGCATGACATATTCATGTTATCAAGCGAGCCCACAACGTCATTAAGTCAAGTATTAGAAGACCCATATACCGCTGAACTCAATAGTAAAGAGATTTTGATAAATATGAACGATGTTTTATTTATCATTACTCCTATCCAAAAAGTGAATGAGTCGGTGTGGACTGTTCTCGTTGAGGTTAGCGCTGATGGAGAAACGTATCGCTTTGCTCGCGAGCTTGTTGCGATTGATGGCTCGGCTAAAAACTTTGGTCAAAGACTTGCGTCAAACTTTCCCTTTGTTTACAACGCGAACATTAATGGCCGCGTAGAAGCGCAAACAAACGAAAACGGTTGGCCTGTTTGTGAAATGCTGTTTGCATATTCATTTAGCAATGAAGGCTCACTCAATAGGGGTATTTCTTGTAATAATAATGCTATTCAAATGGGGAGTTCAGGATGGACATGGACAAACCACGAAGAGAAAGTCTCATTAAACTTTGAAGCAAGTTATGCAATAAGGGAAAGAAATTGGATTCCACTGACAACAAATGAAAATGGACTTACCTTTGTCTTGGAATATAGTACCTACGAAGACGTGTTCGACGGAACAAGTGGTGTTTTCATCGCCCCACGTATCAACTATCTGGAGCTAATTGACCTTAGTCAATACAAAGAAGAATACGCAGCTGGCGGCTTTAATAGCGACAACGATGGTGATGGAATATCTGACTCAGATGATAGTGACGATGATAACGACGGCATGGAAGATTACTTCGAAGAACGTTATGGCCTAAACCATCTAAATAGTAACGATGCGGATCAAGATGCGGATAACGATGGGTTAACTAACCTTGAAGAATTTAATTTAGGAACCGATCCAACAAAATCTGACACGGATGGCGATGGTGTTCCAGACGTTTCAGACGACTTCCCTCTGGATAACCTAAGAACAGATTCTACAACTCAACTATTCACATTTACCTATACGTTTGACGGTAATACTAGAGGAACCGCGGGTCACGAACTAACGGCTGTTGTAGAGGGAACGCTGTTAGATGATAACGATACGGTTATCATCGCTAATGTAGTGAGTGCTTCTTTAGCCGGCGTAGATTATACAATAACGAGTGACTTAGCTATTAGAGCGGCAAATCCAGCATATGCGGCGAGAATGAGCTTGTCTGGTGATGTACTAGACTTCTGGGTATGTGTACAAGGCTTCACATTTAGTGAAAACGGTGGTGATTGCTCATTTGGCGTGGACGGAGGTTTCTTAATTTCACCTTATTTAGATTTCGAAACTCTAGCTTGCATCCAACCCGATGAAAATGGCGATTGTATAGTTTGGGCATGGGCAGGTATTCCCGAGCTTGGAGATGATTATAGAGACGGCGATATTCCATTTAATTCAGCTAATTGGTCTGCACAGCAGTTAAATACCTACGCTCCTGTAAATGACTTGAACGCAGATGGTAAATCAGATTTATTATGGCGTAGCTTTGATAAAGGCTGGAACTTCTTGTGGACAATGGATGGAGTACAAACTGCAGCAGCGACTCCAATTAATGTCGTTCAAGAATATACGTGGACAATGGATGGTCTTGGTGATTATGACGGTGATGGTAAATCTGACATTCTTTGGAGAAACAGCGAAACAGGCATGAACTTCGTCTATCTAATGGATGGTGCAAGCATTAAAAGCCGTTACGTATTGAATTTTGTGACCGCTGGAACTTGGCAGATCGTAGGTAATGGAGACTTTAACGGAGATGGCATTGGCGATGTAATGTGGCGCAATGTAGAACGCGGAGACACTTGGTTTTATCTGATGGAAGATGGGCGTATAGGTTCTAGTGAACCTTCACAATGGGTAACCGATCTTAATTACAAAGTAGCAACAACCGGTGATATCGACGGGGATGGCGACGAAGATGTCATATGGCGTAGAACAAACACAGGTCGTATTTATGTTTGGTTGATGGATGGTGGAAAAATCGCTTCACAATTCAGCTTAATAATAGTTAATACCGATTGGGAAATCGCAGGTGCTGGTGATTTAGACGGCGATGGCACCGACGACATTATCCTGAGAAACCAAGTTGATGGAAGAAACTGGGCTTACATCATGAAAGAAGGTCAAATATCAACAAGTACGTTAATCAACGAGGTTGCTGACCTAGATTGGCAAATTGGAAATATTGGTGACTACGACGGAGATGGAAAAGCTGACCTTTTATGGAGAAATGAAACTGCAAGTAGGAATATAATTCATCTAATGAATGGTACTTCGGTGAAAAGTCGTGGAGTATTAAGGCCTACTGATAATTCTTGGCAAGTCGCTAAATAAACGTTAAAAAGAGAGCATATGCTCTCTTTTTTAATCTTTCGAAAACTCAATGTACAAGGAAGTGACCGTAGTGAAACGCGCTAGAGCAAAGGAAATATATAAAATACTGTCGGTATGTTTATTTTTTAATTTTTTGGCGGTTTCCTCATGGGCTGAAGATTTAGAACCTCCGGAGCTCACATCTTTTTCGTTAACCTCTCGAATTGTTGATGTCACTACTGCATCCCAAACAGTGGAAGTGTTTATTGGTTTAAAAGACCCAAGTGGAGTTGAAGCACCTCTTGTATCAGCTAGCGGCATTGATAATGAAGGCTCTACAGGTTTTGCGGAAGTGTCACTTCATTCTGGAAGTATTGAAGATGGAGTTTGGAAGGCAATTATCACGGTCAGTGCTGGCTCTCCTTCTGGCCAGTGGAAAGTAACCATTTTTCCGGTATCTGACCTAGTATTTAATTCATGGGGACGGTTTGGACCGGGAGATGAGTATGACGCTTCTTTCACCGTTATTTCCAACACCACAGACGATACCGCACCTAAGCTACAAGAGTTTTCATTATCAAGCACTTCTGTAAATGTGTTTGAAAGTGCAGCTAATTTATCGGTAAGAATGAGGGTTACCGATACTGGAACTGGGGTTGAAACACCGAAAGTTACCGCTAGAAGTATAGACGGCGACGCTTCAGCAGGGTTTGCGAATGTTTCACTTTTGTCGGGAAACAAAAACGATGGTATTTGGCAAGCTGTACTAACAATTCCAAAAAATTCGCAAGAGGGATCGTGGGAAGTAGTATTGTTTCCTCTAAGTGACGAAGCAGGAAACTCTACTGGTTTTGGCCCTGGTGAGGAATTTAGCTCTACCTTTGAGGTCATTTCTCAAAATGATGATAAAACTCCGCCAGAGCTTCTAAGTTTTTCGGTTGATAAACGCGTAGCAAACGTTACACAGGGAGCCGATACAATCTCAGTTACTATGCACTTAAGAGACGTCGATTCGGGCTTGGAGACGCCATTACTGAGTGCTTCTAGTTTGATTAATGATGCAACTTCTGGTTTTGCCAGTGTTTCTTTGATTGATGGTGATATTTACGACGGAACCTGGCAAGCCATTATAACCCTCCCTAAAAAGATTACCGGCGGCCCGTGGAGAATAAACCTGTTCCCTTTATCAGACCTTTCCCACAATAGCTGGGATACATTCGGTCCTGGTGAAGGTTACGATGACCGCTTTACCGTTATTAGGAGTGCATCTAATCAAGACGTAAACGCTGATGGCAAGTCAGATCTTCTTTGGCGCAGCTTCGCTAAAGGTTGGAACTTCTTATGGACAATGGATGGCACTTCAGTTGCTAAAGCTTCTCCGATTAACGTAGTACAAGAATACACGTGGGCAATGGATGGATTAGGCGATTACGACGGTGATGGAAAGTCAGATATTTTTTGGCGAGACAGCGAATCTGGAATGAATTTCGTTTATCTGATGAATGGCGCGAGCATTAAAAATCGCTATGTTCTCAATTTCGTCACAGCAGAAACATGGCAGTTAGTAGGAAACGGAGATTTCAATGGAGATGGCGTAGGTGACGTCATGTGGAGAAATGTTGAACGTGGAGACACGTGGTTTTACTTGATGGGAAATGGTCTTATTGCAACAAGTAAGCCCTCACTTTGGGTGACGGACTTAAATTTCAAAGTAGCAGTGACTGGAGATATAGATGGGGACGGAGATGATGACATCATTTGGCGTCAGCTCAACACTGGTCTTATTTATATTTGGATAATGGAAAATGGAAGTATTGCTTCAAAATATAGTTTAAGAGTAGTAAGCCTGAACTGGGAAATTGTCGGCGCGGGGGATTTAAATGGCGATGAAACAGACGACATAATAATGAGAAACCAGGTTGATGGAAGAAACTGGGTATATATGATGAACAGCGGGCAAGTGTTAACGAGCTCACTCATAAATCAAGTTTCAGACCTTAGTTGGCAAATCAGTAATATGGGTGATTATGACGGAGATGGTAAGGTAGATTTTCTTTGGAGAAACAAAACTGCTGGTAGAAACCTCGTTCATTTGATGGATGGCACAGCAGTTAAAAGTCGCGGTGTTTTGAGGCCAACAGATAATAATTGGCAAGTAGCAAAGTAGTAGTCATTAGGGATATTTATGGCAGTCATCAAAAGTTGTGGGTTATTAGTCGTTGCATTAGTAGCAATTATCTCATGCGGAGGCGGTGATTCAGAGAGTAATCTCTCTAATGATTCGTCTAGTCAACAAGACTTAAAGGACTCGTATTCTTTTACCTTACCTGTAGAAATCAAATCTGACCAGAGCATCAATCTGACTTTGGCATCAACGAAGAGTAATGGCGCACCAAATCTTACAGTGCAGTCGTGGAGCTCTTCCTTAACTATTACTCCCAATATACAAAAAACGGGTGAAGGTGTTTTTAGTTTTGTCGCTCCACAAGTAAGAAAGCGAACACCTCTTACCATTACAGCTAAATTACTAACAGAGTCTGGCGTTGAATTTAGTATAGATGCTAAGACTCTAATAGTTCCTTCCAAGCCTAATTTAGTCGTTGTTTTTACCGATGATCAGGGATACGCCGATGTAGGTGCTCATAATATTGTTAACGATATTGAAACCCCTAATATAGATAAACTTGCTGCTAGGGGGGCGTTATTTACGAACGGATATATAACAGCGCCCCAATGTACTCCATCTCGAGCCGCAATGATAACAGGTGTTTATCAACAACGTTTCGGTGTGGACGACAACCGGTATACCCCCATACCAAACAACGTTGTCACTATGGGTCAACGATTTTCTGAACTTGGATATACTACGGGGTTAGTAGGAAAATGGCATTTAGAGATCGATCAAAATTCAAAGCCATGGTTCAGAGAAAACTACCCAAATACGCCCATTGAACAGTTCAACCCAGGGAAGTTACCCTCGTCCGTTAAAGAACAGTTTTACCCTTCCTCTATGGGTTATCAATATAATTATTTCGGTTATGCAAACCGATATTGGGCTAACTTTGATTTAAAAGGTAATGAAACGAAGTTAGGGTGGGTAAATAACACTGACTACAGACTTGATGTTGTATCAGATGCAGCTACTCAGTTCATAGAGATGAACTACGACGAACCGTTTTATCTTCACGTTGCTCATTACGCACCCCATGTTCCTCTAGCGGCTACAGATGACTATTTATCACTATTCCCAGAGAATGATTCTGTTCGTCGTAGGTACGCGCTGGCGATGATGTATGCTGTGGATACTGGTGTAGGTCAAATAGTTTCGCAGCTTGAAAAGCACGGTATATTAGAAAATACGATAATTACTTTTATTAGTGATAATGGTGCACCTGTAGGCCTTGACTTTACTGATGCACCAGTTTCTGAAAACGAGGCGTGGAATGGCTCACTCAATACCCCTCTGCTTGGTGAAAAAGGAATGCTTACAGATGGGGGGATTAAAGTACCCTTTATTATTCAGTGGCCAAATGAAATTCAAGGTAATACCGTCATAGAAGAACCAGTAATAAGTTTAGATGTTCTATATTCAGCGATAAAAGCAGCAGGAGCAGCCGAGAGCACGTTATCGGAACTAGACGGAGTTGATATTTTTCCTACCCAAGGTTCTGATATCAGTGGGCTTGCGAACCGCCCTCTGTTTTGGCGGTTTTGGAATCAGTCGGCAGTTCGCCTGGGCAATTACAAGTATTTAAAAATGGGTTCAGAACACGAATTCTTGTTTGACTTAACCAAGGAAGAATCTAACCAAAATAACTTAATATCAATGATGCCAGTTAAAGCCGAAGAGTTGAAAAAACTTTACGAGCAGTGGAACAAAGAAATGTTACGGCAACCTGAGCAAAGTAAGCTTAATTCCTCGGAACGCGAGTGGCTAGAGTACTACCTAGAGCCGTAGCTCAATTTAGAATCTTTTCCACCCCTGGATATTTAGCTAGACCTTTACATTGCGCAGTAAGCACTTTTTGAATGCTGCGCGCTTTCTCTTTTTCTCCTAAATAAGCCCATATGACCATTGAACGAAACTTCGCTCCAGGGTCGGAAACTTGGCTTTCAATGCTGCTTAACTCGTCACGAATTCCCATCTTTACCGATTCTGTTTCAAACGTATGATTGATTCTGGAAATGTGAAGGTAAGCGTATAACTGATCAACTATCACCGTGGTGTTTTGGTCAGATCTTTGTGAAATCTTAACCGCTTGTTCATAGGCACCCATTGCTTCTTGTTTCATACCCTTAGCTAAATATGAATCTCCCAAATTAATCCAAATTGGATAAAGGCCATTACTATTTGAGTCTGCCATAGCTTCAAGGCTTTTTAGATTGTATTCTATAGCGTCGTCGTATTTCTGCATGTAAAAGCTGGCGGTTGCTAATAGGTGGTCTGAAATGTTGGAGGCTCCAAATTCGTGTTCCATTGCTTTATAGTTTTGAAAGGCGGCCTCAATGTTTCCGTTGCAAAAATAAATACTGCCTAAGTTACCTAAAACGTTTTGAGTGACCTCAATATCTTTACTCTCTTCGAATTTTTTTAAGGCAAGTGAAGCGTTACCTTCGTAATAATGTAAGCGGGCTTCAATGAATGGAATCATCCAATCGTTGTGGGCCAATCTACTTGCTTTAACAATATTTTCTTTAGCTAACGACATGGCTTCAGAATCTTTAGTCATCAAAAATTTCTTTAAGTAACTCTCTGTAAGGCCTACATATGCGGAAGAATAATTAGGACTTACTTTTAAAACTTCTAAGTAATAAGCGATTGCAGACTCGATGTCGTTCTCTCGACGACTTTTTTGTGCCAATGAAAATAACACTTCCGGTTTATCTTTGGCTTGCTCGCTAGCCCGGTTGCAAGCATCGGTGGCGTGTACTAAATAGTTGTCATCCGCTGTTAAATACATCTTTTGAGCATACAAATTACAAAGTTGAGCTAAGACCAATGGATTTTTTGGCGCAGCAGCTAATATAAGGTGAGTCTTCTCAAGAGCAGCGTTAACATTACCTTCGTTTAGGCCTTTGTGAAGCAATGCTTGACTAGAAACATAGTTCTTCGCATTAGTTTCGTCTAATCCCTTATAAGAGTATTCAGGTGCAGCTAAATACTGTTTTAGGGCGCTTTCTAGTTTGGCAGAGGATTTATCAATAGTTTTTTCTGTAACGATAGTTTCGCTGTCTATCAAAGATGCGAGCAAAGTTTTGTTTGCAGTGGTGTAAGCGAAGCCCAAAAGCGCCTTAAATATACCCTTTTCAACCAATTCTAATGAGATGACTAAATCAACATTATAGTTCTCGGCTAACGAATATGGCGAGTCATTCGCTGCAATGTCAGATATAGAAACGGAGGATATTGTGAAGCCTTTCTTTAGCCTTTTGGTCAATTTTCTAGCAAGCTCTTTTTCTAATTCGCTGGTTCCTTTTATGATCATTAATGACTGTACTTTCGCTAAAGGCGTTGTAACTGAATCGACGGTATTTTCGCTAGGATTCCAGAGTGAAGTTAACGAAATAAGTGCGGCAGAGATAATAAAAAAAGCCACGATATAAGTGTGACGTAGCGTTCCTGCGTTTCTTGGAGTTTTAACTGCAGTTGTTGGAGAAGTTGGCGGAGGGGAAGGTGGAATTAGGTTTTCATGTACGTTTTCTTCGGAGGTATCTAAATCGTCTTCTAAATCTTTACTTAGAGGTTCTGATTTATCGTTATGAATAGCCTCTTCAGTCACCGTCACTGGGTTTAATTCCTCCTCAGACTCTAACTCATCTTGAGTAAGAAATAGCGAATGAGGGGGGACATCCAGAACAGTGGCGATGCGAGTAATAGTTTGGTGAGAAACTCTTGTTTGACGAAAAGTTCTATTAACCAGGTCTCTAGGAGGGGAGTTGATGTTTTCTTTTTCTGCAATAAGCTTGGCAAGTTCAGACTGAGAACGAATGCCTGCATTAAGCATTGCTACTTCAAGTTTATTTCGTGACGCGATAACACCTCTAACCCGCTTTCTTGTAGCCATTTCTCAAATCCTTTTCTACTGGCATTACAGAAATTCTTAAATGTCTTTATTTACGGCTAAGTACTGCTAACTACGTATTCCTTAAAGTATCAAAAACTGTATTGTTTGAAAAGTGAGCAGGTGTGCTTTTGGTAGTTACCCGCTCATTTTACAGAGAGGGAAATCTTCTAGGTGAGAGGGCTAGCTCGGCTCAATTCTAAGTTTCCCTTAAATTCCGATTAATAATCAAATTCAATGCAATATTAAGGCGGGTGACACATGGACTGCGGTAACTACAAACCTAAAATAAACATAGCTATATTATTTTATAGCGCTTTCTTGATGATGATATCGTCAATGGCAAGTGCCATGACATTAAGCGTTACAAAAACAACTGACAAAGCTTCAACAGGTGGTTACGTCTACCACAAGATAATTATTTCAAATGATTCAAGCTCTACAAAAAGTGACGTTACTCTTTACGTAAACGTTGGCGAAAACACATTTTTTAGGAATCCATTACCCTCGATATCTGGCGGGTGTAGCGGCGTTTGTGATTACACAGAAACTGCTAGATGGGAATTTGGTGACTTAGCCCCAGGCGCTTTTAAAGTGGTCACGCTCCCTGTTTACTCTTCTAACCTATCAACTGGCGACGAACGCACGTTAACAACCAGTGTAACGTATTCAGGGCAGTCCAATACGCTCGAAGTGCTAAAACCTTCAACAATCAACAACTCTCCATCTGTCGCACTGCACGTCGCTGCCAATTCACAAGTTGTATCTGCCAACGAGAATGTGGATTTTGAGATCTCCTATGGAAATGTGGGTAACACGGGCATCGCCTCACCTTCGATGGAAGTGAATATTCCTGCTGGAATGAGTTTTGTGTCTGCCTCTCATAACGGCACGGTTTCCAACAATAAAATCGTATGGACCTTACCTGCATTGAACCCAGATATTGGTAACAAGTATCTATTTACTTTGAAAAGTCCGGTTCGTCTTCAAATGGCAAAGTGGATGAAGTAAGTGCACAGTTTTTCAATGGCTCTAATGCTATTGCCACTTCGGAAGATGCGGTGGTGACAAGTAACTTGCCGCAATTAAGCTTAACGGTAAGTGCTAATAATGATTATTGGCAAGAGGGATCTTATAATGTGATGCGTTATATTGTTAGTAATAACAGCAGTGTGGCTGTGCCCGGGGTAAGCCTTTTTTCCATGGTCGCGCCGGGAACTGCACATACTCTGGCTAGGCCCTCCATAAATGGTGGTTGCAGTGGTGCATGTGACTCGTCTGAGTGGGGCCGGTGGGAATTAGGAGCCATTGGTGCTGGCGAGTCGAAAGTAATAACTGTGCCCATTTATAATACCAATGCCGATTCTGGAGAGCCAATTGAAAGCTTAGTTCAAGTGTTTACGGGCAGCGGAGAATACTTTCTAGGAACGCGCCCTACGGTTATTCGCGCAAACGAATCAACAGTCGATTTAATTATCTCTCCAACTAAAGGAATTACGGCCAACAACGAATCTATTAAGTATCAAATTACTTATGGAAACCAAGCCACTAGCGCTTACACGCCTATAAAGTTGCTTTTTTCTATCCCCGAGGGATTTGATTACGTTTCAAGTAGCGACGGTGGAGCGGTAGTTGGCTCAAACGTAGAGTGGAGTTTAGGTACAATAAACCCTGCTATTGGTGGAACACGGTTCGTAGAAATCAAGCCTTCTTCACCTCTATCTAACGGTCACATCGTAAAAACAGAAGCAATACTTCAAGATGAGAACTGGGTTCAGCGCTCTACAGACTCTGTTGTTATTAATGGAACGCTAAACCTAGACGTTATTGCCACTATACAAAATGATATGAGCCAAGAAAGTGAATTGACCTTTGTAAAAGTGCTAGTTGCTAACAAAGGTGCATTAGACATCAGTGAGCTCAACTTATCTATGATGGTGCCATCAAGAACAGCCTTTACACTACCTATGCCAGGTATTACAGGCGGTTGTTCAGGGGCTTGCGATTCTGGTGAATGGGCAAGGTGGACATTTCCTGTAATTGGCGCCGGTGAGTCACGCTTTGTTGTTGTTCCTATCTATTACAATCAAATTACAAAGGGTGAGCCTTTAGAAATTCAGCTTCATGTAGACGATGCTACGAAATCATATAACTTAACGCTACAACCTACGTTTGTTGCTAAGAGTGATAATGATATGCAGTTATCACTTGTTTCAGATAAGCAACAAGTTGCTGTAGGCGAGCGTGTGCGCTACGAGATTACGTACGGGCAATTAGGTAGCGATGCGTACACCGACGTTATGTTGAAATTACCTATTCCAGAAAACCTTACTTTTGTTTCAGGGAGCGACGGTGCGTTTATCGCAAATGGCCAGCTACAATGGAATTTGGGAACAGTAAATCCTGGCGATGGAGGTATGCACTATGCGTACTTCGACGTGGATACAGAGCTTACTGAAGGTACGCCAATTTCACTAGAAGCTGCGGTATACAATAGCACTGAACGTGTTCAACGCTCTGCAGATAGCATAGTAATTAAAGAAGACGTGAAGTTAACTGTTACAGCGTCACGAGCAAGCACATTACACCAGCAAGACCTATATAGTTACCAAAAGTTCGTGGTCGCAAACGAAGGCGCTTTAGACATTTCAGATGTGCAATTACATATTCAAACGGGAACACGTTTGCACCATTCACGCCCCTCTCCCGGAATTTCAGCGGGCTGCAGTGGAGCGTGTGACTATCATGAAAGAGGTCGCTGGATTTTAGATACCCTAAAGGCTGGCGAGTCTAGAACTATATCTATTCCTTTTTACACAACCAATGCAGTATCGGGCGAGCCCTTAGACATTATTGCTTATGCAACAGAAGCTTCTGGTGACTTGCAAGTAACTGCTAGACAATCTTTGTTAACCTCAGCTGTACTGCCGTTAGAAATGGTGCTTTCCTCGCAACGAAGTGTAATAAAAGCGAATGAAATTCAAAGCTTTCAAGTGAGCTATGGTAATTCAAGCGCAACCGCATATCCCAATGCCCTGTTGAAGGTAACCATTCCTGAAGGATACAGTTATCAGAGCGCTACGGGGGTAAATGAAAAGATAGGCAATGTAATCTACTGGCCCTTAGGAACGATAGAAGCCAGTCATTCAGGTGCGGTAGCTTTTAGCTTGAAAGCGAACTCTACGGTAACTAACGGCCAAACAATGAAAATAGAGGCGGAAATAATTAGCGAGGACAATGCTGATAGCGTAAGCAGAAGCAACCTTGTTACTGCTATACACAACCAAGTGCCTTTCGTTCTAGATGTTGAAAATGTGTACACGACTCCGATAACAAGTGAGTCGACAGCCACGGTAAATCTTGATCTCGAAGTCACTAGTCCTACCCAAATTGCAGAAGTTAGAGTTACTTCTAATGCGCCGCAATATAGTAGCTATCCAAACAGTACCACTGCTGGTGGATGTTCAGGTGTTTGTGATGGTAGTGAATGGGGCAGATGGGAATTAGGAAGCTTAAACAGCGGTGCCATATCACCTTTAAACTACGTACTTTCCATGGGGTACAACCTTCCTCCAGGTAAGTTACTTATTGGTAATTATGTGGCAAGTTCTACCTCATCACCTGTTTTAATGCAGGCGATTTCAACGGTTATACCTACGGGCACTGCCGTTGTTACATCTCCTAATCACGATAGCGACGGTGACAACATTCCTGACTGGTGGGAGCTTAGATATTTAGGCGCGATGAACTGGTTGTTAGCCGATAGCGATGGTGATGCTGACGGTGACGGTTACACAAATTGGGATGAGTTTAGAAATAACACTGACCCATCAGATAGCGGCAGTACACCACTGGACAACGACGGGGACTTTATCTCTGACTTACTCGACCCAGATGACGATAATGATGGGGTAAATGATGAAGATGATGCGTTCCCATTTGATCCATCACGTTACAAGCCAACTAAATTCGATGTAGATGGTGACGGCAATGCAGACTTACTATGGCGCAGTTTCAATAAAGGTTGGAACTTCTTGTGGGCAATGGACGGCACGCAAATATCAGAAGCAACGCCAATTAATGTTGTTCAGGAATATACATGGACGATGGATGGCCTAGGCGATTATGACGGTGACGGAAAGTCAGACATCTTTTGGAGAAATAGCGATACCGGCATGAACTTTGTCTACTTAATGGATGGTGCAAGTATAAAAGAGCGTTATGTTCTTAATTTTGTAACAGCAGGCACGTGGCAGCTAGTAGGAAATGGAGACTTTAACGCCGATGGTATCGGAGATGTTATGTGGCGCAATGTAGAGCGAGGCGATACTTGGTTCTACTTGATGGAAAACGGGCGTATAGGCACAAGTAAGCCTTCATTGTGGGTAACAGACCTGAATTACCAAGTAGTCGGTACAGGAGATGTTGACGGAGATGGTGATG
This sequence comes from Alteromonas macleodii ATCC 27126, assembly GCF_000172635.2. NCBI lineage: Bacteria > Pseudomonadati > Pseudomonadota > Gammaproteobacteria > Alteromonadales > Alteromonadaceae > Alteromonas > Alteromonas macleodii. Next base: position 3,925,461 of record NC_018632.1, on the reverse strand, counting down.
AAGACGTTATTTGGCGTAGAAAAAATACTGGCCTTATTTATATCTGGTTAATGGAGGCTGGAGAAATAGACAGTCAATATAGCTTGATAACCGTAAATACTGATTGGGATATCGCAGGTACCGGCGACCTAGACGGCGATGGAACAGCTGACATCATAATGAGAAACCAAGTAGACGGTAGAAACTGGGCTTTCATGATGAAAGATGGCCAAATAGAAACGAGTACGCTAATTAACGAGGTTGCAGAGCTTAATTGGCAAATTGAGAATATTGGCGACTACGACGGAGATGGAAAAGCTGATCTGCTTTGGAGAAACGAGGCTGCAAGCAGAAATATTGTTCATCTAATGGATGGTGTTGCAGTTAAAAGTCGAGGAGTATTGAGACCCACTGACAACACTTGGCAGGTTGCGAAATAGCCTTACTTAACTTTTTTAAGTAGTTTGGCAAGTAGAATAAAGCCATTCCTTTTTTAAGGAGTGGCTTTTCTTTCAATCTCTTATGCTTTAACGCTGTATAAGTGATTCGTTATTATTTACTATTCGTCCATTGCTTTCATGCAAAACCAGCCAATATAAATTATAAGAAAGGGACGAACGAGTGATCCACAGAATAACAGTAAGTGACGAGTTATTAGCTCATTTTAACGAACACCGTGTTTATTTCACGCCATTTGGTAATTGCAAAGTGCAAGGAAGGTTCAGACCAAATGAACAGTTAGTGTTTCCTTCAAATGGGCGCATTGAACCTTACTGTAATTTTTTAAATGGCAGCTTCTTATTCTCTATGGGGTCTTTTTCTTTTACCCGCAGTGTATTCCCTATTAACACCAAAGTAGGGAGATATTGTTCAATAGGGGCTAGAACGACAGTCATGGGTATTGACCATCCAATTAGTCGCTTCACTACAGCGAATATAACCTACGACCGCCAGAATATAACGAATGCTCAGTTCTTTGCCGATCATCCTGAAATCGAAAACTTTCAAGTAAATAATACCGAACCGAAAAATGGACTGGGTATAACAATAGGGAACGATGTGTGGATAGGTGAAGATGTGACCATAGCACGAGGAGTTACCATAGGAGATGGTGCAATACTTGCTGCAAAAGCACTGGTCACTAAAGATGTGCCGCCATATGCAATTGTAGGGGGGCTTCCTGCGAAGGTTATCCGCTATCGCTTCCCTCAAACTGTTATCGAAAAGCTATTGGAAATGAAATGGTGGAACTATGAAGTGCAAGGCTTACTTTCTGCTTCTGCAGATGTTCCTATAGAAGCATTTGTGGAAATGGCGGAAAGCGCCATTCTTAGCGGTAAAGCCAAGCTATATCAACCCACGGTAGTGGATGACGCTGTGTTAACATCTTTTATTAAATAAATTTAGATGCCTCAATCAGGTTCTTTTAAACGTTCACAGTAACTCGAATCTTTGTTAAACAAACTTAGTTCACTCCAAGCATCACCGGTGACAGGCATGTTATCGGTATAGCCTTCAAAAAGACCAAAAGGCGTTCTGTCATGGTCTTTTGCAGGGTTTGTATTATATCTGTCATTACCTGCGGTCCATATGAAATGCGCTGCAGGTGGTTGTTTTGCGCAAAACAGAGCGTGATGAAACCCTTTCAAATATTCGACTCTGTCTGCCTCTGTGTAAATTTCTTTCTCTGAAGTGTTACTTAACCTAAAGCCATATTCGTCTATCCAAAGCGGACGACCGGCGCTGCGGTATATATCCATGTATTCGTTAAGAACTTTTGCATATTCTTGCCACACGCTGCCTGGTGGAAGAGAGCGATTATAAAGGTTTACAGGCAGATATTTTAATGACGGAAATTCTTGGGTTACCCACGCTACATAGCTTGTTGCTTGCTTTGTATTTCTATATGTAACGGTATCAAATAGGTAATTCAATTTCTTCAATACACCATGCTCATGATTTAAAAAGTGTGGAAGCACTTTTTTTAACCACTCAGCCTGATACTTTGCATTAGCTGGTTGTACGTCACCGCCTAGCATTACCATATTAATATGTTGCGACGGAACACCTAGCAAAATGGACTCAAAAAACAGAATGTCATTTTCAGGCTCTTTAAACCATTCTGTACCCGACAGCACAACTTCTATCTTGAAGTCTTCTTCGGCTATGTTTTCTATTAGGTTAGTTAATACACTTACATGTTTATCGGCTAAAACAGGGTATATCTCTTCCATATCAAAGCCGCATCTATTGGCATAAATTTGATAAAAATCTTTACTAATAAGTAACCGAACCCATTCAAAACCCGCTTTTTTATATTTTTCAAGGTGTTTTCGAAGCGCTTTGAAATATTTGGGCGCGTTCCTTTACAAGCATCGTCACCATGAAAAAGTTTCTCGGCAATTTGGACTAAATCTTCTTGATCTCTTCCGTCTAAATAGAAAAAGTTTATTCCTTTCGCTGGATGTGAAGGGGAAGAAGAAATCGCCACATCTTTGTTTGAGGCGTTTACAGATGTAATAGTAAAAAAGCTTAAGAATAGCGTAATTATAAAACGACTAAGAAAAGCGCAAAATAAAAAACTAATATTTTTCATTACATTGCCTCTGATTGATAAAACGAAAGATGTTATACCGCGCGATTAATGGTATTATTTTGCTCGTCAATTGAATGAACGAGCATTAGTAAAAAAGGAATTAACGATGAAGCTTAGTAGCGTTATAGCAATAGTTGTTGTAATTGTCTTTTCTTTCGTCGTGTTTTTCGTTTCACCAGCGAAGAAGAATGATAATCTAGGTATAGAGAACGAAATTGCCCCACCGCCTGCTGACTTAAGCAGCACTGAAGATTCTACCTTTCCGCTATTACAAGAAAAAACTCATTCTGAATCTAAGAAATTTCCTGCAAACATCGACGCAGAAAAAATTGGCTTAGAAACCGACCCCGAGTTAATTGCAGAAATAGAGCGAGATATGCAATTTTCCGAGGCCCCAGAAGGGGATGTTGCTTATATGTCACCGGAAGCTGAAACGCAGCAACTGTTAGACGAAGCTTTTCCTGGCGTTGCTCCCGATCCAAATATGACTATGCCCGGAAATATCTCGTTAGACGACACTAACATGTATGAAGATATTGGTGAACCGTTAGAAAAAAATACGAAAATGGATGATTTACCACGTCACTAATTGATATGGTACAGGGTTACGAAGTAAAGACGGTTTGTACAGTGTTATTAAACAGATATTTTCAACGTGTTGAGCGGCAAGTGTTCGGTAAGGTAAAAGCGGTATGAAGTTAGTTGTTATTGGTAATTGCCAAGCTAGACCTCTAGCCGATTACATTGAAAAGCTTGTTCCTACAATACAGGTAACAGCTACCCCAATAGTACATCTTCTGAAAGATAGTGACGAAGTAACGTATCGAGACGCTTTAAATGAAGCCGATGTTATTGTTACGCAATTGATATCAGACAACTATCCTTGCAAGTTTATTCGCACTAGTGAAATAAAGCGGTCGTATGGTGACAAAACCCATACTATCGTTAATCTCTATTTTAGCGGGTTTACTCCAGACTTAATGTATATTCGACACCCAGAGGTCACGACTTTAAGAGGTCCACTAGGCGAGTATCACAATAAAACTATTCTTGACGGATGGTTACTAGGCATAAGTAAACAACAAGTGGTTGGGTGGCTGTCAGACCCTTTCTATAACAAGCAAGAGTACGGCAAAGAAGATGCAAAGTCGCTTGATGAGTTAAAGTCAAGAGAAGCGTCAGTCGACATTAAAATTGCTGATTTCATTGAAGCTACTCGGGGCAAATCGAGAACGTTCTTCACGTTTAATCATCCTTCATCGGTGTTACTAATTGAATACGCCAAGCGTATTTGCCAGCATATTTCAGGTACAACGGGGAATGTAGATAGTATTGATGCCAGTATCGAGCCGTTAAACCAGTTAATACCATTAGTGCCACCAGGTATTAATTGTGTTGAAACGGGTAGAAGTGAGTCTAAAGGCTCTCGGGTACTCAGCGTTAATGGAGCCGATATTGAGTTGGGTGAAACAGCCACATTTACCAATGAAGAATTGGTTTCTCAGTTCTATGACATTTATGAACAAAATGCCGCATTTTTAAGAGCGAAGTATGAAGCCTAATACTATTGTTCAGTTCTGGAATACTCCAAATTTACCAGAAGATATTTCAAAGTTAGTAGCCACATGGAAAGCGCAAAACCCTTCCATGGAGCACAAGCTTTTTAGCTATGACAGTGCGCTTCAATTTATAGCAGAGCACTACGGCTCTGAAATTAAAAACCTGTTTGAAAGCGCGGCATTGCCTGCAATGCAGTCGGATATTTTCCGCGTTGCTTATTGCTTAAAAATGGGCGGCTTTTATATAGATTGTGGAACTCGATGCAATGCGCCTATCCAACCTTTGCTTTCAGATGATTTACTGTTTTTGGTAAGAAAGTGGCACGGTGGTATTTGGAACGGTGCAATAGGCTGTAATGCGGGGCACCCTGCTTTGGAATGGATATGGGATCGCATTATTCAAAACCTGAAAGCGCGAAACAGTAACGATGTGTGGAAGTTAACAGGGCCCCTATCATTTAATCAAATGGTAGAAAGCAAACAGTTCGAAGATATCGTAAACGTTGTAGAACAGCCAGCAACTAAGCAGTACTTTGATATTGTGAATGAACTTGAGCACAAGAAAAAGCACTGGTCGAAAGTGCAAGAAAAACAAAGTGTGTTCAAAGGAAACTCGGAATTAAACGCAGATGTTGATGAGAATAAGCAGCAGTTAACGACACCAGATGTAAATAATGTTGAATCAGTAACTGAAAACAATGTGCCTTTAACCCCGGCAGATATTAGCTCCAATGTACCAAGTGGCCAGAGAATAAGCGAAGTTGAATGCGAAGTAGAGATTGCAGGTGGTTTTGAACGGGACGACGTAAGCCGGTTGATCGTTAACGTTCGTAATATCGTTTTATCAGCAGGCGTTGTGGAGAGCTTCCCGCTAATCATTAATAAACGAGGGAACAGGGCTGAAGTTGAGTTTTACGAACCTAAGCCAAACCGACATTTCCCGCTATCTCAGTTTATTTCCAGTGGCAATAACGGCGTTACTGACTATATGCTGGTTATGCCTGAGCAAATGGGAAGTAATACCTTCTATAAGCTTTCATCTAACGACCAAGCAGATTTAATAACAATACTGACGCAGCTGCATATCGTATTTTCAAAGCAGCAGTTTTCTGTGAAAGATAATGCAAATGTAGGAAGTATCAGTAACTGGTGTAGTTCAATTGAAAGGCTTATCCTAACCTTTACTGAAGAAAAGACCAAAGAGACTGAGAGTAGCGCAGAAAAGCAAGAAAGCAATATTGTTGTTAAAAACTTGGCGCTACCTGAAAATAAAGAGCAAGAAGAAAATGTACTGTTGCTGTGCGGTAATGTAGTGATGGATAGCAAGTTACAGCCCCAGCCTTTCACCATTAAACTTCATGCAGACAATAAAGTGAGTGCAGTAACATCAGTTGAGCTTGATAACGCTGAATTACTTCCCAATAAAACACAGCTTTTAAATGCAGTAGCCAGTTCACTTCATAAAACAAATCGCAATGGTAAAGTGTTGCCGTATTCTCTGGAGCGTTGGTATTACGCGGTACAAAAATTCAGTAAGGAAAATTAAGTGGGTCAAAAATTAAGTATTGCACCTAACGAATTTCTATTTTCGTACGTGGGTTTGAAAACTGAAAACGTAAAGCAAGGTGCGCTGGCATTAAACTTAGATTGGGCTGAAGAATCTACTGAGTCTGCTAACTATGGCGCTGTTATAAAAAAAGTTGTGAGTGCAGAAGCACCGCACATAAGTATTGTAATGTGCCAAGAAGGCGAAGAAGCTGCCCAAAGCGTTGACGCGCTGCTTATTTCGCCGCAAGATTTTATTGTTGCCTCGTTTGCAAATACGTTGCCCGCAAAAGCGGATGTGAAAGAAGCGCTAAAAAGCTGGAACAATTATTTTAAAGCACTGCAACAGCATCAGTATCTATTAGGTGAGCATTTCACTATTCAATTGTTACCTACTTCAAGCTTATCGAAAGAACAGCAGGCTTTAAGCAATGCCGTTCGCTGCGCAATGCAAAGTGATGAAGAAACGAAAGAGTTACTGCGCCAGTTTGAAGGCTTTTGTGCCAGCGACAAATCACAAAGCTGGGTAGATGCTGTTTGTTACGGGTTAAGTCAATATAAAAGTATTCAAAGCACGAAAACTGAATGTGCAAAAGCCAATGAAGCACTAAAAACAACTAACGGTGAAAAAGAAACTGCTCAAAAAGAGCTGACTCAAAAAATAGAAAAAATTGCCCAGTTAGCACAGCAAGTTGAAAACTTACAAAACGAAATGGAATCAACGGGAAAAGAGGTTTCAAACACTAAAAATGCACTCTCTGAAATCGAAACTAAATATAAAGACGTTTCGAGGGAGCTTGCCACTAAAAAAGAAGATAACGCCGCATTAGCTTCAGAAAATAACGAACTGAAAAGTGAGAGTGAATTACTACTATTGCAAATCCAACAGTTGCAAGAAGAGTTAGAAAGTGTATTCGCTGAAGCTAATAGTAACAAAGCTGCGGTTGCAGAATTGGACGAAAAATATAAAGACGCGACCAACAAACTAACTCAAGTGAGCGCAGAGAAACAAAAGTTAGCAAACGAAAAAGCTGAGCAAACGAAAGAAAATGAATTGCTATCGCTTCAAATTCAGCAACTACAAGAAGAGTTAGAGGCAACCTTCTTGGCGCTATCAAATCTGAAAACAGATTTTGAACGCATCGAACAAGATAATAAGAAGTTGAAAGAAAAAGCAAAGACAGAAGAAGTTGCTTCAGCGCAGAATAAGGTTGTAGCTAAGAAAATCACCGAGCTTGAAGAAGAAAAAGCGTTATTAATTCTTCAAATAAGCCAGTTACAAGAAGAGCTTGAAAGTACTTTTGCACAGTCTGAAAAGAGTAATAAGGCAAAAGACGCCTTAATTCAGAATTTAGAGACAAAGCTAGCGCAGACAGAGAAACGCTCGCCTGAACTACAAAGAGAGTTACAAAACGCGATGAGTGAACAAGAATTATTACAGCTACAAATAAAACAGCTTCAAGAAGAATTAGAGTTTTATTTTACCGAATACCAAAAACTAAAAGCTGAATCGCCGGATAATAAAGCCTTAGCCGAATTCAAGAGCAAGATAGAAGAGCGATTCCCTCAACTAGTTTTAAGCGAAAGTGTAACGCTAACTGGCGGCGCCAATCAAAAAGACCTGCAGCGTATAACCGCTCGCTTCACCCAAGTGGAGCATGGCGATAAGCATTGGAACGCGTTTTCAATAATAGTAAACGATAGAAAAGGTGTGCTAGACATAGAATTACATGCACCAGATAAGAAGCGTGTTTACCCATTATCAAAATTCGTGAAAACGGGTAGCAATAAAGTTTGTGACTTTTCGTTGCTTAGCCCATTTACCGATGTAGGTAAAAAAGCATTGGCAGAATTACCCGCGTTAGACCATGCGTTGCTGGTAGGTATTATTGAAGAACTGCAAACCAAACTTAAGCAGAGCGATGTACAGCGTACTGATGCTACAGCACATTTAGATCTATCCCCATGGCCAGAAAAGCTAGTAAAACTAGCGACGGCACTAAAACAGCTAGCCCCCAAACAAGCGCCTAAACCGCTTAACTTCAAAAAGTTAAGCTTAAAGCAAAACATGGTGGGAGCTACAAACGAGCATTTGCTTATTTCTATTGAAAACTTACAAGTAAACGGCATTAGTTACCCCACTTTCGACATTAAGGTTGGCGCTAAGCAAATTAAAGACAAGGCATTCACCGACTATGGAAGCATAGAGTTCAGAGAGCTTGCAAATAATCAAGCCCCACTTGCTACCTGGCCGCCGGCAACAGAAGACAAGTGGGGGCTAAAACTAGTTTTGGACTTGCCTGCACAGTTAAATGAGCAACAGCAAACTGCAATCGACAGCTTAAAAGAAGAAGACAAGCTATTTATAAAAGAATTGCTAACCAAGCTGGCCGACAGATTTCATACGCTGGACCGTAAAAAGCTTAAAGTGAACCAGCCGCTTGAAAACTGGCAGAAGCTGATAGCAGGTATGGCTGCAAAGTTCTAAAAGAACGTAAGGAGGGGCTATGAGTGATTTATTACAAATAGTGAAAGGGCTGTCGATGCAACCCAAGTGCGTGTTAGTTCTTGGTGCACGTACTGAAGCTATGCTTAATTGGTTGTTTTCTTTAACAGCAACACAGGTTGTTTTGGTAGAGCCAGAACCAGCAATTTTTGAAAAAGCCACAGCTCTATATAGTGCTAAAGGCAAGCCCGAGAGCATGCTAATAAAGCACGGCGTACCAGAGTTTGAAGCTAAGCAAAAAAGCATGCGCTATTTTGTTTCAAATGTGCCGGGCTATTCATCTGTATTCCCACCTAATGTTATTAAAAGTATTCGACCTGCACTGGAATTTACTGAACAAGATGCCGCAGTTATTGAGCTAAAGCCTTTGCTACAGCAGTTTGATATTTCAGAAAGCCGCCCTTGCTTGATGATCTCGCAGCTTAACGGTGCAGAGCAGCAATGTTTGAACGGTCAAATATTAAATGCTTTCACCCATGTTGTAATTCAAAGTTCATTTAAACCAATTTTTGGTGAAAGTAAGCCAGTAGAAAAGCTTAAAAAAGAGTTTACAGAATGTGGGCGAGATTACCTTGCATTAGCTGAATCTATGCCACCGTACTCCAATTTCGTGGCGACTAAAAAAGTAAATGCTGAGCAAGCACTGGACTACTTTAGCCAAAGGCAACAGCATAGAGAAATTAAAGCAGAGCTGGAGAGCCAGTTAAGAGCCTTACAAAGCGATACTAAAAAATGTACCGAGGAATTACAGCAGGCTCAAGAGCAACTTCAAACTGTTAAACGACGGAGTGAAGAAAAGCTAAAAGAATTGGCGGCGGAAAAGTCGCAATTGCATTCTGAACTAGAAGAGTTGAAAAAACAGTGCCGAGAGCTAAGCGAGTCAAGAGATCAACATAAGCATTGGCACCTCGAAAATAAAAAATGGGCCGAAGGACTAGTAGAAAAAAGTAGTTTATTAGAAAAGAAACTAAGTGATTGTGAAAACCAGATATCTGCTCTTCAAAACAACGTGACGACTTTAAAAGAGAGTTATAATGCGAGCTCTATAAAAGAGAAAGACGCGGTTAAAACATTAGCGCTAAATACAAAGTTGATGAGTAAGCTACAAGCCGACTTGGATGAATTACGTTTTCAATATAGAGAAAAAGCTGAAACTGAAAAAGGCTTACAAAAACTAATAGCAGAGCTACACCACAAATTAAAGCAGGCGTCAGTATTTTACCACAATCTAGAGTCTCGGTTTCCTGAAATTGCAAGTGCAACCAAGGATCGTGGTTAGGCTTATGGAAGATTTAAAAAATATGCAGCGTCAATTAGATGATGCATTGAAATTGTTAGATAAAAAGAATATATCAGTCTACCCTGATAGCGAAAGTATAATTTCAGCAAACCATCTTCAGTTGAATGAAACAAAGAGCTTAATAGAGCGTTGTGAAAAAGCCCTTGATGATAGGGGACTTGATACAAAGCCCACTTTAAGAGTAATCCACCACCTAGCATGTAGCGGTGGTACGTTAGTTTCGAAATGTGTAGCTGCACTACCAAACGTATTTCTCTTAAGTGAATTACATCCTACTTCTAAGTTACACATGGGAGGAGGCAAGCCGAAGTTTTTACCAGCAGATATTATAACACAATCAAGATACGCGAATGTTCCTGATGTAGACGCTTTAGCATGGAAAATATTCATCAATAATATAAAAACAACAGAAAACCATGTTTCCAGGCTCGGTGGGCACCTTGTTATTCGTGAACATACGCATTCAGACTTTTGTGTTGGTGATAGTTTTGAAAAAAAATCTTCAGTTGTGGAGCATCTATCAAGCGAATTTAATGTGTTACGAGTGGCAACGTTAAGAAACCCAATCGATTCCTATTTATCTCTTTTAAGCAATAACTGGGAGCATTTTGAACCTAAAGGGTTTGGGGAATACTGTAAAAGAGTGAACACATTTATCAGCGAATATACTCCAGAACAGATATTTAAGTATGAAGACTTTGTAGAAAACCCTAAAGCCAGCGTTCAAAAAATAGCAAAAGCGCTAGACCTTCCATTTACGGTTAACTTTCTAGATACCTTCAATATTTTTAAAGTGACTGGGGATAGCGGCCGTTCGAGTGACACTATATCACCCCGTTCTAGAAGGGAAATATCAAATGACCTTAGCAAAGAAATGCAAAATGATAGGCACTATAAAATTTTAAAAGAAAAGTTCAACTACTAGGTTTTATTATGGATTTGAGAGGCTTTTGAGTACGTTGTCGTTCTTAGGGAAAAGTAATTTATAGAAACAAAGTTTCGCCAGTCAGTGCTCTTGATATAAAGTTTTAAAGAATTTTTGATAAATTTTAAATGATATTTTTAGAAGTATTTGCTGAGTTCTTTATGAAAAAATTATATTGCCCATTTTTGTAAGTTTTTAACTGTAATTAGTTTATTTATTTAATCATGAAAAAATCACTTAAATTCACGCAGTCATTTGCTAACTTGACTGCATCAAACTGTAGCGTCTCAGACGTACTTTTTTTGAAAAACTATTCTCTTGGCGACTTTGATTTAGTCAAGCGTTCGCAACCTTTTTTAATTTCTTTATCCAATATTGTTGAAAAAAACAATAACAAAAAAACAAAAAGAGGCTTAGAAAAGAGATTTTGCGCAAGTTTGCCTTGGAATGAAAAAAAATTAGTCGGAATGAACAAGTATCTTACTGATATCCTTGGATATGATAAGTACCTTGCTGCTGGTGATACAAAAGCTGACTATTCGGAGTGTGATGATTTTTTTGTTTGGGGACAAGATAGTCGGCGCTATAAAAATGGAAATTTAGATTTAGCGACAGATTATCAAAAGCGAATCATGCGCTTAGAGTACGGTTTCATTAGCTCAGAGGATATTGCGCTCAAAGAATCTCCACAAATGTCATTAATCATCTGTCCAGAAGTCATGTACTATGATGCTACTCGTGCATCAGACATGGAAAAACTATTAAATGATCGAGAGTTTATTTTTACCAATCAGCAAATCGAAAGGGCGAAACGAAATATTACTTCTATAGTCGAAAATGGAGTAACAAAGTATAACCATGCTCCTTATTTAGATTTAAATACTCGGATAGACCTAAAGAAAGAAAAGAAAAAAATTCTTCTCGTTGACCAACGATTTGGTGACAAGTCAATAGAAATGGGTCTAGCAAGTCAACGAAATTTCGAAATGATGGTTGAAAAAGCACTTGAAGAAAAAGATTGTCAGGTTCTCTTAAAGCTTCACCCAGATGCGCTCACTGGAGGGAAAGAATCGGCTCTATCAAAAGCGCTGCCTAAAAAACTCCCTGAAAATTTCACAGTAATTGACTTTGATATTAATCCTTATTCCCTTTTAAAGGAATGCGATGAAGTTTATGTGTGTGTATCGCAGTTCGGCTTTGAAGCTTTAATGGCAGGAAAAACCGTTCACACTTTTGGTGTATCTTTTTATTCACACTGGGGTTTAACGGTCGATCACGTGGATTTCGGTCGCCGAACTAATAACAGAAGCCTTGAAGAGGTATTTTATGTTTTTTATATATTATATTCCTCATATTTCTCTCCAAAAGCAGGCTTATGTAACTTGGAAGATGTTATTGACTATTTCGCCTGCAAACGTTTGAAAGCTGGTGAAGGTATAAACTCTAAGATGCCTATTCCTAGTGACCAGACTATTCATGCACCCAAGGAAGTAAAAAGCGTAAATATTTTGTTTGTTCTGCCTTCAGGAAGGTTCAGCGCCACAGGGAGATACATTCAAGAAGTTGCTTGGCACCTAAATCGTTTAGGGGCTAACGTAATGATTCTGGCGGAAGGAAACGTAGATAAAGAGTATTCTGGAATACAGTGGTTAGCTCTAAAATTTGAAGGAATACTACTTAGCCCAAATATTCGCGAAAAAGTAATAGACTTTGCCCCCGATTTTGTCTACGAAAATGGTGTAAGAAGCAAAGCTCAAAGAGCAGCTTTAGAACTGGTCGTCGCTACAGGAGCAAAACTGGCATTACAGTCTGAAGACGATGATGTACAAGTTTTTATGGAAAGACATCCTTCACCAAATATTGATTGTCTGACTTCATTAGACAAAAAACACCCTAAATTTGCCGACCTAAAGGAATTCTTTAGTCTCAATGATTGGCAATATACGCTTAAGGTGCTCTCCGATCCTAGCTACGACCGTTGGGTAGAGCCTGTTTTGAGATCTCTCTGCTATCATTTGTCATGTTTTAATACTGCAATTTGGTACCCATTCGCAGAACGTTTGGAAAAACAATTTGCAAAGCCTACATTTGTTTTACCTCCAGTTACTGAGGGTAAAAAGTATAGCAACATGGTTTTAAGTGAGCAGAAAAAGCAGGATCTGTATTCAAAGTATCTACTGAATACAAAAGATATAACACTGTTTTTAGGTGGTACGATTTACGATTATTCGAAAGAGTATTTTATATTCTTGGATGCGCTAAATCACATTGCAAAAGCCGGAGTACCGCTTCAATTAGTCACCGTATCAGGAAGAAGTAATATTGACGTTCCGAATGTCTCTAAAGAGATATTAGATTCAAATATCAACTATGTCGACCTAGGGTCGCCAGATGACAATGAGTATACCGACTTTTTATTAGCATGCGATATAGTTTGCTCACCTGGAATTCATGATAGTTTTAATAAATATAGGTTACCTTCACGTCTTGTTAAGGCGATGTTCATGCGGAAAGCGGTTCTTACTGTAAATTATGGTTTTGGTGAGTCGTTGAAACATGGCGTAAACGGCCTTCTCACGGAGGGAGATGATGCTTCGGCTTGGGCGGATGCTATTCTACCCTACCTAAGTCGTAATAAACTACAAGCCATAGGCTTGGAAGGAGCAGAGTTTGCGAAAGAGCATTTTGAAGTAAAAACAGTTGTCACTGACTTGTTAAATATGTTTATTTCTTTGAAAAACGAAGATGGAATTGTGACAGGAAAACAACGATGAAAAAAAAGGATGTTTCAAAAACAGAAGAATTAAACAGCGAAAAAATACTAAATACGGCTTCACGAGTTATTGATATAGAAATAAACGGATTGACAAGCGTTCGAAACAAGCTAGGTGAGTCGTTTGTTAAAAGTGTATATAAAATAGTTAATTCTCAAGGGAGAGTTATAATTTGTGGCATGGGGAAGTCAGGAATCATTGGAAAAAAGATTGCTGCATCTCTGGCTAGTACTGGAACTCCAAGTTTTTCTATGCACCCCGGTGAAGCATTCCACGGTGACTTAGGAATGGTTCACCCGAGTGACATTTTTGTCGCAATATCCAATTCTGGTGAAACCGAAGAACTACTCAAACTGCTTCCGTTTCTACGAGATAACGGCAATTGCGTTATCGCTATTACGAAGAATAAAAATTCAACATTAGGCCTAAATTCTTGGGCTACTATTGAAATTGCAGTACCCGAAGAAGCTTGTCCTCACCAACTTGCACCAACTGCGTCTACAACGGCTACTTTGGCAGTGGGAGATGCGTTAACTGTGGCTTTGATGGAGCTTAGACGCTTCACACCTGAAAACTTCGCTCGTTTTCATCCTGGAGGCTCCTTAGGAAGGAGATTACTTTCAAAAGTCAAAGATGAAATGTTGGCATTGCCCATCCCATTTTTAAACCCTACATCAAGTTTTACTGAGATAGTGTCATCTATATCTCAGGGGAAACTAGGGTTTGTAATAGTTAACAATGGGAAAACAAAAGATTACTCTGTTATTACAGACGGTGACTTGAGGAGGGCGATGGAACATTATGGGACGGATGTTTTTTCGATTAAAGCACACGACATAGCATCGGTTATGCCGCACACCGTTTCACACTCGGCAAGTATGGAACATGCTTATTCGCTTATGGACATCCACAAAATTGGTTTTTTATTGGTTGTTGATAATGAGGAGTTAGTAGGTGTCCTCAAAAAATAGTTTTCCAAAAACATCTCCAATTAAAGCTATTTTTCTAGATATGGACGAAACCTTGTGCGACACAAAAGGCGCAGATCGACAGTTACAGGTTTGGATAGAAAAAACGCTACTAGTTGATTACTTTGGCTGTATAAACAAACGAATAGAATGGGCGAAGAGCTTTATTCTCGGCATTTATAAAAAGTATGAATACCGAACAATCCTAGCACACGCAAAAAGTAGTGAAGAGAGAGATTTTCGCATCTCATTGATTGTGTATTTATTCGATAGATTTGATATGAGCTGTTCATATGAAAAGGGCGCAGAACTTCTGAACATAATAAGTGAAAAACGAATGGAGTTTTTCAAATTTTTCACCGGTGTCGGTGAATTATTGATTAAGTTGAGAAAAAACTATTCACTAATAGTAATTACTAATGGCCCAGTATTGTCTCAAGCGCCAAAGTTATCTGCAGTGAAAATGGGAAATTTTGTTGACCACATAATTATTGGAGGAGAAGAGCCTCACGAAAAACCGCACCCTAGCATCTTTCAAAAGGCATTATGTTTGGCTAGTTTGAATAGTAAAGAAGTCATTCATGTCGGCGATTCATATGAAGCAGATATTAAAGGTGCGAGGAGCGTTGGGATAAAAAATGTTTGGGTAAATAACGAGTGTTCTAAAGAACAGCTCGCAAATGGCAGTGCCGATTTTGTTATAAAAAGTGTACTAGAATTACCCGCGATCATTTCAAAGATTGATAAGGAATATAATGACCAATAGGCATATTGTTATTCCGGCTAGGTATAATTCGAGTCGTCTTCCTGGAAAGTTGATGCTCGACTTAGATGGAAAGCCGGTCATTGCACACACCATAGAAGTTGCGAAAAAGTTAGCTAGTTCGGTACATGTAGCTACTGATAACGAAGAAATATTTAATTGCGCGGTAAAGCACGGTGCTAATGCAATCATGACCTCAGATAAACACCAGTCTGGCACTGATAGGTTGGCTGAAGCGGTTGGTAAACTGGCGCTTCCTGAGCAAGATATAGTCATTAATTTGCAGGGTGATGAGCCATTAATTTCGCCGAAGTTGCTTACACAAGCGGCAGACTTGTTAGAAAGGTATCCCAATGCAGGTATAGCGACGCTAAAACAGCGAATTCTAAATGGTGACGAACTCATGAACCCAAATGTTGTTAAAATAGCAATGGGTGAAGATTCTTCAGTTGTTTATTTTAGTAGAGCACCTATACCGTTTAATCGTGATGAAATGAGAGGCTCAGTGTCTGGTATGCCAAGCGGCGAATATTATCGACACATAGGACTGTATGTATACAGGGTTGGAACTCTACTTAATATTAGCGAAATGAAAGAGCATCATCTAGAGGCAACTGAGAAGTTGGAGCAACTTAGAGCGCTAGCAAATGGCGTCAGAATTGTCGCTGAAGACGCACTAGAGATTCCTCATCATGGTATTGATACGGAGGAAGATCTCTTCCGTTTAAGAAGTAAACTAAAAGTTGAAAGCGAATAAAATGAACCAACAAAAAACAATTAATTTAGACAACATCGAAATTTCAAATGACCTCCCTTTTGTTTTGTTCGGTGGGATGAATGTTCTTGAGTCTAGGGATTTGGCTCTTTCGATATGCGAAAAGTACGTGGAAGTTACGCAAAAACTAAATATACCTTTTGTTTTTAAAGCATCGTTTGATAAAGCCAATCGTTCGTCTGTACATTCGTATAGAGGGCCTGGTATGGACGCTGGGCTAAAGATTTTCGAGGAAATCAAAAGTACTTTTGGCGTTAAAATAATTACTGATGTGCATGAAATATATCAAGCACAGCCTGTAGCTGAAGTAGTAGATGTCATTCAGCTACCAGCATTTTTGGCGAGGCAAACGGATTTAGTCGAAGCAATGGCGAAAACTCAAGCTGTTATCAACGTTAAAAAGCCTCAATTTTTGAGCCCTGGGCAAGTTGGGAATATCGTAGAAAAATTTGTAGAGTGTGGAAACGAAAAAATCATACTATGCGAAAGAGGGGTTACGCACGGTTATGATAATTTAGTCGTGGATATGCTGGGCTTTAGTGTGATGAAAGAAGCATCTAAAGGGGCGCCTGTTATCTTTGATGTTACCCATTCATTACAATGCAGAGATCCAAATGGCTCGGCTTCGGGTGGTAGAAGAGCTCAAACTGTCGAGCTTGCGCTGGCCAGTATGGGAGTTAGGCTTGCTGGATTGTTTATGGAAGCTCACCCAGATCCTGATAAAGCTCGCTGTGACGGACCGTCAGCGTTCCCATTAGCAAAACTAGAGCAATTTCTGGCTCAAGTGAAAGCTGTTGATGACCTTGTAAAAAGCTTCGAAAAAGTAGAAGTTGAATAATCTACTTATATATAAATAACAATATATTAATTGAAATATTAATAGGAATTTGCTGTGAAAAAAGCACTTATTACCGGTGTAACCGGCCAGGACGGCTCTTATTTAGCCGAGTTTTTATTAGAAAAGGGATATGAAGTACACGGTATTAAGCGTCGTGCTTCATTGTTTAATACAGAACGTGTTGATCATATTTATGAAGATCCACACGTAGAAAACGCTAACTTCATTTTGCATTATGGTGATTTGACGGATTCTTCAAATCTTATCCGCATTATGCAAGAAGTGCAGCCAGACGAAGTGTATAACCTTGGTGCCCAGTCACACGTTGCGGTATCTTTTGAAGCACCTGAGTACACAGCAGATGTAGATGCTATGGGTACTCTACGCTTGCTAGAAGCTATTCGCTTTTTAGGCCTTGAAAAGAAAACTAAGTTCTACCAAGCGTCTACTTCAGAGCTTTACGGTGAAGTTCAAGAAATTCCGCAGAAAGAGACTACGCCGTTTCACCCGCGCTCTCCTTACGCAGTAGCAAAAATGTACGCATACTGGATTGCGGTTAACTACCGCGAGTCTTACGGTATTTATGCTTGTAACGGTATTTTGTTTAACCATGAATCTCCACGCCGCGGTGAAACGTTTGTTACCCGTAAAATCACTCGTGGTATCGCTAATATTGCTCAAGGTTTAGAGCCTAAGCTTTACCTTGGCAACATGGATGCACTTCGTGACTGGGGCCATGCCAAAGACTACGTACGTATGCAGTGGATGATGTTGCAACAAGACAAGCCTGAAGATTTTGTTATTGCTACAGGCAAGCAAATTTCGGTTCGTGAATTTGTACGTATGTCAGCAAAAGAAGCGGGTATTACTGTTGAATTCAGCGGCGAAGGTGTAAAGGAAGTAGCAACGGTAACAGCTGTAGATAACGAAACTGCACCGGGTGTGAAAGTGGGTGATGTTATTGTTGAAGTTGACCCACGCTACTTCCGCCCAGCAGAGGTAGAAACACTGCTAGGCGACCCTACAAAGGCAAAAGAAAAGCTAGGTTGGGTACCAGAAATTACCGTTGAGGAAATGTGTGCCGAGATGGTGGCACACGACCTTGGTAAAGCCAAGCAGCATGCGCTATTGAAGAAGCATGGTTATTCAGTTGCTGTAGCGAAAGAATAATACACTTCAACGAGGTTTTGAGGAATAAAAGAGCGCACTAGCACTGCTAGCGTGCTCTTTTTTATGAATATTTCAGGCAGTTGGGTTGGTTGTTTCCAGCAACTTATCTGTGTCTAGTGTAGGTAATTTATCTAAAATTTTATTCCACCAGAATTGCAGCCCCAGCTTTTGTAAAACCTCATAACGCATATCAGGTTCATTAAAGAATGGGGCAAATTCAGATTCCCATTTTGCCAAATTTGCTTCGCTTATTGTTTCTTTCGTCCAATCATCCACAAAAACAACAGGAAGCCGAGCGTAACAGGCGTTTAATGCAGAGCTTTTCACAATAGGAATGGCTCCATTTAGTAACGCATGCCACGCCTTGGGCGACGGGTCGAAACCACCTCCTTCCACGCATATTACAAACTTGTGGGTTCTGCACAGTTCGAAAAAGTGAGACTCGGAAACTTCGTCTGCTAACACGGTGCAGTGATCTTTCCATTGTCCACTGGCTAAGTCACTAACTTGTTTTCTTATTTCCCATTGCTTCCCTTCACGAATTCTATGAGCGCACAAAACTGACTTAGAACGCTGAGAAAGCGTAGGTACAGATTGTAGTGGTAAAGAAGGCAAGGTTTCAGAGTTTGGATAAACCAAGCCTAAAGGTATGGGTGATAAGTTTGGGAACTCACTAGAACTTAAGTTCTCAGCGTACCAGTGAAGTAATTGTGGGTGCTGGATAATTTCCTGTATACAACGCTCTTCGTCATTATTGTATTCGCGCCAACGTTTGTCTCGTTGCTCTGGGATAGTCACATCTTCTGAGCCTGAAATTAAAACAAATGGCGTTGTTAGTTGAGGTAGTACAGTATCATGAAAAAACTTTATCGCATCAAATGGAGCGCGTAAGCTCAGAAAAATGGTTTTAGGATAGTTACCAGGCAAGTTTTTTATTAAATGAGCTTTGGGCGATTGTGTATCAGACAACACCACCCAATCACATTTTTTTGCTATACCCGTAAGAACATACTTATCTGCCCCTAAATTCTTCGGAAATAGCCTTGTCTGCTGGCTCTCAATGGGGGAAACGTGCAAAAGCCTCGTGCTACAGTCACTACCAACTAATAAGATGTTTGCCTTTTCAAGGTGTTTTATGATTCTTGATGCTAAATCTAATTTTAGGCGCGTGATTGCGCAGTTGTTTACAATGGCACGGTAGTGATCAAGTAGCGTATCTAAATTCTGATTACTCAGTAAGTTTCCATAGGTATTATAGTATTGCTCTTCTCCCCCGTCGTCTTTATATAAATTAACGAGTCTCTGTATTTTCTTGTCCTCACCTTTATGAGTTACGTTTGTTAGCTCTTTTTTACCAAACAAAAGGTTTAACGACACCGACGGATTAGTGGCTTTTTCCCAGGATACACTTTCATTTTCTTCTCTATAATCTGCAAAATCGAGTAGCGTTTTCCATGTATCGTCTAGTTCTTTTCTAAGGCTGGGCTCAGTGACAAAACTAACGTTCAGGTTAGCTTTGTCGTTAATCAAAGAGTGCGTAAAGGGTAATGATGTGTTTTCATCTAAATTGAAGTTGCCAAGTTTATTTAAACTACTAAGAACCGGTGCACCATTGAAAAGTGCCTTTTGGGTTACCAGCAAACATTGTTTAGGGTTACTCTTTATGAAAGATAAAATGTGAGAGTTATAGGCTAGCCACATCTTTGCTGCTAGATTTGGCTTATGCCAGAACCTATCATTCAGGACCCCTTTAGAACGGTTAGTTAATAATGCTATTTCTCTGCTGTGGCGATGATGTAAAGATTCTATGCAGCTTTGCCACGGACGAATAATGAACAGAAAGCGAGCTCGCTCACCTAGATGCTTTTGGTAGGCAGGCAGAAATAGGCTCAAACGCGGATCTTTAATGCCCCAAGCGGTGCCAATAGCATCTCTTTTAGCAACATAACCTTTGAGCGAAGTAATATGTTCTTCACTTAAATTAAGGTCGCTTTCACCGCAATATTGCCAATTTGTATTATTCTCATTAAGCCAACTCTCATGCATTTGTACGGCGGGCATATCTTCAAAATAACCTTTCCGATTAGCAATATGAGGCTTAATAAGCTCGTTACCTAAATTAAGCCCTGCGTTGGATAGTAAGTTACCGCAGGCCGAGGTGTCACTTCGGTGAAAGCCCGTAAGAATAAGAACTGGTGAGTTAGACATTTAAGTGCTTGTTAAGACAATTTTAATGTGTCTCAGGTTAATGAGTTAAATCACACAGTGCAAATCTAAATTCCTTTTTTCTTACGGTATTTTTTATACTCAATTTTGATTCGTTCTGTGGTATCTTCGTCACTAACAAGGGCCAGGGTAGTGGCAAGATTGGCACCTGTTTTTAAGGGGGCTACAATACCCTCCCCATATCTATAACGTTCAATATTTTTAAGAAACATCCTTTTCTTTTGAGCACTTATATAAAATTCGTATAAGAGAGTTTGTGTTTTGGAATCTTCCTTAAAAATTAATAACATATGATAATGGCCAACGGGAAAGGCTCTCATTTTGTCTTTGTACCAAATTCGAAATTCTTCAAAGAGCTCGTCGCTTATAGAGCGCTCTTGTTCGTATTCATCAAATCGGCCTAACTCTGCGTAATACCGTTCTTGCCAATGCATAGTTTCTTCCACAAAATTTTCATGTGCAAAATGTCTAGAGTCATTAATTAAAACAGTATTATTCCAATACTCTTGTGCTGGTAAGAATACACCATTAAAGGGCGTTAGCTGCCAGTTTTGTTGTTCATATGTACCAATTACATTGGCCAGATATTGAAACTTGTTTTGATTGTGTGTGATGAAAACAACTATGTCGTTTAATTTTCCATGTTGGTCGCCTGAGTTACTTATATTCAACTTGGCTACAAGGCTTTGGTAACCCAGTTGCTCATTAAAGCTAATATAACTGCCTAAATCGTATTGAAGGTTTGAGGAGCTGAGGTATTCGTGAAGAGGCTTAAATTGAGTTAAAACAATGGCTACGAAAGATATAGAAATACTTATTTTTTCAGTCTTAGTCATTTGCAGTATTTCCATCATTCTATCGAGTCAATATTTACAATTGTTGTATTAATGTCTTCAAATTGCTTAATATTAATGCTGATATCTTTATTATCTTTTTGAGGGCTAAGCGCTTGAAGTAATGGTAATAAGTTTTTGTGTGGCAGAGTTATCTCCTCGGTTATTTCTTTCTCAAGTAAATATTTAGAAATTTCTAGTGGATTGGAACTCAGTAGGGTCTTTACGCCAGGTTCTTTACTTTTAATGTGTTGTTTAGCTAATTCTCTGGTTTTAGCTATATAATATTCACTCTGGTTAGGCTGTCTCGTTAGTGTTAGCCAAGGTTCCCTATTTTCCTCATCTTCCAGTCTTGTTTTTTGCAATCTGTCAACTTGAAGCATAAGTTGATCAATAACAATAAAGCTTTGGCTTTTTTGTTTGTGCGTTCCTGATGCACCGCCCCCAGCGGTAAATACTACAGGCTTGTCGAACGATGATGTTTTAGCGCATACAATGATAAATTCACCTTCAGCATCTCTGTACACGTTGTTGGTTCGAACACTTTTCTGGGGGCCTACAGGTTCGATAAGATATACTCGCCAGCAATCAACTTCGGCTAGCACCGTGCTTGGCAAGCCTATGGATGCAATAATGAATAAAAACGAAAAATAATTAATTTTCATTTGCATAGACCTTTCTTAACTTTGGAGTCATACATAGCTTGATTTGCTCTACTTTATTTTCACCCTGGTAGTCTTTAAATGCTGAATCACAAGCTTTAAAGGCCTCGACAACAATAGATACACTTTTATCTGTTTCCAATACATCTGGTACTCCAGCGAGGCCAGAAAACATCGGTACTTGCACGGTGCTAAAAGCGTTGTTTAATACCCCACCCAAAGTTGCCATAGCCGCGCCCACTATTATTGCTGCTAGCCCCGATGACCCCGTCTTGAAATTGAAAGAAACTACACCATTGCTTGCGCCTCCCTCTGCACCACCTTCATTAAAGCCTAAAACAACAAACAGCATTCCAATTGAAATTACCGCAAAGCCTATTTGTACAACGGTTACTTTCATAATCTGTTTGTTTATCATGGTCTTTTGATTAGCGCTTTCTGCGCTCAACATAGCTAAAAGTGCATAATCATTAGGAGTTTCGAGGTGGGCTTTTGCTTCGGAAAAGCTCTGAATAGTTGAATCTAGGCTTCCCGCATAGCTTATTTCTTGGTTAACGGCCGATACATTAGTAACAACTGCACCCATTAAATAAACAGGAATTGTGATACCGAATATAGCCACTGCAAAGTATTGAATAAACTTGTTCATGTCATGACCTTCTTTAATAAATCTAAACCACAATAACCCTGCGCTCATCGCTCGCATTGCTAAGCGTAATCGTGGTTAAGAACAACTCCTCGTCTTCACCTACGGTTTCCTGAAGTAACAAAAGAAAGCTCAATAGCCGCAAGTTAACGCTCGATTTTGCCCAGCCGAACTTTGAGTACAGGTCGTCAATGGCGTTTTTAACTATGCCTTCTACTTCTACCCAATCGTCTAGCCCGCGTTGGAATTTTTTGTTCAACCCCTTTAATGTGGCGTTTAATTTTTCCAAATCTGCTTTTTGTTGTGTTGTTACGCTGAAATTATCTACTGCGGTTTCTATCGCATTTAGTGTGGTAGGTAAGCGTCTAAGTGCGCCCGCCATTTCTGCGTATTTTTCAAATTTTGAATTAACTCTAAGCCAAAAAATTTTTTCATTTTTATACGGTAGTTTCGATTTCCGCTTCATAAGCTTTTTGAAGCTGTCTAAATCTCTTAAATCATTCTTTATTGTGTTTAAACTTATATTGGTACTGTTTGGTGAACCAAGTAGAAGCGAAAATAGTTCATTGTAGTCGGCATATTTGGGGTCAAGTTCTTCATAAATTTCTACAATGTCCTCCATGGCTTCTTGGTAAAAATCGTCTCTTTTTGTTAAGTAAATTAAGTAGGTCATGGCATTGTTAAATAGGTTGTAACCATTCAAGCCCAGCAGCTTTCGGTAGGTTTGTTTGCTAGCTCGCAAGCTAATACATATTTCGCTAGTGGTGAATTGGGTAGGGGCTTGCTTAACTATCTTGTTGAATTCTGCAATCGCCGTATTTTTTCGATATGCAGGTATAAGAGTGGGCACCGACACATCGTTTGGCAGGTTATTAAAGTGCGGATTGTTGCTGAAATCTAATGAATGTAGAAACTCAGAAATTTCGTTTACAGAGTGGAGCTTTGAATCTTTGTTTGTGTAACTAAAGCCCACGCTGCCTACGAAGTCCGGGTTTTGCGACGCTTGTGCAATACCATAAGTAAGATTAAGTACGGCTTCTCGCGTTTCACCAAGCCCACTGGCAGTTGCGGTAACTTTGTATTCTTGTTTAACGTACAAATTACCGCTGGTATCAACTTTAACGTTTAGTTGTGACAACACATCCTTCACAGAGGTGATGTTTTTACCAATAATACTTAAACCTAACGTTGTCGTATTATTTCGCATTGTTTCAATGGCGGTAGACTCGGCTAGTACTTTAACTTTGCCGGTATTTAACAGCGTAGGTAGCATACTCGCTACTTTTTTATCGTCACCAATGGCTAAGCTTCTATAAAAGGTTTGAACATCGGAAGACTCTGGCGCCTCTAGCAATAACTCCAAGCTATGAGATAGCGACGTAGAACGTTTTCTTAAATCGTCATAGGCTAACCCCAGCTTAATGTTGGCTGATTTTTCTAATGCAGAAGTGATTTTTTCTTTAAATTCACGGTATTTTGAAATGATCTTATTAAAGTTTTTCTCAATATTGTCATCGAATTGCGTAACAGCTTGTTTTACTTCTTTGCCTAATGCCTCTACTGGCTTAAGTACGTCTTTAGCTTCGCTCTCTATCAATTCCTTAAATCTATCGGCTTGTTGACGTATATGCTGCTGGAGCTTCGCTAGTTCATCTTGAAGTGCCTGCTCAGCCGCCTCTCTGTAGCTTTCTATAGCAGTGCTATCACTAGCACCAAATATA
The DNA here is from genome assembly GCF_000172635.2 of Alteromonas macleodii ATCC 27126. NCBI lineage: Bacteria > Pseudomonadati > Pseudomonadota > Gammaproteobacteria > Alteromonadales > Alteromonadaceae > Alteromonas > Alteromonas macleodii. The sequence goes on along the minus strand of NC_018632.1, from coordinate 3,901,675 downwards.
TCTAATAATTTTGTTACCACTTTGTTGGCCAGTTCTTCCGCATCGTCTTCACTTGAAAGTGGTATGCGGTCAATGACATTCTGAAGTTCGTTGCCGATAAGGCTTTCTACCGCGTCATCAACACTTTCTTGGCCAAGAGCTAAACTAGCGATAGGCTTGTACCACTTATCTTTATTTACATTACTATCTAAACTTTCTAGTAACGCAGCGCCGGGAGAGCTGTTTTCTTCTAACCACTGTACTATTTTGTTGCCTTTAGAAAGCAGCATTTCAACGTATTGCCCAGCTAGTTTGTCCAGCCCTTTAATTTGCGCCTGTAGCGCTAAATTTAGTGCGTTAGTGCGTTCGTCTGCCTCTTCGATCGTTATCTTTAGTAATGGTTTGCCGCTGCTAGCGTGTTTAGTAACAAACATGCTTACATCGCCTGTTATAGTGTGTTGGTGAGATGCACTTATTTCGGTAGAAAAGTCTATGTCTATTACATTTCCTTTCAAATCAGTTTGAGTAACCAATGACTTACCGACACCCACTTCACCTTGAATGGTAAAAGACGTACCTGTTTTTAATGCACATGCGCGATAACCAAGGCTAGTGCCGCCATTTGGTACTGTAAGTAGTGTATTTACAGATTTTAAGCTCCATGGTACGACAGGGGTTTTAAACATTGCCCATAATGCGCGATATGTGGGTATGTTGTTTTTTACTTGAAAAAAGGTGTCTAATTTCAATTCGCCAGCTTTCGCTAAGCTTGCACTAATATTGATAAATTTTATCGCGCCAGCCGCCGAAGCATTTACTTCATAGGCCGCGGAAAGCGTTTGGTTTACAAGGCATTCTGTATCAGCCACCTCAAGTTTAAGCAGTTTTTGCGCTTGTTTTGTGGTAAGTACGTTGATGTTATAAATGCCAATAGCACCAACCCGAAGACCTATCTGAAAATCATTAAATTTTGTGTCGTAGTCTTTATCAAACTCAATGTTTCTATTAAAACCGTCGGTCTGTGAACTAATCGGCGCGCTAATTTGTTCCCATTGATCAAGTAGCTTGAATGTTTTTTTGTATACCTGTGATTCTAATATTTCTTGTTGTTTGTCGTCGGGGAATAGTGCAACGGCATTCTCAATAATTGTTTTAGCGGCAGTGGGGATATCGTCAATGCTGGGGTCATCACCTAACTGCGTTAGCTTATTGATAATGTTATCAAGGTTGTCTAATTTAGCTTTCTGCTCATTTGAAACACTGCTTTCAATAGCAATTTTTATATTTTGTAAACTAGTAATTAGGTCGTGTAAAGCAGCTGGGGCAAGGTGCTCTTTGGGTACAGCGCGCTCGAGTGAAGGTAGTAGTTTCATGGTTAATTCCCTTTAAGCCAATGGCAATTGTTGAGTTATTTTTTCATCATTTACTTCTACTTCTACTTCTACTTCTACTTCTACTTCTATATCGCTTCTTGTATTAAATCTGCTTTCTAGCGGTACCAAGCGGGCATTGTTATGCCTAGCAACTTTTGCTTTTCTATTTCGAATGAATTCTTTAAATACGACTTGCTGGCAAGCATTATCCCTTGGGTTTTGATCCAACTAACATTCTCGTCTTTAAGCCATTGCTTCATGCGCTCTCTAACTCTGTTATAAAGGGCTTGGCGGTTTTCATAATTCACGTCTTTCATTTTCACGTCAGAAAGATCCATCGCTAATAACTGCGTTGTTGCTTCACTAATGCGCGCAGCGCGACTACTTACATTAAGCGGTAAATGGTTTCCCAAAGCACTGGCATTATCTTTATGATTTAATATGTGCTCTACAACCTGCATGCCTCTTATACGGCCTAACAGGTAGTCGTGTTCGCGCAGGCGCTTGTCTAAAAAGCCCAAAAATCCCGCTAGATGCTCACTTGCTAAATCTTCGTTAGTGGTTGTGATGGTATACACCTTCATGCTCTCGCGGTTTTCTAAGCCGCCTGACTTTTCCATTATCACAATACCTTTAATCCATGTGTCTTTTAGTAAGGGTGACAGCTGCTGAAGTTGCGGTGTTGTGCAGAACGCTTTTTCTAAACGCTGGAAATCATTGGTACATGATGAGGGGCCGTAAAGCGCATGTAAAAGTGAGTCATAAGCTGCGCTATGCATTTGTAGTTGGCCGGGATTATTGCTTAATACTTGTAGTAATTCTTCGGCGCGTTCATCCAGCTGTTTTACTTTTTCGTTTACCGTTTCAACTTGCATCCATTCTTGAAAGCGCCCCTGCCAAAAAATGCTTTTTGCCATTTGCAAAGCGGTATCTTTCATACCAGAGGTGGCATCCACTTTAAAATTTGCGTCGCGCACAGAGTTTTTCGGGTTTGGTGAAATGTAAAAGTAATATCGTTTTTCAAAGTCTTCTGGAGTACTATCAATTTTCCTAGTCAGCGTTCTGGCCAGCCCTAAGGGATAGTTGTTGAATGCACCTCCGTCCATGTAGTAAAAGTTTTCATCTTTACTGCCGTTATTGAAAGGAGAGGCGCCTCTACTTGCGTAATCATGCTTATGGCGAATCCAGTTTCTTGCTAACTTCATTGGTGAAAAAGCAAAGGGAAATGCGCCGCAGCCTCTGCATGCTGTAATGATATCTTCCCATTGTTTTGCTTTGTACTCGTTGGTTAGCTCTTCGGTTACTCGGTCTTGAAAGCGTGTTTGTATAAACTTACCTTGGTCCAACCCCTCTTCAGATGTGGAAAATACGTCAAGCTTGTAATCAACGCCATTTAAATTCGACATGGCTAAACCAAGATGGATTTTCTTTGCTGCCGTATTATGTGGGCCAGGTTCTGGTATTTCGTTGTTCTTGTGTCTGTTTGTGATCAAGTCTTCCGCTATTTTGCCTACAAAGTTAGAGGAAAGAAGTGAGGTTTTAGGGAAATCATCGTCGTGATGAGAAAGTAAGCCCTGAATATCTACTTTCTCGACCCATGCCTTGTATGCTGCATTACTCGTTTTGCCGGCTAACATCACGGGATCGTGCAGTAGCTTATGGGCAATAAGCGCTGCGGTCATCCCACCAGCCGAAGCGCCGCTAAGTACGTCTATCTCTATACGATCGTTTGAATTTTCTGGAAGGTTTTTATTATGCTCTGAAAGTGCATTTATAATTTCGTATATTGTGCCTGCTTCATAAGAACCTAAGCTGACAGCCCCTGAAATAGCGAATGCTATGCGGTAAGTCATGATTTAGCTCCGAATTCGAATCCCTTTGAATCACTTAGCAAGCTAGACTACAGACCCTTGTTTAGAAGAGTTGTGTTTCGTGTTAGCACAAAAAATATAAAAGCAAATTGATCAAAAATCAAACAGTTTTTGTGGGGGAAGAAATTAGGGTTCAATGGGAGTGTTATACGTACGTATAGACATATATACCCAAAAGATACTTTGTTTAAACTAAGACTGTAGTTTAAACAGGATCTTTATTTTACACTTAAGTGTAAAGTACTCAGTAACGGACTATGGAGTGTTTACATTGTTCCAATATACTTGTCTAGCAATTTCACTTACCCTTTTTTCATCTTGCCTTAGTGCACAACAGTTAGTTGAGCAAAGAATATCAAGGTACTCCAACGATCTTAGTCATAACACGGTACAATCTCAAAATAGCCGTGCTGAGCACAAAAGTGATCAGAAATACATCATAGAGTTCCATAGTGAACCGCTGTTAAAAACTAGCGAGTTTCAGGCGTATGAAGCGCTGAAGAGTGAACAAAATCTAGTAAAACAGCAAATTAATGTATCTGCCTCGCAAGCTTTAACGCAAAAAGCCAAATATTTAGTCGAGCGCAAAGTTGATGTTTTAAATACCTTTCAGCAAACGTTTATTAAAAATGCCCTACCTTCAGATATATCAGTGTCTAACCGTTTAATGCGTGTGGTTAACGCAATAGTGGTACAGGGCGATGAAGATAAAATTTTGGCTTTGTCAAAACTGCCTTCGGTTAAGCGCGTTACCAAAAGCAAGCCTGTTAGAAAATTTCTTGCGGAAAGTGTGCCAATGATAAAAGCAGACAAGGTGTGGGAGAGAAAAGGCCCACGTGGAAACAACCTCACCGGTAAAGGTATTGTTGTTGCCGTTATCGACAGTGGTGTTGATTACAATCACAATGATTTAGGTGGCTGTATTGGTAATGGTTGTAAAGTTATTGGCGGATATGACTTTGTAGATAGTGATGCAGACCCTATGGATGTTGATGGCCACGGAACACATGTGGCAGGTATTGTTGCTGCGAATGGCGGTGTTGTTGGTGTTGCACCAGATGCATCAATTCTTGCGGTTAGGGTCTTAGATAGCGAAGGAAATGGTTTTAATACTCAAACTGTAGAAGGCATCGAGTATGCCGTTGACCCTGATGGCGATCCAAGCACAGATGATGGTGCCGATATTATTAATTTAAGCCTAGGCGGGCCAGGTGATGCCGATGATATCGTTTCGTCAGCAGTTGATGCTGCTACCGCTGCGGGAGTAGTGGTTGTGGCTGCTGCGGGCAATAATGGCAGTTATTATGATATTGGGAAACACTCTCCAGCTTCCGCTAGAACAGCAATAACAGTGGGCTCGGTAGATAAACAAAACAATATTTCAGATTTTAGCTCTAAAGGGCCTGTACTGAACTCTGATTACATTAAGCCTGAAGTGGTGGCCCCAGGAACAGGAATATATTCGCTTCAAACTAATAACCGCTATGAAGAAATGAGCGGAACGAGCATGGCCAGCCCACATGTAGCTGGAGCTGCAGCACTATTACTTCAAGCTAGACCCGCTTTACAGCCAGAACAAATGAAAAGCATATTGATGTCCTCTGCTACCAACATCAGCGATGATATATTTGCATCGGGCTATGGCTTAGTTGATGTACAAAATGCACTAACTAACGTTGTAAGTATGTCTACCGCCCCTTTGTTCTTTGGTAATACGCCAAAACAGAACGGTGTAAAGCGAACAGCAAATATTATTGTAACCAATATGTCGAATTCAGCTAAGACATTCGATGTTGTCATGCCTACTGATCTTCCTGCGTCTGTATCACTGACCTCAGAGCAAATTAAGGTGACAGTGGCTTCGCAATCGTCAGAAGTGATTCCTGTAACTCTAACATTTAGCGATGTTGCCAATATTCCAACACCTCAAAACGATGCCGCTGCCTTTTTTAGTGAAATAGAGTTTGTCGCGACAGATAGCAAGTTAGTCGTACCTATCAGTTTTACCAAAAGCCTACTGTTGCAGTTAGCTAATACGGGCAATAGTGACGTGAATGTATCGCTAGTTAATAGTGATGGGCATGAACTTTACTGGAATCTGATTTTTCCAGGCGAAACGTTGGACTTTTATGTTAGTGAAGGCAGCTTCTATATAACAGCAATATACGACAACGTTGATGTTATCAGCGCTACACAACTCAGCGACCAACTTCCTCTAGACTCAGCTTACGAAGTTACTGGTGTAGAGTCTTTTTATCCCCTTATTTCAGAAGATACAGTTTTAGAGTTTGGAGTGTCTAGCTTAAACAAGCTTTTTGGTGTTACCGATATAGACCCTAGTCTGGGTGAACTAAAACAGGTGAAGACATCCCAAAGATATATAGGTTTAACATATACCGATACTCAGGAAGTAACGTCTACAATTTCTGATCACACTTCAATAGATACTACCGAGTTAACCGAACAAGATGTCAAAAGAAAATTAATCGCAACTGGTCATTTAGCTTCGGAGATCGATTTAAACATTGAGTTGGTCGATAGGTTCGACAGTGAAGATGAAAATGATGTGTTGTTTCACTTATATAAGTCGGTCAGTGAAGACTCCGATAATGGAGCTTATAAAGCCGCACTAGATGCAGGTACAGCGCTACCCAGTATCATTTCTGAAGAGTTTTCTGGGCCTACAGATGTGAGTACTACTGCATTTCAAATATATTACGATAATGCTCGCCCCCGCTCTGGTATTGATGGTAAGCGTTTTACTTACGTATCTTCACCGGTAAGCGATGAAAGCACAAGTGTTACAGTTTCAGTATTGCAGCAAACTGATGATCAGTTTTACGGTGAGTTGTTAGTATCTACACCTGAAATGTCTATTTCTGGAGAGAGCTCGGGTATTTTAAGTAAAGTGCCATTGTATCAATTTGAACCAACGGCAGGTGTTACGGGTAAAGATATCGACATTTCGTCAACTTATATTTCTATTTACGGAGATAATACATTCTCATCTCTCGATGGAGCTCAAGTAAGCTTCCCTGACCAAAATTACCAAATCGTGTGTGATGATACTGTCATTCAAACGGGGAAATATACTGGCGATAGTATAACTCTTGATCAGACGTGTACTCTACCAACTCTTATTGTGAACTCTCGCAAAGGCCATATAGCTAGCCAATCTATTTTTGAACTTCAACAATATTACGGTGGTGGTTTTGGTGACCTTTATTCTAAATTTGTTGATACAACTGGTTCTGTTGTATTAAGCGGCCAAATTGGATATCAGGACGCTGAGCTGCATTTTGGCAGCTCAAAGGTTTACGGAGAATATGAATACAAAAGTATTGAGGTAAGCCCTACCTCATATGATGATTGGCATTCACTTGATATTTCTCCAAGTTCTTTTGAGCGCTATGACGTTAAGGCATTGTTACCAAAACTACAGATAGAACTTCAGCCTGTTAAGTTTAGAATTACGCTTTCTAATGACTCTGGAAATGTAATTCACAACCTAGTTAATGCTGCAAACTTGGGCGTGGATTTGACGTCAGAAACGCAAGACTTTGACGGCGATGGTATCGTTAACGCGTTAGATTTAGATAATGATAACGATGGTTTATCAGATGAGGATGAGCGTCGAATCGGCTCATCACCCGTTAATAGCGACACAGATGGAGATGGTTTCACAGATGGAGAGGATGCATTTCCAACTGATAGCTCTGAATGGGCTGATACAGACGGTGATGGTATAGGTGACAACTCTGAACTACCAGTTAGAGCTGACGTTGATGGTGACGGGCGAGCAGATATCGTATGGCGCAACGCGAGCAATGTTAGAGGTTGGAACTTCTTATGGACAATGAATGGTGAAGAAGTTCTGCTGTCACGCCCCATCAACGTTGTTCAAGGTGAAGACTGGCAGTTAAACCTTGGTGACTTTGACGGAGATGGTAAATCAGATTTGTTTTGGAGAAACCCCGACCTATTAGGTGGTTATAACCGAATATTCCTAATGGATGGCTTTGACATTGTTAGTCGCCCTGTGCACGCACGTCTTGATAATGAATTCGATATTAAGGTGATTGGTGACCTAAACGGTGATGAGAAAGATGACATTGTTTGGCGTAATAGCACCACAAACCAACTAGCAATTTGGTTTATGGATGGCGTAGGGAAAGTTAGTCGTTGGTCCGATGGTTTGGGTAATTTGACATTAGAAGGCACTGGCGACTTCAATGGAGACAGAATAAAAGAGCTTATACTTCGAGAAGGTAATGAATTAAAAGTGTGGAGCCTTATTGAGGGTGGCAGTAACTTTGAAGAATCGACGTTATCTTCAGTAGCCCCCGCTGACTGGAAACTAGCTGGCACCGGCGACTTAGACGGTGATGGCACAGAAGACTTGATATGGCGCAATGTTCGCGATGGTCGAAACAGTGTTTACTACATGGAAAACGGCACTGTAAGAGAACAAAAGTTGTTGCCACAAGTTGGTACAGCGTGGTCATTGGCGAAAGTAGAAGACTTTAACGGAGACGGCAAAGTAGACTTTTTATGGCGCAATGAAACGCTTGGAGGTCGTAACATCGTACACCTCATGGATGGCACTAACCGAATTGCTGCGGGCGTTGTAAAAACCGTTGGCGGTACCTGGTTTATGGCTGACTAATATTTCTTGGGCGCCGCACTCGCGGCGCCGTTTTTTCAATAAAAAATGTGTTAAGCACTGGTGAACTTTAATTGCCGTGGTGTTTGCTTCAGTAATTCGCAAGCTTGAACAAAGGAGGACCTCGTTTCTTCACTCTTCTCGTCAACGAGTTTATTCGCTCCAGTAAAAATCTAATCAAACAAGACATTGTCCACATCTGTAGTTTTATGAAAAAGGAAAAAATGAAAAAAGTAATTCTTTTCACTCTTATTTTTATCTCATCTACCGCTTTTGGTGTAACGCAAAGCTGGCTCCCTTCACAATTGACTATAAAATCTGATACACACGCGAGCAATGGCGCTAGTTCTCAAAGTTCGCTATCGAATGATGGGCGATACATGGCTTTCCAGAGCTGTGCTAGCAATCTCGTTATTGAAGACCAAGCGCGGTGTGATGTTTACTGGCGAGACAATATAACAGGGCAAATTGAATTAATAACGAAATCTCTTCTAAGTGATTTTAAAGGTGAGTCTTGGAATTCTGCACCTTATATTTCATCGAACGGGCGCTTCGTTGTATTTAATAGCACAGCTGCAGATATTGTTGGTTTAGAAGGCAACGGTGTTTCTCATATCTACCTCTGGGATGCATTAACCAACAAAATAGAACTTGTTTCTGTCGCCTCTGATGGTCTTGAAGGTGATTTAAACTCTAGTAATTCGTCTGTATCTGATGATGGAAGATTCGTAGTATTCGAAAGCGAGTCTATTCTTCTCGATGTCGTAAGTCCGGATACTAACGACTCAGCAGACATCTTTATTCGAGATCGAGTCAATAATACAACTGTACGGATTAAGAACTCATTTGACCAAGAATTAAATGGAGGCTCGCGCTCTCCACATATAAGTAGAGACGGCAAGTATGTAGTATTTGCAACGAGTGCTACTAATTCTATCGATTCATTAGAAGATGAGAACGGAAGCGTCTCAGACATAATTTTGCATGAAATTGAAACCGGCAAAAACACTCTTATAAGCGTTGATAGCAATGGCAATCAAAAAAGTGAAGGAAGTTACGTCCCCAGGGTTAACCAAGATGGCAAATTTGTCGCTTTCCGCTCCAATTCAAGTTTTGACTCGACAGGATACTCTGGAGTCTTCATACGCGATATGGAAAGAAGGACAACCTCGATAGTTTCTTCACCCAATCAATCAAGTGGTTATGCCTCTTTTGAAGTAAATGGAAGACTTGCAATTAGTAATGATGGAAGGAGAGTTGCATTCACCCTTCACGATCATAATGGAACTTTCTCTTCAGAAAATAACTTTACTTATACTTATAATGTTTACTTGAAAGATTTAGATACTGGCAGATTATATCTAGTTTCTGACCCTATTAACAAATCTGTTACGCGGTATGAATCAGCTGATAACCCAGCTATCTCGGGAGATGGTAAGTCTGTTTCCTTTGAATCATTTGACAATAGCTTCGATCCATTAGATAGAAACTACGTTACCGATATTTTTTTGTACTCTATTGAAGAAAACGCTTACAAAAACGTCAGCGTACCAGCTACCTATGGCTCACAAGCAGACGTTCATTCTGCATCTCTTTCTGGTAGCGGAAATTTAGCGGTTATAAAAACCAGTAATGCATATATATGGAAAGAGAGCTCTTCAAAGTTTGATAATATTTTCTTGGTCAATCGTTTAAACGGAAAAATGAAGCAGCTGAGAATGGGTATAAGAGGTTCAGCTCTTAACGCAGAAGTTAATAACTTATTTCAGATAAGCGCTGACGGCAAGGCACTCGTTTTTTCAACAAAGGCTAGTAACCTTAGTAGCGATGATAGGAATACAAATGAAGACATATTTCTTTATGACTTATCGACTGAAGAAGTAACATTAATATCAAAAGGTGTTGATGGAAACAGTGCTAACGGTGATTCGTTTAACCCTTCAGTATCTGCCAGCGGGCGTTATATAGAGGACTTACCCAAACTTAGTGGACATCTCCTATAGTTAGATAAGAGGTGACTTATGGCTAATAAAAAGAAGGTTCATGCTTACACTGAAGAGTTTCGTAAAGAGGCTGTTCGTCGAGCAGATCAAAAAGGTAACTCCAACCAATCCGTAGCCGCAGAGCTGGGGATTTCCGCACAACAAATCTACAACTGGCGTCGACAGTTCAAGCGCTGTGGGGGTCATCAATTCTCAACCATTCAAGGTGTGAAGTTTCATCAAGAAGACTCTGACGAAGTGCAAGCTCTCAAGCGTCAGCTGGCTGACCTTAAAGAAGAGAATGCGTTTTTAAAAAAGGCTGCCGCGTACTTTGCGAGCGACCAAGAGTAAAGTACGCGCTCATTAAAGTGTATGCGGGGCAGTTCAGAGTAACGGTGATGTGTCGGGCACTCAAAGTGTCTCGTTCTGGCTATTACAAGTACCTTATGCGAGGTATTCCCGCGCATCAGCAGCGTCGCAAACAACTGCGTGAGCATACCATGGCGCTCTTTGAAAAGTACCAAAAGCGTTATGGTGCACCCAGGTTAACACGCGCCTTGAAAGCTGAGAACGTCCCCTGCTGCGTTAATACCATTGCGAAAATCATGCAGCAACTACAGTTACGTGCTCGTAACGGTAGAGCGTTTAGATACTCGCAATATAGTCACAGTAATGTGCGCGTGAGTGAAAACGTTTTGCGCCGACAATTTGTAGCAACAAAGCCCAATACAAAGTGGGTCACTGACATCACTTACATTCGATTTAAAGGCCAATGGCATTACTTGGCTACCGTGATGGATTTGTACTCAAGAGCCATTGTTGGCTGGGCATTTGATAGTCATATGACCGAAGAACTCATTATACGCGCACTTAATATGGCGATTAGCCGACGAGACATAGAGCCTGGGTTAATCATTCACTCCGACAGAGGTGTTCAATATCGCTCTGTGCGATACCAAGACCTGATAATGAGCATCGGTGCTGTGTCCAGCATGAGCAGAAGGAGCAACTGCTGGGACAATGCAGTTATGGAGTCTTTCTTCAGTCGTATGAAAGTCGAACTCATATACGGGGAGAAATTCAACTCGCTTCAGGAAATCAAATCTTGTATCTTCGAATACATCGAAATTTTTTATAATCGCGTGCGTCAGCATTCTACATTGGGCTATGTCAGCCCATATGAATACGAAGCAACTTACGCTTAACATGGATGTCCACTTTTAGTGGGTAAGACCAATAGCTTTTGAAAGCAAAGCGACGAATCTAGTTGAGGATACAGCTAACTTAGCTCCTGAAAGTAACAAAATTTATTTGTACGACAAAGTAGAGCAAAGACACAGACTAATTGCAGAATCTGGCTCTCACCCGATCATTGCTTCTAATGGTGGGTATGTAATTTATAGCGATATTTTAGATAACAACAGACGTATCTCCTTATATAGTATTGAGGATGAAACTAATGTATTTCTTCCAGAACTAGACTCTAACTCCGAAAGGATTGAAGGAGTGCCGATAGCATTCTCAGCAGAGGGGAGTCGAGTTCTGTTGGATTCTTCCACAGGCGGCCTAGGTTATGATGGGACCTATGTCATTTATGATATTAGCCTGAATAAACTCATTGAGTTGGGTTTAGAAAATAATGGTCATGCCAAAACGCCATACGGTGCTGCGAATATGTCTAGTAATGGTAAGTTTGCTGTGTACACATATAGCAGTGGCAATAAGATAGGCGTGGCTGTTCGAAGTATTGATCACAATTATGTAAGTATAATTAATGAAGATACCGATCAAAACTACAACTCATACAACGGTCTTTTGCGGCCTCTTATTAATAACAGTGGGTCAGTAGTTGTATATGGGTCAAGAAATAACGATACCAACGAGGTGTCTGATACTACGATACAGGCTTACTTTGCAACTACTGATGCAGACAATGACGGGTTACCTAATTATTGGGAACTACGGTATGGACTTGACCCGTTTTCGGAAAATTTAACTGTTTCTGATAGCGATGGCGATAGTTTGACGGATTATCAGGAGTTCGCTTTGGGAACATCACCCTTAAATCCCGACAGTGATGAGGATGGATATACTGACGATATAGATCAGTTCCCATTGGACAGAAGTGAATGGGAGGATACTGATGGCGATGGGGTTGGCAACAACGCTGATCAACCTATTAGAGCTGATGTAAATGGGGATAGAAGAGCCGACCTTGTCTGGAGAAGACGTAGCAACGTAGTAGGTTGGAACTTCCTGTGGAGTATGTCGGGCAGCGATATTAAGCAAAGTAAGCCAATTAACGTAGTTCAAGGCGAACAGTGGGGGCTTCGTTTGGGCGATTTTGATGGTGACGGTAAATCTGACCTTTTCTGGCGTGACGAAGTTAATTCACTCGGTATGAATTTTGTCTACTTGATGGATGGGACATCGATAAAGCAGAAAACGCGCATTCAAAATGTGAGCAGTGATACAAAGCTATTACTCGCCGACGATTTAGACGGCGATGGCAAAGACGATGTGCTATGGCACGATGAGACTGATGATAGTTTGATGGTTTGGTATATGGATGGCGTTCAAGTTGAGGCCCAGAAAGGTGACGCACTTGGAGCAACGGTTATTGAGGGCTCAGGTCAGTTTCACTCAAACAACAAAACATCGGTAGTGACACGCACAGGATGGAAGCTACATCTTTTCACGTTGAATGATGACGGTACGCAGTTTACTCAGCAAAGCTTGGGTGCTGTGGCATCAGACGCTTGGAAGTTAGCGGGTACTGGTGATTTAGACGGAGACGGCACCGACGACTTGATATGGCGTAACACACGTGATGGACGCACATCGGTCTATTACATCGCAGAAGGGAAGCTACGGGATAGTGCGCTTATTACAACGGTAGATATTTCTTGGGAACTAGCCAAAGTGGAAGACTTCGATGGTGATGGCAAGGTAGATTTTCTATGGCGCAACACCAGCCAAGGCGGCCGTAATATCATTCACTTGATGGATGGCATATCCCGCAAATCGGCAGCGGTAGTAAAAACCGTTGGCGGTGAGTGGTTTATGGCGAAGTAATAACCTAATGATTTAGGCCAGAGCCGTTAATTTGGCTTTGGCTCTATTCATGAAAAGTGTTTTGAAGTTTTTCTTAAGAGTACTCTGTTTTTTTGACATTACGCCAGTAAGCATTAAACTTTCGAATAGCCGCTTTGACATGGACGTGATTGCTATTTGGCGATGAGTGTTGCTCTCCCCTGAATTTTTGCTGCCTCTTCCATTTCATAGCTAACTAAAACAAACCACTCACGAGTTAGAACTATGAGCAAAAGACAATTCTCGAAAGTAGCCATTGCGTTAGCAGCGGCAGCGTTTTCCAGTAGTTCCTTCTCAGAATCTTGGCTTCCTACAGAAAGTGTCGTTAAGTCAGACACACACTTTAGCCTTGGAGATAGTTACAATGTCTCTCTTTCTGAAGACGGAAAATACGCTGCGTTTGTAAGTTGTGCATCTAACATGAGCGCTGAAAGTCAGGGGCGCTGTGATATTTATAGAAAAAATACAGAAACAGGGGATATCGACCTTGTTTCTAAACATCACCCTGATGTAGAGGCATTTTCAAATAGAACGAGTGATAAACCTCATATTTCAGCAAATGGCAGGTTTATTGTTTTTGAATCGTATGCCGCAGACCTTATTCCTATTGGTGGAACGGTAACAAATGATATTTATCTTTGGGACGCAGCATCAGATTCAATTGAATTGATTTCAATAGCGTCTGATGGCTTAAAGAGTGATGGGCATTCGTATGCACCCACGGTGTCTAATGATGGTAATTACATCGCCTTTGAGTCTAGAGGCACCACGCTTGATGTTGATAACATCGACGCTAACGGTAGGATAGACGTTTTCGTTCGTGACAGAATTAAAAGTGAAACGAAGCGAATCACTTATACTGAAAACGGTGAGTCTAACTACGACTCCAATAATCCTGTAATCAGTGGAAATGGTAAGTATGTTGCTTTTACATCAAGAGCAACGAATTTATTAAACTCTACTGATGTAAACGGGACATATGCTGATGTTTATCGGTACTCCTTAGAAAATAAAACATTAGAATTGGCAAGTGTCAGTTCAATGGGTTTTCAAGATACTAATGACGCAAGCTACTCGCCGAATATCAGTGACGATGGAAACATTGTTGCATTTATTTCCGATGCAGAATTAGATGGCAGAGATCAAGATGGTCGCGCCGATGTTTATGTCCGTAACATGAACGAAAGTTTGACTGAGATGGCAAGTGTCACCAGCACCGGTTTAAACGATAATGGAAGAGTAGAGTATTCTTTCAGAATTGGTCTATCTTCCGACGGCACAACTACTAGTTTTATCTATGACGATGATTACGGAACGTTTGACTCGTATAATGTTTACAACGAAGACAACGCTTACACCCACGACCTCACATCGGGTATAACGACTTTAGCCTCTAAACATAAAGATGAAGATGCTGAGAGATATTATGTTAGCCAAGCCGTGGACTTAAGCGGCGACGGAAAGTTCGTAGCATTTCACTCTCAAGGGCAAACGTTCGATTTGCTAGATAGAGATAATGCTGATGATGTTTATTTTTACTCAATGGATGATGATAGTCTAACAACGTTGAGCAAACCCAAATCTTTAGGCTCATTCGATGATGTAGACAGTGTCGCAGTTTCTAAATCTGGACGTTTTATCTTATATAAAACTGATGATAGGTTGCTGTCAGATACCGGTAATTCTTATTATGACGAGCTGTTTTTATACGACAGGCAGGAAGGAACTACTGAACAAATTCGCTTAGGCAGCCGTGGCGCAGATGCAAACGGTGGCTTTGGTGAGATATTCGATATAAGTGCAGATGGTAATGTAATTACATTTGCATCACGCGCGTCGAATATTCACACTGATGATGTTAACTCACAGTGGGACGTTTTTAGGTATCAACGCGATACAGGTCAGCTGGTTTTAGTTAGTGTTGGGAGTACAGGTGTTGCTGCTAATGATGATTCGTTTAACCCAAGTATCTCAGACGACGGTCGTTATATTACCTTCGTTTCTGAAGCGACGAACTTGACCACAGATGAAATTAACTCGTATTACTATCATGTTTTTCTTTATGACAACACTGAAGATACTATTGAGTTGGTTAGTAAAACTGATGCCTCTTGGGATGGCTCTGATGCCGGTAGTTCTGTGAATCCAACTATTTCTGGTAACGGAAAATATGTTGTATACGAATCGCAAAATGACGCAGTTTGGGGTTTTTCAAGCTACTATCAGCAAATTGTTGTCTACGATGTTGCTACCAAAACAAATAGAGTGGTTTCACAAAACTTAGATAATGCGCTAGGGAACAGACAATCCTATAGCGCTAATATTTCAGCAGATGGAATGACCATTATTTTCGAGACCCAAGCAGACAATCTAGTGGCTGGATTCGGAGGTTACAGCTCACCATTTATAGCTATGTACAACGTAAATGAGGGTGAAGTTTCAGCTATATCTTCTGATAAAGACGGTACTTTATTTAGCGCTTATGGCGGTGCATCTATTTCTGGTAACGGCGAAATTGTAGCGTTCAATTATGTGAATGGCGACTCAATGGGGGTGGTCGTAATTGAAACCGATTCAATGTCTTCGAGTATCATTAATGATGATGTATCTACATATTATCAACGTACCTCTTTATTCAACCCGGCTATAAATAACGACGGAAGTATAGTTGTATATAGCTCAAAAACACGAGATCTGGGCGATACGGCAGGTGAATTCACACAACCCTATATTGCAACAACTGACGCTGACGGCGATGGTCTGCCTAACGAGTGGGAACTTGCTTATGGCTTAAATCCTTATTATGCGCAAGATCCTTCAACAGATACTGACGGCGATGGTTTGACTGATATAGAAGAATATTACCTAGGAACTTCGCCTACTTCTCAAGATACAGATGGCGATGGTGTTAATGACTTCAACGATGCATTCCCAACTGATAGCTCTGAATGGGCAGATACAGATGGCGATGGTATTGGTGATAATTCTGAGTTGCCTGTAAGAGCCGATGTTGACGGCGATGGGCGTGCAGATATTGTATGGCGCAATGCAAGTAACGTTCGTGGTTGGAATTTCCTATGGACAATGGATGGTGAAGAAGTGCTTCTATCTCGCCCAATTAACGTAGTACAAGGCGAAGAATGGCAGCTAAACCTAGGAGACTTTGACGGTGATGGTAAAACTGACCTGTTCTGGAGAAATCCAGATCTTTTGGGTGGTTACAACCGTGTATTCCTAATGGATGGGTTTAACATTACTAGTCGTCCAGTACATGCCAGACTTAATAATGAGTTCGAACTACAAGTCATTGGCGATTTAAACGGTGACGAAAAAGACGATATAGTCTGGCGTAAAACAGATACTAACCAATTAGCAGTGTGGTTTATGGACGGCGCAGGTAAAGTTAGCCGTTGGTCAAATGCTCTAGGTGACCTGGTAATTGAAGGCGTTGGCGATTTTAACGGTGATAGAGTTAAAGAGTTACTTCTTAGGAATGGGCAGAATCTTAAAGTATGGAGCCTCACTGAGGGCTCAAGTAACTTTGAAGAAACTGCACTAGCTGAAGTTGCCCCAAGTGATTGGATACTTGCTGGAACTGGCGACTTAGACGGTGACGGAACTGAAGATCTGATTTGGCGTAACATTCAAGATGGCCGTAACAGTGTTTATTACATGGAAGATGGCGTGGTAAGGGAACAGAAGTTGTTACCTCAAGTTGGCACTGCATGGTCATTGGCCAAAGTAGAAGACTTCAACGGTGATGGAAAAGTTGACTTCCTATGGCGCAACGAAACACTTGGCGGTCGCAATATTGTCCACCTTATGGATGGCACCAACCGGATTGCCGCCGGCGTTGTAAAAACTGTTGGTGGTACATGGTTTATGGCCGACTAACAGCGATTCTTTTGATATAGTAGAACGGCTGTCTTTTGACAGCCGTTTTTTGTTAAGTAGTAAGTTTCAAATTAGGGAAAATTTATGAAAACGTTTTTGACAGCAATACTTTTTATTTCAATTGCCTTCTCCGTTTTTATATTGAACAAAGACTTTTCTGTAAAGTCAGTCAATGATGATGTAGTTGTAGATGAGGCTGAAGCATCATTGGTACAACGAGATGAAGCTGGCTTCTCAAATCAAACATTTGCTGAGGGCGCTCCTTCCCAACCTAGCAAATTAGAATCGGACAAGACAGAATCTTCGGTTAACAAAGTAAAGAGTAAGGCTGAAGAAGAGGGTATAGATTCATTATCAGAAGAAAAGCTCATCACTTGGGTTAATGATAAAGAAGCTTTGGCAGCACTTGACGAAGAAATGGGGCTAGTTGAGCCTACAGAATATGATCAAATGCTATTAGAAAGTGAATTGAATTCCGCCAAGCACAGCATTCAGAACACCGAAACCGTTCGCTCGATAGCGTTGTTCGAAAGGGAGCCTATTTCTTCAAACCATCCTGAACTAGACGGCGTTATGTTAGAAGAAGAGTTGCCCTCGACTTCAACAATGGACCAGTATTAGGCTTACATATTAAAATTTTAAATTTGTCTGAGAGAAAATCATGAAAAAAGTATTTGTTGCCGGTCATAGGGGAATGGTCGGTGCTGCTATTGTTAGAAATTTAGAGCAAAGAAATGATATTGAAATTGTTACCAGAACTCGCTCTGAGTTGAATCTAATCGAACAAAAAGAAGTCAGTGATTTCTTCGCTGAAAATAATATTGATGAAGTTTATTTAGCGGCTGCGAAAGTCGGTGGTATCCACGCGAACAATACCTACCCTGCAGAGTTTATTTATGAAAACTTGATGATAGAAGCAAACATTATCCATGCAGCGCATAAAAATAATGTACAGAAGCTTCTTTTCCTTGGTTCTAGTTGTATTTATCCAAAATTGGCCGAGCAGCCTATGACTGAAAGTGCACTTTTAACCGGAACACTAGAAGAAACGAACGAACCTTATGCGGTAGCTAAAATCGCGGGCATAAAACTTTGTGAAAGCTATAACCGTCAATACGGCAGAGATTATCGTTCTGTCATGCCTACAAATTTATACGGACCTCACGATAACTTCCACCCTGAAAACTCTCACGTAATTCCGGCTCTACTTCGTCGTTTTCATGAAGCAGCACAACGCGGCGACAGTGAAGTCGTAGCATGGGGAAGCGGTAATCCAATGCGTGAATTTTTACATGTCGATGATATGGCTGCAGCGAGTATTCATGTTATGGAGCTAGATGACGCAACTTATCAGGCTAACACTCAGCCAATGCTTAGCCACATCAATGTGGGTACAGGAGAAGACTGTACAATCCGTGAACTTGTTGAAACCGTCGCTAAAGTTACGGATTTTAAAGGTAAGATTGTTTGGGATACCACCAAGCCAGATGGTGCACCTAGAAAGCTAATGAATGTTTCTAGACTCCATGATTTAGGATGGAAGCACACTTATGATTTAGAGAGTGGTTTGAAAAATGCTTTTGAGTGGTTTTTGGCAAATCAAGACAACTTTAGAGGGTAAGGTTTGACCTTTCTAAGCAAACAAGAATTTACTGAGGTTATTGATAGGACACCTTTGGTGTCCATAGATTTAGTCGTTGAAAATGAAAAGGGTGAAATACTCTTTGGCCTTAGAACCAACCGTCCAGCGAAAGATTACTGGTTTGTGCCTGGTGGGCGAATTTTGAAAAATGAAACACTCGACGATGCTTTTTCACGACTAACGTTGAATGAGTTAGGGGTTGAGATAAGCCGAAAAGACGCGCGCCTTTTGGATATCTACGAACATTTTTATGATGATAGTGTGATGGGAGAAAATCCTTCGACGCATTATGTAGTTGCAGGCTATTACTTAAAAGTTCATCAAAATAGCTTAGTATTGCCTATTGGCGATCAGCATAATGAATACAAATGGTGCGCAAAAGCAATGGTTAAAAGTGATACCACTGTTCATAAGCATTCGTCTGATTATATGGATGCAGTGCTTAGTATTTAAGTAAGTGAGGAATTCTAGTTGCTTTCAAAACTATATAAGAAATATAAGAACCGACAGCGTAAAGTTCAGTGTGAAAAAGGATATGCGACATTTCATATCGACGAGTTATCAATTTTCAGGTTCTCTGGATGGGTATTTGAAAACTCCAAAAAAAGCGCAGAAAGTTGTCTTCTTTCATTTAAACTCAACAATGCAATAATTTGCGAAACGTCTGCCTCAGTATTTAGAGAAGATCTCAAAAACTCAGGCATTGGTGACGGTGCGTGTGGCTTCAACGTAGAGCCCAATTGGCAAGTCTTCGAAGAAGGTGAAAACGTAGTCGTTATGTACGTTAATGATGTGCCAGTCCATGCCTTTAATTTGACCGTGACCAATAAACAATTGATGGTTGCCATGACAAGTCAGATTCATAGGCAAATTGAACTGGCTAAAACAGAAATTATTGAATCTATTGGCAGTAAGTAAGCTTATGAGTAGTCGTCGCTATTTTGTCATAGACCCTGGGTTTGAAGATTTTGATTCTCACCACAGTGTAGTAGGCGACTCTCTTTTAAGAGATGCTGAGCGATTAAAAAAAGAGATAGTAGTTTTAGCATCCAATAAAATGGAGCTGATATCGGAACGCCAAGAAGATAAGGTTGTTCCCTTCTTTTCAACGCCTTGTTATACCAATAACTTAAAGCCTCTGCCTGCAGATAGAGAGAACGCTCTCGCGAAAAACTTTATGGAAGAGTTAAAAAAGCTCTTTCATATTTATAATATCAACTGTCAAGATATATTGCTTTTACATACGGGTTTTAGCCATTTGTATTTGGGCTTGGCGCAGTTTGTCGCTAGCATCGGGAAACAAGCATCTCCAAAACTGATTATTTGCGGAATGTTTGATCCTGGAAGTCGAAATATAAAATCTGCAGAAGATATTCTGCGCTTCTCGTGGTTTGTAAAAAATAAATTATCTCTGTCGTATCTAAAGCAGTCAGCCTTTCCAGAAAATACAGTTTTTGCTACAAGCTGCAAGGAATACAAAGTGGGTTATCAGGTGTTAGTCGATAGTCCGGTTCATGTACACCCAGCGATAAACTATCAGCTTTTAAACGACCAAAACGTTTCTAAAAACGAAAAAAAACGTCTTCTACTATTCGTTGGGAGCGTAAAAAAAGATAAAGGTTTAGATTTTATTTTACAGAATATCGCTTTCCTTTTATCAGAGTTTGATGGCATCGATTTTGTTTTTCACTTGAATACAAATTCTCCCGGTATCAGAGACTTTACTGATGTTGAAGCAGAACTAACGGAATTAAGTAACAGGTTTAACAATTTAGACTTGGTTTCTGGAACATTAGATAAAGAAGAATACGAGCGGTTATTTAATTCTGTTCAAGGAGTGGTAGCGTCCTATGCCCCTTCCAGTTACAAGCATAAAACTTCAGGTGTTTTTTGGGATGTTTTGCGCCGAGATAGTTGCTCTCTTTTGTGCTCGAATGGTACATGGCTAGCCCGAGAGTCACTCGCGTTAGGGGAATCGGCATACTTTTTTGACTACGAAAATATAGCCAGTATGATACGTGCTATTAAGGAATGGAATAGCCATGAGCAGTCTGGTGTAAATAACGATAATTCGTATAAGAAAATGATTTGCAAGCCGTTCTCCAAATGGGTTTTCTCGCAATTTTAAAAAGTGGAATAATAAATGTTTAAAGCTGGAATGAATCGAATCACCAACAAAGGAGCAAAATTAGCTGGCTCTATTGATAGTGTTGAGGGTGGTTGTCTTATGGGGTGGGCTGCACTGTTAGGTGATAAAACACCTTTAAGTGTAAACGTTTATACAGAGGAAGGTGAATTGCTTGGTTCGGGTAAAGCAGATATCCACCGTGCCGATTTAGCTGAACACGGTATCAATGACGGAGTTCATGCTTTTGCTATCGATATAAACGAAGACAAACTCATTCCGGGCTCAGTAGTGCAGCTGAGGGTAGCTGAAAGCAATGAAAAGATCCCCTCTAATCGCTTTGAAATTCCGAAATTAAATCAACATTTTCATGCAGACATATTGAATGTAGAAGGCAATAAACTAAGTTTTCGCTTATCTTCGTCTGAATCAATAGGTAGTCAGGTAGTTAGGTTTGCGACAGAAAGAGGCGTATTCTCGGAGAAGCCCGTTCATTCAGGCAGTAAGGAACTCTATGACTATATATGGTTACCTGCAGAATTATTAAATAATACCAAGCAGAAGATCACTATTACTGTCATTGGCGCTTCTACGGCTGCCGCAACAGATTACATTCTCTCATCGTCTGTATTAACGCCTGTAGAGTTCCTTAGCCACAGTGCATCAGAGCCTGAGTTGCTCGGTAAACCAGCACATGCGGGGCACCGCTATCATTCATTAAAGCTTCAGGTAGATGCTTGTTCGCATGAGAGTGATTTTGAACGTCTCAAGAATATCAAAATTGCTCACGACGCTGTGGTCAAAGCGCATGAGGAAATGAAAAAGTTTACGCCTTTTGCCTTACCAGAAGTCAGTGAACCTAAGGTGAGTATCATTGTTCCTGCTTACAACAAATTTGCGCTGACATATCGTTGTATAGCTTCTATTGCATTGGCGTACAACAAGACAAGCTTCGAAGTAATTTTAGCAGATGACTGCTCAACCGATGATACTGCAAATGCCGAAAACATTATAGAAAACCTAGTCATTTCTAGAAATGAGGAGAACCTTCGGTTCTTAAAAAGCTGTAATAAGGCGGCTAAGCTTGCTAGGGGTCAGTACATTGTATTCTTAAACAATGATACCGAAGTAACGTCAGGCTGGTTAGATGAATTGATTTATCAACATGAAAAAGATAATTCAATAGCGCTGACGGGTTCTAAGCTCATTAATGAAGATGGCACCTTACAAGAAGCTGGCGGTATTGTTTGGGGGAATGGCGAGCCTTGGAACGCCGGTCGCAACGATAACCCTGATGCTCCAGAGTGGAATTATGTAAGGGATGTGGATTATCTGACAGGCGCAGCCATGTGTATTGTTCGCAGTGTATGGGAGCAAGTCGAAGGTTTTAGCGAAGAGTTTGCTCCTTGTTATTATGAAGATGCTGATCTTGCTTTTAAAGTGCGAAAAGAGGGCTTTAGAACCGTTTATGTCCCCCATTCTGTGGTCGTACATTTTGAAGGAAAGAGCCATGGCACCGATATTTCCACAGGCTTAAAGAAATACCAGAAGGTTAATGAGTCTACTTTTAGGCAAAAGTGGTTTAGTGCATTTAAGCACAAACGTAAGCCTAGCCTAGAAAGCCTTCCTTTAGAAAAAGACAATGGCGTTGATCAGCGTGTACTCGTTATTGATTATACCGTTCCTATGCCGAATAACGATGCAGGAAGCTACGCGGCTGTCAAAGAGATCGAATTAATGCAGTCTCTCGGTTTTAAGGTAACATTTGTGCCTGATAACTTAGCTTACATGGGTAAGTTCACTAAAAACCTTCAAAGAATGGGGGTAGAAGTATTAGCCGCACCGTTTTATACCTCATTATTTGATGTGATAGAAAGGCGTATTGAAGAAATGGATGCCGTTTATATCACACGCTACACTGTTGCTGAAAAGTATATCGATAGAATAAAGGACTACGGTAAGCCAGTTGTTTTTAATAATGCTGATTTACACTTTCTAAGAGAGTTGAGAGCTGCGCTACGAACAGATGATGCTGAGGCGACTGAAGCAGCACTGATAACGCAAGAACGTGAATTGGATGTTTGTAAAAAGGCAGATGCGATTCTTACTTACAACGCTACAGAGCATGCTGTGATTCAGTCACACACGTTACAGTCGCACAATATGCATATCACTCCATGGGTGCTAGAAAGCAAAGAGCCCGGGCCAGATTTTTCAGCGCGTTCTGGTATCGCATTTTTAGGCGGGTTCAACCACGTTCCTAACGTTGAGTCGGTCGAATACTTAGTTCACGAGATAATGCCTCAATTATTAGTAAAACGCCCTGATATTATTCTCTATGTATATGGAAGCAGAATGCCAGAATCGTTCAAAGAGCTGGAGTGCGAAAACGTAAAAATGGTGGGTTTTGCTGAATCTTTAGATGATGTATTTCATAACCACCGCGTTTTTGTCGCGCCTTTACTTTCTGGTGCTGGTATTAAAGGTAAAGTTCTGGAGTCAATGGCATATGGGCTTCCTTCGGTTTTAACTGAAGTTGCAGCTGAAGGCACTGGGCTGGCGAGTGGTATAAGCACTCAAATCGCCGAGAAACCCGATGAATGGTGCGAGGCGATTCAGTCTCTTTATGATGACGAAGATAAGTGGGTTACTTATTCTAAAAACGCAATGGCATTGGTTAAAGAGCGATATTCATTTGAGCATGGTAAGAAAGTCTTTAGAGATATCTTCGCTAGTATCAATCTCTTCAGTACGAAGTAACTCTTTCCAGAAAATTTGGTAAAATTTAAATTTATGACAAAAGCTATTTTTCATTATCACCTGTTTAAAAATGCAGGCACTTCGTTAGATGCTTCGCTTAAAGAAAACTTTGAAGCGGGAACCGAGTGGTTAACAGAAGAGTTCCCAGCCAACCCAGCTAAGAACAGGGAACTTGTAAAACAGTGGGTAGAAGGTAATAAACATGCAAAGTGCTTTTCTTCGCATACAGCACTGTTACCTGTTCCTAAAGTACAAGAGCTAAAGCTGCTGCCCGTTATATTTATTCGTCATCCTATTGATAGAATCGCATCTGCCTATGCGTTTGAAAAGAAGCAAGGTGGACAGGGATTTGGTTCTGTTCTAGCGAGAAATACAACGCTTAAAGGTTATATTGAAACTAGAATATCTCTTGGCTACGACAGGCAGTGCAAGAACTTCCATACAGACCGATTCGCTTACATGTTTGGCGCTCAATATGGCTCAGAGCTAGATAGAGCCAAAATGGCGGTTGAAAAACTTCCATTTGTCGGCTTAGTCGAGAATTTTAATGAGTCACTTCAAAAGCTTGAGTCATGGCTGATTGACGAAGGATTTGAGGGTATAAACATTGCGCCCAAGGTGCAAAACGTATCGCGTGATACTTCCAAGTCAATCGATGAGAAAGTGGCGGAAATACGTGATGAAATTGGCGAGGAAGCCTTTGAGTTTTTAGTTCAAAATAACCAAGATGATTTTGAGCTTTATGAGTTGGCAAAGCAAAAATTTAGCGAATAGGTGTAAAACATGAGTACAAGAAAAGGAATAATATTAGCTGGCGGATCTGGCACACGTTTGCACCCGTTAACTAAGGTGGTAAGTAAGCAGCTTATGCCTGTTTACGACAAGCCGATGATTTTTTATCCGTTAACCACGTTAATGATGTCGGGTATCCGTGATGTACTCATTATCACTACGCCTGAAGAGCAGCAGCGATTTATCGACCTTATCGGTGATGGCTCAGCGTTAGGAATGAACATTCAGTACGCGGTTCAGCCTTCGCCAGATGGCTTGGCACAGGCGTTCCTTATAGGCGAGCAGTTTATTGGTAACGATAGTTGTTCACTGGTTCTTGGTGATAATATTTATTACGGCCACGACTTAAAACTGTCTTTGCAGAATGCGTATAAGCAAGAGCATGGTGCAACGGTGTTTGGTTATCACGTTAACGACCCTGAACGCTACGGCGTGGTAGAATTTGATGATGACTGGAATGCACTTTCAATAGAAGAAAAGCCAGCTGTTCCTAAATCAAACTATGCCGTAACCGGTCTTTACTACTACGACAACCGCGTAGTCGATTTTGCTAAAGAAGTTAAGCCATCACCCCGTGGTGAACTTGAAATTACTGACTTGAACAACTTATATCTTCAAGATGGAAGTTTGAAAGTAGAGCTAATGGGCCGAGGCTCTGCTTGGCTTGATACGGGCACACTAGACTCACTTCTTGATGCAGCAAACTTTGTTGCGGCTATCGAAAAACGCCAAGGGTTGAAAGTATGTTGCCCAGAAGAAGTAGCCTACAGAATGGGCTATATCAACGCTGAGCAGCTTGAAAAGCTTGCGGCACCATTAAAGAAGAGTGGTTATGGCGATTACCTGCTTAAAGTGATTAACGATAGAGTTAAGATCTAGCTTCATATCAAATTCTAAAAGGTGGCACTGCCACCTTTCTTCTTATTTTAAATTGCCAGTTTGTACGGAAAGTAAATGCAAGTAATTAAAACAGACATCCCTGATGTAAAAATCATCGAGCCTAAAGTATTTGGTGACGAGCGAGGTTTTTTTCTAGAAACCTTTCGCACCGACTGGTTCAAGAAAGAGTGCGCAGATGTAGATTTTGTTCAGGATAACCATTCTAAATCTAGTCAAGGTATCCTTCGCGGCCTTCATTATCAAATGGAGCAAACCCAAGGCAAATTAGTACGTGTAGTTAGCGGTGAAGTATACGATGTAGCCGTAGACATGCGTAAAGACTCCCCTACTTACGGAAAGTGGGTTGGGGTGACCTTATCGGCCGAGAACAAACGCCAGTTATGGGTGCCTGCGGGCTTTGCTCACGGTTTTTATGTAACCAGTGAATCAGCGGAGTTCGTGTATAAGTGCACAGATTATTATCACCCGGAATCTGAAATATCAGTGAAGTATGACGACCCTACATTGAATATCGACTGGCCATTAGTAAATGGTGAGAAGCCTTCTTTATCAGGTAAAGATGAGGCGGGCTTGGCATTTGTTAACGCACCTACGTTTTAATTGTCATTGATTTTTTTCACTGGCTTTTTATTGGTGTTTTACTAGGTATTAGCGATTAATGAATATTGTAATTATAGGAAAGTCTGGGCAGTTAGCATTTGAGCTTTCTCGTGAACTAGAAAATAGCGAGCATCAAGTTTCGTTTTTGGGGCGTGATGATATTGATATTACGAGTGCCTCTAATATTGAAGAAACGCTATCGCCTCTATCGGCTGAAGTTGTAATAAACGCATCGGCCTATACAGCTGTTGATAAAGCAGAAGAAGATACCGAGGCGTGTAATGCTATTAATACGCTAGCCGTTAAAAACTTAGCAAACTTCTGTAAAGCTAACGGCGCCTTCATGGTGCATGTGTCTACTGACTATGTATTTAACGGTCATAAAGGTTCACCTTATTTAACTGACGACACCATTGAACCACAAGGTGCTTATGGCAAATCAAAAGCAGAAGGCGAAAAAGCGCTGCTTGAAATACTGCCAGATGCTAGCTGTCTAATTCGCACAGCTTGGGTTTACTCGTCTCATGGTAATAACTTCGTGAAAACCATGCTGCGTTTGATGGCTGATAAACCTCAGTTGGGCGTAATAGATGATCAAATTGGAACGCCTACATGGGCTAAAGGGTTAGCTGAAGTTTGTGTTACTGCCGCTTTGAATAAAACCAGTGGCGTGTATCACTGGACTGATGAAGGCGTAGCAAGTTGGTACGACTTTGCGCTAGCTATTCAAGAATTAGGTGTTGAGAAAGGCTTGCTAGATAAATCAGTTCCAGTGTTACCTATACCGTCTAGCCAATATCCAACACCTGCAAAACGCCCTCATTACAGTGTGTTAGACAAGCAGTCCGCACGCGAGGCGTTTGCGGCGTGTAAGCCCACGCACTGGCGTAAGCAATTAGCCAGCATGCTAGACGAATTGAAAGCGTAAGCGACAAGAACAAGATTATACTTTTGGTAAAAAGAAAATGAGTAAAACAATTTTAGTAACAGGTGGCGCGGGCTTTATTGGTTCTGCAGTAGTTCGCCATCTTATAAACGACACTGACCACACAGTGGTTAATTTAGATAAGCTAACCTATGCGGGTAACTTAGAGTCACTAACACCTGTTTCAGACAGCGACCGCTATAGCTTTGAACAAGTTGATATTTGTGATGCTGAAGAAGTAAAGCGAGTGTTTAATACGCACCAGCCAGATATCATTATGCACCTTGCGGCAGAGTCTCATGTAGACCGCTCTATTGATGGGCCAGGTGAGTTTATTCAAACTAACGTTGTGGGCACATACACGTTGCTTGAACAAGCAAGAGCATATTGGTCAGCACTTGAAGGCGATAAAAAAGCAGGATTTAAGTTCCATCATATTTCTACAGACGAAGTATACGGCGACCTTCCTCACCCAGATGAAGTTGAACCGGGAACGGAGCTTCCACTCTTTACGGAAACTACGCCATATGCACCTAGCTCGCCTTACTCAGCAAGTAAAGCAAGTTCAGATCAGCTAGTGCGTTCGTGGCTGCGCACATACAAGCTGCCAACGCTTGTAACTAACTGCTCAAACAATTACGGCCCTTATCACTTCCCAGAAAAACTTATTCCGCTAGTTATTCTAAATGCACTAGCGGGTAAGCCATTGCCTGTATATGGCAAGGGCAACCAAATTCGTGACTGGTTGTATGTTGAAGACCATGCACGAGCATTAGTTGTGGTTGCACTTAATGGTGAAATTGGTGAAACCTACAACATTGGTGGCCACAACGAAAAGCAGAACATTGAAGTGGTGCAAACTATCTGTTCAATTCTAGATGAAGTTAAGCCAAAAGATACCAAATACGCTGAGCAAATTACTTACGTTCAAGACCGCCCAGGCCACGACATGCGCTATGCAATTGATGCAAGCAAAATTGAACGTGAGCTTGGCTGGAAGCCACAAGAAACGTTCGAAAGTGGTATTCGTAAAACCGTAGAGTGGTACTTAGCAAACGAAGGCTGGTGGAAAGCAGTTCTTGACGGCAGTTACCAAGGCGAGCGATTAGGTACCGGAAGCTAGTTAGAGAATTATATTTTTTGGAGCCCCAGTTTACTATGTTAACTGGGGTTTTTTATTTTGGATAAAATATTCACTTAGTGGTGTGATTGTTGCTTTCTAAGCAATATGGCGCTTAGGCTTTATGTTGAAATGATAGTTTTAGACTGAAACTCACCGACTCACTAGAGTTTCTGTGAATCAAGCACCTTTATGATGCACTGTTCATGAGATTTTCAAAAAACTCTGGCAATATATAACGAGAATATTTTAGTAATTATTTCTATCGCTGATAGTTAATAGGATTGGAGAAACAGTAAATGGAAAGTACGTTAGCTAAGTACAAAATAGCAGTAGCAGGTACGGGTTATGTAGGGCTTTCAAATGCAGTACTACTTGCACAGCACAATGAAGTGAAAGCAGTCGACTTGGTACCCGAAAAAGTTGAAATGCTAAATAACAAAACGTCTCCTATTGAAGACAAAGAAATTTCAGAATACCTAACAACAAAAGAGCTTAACCTTGAAGCCACGTTAGATGCGCAAGTTGCTTATAAAGATGCCGACTATGTTGTTATTGCAACGCCAACCGATTACGACCCTCAAACTAACTACTTTAACACCGGTAGTGTAGAGGCAGTTATCAAAACTGTGATGGAAATTAATCCTGATGCTGTAATGATTGTAAAATCGACTGTACCGGTAGGCTTTACTAAAGATGCAAAAGCTCGTTTTGGTTCTGACAATATTATCTTTTCGCCTGAATTTTTGCGTGAAGGGAAAGCACTTTACGACAACCTTTACCCAAGCCGTATTATCGTAGGTGAGCGTAGTGAGCGCGCGGAGGTTTTCGCAAAGCTGCTTCAGCAAGGTGCAATAAAAGAGAACATCGATGTTTTATTCACCGACAGTACTGAGGCTGAAGCCATTAAACTTTTCGCCAACACGTACTTGGCAATGCGCGTTGCGTACTTTAACGAACTAGATAGCTATGCAGAGCGTAATGGCCTAGACACCAAGCAGATCATTGAAGGTGTGGGCTTAGACCCGCGTATCGGTAATCATTACAACAATCCAAGCTTCGGTTACGGTGGTTATTGCTTACCAAAAGATACCAAACAGTTACTAGCTAACTACAGCGAAGTGCCTAATAATATGATTCAGGCCATTGTAGATGCTAACCGTACGCGTAAAGATTTTATCGCCGATTCAATTGTAAGCCGTGGCCCCAAGATTGTTGGTATCTATCGCCTTATCATGAAGTCTGGTTCTGATAACTTCCGTGCAAGTGCTATTCAAGGCATTATGAAACGTATTAAGGCGAAAGGTATTGAAGTTGTAGTCTACGAGCCGGTGCTTAAGGAAGAAGATTTCTTTAATTCACGCGTAGTAAACGACTTAGAAGAGTTTAAGAAAATTTCTGACGTTATCGTAGCCAACCGTGTTACGGGCGATATCGAAGACGTACTAGATAAAGTATACAGTCGCGACTTGTTTAACGCCGACTAATTCAGAATGTGGGTTCAGAGTAGGTACTCTGAACCTCACCATCCTGTGGCAATATCAAAAGTTATTTTATGCTCAGTGTTGGTGCAATTTTAACGTTAACTTTCTTCCTATTATGCTTCTCTTTACGCTAATATAACCACTCAGTTTCGCTTCGTGGCGAAGTCAAATATATAAAAACTAGAATAAGGACGTTCAAAATGAACAAAAGCATTATTGCTATTGCCGTTAGTTCAACTCTTCTTGCTGCCTGTGGCGGTTCCGACGACAACAACCAACTACCAGTGCTGGTCGCTGACTCCGCGGTTACACTCAATGGTGACGCAGTATCTATTGATGCACTTGCGAATGATGCCGATCCTGACGGCGATGCTTTAACTATATCGGCAGTTGGAGTGCCAGATGTCGGTGAAGCCGCTATCATCAATAATGAGATAGTGTACACACCTACAGCGTTGGCGATGGGCGAAGTCAGTTTTTCATACGATGTAACTGACGGTGAAAACACAGTAAGTTCAACGATTACAATCACGAATCAACAGTCTATTTCTATTTCGAGTATTGCAACCGATGCGCCTTTAGCGAATGCAGAGGTGAGCGCGCTCGATGCAGGTGGAAATGTAATTGCTTCCGTGCAGGCCGGCGCGGATGGTCGATTCACGCTTCCTATTACTGTAAGTGCTGCGCCCGGCGATTTAATTCTTAATGCAGTGGGCACGGAAGAACAAGCCCATGTAACGCTATCATCACGAGTCGGTGACTTCACTACGATGCGTAACCTTAGCATCGAAAATAATACCGATGAACTTAACAGCGATCTATTTCCTGCAGGCAAGATAACTCATTTAAGTACGGCTATGGATGTACTTTATTCGGAGTATAAAGAGAACGGCGGCGAGGGAAGCTTCGATACGTTTGCAAGTGAAGTGGACTTCGAAAAGGTTTTAGGATTGGCCAGCTTCATAAAAGTTCTTGCTGATAATAGCGAGTTCTCGGTTCCTGAAGGTATGAGCACCTTGTCGTTTTTTACTGGAAGCCTAGTCGATGCGCTAAGCACCATCCGAAAGTATGTTGATAGCATGGGACTGTTAAACGAAGACGGTACTTATGACGAGGCTTATGTGGAAGCAATTAATGCTGCCCGAGCAGAAACTCTCGAAGATGAATCGTTACAGCAAAATTTCGTAAATGCCGACATTGCGGGTGCGGTTTTTGCGACTTACTACCATTCAGAGCAGCAAGCTGGCAAGGGCATGACAGCGTATACGTTCAACGCGGACGGTAGCGGCGCAAAAACGTCTGCGGAAAATGCATTTAATATTTATTCAGATGAATTTAACTGGAGTGTTGTAGACGGAAACTTAGTTATTGATGAGCTTGATGAATCACTCATAGCTTATTTTGTGTTTCTTGACGAAGAAATCTATGATCGATTTGATGAAGAAACAGCTTCGGAGATTCTTAGTTATGTTCATGAATATGGCATTGAGTATTGGAAAACAGAGCGAACCACAGTGGGCGAGCGTATAGAATTGCTAACACAATCCGGCGGTCACGCACTTGCTGTGTTAACAACTACCACTGAGCTTTCCATCACACCGATGGATGACATACAAGATAAACCAACTTTTACTACCACCTACGAAACTACCAGCGACGTTAAGTACACCGACACCACAGCATCTACGTTTACCGTAACCGAGGAAGACCTGCTTGCATCACCTTGGGTATTTGCTTATCAGGGAAGTTATACGTATGACAAAGACTACTTAAATGAAGATGAGCGTACTGAAGTTGGTATTTTGAACGACCAGTTCACATTTAAAGATGATAATACCTTTACGTCTCTTGTTTTTGATGTGCAAGGAACATGGCAGCTAAATGATGGTGTTATAGACATTGAATTGGAAGATATGTCTTTCACAGTTACGCCCTTTAAAGCGCAGAATAATTTCGTGCTGGCGCTTTATGAATTTGACAATGATGGCGTAGCGATTAAATACACTGGCGATATGCACGCCATAGACTATGAGTTGGCCGAAGACTTCAGCATAGAGAGCTCATTACCTAATGTTTGGATGTCTTCTTACAATGAAGCACTTTTCGTAGACGGTGTACCGTTACCCGATGACTTATTTGCTTATTACTTTTACGCGGACGGTACGGCTGGGAGAATTTATTCCCATATGGAAGAGCCATACTTTGTAGGAGATCGTGAACTTTATAACTTCCAATGGACCGCAGACGACAACGAGGTCAACATCATTGGGTTACGCGAAAGTAACGCGTTTACTTTCAACAGAGAATACACTTGGAAATTACTGGGCTCAAAGCAAGAAGGTGTTGTTACAATACTTGAAATGCAGGCTAATAAGGTTGCTTATAATGATGAGTATACTGATTCTGACGATTTTGTTTTCAACATACTCCCTCGTTTGAGTTTCACCTTTAAATTGAACCTTGAAGAACAATATCCTGAATTTTGGGAAAATACAGACGTAGGTAGTTTAAGCGCGCCTGAAAGCCCAGCTGGCATTGCTCTGTCGTTTTCTTCGGAGTTGATAGCTCGATAGTTCAGTGAAGTAATGGCGCTAGTGCATTAAAGCTAGCGCCAACGTATATTTATCACCAAAATACCCACAGAACCATTCTGTTAATGCGTTAATTAATTTTATCCCGTACGCAGGAAAGTGTTCATCCACCATATTAAAAACGGGTATCGACCAAAATTTTTTCACTACAAGCCATACATATCTGTTATACCTACTGTGTCCACATCGCTGTATTGCTCTTATCATCAAAGACCATTCACAAAAAACTTCCCAAATCCCAAAATTCAAAATAGAATCCGCATCAATTCAACCCCTGCCATTAAGCCTCAAGCTTACGCACACCCGGCGGGGAAGAAGCATGCTTTAAAATATTGGGGTCAGAGTACATTTCTTCCTCCAGTACGATCTGTCAATTTGGTTACCAAAATCAATAATCAGAATGTTGAGTTCATGCTACCTATTACATTACACCAGCATGATCATGTATTTGTTTTAGTTTGCTTTTATTAGCGGAGTCGTTATGAATAGGCTGCGTGAGCTGTCCAGCCAAGTGATGGATGTTTACCAATCTCTTTCCCAAGAATTCAGTGCATATCAATCTAGCCAGTCACTAAACTGTGTTGAGAAATGTGGTGCATGTTGCAATAACCCCGACATTGAAGTGTCGCCATTGGAGATGCTGCCTTTAGCACTTCATCTGTTTGATACAGGACGGGCTGAACAGGAGTTTGACGAGCTAGACAACTACAGCGGCTTCGCCTGTAAACAATATCAACGCTTAAGTTTGGACGGTAAAGAAGGCTACTGCGGAATTTACGAATACCGACCTGGCATTTGCCGTATGTTCGGTGCAGCAGGTTATAAAACCAAATCTGGCGAAGCCACACTTTCGGTGTGTAAACCAATTAAGCAAGCTGTACCAGAGAAGTATGCGGCCGCGCTGATTGCTATACAGCCACAGCATTTAGATATCTTTGAAAAGCGATTAGTGGATGATATTGCCGCAAATAGTGAGGTTCGAGTTACATCGACAAAGCCGCCAATGATCGCAGAAGGCAGACAAAAACTTGCTCAAATAGATTATGAATTGGGGGAAAGACTTATTCCTATTAATGACGCACTACGTTTTGTGTTAGAAAAAATTCTAACACTGAATTTTTATGCTCAAGATATAGACGGTGGTGTTGCTGCTTAAATTAAGTGGGGGCAGAAAATGTACTCTGACCCCACCATTAAGTGCACTAGGCTAGAATTCCGCGAGCGGCTTCTACGATTGCCTCACTAATAGTGTAGTCAGCACGGCTTTTGCCAGTAATGGCATAGTATCTCTCATTTAGTGTGCTTGCGTTACCAATACAGTGCACGCCATATTGCTCTTCTACGTGCTTTGAAATTGCCGATGGTGCGCAGAAAACACCGAAGTCTTCGCTGCCAAAAAGTTTGAGCAAAGCAGTATCGTCAAATTCGGCTACAACTTTAGGGTACAGCTGTTCTGTCTCAAGCCAACTTGTAAGTGCTTGCCGTATTCCTGAAGTATTACCCTGAATTAGCAACGGCATTTGATTTAAACACTCTGGAAAAGTCTGTTCTTCAGTAAGCGGTGCTCTAGCAAAGAAGCTCAACGAACTTTCGCCCAAGAAAAAACTATTGGCGCTTATTTGTGTACCAGGGGCTATGCCTCTGTCTGCTAGAATGAAATCGATGGCGTTAATGGCGAGTTCTTTCAACAAACCGTCGAAGCTATCCTCTTTTATCACGTATTTAACCTGTGAAAACCTACGCATGGTGGCATGCACAAAGTCGTAAAAAAGCACTTTTGGAATACCATTAGTAATACCTATCACAAATTCTTTCGTATTCACTTCATCGCTATTGTTAAGTATTTCAGCTAGTTGATTGCCTTTATGAAATATTTCGCTGGCATACTGATAACTTACTTTACCTCGCGCGTTCAGGTATAGGCGCTTATTTATTCTATCAAAGAGAGAATAACCTAGCTGATTTTCGAAGGTGCTTAGTTGCCCGCTTACGGTTTGCGGGGTAACGTGGAGTAATTTAGCGGCTTTCGCAATGCTACCCTCACGGGCAACAAGATAGAAATAATATAAATGATGGTAGTTTAGGTGATGCATACTTCAACAAGCACTCGATTATTAAGGTACTAGGGGCAAGAAATGTACTCTGACCCCATTTTTTTCGATGAACTATTAAGAATATAACAGATTTATTCTAACTAAATATTGCAATACACTATCTATCGTTGTTTTTGTACGATTAAAAGCAGCGTGTCACTGATTTTTAAGCTAGCGGTATATTGAAGACATAACTATGGCTAAACCAATTGATTTACGTAAAACGCGAAAGACCTTATTTTCGCTATTGAAACCAGAGGCTGGCTTTTTTTGGGTTGCTATCGCATACGGCGTAGCAATTAGTTTAATGACCCTTGCGGTACCTATAGCGGTTCAAACGCTGATTAACAGTATCGCCAATATCGGTTCAACTCGGGCAGTTATCATATTGGCCGTCATTCTATTTCTTACTTTATTTATATCTGGCGTATTTAGCGCGCTTCGTATGCGAGTGATGGAGTTCTACGAGCGTAAAGTGTACGCTCGTCTTACCGCAGACTTAGGGCTAAAAACTATTCTCGCGCCCCACAGTTTTTTTGAAGGTCGACAAAACGTTAGCATTACACAGCGCTACTTCGACATAATGACTTTTCAAAAGAATATGCCGTCTTTAATGATTGATGGTTTCGCGCTTGTACTACAGATGCTGGTAGGTTTCACTCTAGTATCATTCTACCACCCAGCGCTTTTCGCGTTTAATGTGGTGCTTTTACTTACCATGTATGCGGTTTGGAAAATTTGGGGTCGTGGTGCTAAGCGCACGGCTATTGAATTGTCTAACGCGAAATACGATTCTGCAAAGTGGCTACACGATATTGCAATTGCTCACGAATTCTTTAAGTCAGCTGATCATGTTGAATACGCAGGGCGCAGCACCGAAGGTTATATCAGTAACTATGTGAAAAAGCACAAAAGCCACTTTCACTACACCTTTTCACAAGTGGTTATGTTTCTATTGATGTATGCCGTGGCTAGTGCATCGCTACTTGGTATCGGTGGTGTTCTGGTTGTACAAGGCGAGCTTTCTATTGGTCAGCTAGTGGCTGCTGAGCTTGTGATGTCTGCTGTTTTCTTTGGGTTGTCTCGCTTTACCCAATATTTAAAACTCTACTATGAGTTATATGGCGCTGCCGAGAAGCTGGGTGGCGCTCTTGACATGCCGCAGGAAGAGCTCAATACGTCGGAACATATACCGGCTTCTTCTAAATTGGTGTTTAACGATGTTGAACTTAAACATGGTAATGATGCGTGCCACCTCAATGTTATCTTCGAACCTGGCACTAAGTATTTTGTTACTACTGATAAAAGTTGGGTGCAGAAGCAACTGCTAGGATTGCTGAAGCAATATGACCGCGTTAAATCGGGCGACATCTTGTTAGGAGAGCTTAGCCTAAACGATTACGACACCCATGAGTTACGGCAGGCCGTCACCATTTTAGATCGTTCTTTAATTATCGAAGTTTCTGTAGAGCGCTACTTAAAGTTGGCACATCCTCAGGCAACCATCGCGGATATTCGCGCTGCGCTTGAGGAAGTAGAAATGACCAAAGTGATAGATAGCTTACCAGAGGGTTTGCAGACTAAAGTATCCGTATTAGGGGCACCGCTGCAGCCATTGGAGTTTTTGTTGCTTAAACTTGCCGCCGCAATTATTGGTAAACCTAAGCTGCTCATTTTGAATCAGCACTTCGACGCAATACCGGTAGAGTTGAGGGCGCGACTTCTGCGACGCTTAAGTAAATATGATTTTACCGTCATGTATTTTACCAATATGCCACTGCCAGATTGTTTCGAAGGTGTGTTGCATCTGCACGATAACGCAACGGCAATGTTAAATGAGTATTCAAATGGTGAGTCACCGATTAGTGCTGCTAACGCAAGTGAGAGCAGCACGGCTTCAAAGAACAATAAGGAGGGTGAGTAAGTGAATCACGCAGAACGTCGCTTTTTAGATAACATCACTTCATTGCCTTCATTGAAAGTGCCAAAGCTTCATCGTGTAATTACCGGAGTTATCATCTTCTTGGTGTTGGCAGCTGGATTAATTTTGTATTTCACACCATGGATCCAAACGGCTTATGGCACCGGTATGGTCGACTCGCTCGATCCTAAAGACAGAACCCAACCAATAAATGCGTTAGTTGATGGACAAGTAAAGCAGTGGCACGTAAGGGAAGGCCAACAAATAAAAGCCGGCGAGCCAATCGTTACGTTAATCGATATTGATGCGCAGCGACTTGAGAAGCTGCGATCTCAGCTTTCAGCAGCGAACTTAAAGAATCAAGCTAATGAAACAGCTGTAAGAAATGCTGAGAACAACCTGGCGCGTCAACAGTCTCTGCAAGAGCAAGGGCTGGTATCACGTAAAGAAGTAGAACAGGCCGAGATAAAAGTGCAGGAACTGCGAGCAAAAGCTGCCGCCTCTGTTTCGGAAATTAATGAAGTAAGCATGATTTTATCTCGCCAATCGACGCAAACTAAATATGCACCCGTTGACGGTACGGTTGTTCGGTTGCTATCAGGCGGTGTGTCTACGTTCGTAAAGTCGGGCGATATTCTTGGGCAGTTTATTCCAGCAGATGCAAAACGCAGCGTTCGCGTTACCGTGAGAGGATTAGACGCACCGCTGGTTAAGCCTGGTGCAAAGGCGCGTTTGCAATTTGATGGCTGGCCCGTTTTTCAGTTTAGTGGATGGCCGGGTAGTGCAATAGGTACCTTTGGTGGTGAAGTTGTGTATGTAGAGCCTGTTGCTAATGCTACTGGCGATTTTAACGTGTGGATTAGACCTGACGAGTCTGATATTCCTTGGCCAGCTGAAAGTTCTGCGCGTTTGGGAAGCCGGGTTAAAGCGTGGGTGCTATTAGAAGAGGTGCGTCTAGGTTACGAGATGTGGCGACAGTTGAACAACTTCCCGCCATTACCAACGCAAGAGCCTACTACCGGTGGAGCCAAGGGGACTGGGGCATCAATATGGTAATTCGAAGGTTTACATTAGCAGTGCTTGCAACTGTTGCGGTTATTAGCACTCATGTTTCTGATGCAGCAGCGCAAAACAAAAATACTAGGCAAGCACCATCAATCGATGCACTTATCCAGAGTATGGTGAACTATCACCCCTACGTTAGGGCGATAAATGAAGGAAACTATCAAGCTGCAGCCGAGTTAGAAATAGCAAGAAGCAGTTTTGATCCGTTTATAGAGCAGAAAACCAGTAGCCGCGTTAGCGGATATTACGA
The DNA here is from genome assembly GCF_000172635.2 of Alteromonas macleodii ATCC 27126. Lineage (NCBI taxonomy): Bacteria > Pseudomonadati > Pseudomonadota > Gammaproteobacteria > Alteromonadales > Alteromonadaceae > Alteromonas > Alteromonas macleodii. Next base: position 3,864,552 of record NC_018632.1, on the reverse strand, counting down.
TGGTACTAATTTAACGCAGCGCTTTTCGAATCCGTTCGAAGACTTTAATGGCTCAGTTTATACCGAGTACCGTATATCAGACGGTGATTTCCCGGTGTACGAAGCCGATTACGAAACCTTGTCTGGCGGCGAGGCTAGTGTGGGCATTGCCATTCCCTGCTTAAAAAGAGAGAACTGGATAAGCGTAGAACGGAGTTAGCCAATGCAGGGCTAGCGACTTCACAATGGCAAGCGTTAGCGACAAGTTTAATTAATGACTTTGTTTACAAAGGGGTTAATGAATATGTTGCGTGGTACGAAAGCGCATTGCAGGTCAATGCCGTTACAGAGTTGCTAAACACCGCAACAGAACGTGAAAGAGCGTTGGTGACCCGCGTAGAGAAGGGAGATTTAGCCAATGTTGTGCTGACAGAATTTAAAGCCAACATTTTGCAACAGCGCCTTTTGCTTGCCGAGCTTAAGCAAAAGCGAGACGCACATGCTCAAATGCTTTCTTTTTATTGGCGTTCACCTAAGGGAGATATGTTGATAGTAGATGAAGCGAATCCGCCTAAAGATATCAACTGGCCTTTCTGGGTTGGTAACGGTCAGCTTATGACTCTTCGCAATGCCCTTCGTAATCACCCTGAACTTGATGTGATGAAATTAGAACAGCAGGTGGTAAATAACAAGGCTGCGCTGGCTAGTAACGCGTTATTGCCGAAGTTAGATTTAAAAGCATCGGTTGCAAGAGATATCGGTTCTGGTCCGTCAAATTTAGACGGTACCGAAACAAAAGTAGGTCTGTCGTTTTCCTACCCTTTAGGAAACAGGAAGGCGAAAGCTGAACAAGCCCAATTACAGTCAAAGCAAAGAGAGCTAGAGCACAAGCTAACCTCTACTGAGCAAGCGATAACTCAGCGTTTTGAACAAGCGCTAGTTTATTGGGGGCAGGCGAAAGACATTGTTGCTCTTCAAAGTGAAAATGCGGCGCTAGCGAAAACCCTTTCTAAAGTAGAAAAAACACGTTTCGATGCAGGTGACAGTGATATGTTCGTGTTAAATGCGCGCGCACAAAATGAAATTAAGGCCCGAATAAAAGAGATAAAAGCGAAAGTGGACTTACTAAAGGCAGAACTAACCCTTTATAAAGAAGCCGCTATGTTGCACTCCCTTAACAACTGAGCTTTTTTGAAAACATCGAGTTTAATTGTGAGGTAGGCTTGGTTGCTATCGCTTGCTGCTTGTTGTTAAAAAGCAGGTAAGGGTTGAAGATACTAGTACAGCTATAAACAAAAACGGCGTATTGAGTAAATCGATACGCCGTTTTTTTAAAAATCAATTAGTAGGGGGTTAATTGCCCAGTGCACTATTAAAGTCGTCTTCGCTTAGTCCGGCAGACATAGCGTATTCTTTTAACTTATCCTGAGATACACCCGCGTGTTGCGCAGTATTTAAAATACGCATTACTTGTTCACGCTGCTGCGCAGACTCTCTCACCGCCGTTTCAACTACCGTTTCTGCTTCGTTAGGAAACACGGCCAGAAGCGCATCCACTACATACTCACCAACAAAAGGAACAGCATTCAATGCGCTTGTCATGATATCGACAATCTTATTTGGATGTTCTTGCGATAATGTCTGAACAATACTGTCTGCTGCGTCAGGTTGAGTAAGCACGGCAACGCGTACAATCTCATCTAGCTCTTCAGGTGTTGAAACCGCAGCAGCCTGCACAACAAAGTCGACATAAGTCGGCTCTGCTTTTATCGCTAACTGAACAATGTTAGGGCAGCTACTTACTTCTTTCTCAATAGCCAGCTGTACAATCTCTTCAGTAGACGCAGGTTGTGCAGAGATAGCAGCAAAAATGATCTCTCTGTATTTGTCTGGATAGGTATCTAAAGCAATATCCACAATAGACACAATCTCTTGCGGATAATGACCAGCGATTGAACTGATTGCTCGGCCAACCGACATAGTTTGGTTTACTTGACGTCTTAAGAAGGCGGTTTGAAAATGATTTGACTCGTCAGCACTTTCTACATTCGCTGACGCAGGTGGCTGAGCAACATCATTTGAGGATAATTCTTGTGCCATTGCTGTATGACTAACATGAGTTGCTAGTATTGCCGCAGACAGCAGTGTAAGAGTTCGTAACATAAACCCACCTTTATAATTATTGCGTAGTCAATTTCTGACACCACCAGTATTAATACATTTATAAAGAACACAAAGCATAGGTCATTTACGCTTATATACATTCTTATACGTATTCCTTTACGCAAGCCTTAATATCTATCGCTAATATTAAGCATTAATATAATAACGGCAGGATCAAATACTACTTTAAGAACTACTACTTTATAGGATCTGAATTCCTATCCTATTAGTAATTAGTCCATATTGTCTACTAATTATCACATTTGAGCGAAAAATAGACGGTTAGTTCAGTTTTTTCAACTTTTTCAAAATAAGTGTTGACGTGAGCGCTCATTTCCCTAAGAGTTTGATCATGGCTCAGATTGAACGCTGGCGGCAGGCCTAACACATGCAAGTCGAACGGTAACATTTCTAGCTTGCTAGAAGATGACGAGTGGCGGACGGGTGAGTAATGCTTGGGAACTTGCCTTTGCGAGGGGGATAACAGTTGGAAACGACTGCTAATACCGCATAATGTCTTCGGACCAAACGGGGCTTCGGCTCCGGCGCAAAGAGAGGCCCAAGTGAGATTAGCTAGTTGGTAAGGTAACGGCTTACCAAGGCGACGATCTCTAGCTGTTCTGAGAGGAAGATCAGCCACACTGGGACTGAGACACGGCCCAGACTCCTACGGGAGGCAGCAGTGGGGAATATTGCACAATGGGGGAAACCCTGATGCAGCCATGCCGCGTGTGTGAAGAAGGCCTTCGGGTTGTAAAGCACTTTCAGTTGTGAGGAAAAGTTAGTAGTTAATACCTGCTAGCCGTGACGTTAACAACAGAAGAAGCACCGGCTAACTCCGTGCCAGCAGCCGCGGTAATACGGAGGGTGCGAGCGTTAATCGGAATTACTGGGCGTAAAGCGCACGCAGGCGGTTTGTTAAGCTAGATGTGAAAGCCCCGGGCTCAACCTGGGATGGTCATTTAGAACTGGCAGACTAGAGTCTTGGAGAGGGGAGTGGAATTCCAGGTGTAGCGGTGAAATGCGTAGATATCTGGAGGAACATCAGTGGCGAAGGCGACTCCCTGGCCAAAGACTGACGCTCATGTGCGAAAGTGTGGGTAGCGAACAGGATTAGATACCCTGGTAGTCCACACCGTAAACGCTGTCTACTAGCTGTGTGTGTCTTTAAGACGTGCGTAGCGAAGCTAACGCGCTAAGTAGACCGCCTGGGGAGTACGGCCGCAAGGTTAAAACTCAAATGAATTGACGGGGGCCCGCACAAGCGGTGGAGCATGTGGTTTAATTCGATGCAACGCGAAGAACCTTACCTACACTTGACATGCTGAGAAGTTACTAGAGATAGTTTCGTGCCTTCGGGAACTCAGACACAGGTGCTGCATGGCTGTCGTCAGCTCGTGTCGTGAGATGTTGGGTTAAGTCCCGCAACGAGCGCAACCCTTGTCCTTAGTTGCCAGCATTAAGTTGGGCACTCTAAGGAGACTGCCGGTGACAAACCGGAGGAAGGTGGGGACGACGTCAAGTCATCATGGCCCTTACGTGTAGGGCTACACACGTGCTACAATGGCATTTACAGAGGGAAGCGAGACAGTGATGTGGAGCGGACCCCTTAAAGAATGTCGTAGTCCGGATTGGAGTCTGCAACTCGACTCCATGAAGCCGGAATCGCTAGTAATCGCAGGTCAGAATACTGCGGTGAATACGTTCCCGGGCCTTGTACACACCGCCCGTCACACCATGGGAGTGGGATGCAAAAGAAGTAGTTAGTCTAACCTTCGGGAGGACGATTACCACTTTGTGTTTCATGACTGGGGTGAAGTCGTAACAAGGTAACCCTAGGGGAACCTGGGGTTGGATCACCTCCTTACCATTACGTCGAAAGACGCCTTGATGCAGTGCCTACACAGATAGTCTTGTTTAAAATGAAGAACGACACAAGTTTATGGGGCTATAGCTCAGCTGGGAGAGCGCCTGATTTGCATTCAGGAGGTCAGCAGTTCGATCCTGCTTAGCTCCACCATCTACTTGAAACTGGGTTTGTTGCTAACAAACTTAGAAACTGAAGGCTTGTAGCTCAGCTGGTTAGAGCGCACCCCTGATAAGGGTGAGGTCGGCAGTTCAAGTCTGCCCAAGCCTACCATTTCCTTGGTTTAAGAAAGGAAGGTAACAAAGGTAGAAACGTGTCACGTTGGACCCGAAATCCTAATGAATATTTACTGTTTCAGTAAAGATTGATTAGGGTTTTTTACTCTAAAGTGAAATGACTCGTCATTTTGCGAACATCAAATGTTCTTTAACAATTTGGAAAGCTGATATTAATAGTAATCAATCAAAATTGAGTAACTGAGAAATCGAAAGATGAACTTTTTACTCTACTTGACTGAATTGCTTGTTATCAATCGATGATTTGATAGCAAGGCAATTCTTCCGATTAGCTTGTCATTCATGCAACGTAACTTAGACAGAAGTCAAAAGGCTGTTTGGGGTTGTATGGTTAAGTGACGAAGCGTATACGGTGGATGCCTTGGCAGTTAGAGGCGATGAAGGACGTGTAAGTCTGCGAAAAGCTGTGGTGAGCCGACAAAATGCATTTGAGCCACAGATGTCCGAATGGGGAAACCCACCTGTTTACAGGTATCGTTAACTGAATACATAGGTTAACGAGGCAAACGAGGGGAACTGAAACATCTAAGTACCCTTAGGAAAAGAAATCAACCGAGATTCCCCTAGTAGCGGCGAGCGAACGGGGAGCAGCCCTTAAGCTGTTTAGAATTTAGTGGAATCCTTTGGGAAGAGGAGCGATACAAGGTGATAGCCCTGTACACGACGGATTCTTTACAGTGAAATCGAGTAGGTCGGGACACGTGTTATCTTGACTGAATATGGGGGGACCATCCTCCAAGGCTAAATACTCCTAACTGACCGATAGTGAACCAGTACCGTGAGGGAAAGGCGAAAAGAACCCCTGTGAGGGGAGTGAAATAGAACCTGAAACCGTATACGTACAAGCAGTGGGAGCCACTTCGTGTGGTGACTGCGTACCTTTTGTATAATGGGTCAGCGACTTATATTTAGTAGCAAGGTTAAGTGAATAACGGAGCCGTAGCGAAAGCGAGTGTTAACTGCGCGTTTAGTTGCTAGGTATAGACCCGAAACCCGGTGATCTAGCCATGAGCAGGTTGAAGGTTGAGTAACATCAACTGGAGGACCGAACCCACTAACGTTGAAAAGTTAGGGGATGACTTGTGGCTGGGGGTGAAAGGCCAATCAAACCGGGAGATAGCTGGTTCTCCCCGAAATCTATTTAGGTAGAGCCTCGGACGAATTCCATTGGGGGTAGAGCACTGTTAAGGCTAGGGGGTCATCCCGACTTACCAACCCTTTGCAAACTCCGAATACCAATGAGAACTATCCGGGAGACACACGGCGGGTGCTAACGTCCGTCGTGGAGAGGGAAACAACCCAGACCGCCAGCTAAGGTCCCAAAATATTGCTAAGTGGGAAACGATGTGGGAAGGCATAGACAGCTAGGAGGTTGGCTTAGAAGCAGCCACCCTTTAAAGAAAGCGTAATAGCTCACTAGTCGAGTCGGCCTGCGCGGAAGATGTAACGGGGCTAAGCAATATACCGAAGCTGCGGCAGCATGTTTACATGCTGGGTAGGGGAGCGTTGTGTAAGTGGATGAAGGTGAGTTGTAAAGCTTGCTGGACATATCACAAGTGCGAATGCTGACATGAGTAACGATAATGGGAGTGAAAAACTTCCACGCCGGAAGACCAAGGTTTCCTGTCCCATGCTAATCAGGGCAGGGTAAGTCGGCCCCTAAGGCGAGGCAGAAATGCGTAGTCGATGGGAAACGGGTTAATATTCCCGTACTTATATAATCAGTGATGGAGGGACGGAGAAGGCTAGGCAAGCTTGGCGTTGGTTGTCCAAGTGAAAGTGAGTAGGCTGGAATTTTAGGTAAATCCGGAATTCTAAGGCCGAGACACGAGACGAGCTCCCAAGGGAGTGAAGTTGTTGATGCCCTGCTTCCAGGAAAAGCTTCTAAACTTATGATTATATGAACCGTACCCCAAACCGACACAGGTGGTCAGGTAGAGAATACTAAGGCGCTTGAGAGAACTCGGGTGAAGGAACTCGGCAAAATTGTACCGTAACTTCGGGAGAAGGTACGCCTCTGTTTGTGAACACTTCGCGTGGTAAGCAAATGGAGGCCGCAGTGACCAGGTGGCTGGGACTGTTTATTAAAAACACAGCACTCTGCAAACTCGTAAGAGGACGTATAGGGTGTGACACCTGCCCGGTGCCGGAAGGTTAATTGATGGGGTTAGTTTTCGGACGAAGCTCTTGATCGAAGCCCCGGTAAACGGCGGCCGTAACTATAACGGTCCTAAGGTAGCGAAATTCCTTGTCGGGTAAGTTCCGACCTGCACGAATGGTGTAACCATGGCCACGCTGTCTCCACCCGAGACTCAGTGAAATTGAAATCGCAGTGAAGATGCTGTGTACCCGCACCTAGACGGAAAGACCCCGTGAACCTTTACTACAGCTTGGCACTGAACATTGAACCTACATGTGTAGGATAGGTGGGAGGCTTTGAAGCACAGTCGCTAGATTGTGTGGAGCCGTCCTTGAAATACCACCCTTGTATGTTTGATGTTCTAACATTGTTCCCTTATCGGGAATGTGGACAGTGTCTGGTGGGTAGTTTGACTGGGGCGGTCTCCTCCCAAATAGTAACGGAGGAGCACGAAGGTTAGCTAATCACGGTCGGACATCGTGAGGTTAGTGCAATGGCATAAGCTAGCTTAACTGCGAGACAGACACGTCGAGCAGGTACGAAAGTAGGTCATAGTGATCCGGTGGTTCTGTATGGAAGGGCCATCGCTCAACGGATAAAAGGTACTCCGGGGATAACAGGCTGATACCGCCCAAGAGTTCATATCGACGGCGGTGTTTGGCACCTCGATGTCGGCTCATCACATCCTGGGGCTGAAGTCGGTCCCAAGGGTATGGCTGTTCGCCATTTAAAGTGGTACGCGAGCTGGGTTTAGAACGTCGTGAGACAGTTCGGTCCCTATCTGGTGTGGGCGTTGGATGATTGATGGGAGCTGCTCCTAGTACGAGAGGACCGGAGTGGACGAACCGCTGGTGTTCGGGTTGTCATGCCAATGGCATTGCCCGGTAGCTATGTTCGGAACGGATAACCGCTGAAAGCATCTAAGCGGGAAGCCGGCCCAAAGATGAGTCATCCCTGACCTTTAAGGTCTGGAAGGGTTGTTATAGACGATGACGTTGATAGGCAGGGTGTGGAAGCGTTGTAAGGCGTTAAGCTAACCTGTACTAATTGCCCGAGAGGCTTAACCATACAACGCCCAAGAAGCTTTAGACTTCTGAGTGTTGTAGACAAGCTAAGCTCTGAAAAATGAGCCGCAAGTAGAGTGAAAAGACAGTTACTCACTGATTGAATTGATATCCAGTTTTCTAGATTGTTACCAGTTTTTCCTGGCAGCCATAGCGATACGGTACCACCTGACTCCATTCCGAACTCAGAAGTGAAACGTATTAGCGCCGATGGTAGTGTGGGGCTTCCCCATGTGAGAGTAGGACACTGCCAGGTCAACTTAAAAGAAACCCGCCTAACGGCGGGTTTTTTGCGTTTGGAAGAAAGAAAAAATGGGGTCAGAGTACATTAATCCCCAATCCCCCCTGCAAAACCTCAAATTGGGGTCAGAGTACTTTATTGCTTTAAACATCAGGACATAATTATTCCCTTGTCCTCCAGTGCCGTTAAATCAGAGAAATGTACTCCGCCTCCATTTTTTTAGAGAAGTAACAATCTACTCTGACACCCAAAAAAAGACGAGTTACCCTTCGGCCGTTTTCAGTGCTTAGGCAGTGCCAGAAAGCATTTCATAAATAGCTCACCACAAAAATAATAAAGGGGTCAGAGTACTTTTTGGCTCTCACTCTCGCTAAAAAAAAATGTACTCTGACCCCATTATTCGAGGGATCAATGCTGTGGACTTGTTTGAATGTATAGAAAAAGCGACAGGTTGAAAAATAATCGGTATGGTATAAAAACACTAAACAGCTAGGAAGTTTGTATGTCAGCCTTACCATTCAATAATAACCCAGCTTATTTGCGGGGTAATTTTCAACTTGAACCAGTGGCCGCTCTATTAAAGCTGCATGCAGAACTTGTTTGCTTTCTTCTAATAGCATTCTTCTTTGTTGGTAATGCATTTATTGAAAATAGTGAAAAAGAGCGGGTCTTGGCTAATCCTCAGAAAAATGACTTTTTCTATATTGATTATAGAGCTATAGATCCTTCATCGGATGCTCGATTTCGCTATGTCCCCCTGAAATTACTTAGTGTTGATGATGATACTCTTACTTTTAAAGTCGGAAACATTGCTCACACAACACCTGTCTCGCCGAGTCAACATGCGAAATTTGATAAAGCGTTATTACTGCGCAATTACTATCGTGTTGATAACCTTGTGCTTAGCAAAACAAAAGTAAATGACTTGGTTACTTCTGGTGCCATTTACGATGCTAGGCGGCCTCGAAATATTTATATTAACGGTTGGATGGTTTTGCACCTTAACGAGTTAGTACCAGATAACAGTTAGTAATAAAAAAGCCTTTATAAGCGATAGAGTCTAAGTAAAGTAGACTCCTTACGAGTGAGGCAACATGTACCTTGAAGTGTTTATTTTATTTACTATGAATACAATACTCAGCCAATAAAGTACTCTGACCCCATTACTAATGGGGTAGAGTCAATCTACTCACTTCATTAATCTGACAACTCGTACCTTGAAGCGTTTATTTCATTTGCTAATGAATACAATGCTCACTTAATAAAGTACTCTGACCCCATAACTAATACTATCCGCTTATGGATAATTGGTTCAAAACGCTTTACATTTTTGAGGTGTTAATAAAATGTTAAGTGTGCATGATGAAGTATTTAGTTTTAGCTGTTATTGCCGGTCTCGTTAATGTAGTGATGTCTTTTGTTACTTCACATCTACTAATCTCTACAGTTGCTACGTTTCTTACTATCCTTTTCGCGGCCTTTATTATTGAGAAGGTATTTCAAAACCAAAATATAGCCGCTAGTAAAATTGTTCTAACTGACGATTATAAGAACAATGCACACAGCAATGATGCAACGAAAGTTAGTCATGCCGCGAGTAACATTGCAATTGGTGGTGCTTCTATCTCTTTCTTTTTAGAACAGTTATCAAAAGCATTTAATGAGCAAGTCGCGAACATCGGCGAGATGAGCGGTAGACTCCAACAGTTAGAAGTCTCCTCAACTCAGTTAGATGAGCTTGCCAAGAATGCTGCATTTTCTATGAATGAATCTGACGAGAAAACGCAGTTCGGCAGTACGTCGTTAAAAGAAGTATTAAGCCAGCAACAGCAGCTGGTTAAAAACATAAATGCGTCATCTGAAGCGCTTACTACATTAAAAAGTAAGGCCGAGGGAATAAGTACAATAACAAACACCATTAACCAATTAGCCGATCAAACAAATATGCTAGCGCTTAATGCGGCTATTGAAGCTGCAAGAGCGGGAGATCAAGGACGTGGTTTCGCCGTCGTTGCTGATGAAGTACGCGAGCTTGCCAAGAAAACAACCGATGCCACCTCAGGAATTGAAAGTTTGCTGCAGGATATGAATACAAGTAGCCAGGCCGCAGTGGCTACTATGGAAACGGTGCTTAACTCTAGTGATAACATGAATGTGAAATTAAAGGAGAGCGAAGAAGCTATCTCACACTCCAGTATGCTCTCTACAAAAGCCCGGGAATCGATGGGCGCTATGCAAGCAATGGTAGAAAATAATGCAGAACATAGCGCAGGTATAAGTACCAATATACTTCAGTTGCACACGACGACAGAAAAACTAGAGCACGACCTCACTGATGTTTCTACTCAGGCGCTATCACTGAGTAGTCAAGCTGAAGATATTTTCAGGCTGCTGGAAAGCTTCGACGTTAATGATCGAAACAGCGAAGTTAGAGACATTGCAGTAAATGCAGCCAAAACTGTTGGAGAGCGTTTCGAGCAAGCGATTTCAGAAGGGAAAATATCGGAAGCAAAGCTGTTTAATTTTGACTATTCACCTATACCGAACACTAATCCTATAAAGCACACGACACCTTTTGATAAGTTCACCGACGACGTACTTCCCGCTATCCAAGAACCTTTATTAGAAACACATAGTTTCATTATTTATGCCGGCGCAGTTGACGTAAATGGTTACTTTCCTACCCACAACAAGAAGTTTAGTCAGCCCCTTACTGGTAATTACGATACGGATTTAGCAAATAACAGAACGAAACGGATATTCGATGACAAAACCGGAAGTCGTTGTGGCAGCAATACTTCTACTTTCTTGCTACAAACTTACAAACGAGATACAGGTGAGGTCATGCATGATCTATCTGCACCGATATATGTGAACGGTAAACATTGGGGAGGGTTTCGTATTGGTTATAAAGCGAAAGAGCAGTAAGGTCTCTGTATTTACGTATAAGCGCTAGCTTCCGTTTTCTCACTTTAACGAATGAAAGTGGTAATGCTCTAGCGCTTAGCAATATTGGCAACAATATTATTCCTTCTTTACGCTTTTATTTGCTGCTTCGTTACCCTACCATTAGCGAATTGTTCGCAGTTCGTAAAACTCTATGCCTTCACTACAACCATACAGCACATTTGGCCTCGCCGCTTCTTGTGATTCTATCCAGTCGTTTAGCGACGTTACTTCATTCCTGTCTATCTTCAAAACTTCTAAAAACAATAACAAAGCCATTTATATATTGGGCGGTGGAAGCAATTCAGTCTTCACTGACGACTTTGACGGTACAATTCTGGTTAACGAGATTAAGGGAATAAGCCATTTTGATACTGAAAGTCACCATTACTTACGTGTAGGTGCAGGTGAAAACTGGCATGACTTCGTCACTTTGTGTATGAAAGAGAAGTGGTATGGTTTCGAAAATCTCGCCTTAATACCTGGCTCAGTAGGCGCATGCCCAATTCAGAATATTGGTGCGTACGGACGAGAAGTGAATACGTTAATCGACAAAGTAGAGTGTGTATTTCTTGAAACCGGCGAGCAGGTATTGTTGGGCAACGAAGACTGTCAATTTGGCTATAGAGACAGTGTGTTCAAGCATGCACTAGCGAACAAAGTGCTAATCACTCATGTAAACTTTAAACTGCCCAAGCACTACGAACTCGAGACCAGCTATGGCGAACTAGCGGCACTCACTGAGCCTACACCAGAAAAGGTGTATAGTAAGGTAATAGAAATTAGGAAGAGCAAACTTCCCGATCCTGCCGAGCTAGGCAATGCTGGAAGTTTCTTTAAAAACCCAGTGGTTTCAAAAGCAGTGTTTCAAGCGATTGCACAAGACTATGATTCAGTGCCCCATTTTGTGGTGCACGGAGGTGTTGAGCTGCCAGCCACTGAAAAAGAACAAATAAAAATTCCTGCCGCGTGGCTTATCGACCAGGCAGGTTTTAAAGGCAAGACTTTGAATAAAGTACGATGCCACCCTACACAGCCATTGGTACTTACTAACTTAGGTGGTGCCACCGGAAACGATGTAATAACCATGGCAAAAGATATCATAGCAAGCGTACAGGGTAAGTTCGGCATACAGCTTGAGCCAGAAGTGCGCTTATTAGGAAGCAAAGGACTTATTTCGCTATGAGACAAGCATCAAAAGCTATAAGAAAACATATACTCGCTTTGTTGTCCGACGGCCAGTTTCACTCAGGGGAAACCATTGCACAGCAAGTGGGCCTTTCGCGCACAGCAGTTGCAGGGCATATTTCTCAACTCGCCGATTGGGGATTAGATGTATTTAAAGTAAAAGGTAAAGGCTACCGTTTAGAACGAGGGTTTCCATTGTTAAGCGCCGACAGCATTAAACGTCATTTAGGCAATACAAAACGAGCGGTTATTGATGTGGAGTCAGTATTACCTTCCACCAATACGGAAATGAAGAAGCGTATTGCCAGCAAACGAGAAGATCTTGAAAACGGCGATGTCGTTTTTGCTGAAATTCAGACCGATGGACGCGGCAGACATGGCCGTTCATGGTTAGCGCCGGTTGGCGGAAGCTTCACTTTTTCTATGTACTGGTCTTTTCCCGACGGTTATCAAAGTATGGCAGGACTTTCTTTATTGGTAGGCTTGGCAGTTTGCGATGCACTTAAAGAATTTGGCGTAGAAGACGCCGAGCTTAAATGGCCGAATGACATTTATTTGCAAGGTAAAAAGCTTGCGGGCGTACTTATTGAAGTAGAAGGGCAAATAGGCGCTACGGCGCATAGTGTTATCGGCATAGGTTTGAATGTTTGCGTACCCGATAATCAGTACGATGTTGGTCAGCCTCATAGCGATCTTGCGTCATATTTAGGCACTATCCCAGATAGAAATGCTTTAGCGGCGGAAATTATTAAATCGCTATGGTCTTATTTACCGAAATTTACCCAGCAGGGCTTCGGGCCATTCACAGCATATTGGGAAGCGCTCGACTTATACGCCGATAAACGCATTGTTTTACAAATGGGTGAGAAGCGTTTTTCCGGAATTGATAGGGGAGTGGACGCCAGCGGCGCGCTTCTTGTTGAAACGCAAGACGGTATTACCCGTTTCCACGGCGGCGAAGTTAGCCTTAGAGGCAATTAACTTTTTATTTTTGTTTTATTTTATAGCTGAGCTACGAAGATTTTGACCATTTTTATAATAAAAGTACTTCGTAGTTCATCTTTGTGATTTTTAAATAGCATTTTATCCGTTCGTTTTACGCATTGCTTTGCGATTGAAACCAAAAATATGAACAACATTGAAGAAAACCACGTCATATTAGTGGATATCGGTAACACCAGAATAAAATATTCACTGCTTTGTCACGCAGAAGAAGAGCCTAATGCGTGCGAAGATGCCAATTCTCTTTTCTCTTTTATTGATTCTCAGAAAAAAATTTCCCATTTATATATAGCTTCAGTAAGAAATCAGGAGCTGGTTGATGAAATATCCGCCATGTGTAACGAGCGAAATATTATTTTTGTAGAAAAGCACACCGAGAAAGAAGCCTTCGGCATAAAAAATAGTTACGCGAATGTTCAAAAAATGGGCGTTGATAGGTGGCTTGCCATGGTTTGTGCTGCAGAAAAATCAAAAAAAGCATTTTTTGTTATGGATGTAGGTACGGCAATAACGGTTGATTTTGTGGTGGATGGTCAACATTTAGGCGGTTGGATCGTGCCTGGTTTTCAAGTAATGCGTAATGCATTGGTTGCTTCAACTAAAAAAGTATTCGCGAATGATGAAATTCCGACCACCTTTGGTGTGGGGACCGACACAGAAGATTGTGTGGCAACAGGGTGTCATGCTGCCCTTTATGGTGTTTATTTGAGCGCGGTTGATTACATATCAAGCAAACAAACCGAATTTGACATAATTTTAGGGGGTGGAGACAAAAAAGTGTTTGCATTCTTAAAATCTGCTGATAACATGCGCCTCGCTCATTTGGTGATGCAGGGTCTTGCCCGCTACGCTCGAAGTGAACTTCTAAAGGGAACATCGACGTAAGTTTTTGATTAGTTGAAAAATTGATCAAAAAAGAAAATTGAAAAATTTTCAAAAAGACACTTGCACAGAGTTAAACAATACTCTAGAATGCGCACCCACTTGAAGGAAATGGTAGGCTTGGGCAGACTTGAACTGCCGACCTCACCCTTATCAGGGGTGCGCTCTAACCAGCTGAGCTACAAGCCTTCAGTTCTTCGCTTATGCAAGCTCAGTGTCAAGTAGATGGTGGAGCTAAGCAGGATCGAACTGCTGACCTCCTGAATGCAAATCAGGCGCTCTCCCAGCTGAGCTATAGCCCCATAAACTTGTGTCGTTCTTCATTTTAAACAAGACTATCTGTGTAGGCACTGCATCAAGATGTAGTGCCGACTTAGCTCAGTTGGTAGAGCAACTGACTTGTAATCAGTAGGTCGCCAGTTCGATTCCGGCAGTCGGCACCATCAATCTGGAGGGGTACCCAAGCGGTCAACGGGAGCAGACTGTAAATCTGCCGGCTCAGCCTTCGCAGGTTCGAATCCTGCCCCCTCCACCACTTTCTCTATGAGGTGGCCAGAGAATTAGGATTGCGGGCATCGTATAATGGCTATTACCTCAGCCTTCCAAGCTGATGATGCGGGTTCGATTCCCGCTGCCCGCTCCAAATCAGTGCTGATATAGCTCAGTTGGTAGAGCGCACCCTTGGTAAGGGTGAGGTCGGCAGTTCAAATCTGCCTATCAGCACCAGTTTATTTCTCCCCAGCTCATGTAAAATTTCTAAATTTTTTAATGTAACTTTGCTGGGATAATAGAAATGGCAAAAGAAAAGTTTGAACGTACGAAACCCCACGTAAACGTGGGTACAATCGGCCACGTTGACCACGGTAAAACTACCCTAACTGCAGCTATCACTACAGTTCTTTCTAAAACTTACGGCGGTAACGCACAGGCTTTCGATCAAATCGATAACGCGCCTGAAGAGAAAGCACGTGGTATCACCATTTCTACTTCACACGTAGAATATGACAACTCCTACTCGTCACTACGCACACGTAGACTGCCCAGGACACGCTGATTACGTTAAAAACATGATCACTGGTGCTGCTCAGATGGACGGTGGTATCCTAGTAGTTGCTGCGACTGATGGCCCTATGCCACAAACTCGTGAGCACATCCTACTTGGTCGTCAGGTTGGTATTCCTTACATCATCGTATTCATGAACAAGTGTGACATGGTTGACGATGAAGAGCTTCTAGAGCTAGTAGAAATGGAAGTTCGTGAACTTCTTAACGAATACGAATTCCCAGGTGATGACCTACCAGTTATCCAAGGTTCAGCTCTTAAAGCGCTTGAAGGCGACGCAGAGTGGGAAAAGAAAATCATCGAGCTTGGTGAAGCGCTTGATTCATACATCCCAGAGCCAGAGCGTGCAATCGACAAGCCGTTCATTCTTCCAATCGAAGACGTATTCTCAATCTCAGGCCGTGGTACAGTTGTAACGGGTCGTGTTGAGCAAGGTATCATCAAGGTTGGTGAAGAAGTAGAAATCGTAGGTATCAAAGATACTACTAAGACTACTTGTACTGGTGTTGAGATGTTCCGTAAGCTTCTTGACGAAGGCCGTGCAGGTGAGAACGTTGGTGTTCTTCTACGTGGTACTAAGCGTGACGAAGTTGAACGTGGTCAAGTACTAGCTAAGCCTGGTTCAATCACTCCACACGTTAACTTCGAAGCAGAAGTATACGTACTTCTAAAGATGAAGGTGGCCGTCATACTCCATTCTTCAAAGGCTACCGTCCACAGTTCTACTTCCGTACAACTGACGTAACTGGTGCTGTAGAGCTTCCAGAAGGCGTAGAAATGGTAATGCCTGGTGACAACCTTAAATTCAAAGTTGAGCTAATTGCTCCGATGCGATGGAAGAAGGTCTTCGTTTCGCAATCCGTGAAGGTGGTCGTACAGTAGGTGCTGGTGTTGTATCTAAGATCCTAGACTAATCTAGACTTAGCAACACAAGCCAAAAAAAGCGCACTTAGGTGCGCTTTTTTTATGCCTGCGATTTAGTTCGTGATTGTTGTGCCCTCTGAAACACGCCGTAAACCCATCCATGGGGGCATCAATCAGCGCCCCTGCTGCTGAGAGTTTTTGATGGGGCTTCACTCCATCTTTAATTGGCATAGCAAAAAGCTTGAGGAGGAAGGTGAAAATACGTCATGAACCCATCCCTGCTTTTAAGTAAGCGCTCCGATACAGTGTGAATACATTCACTCCCTTCTATCGGTATAAGATAAGCACGAAGCGAAGAAGTGGAAATTTAACGCCTTTGTTGTGATACTGTAACAATTAAAGGGTACTATGCTCTGTTTATCAGTTTTGCGAGATTTTCATGATTACACGACGCCAGTTTTTAGTGGGTTCTTTGGCATTTGGTGGCCTAGCTAGCAGTGCTTTTGGTAAAAAGTTGGATTTGGCGTCTATGCCGATTAGTGAAGGCTATGGTGCACTAATCGCCGACCCTCAAAAGCTGCTCGATTTACCTAAAGGCTTTAGCTATAAGGTTATATCAAGCCTTGGAAATAGCATGTCTGATGGTATGCATGTACCTGACAGAGCGGATGGCATGGGGTGTCTTCCTATAGAAGGTACTAGCGACAAGGTTGCGCTAATACGTAACCACGAACTGCACCCCAAACACTTAAGTGCTCAGCCAAAGTCTATTCAAATGCATACTAGCGAGTTGGCCTACGACAACTATCATAGTGGGGTTGCTTTACCAGGCGGTACCACAACCATGGTGTATAACCTTACCACCAACATGGTAGAGCGAGAGTTTATCAGTCTTGTTGGAACGGTAAGAAACTGCTCGGGCGGCATTACGCCTTGGGGCACGTGGCTAACGTGTGAAGAGTCCGTAGACCTACCTCATGGCCCGAACGGTGATGTGGTAAACAAAGATCACGGCTACATATTTGAAGTACCTGCAAATGCTGACTCACTCATTGAAGCTAAACCACTTAAAGCAATGGGGCGCTTTAACCATGAAGCGGCATGTGTTGACCCCAAAACAGGCATTGTTTACCTGACTGAAGATCAGGGTGACAGCTTGCTATATCGCTTTGTGCCTAACGAGTACGCTAACTTGGCAGCTGGCGGCCAATTAGAAGCCCTGGTAGTAAAAAACAAACCTCAGTTTGATACACGTAATTGGAGTTCCACAACTATGCCATTGGCGACGTGGTTCGACGTTGAGTGGATAGCATTAGACAACCCAGAAAGCCCGAACGATGACTTACGCGCTAGAGGATATGAGAAAGGTGCTGCCTTATTCGCTCGCGGTGAAGGTATACATTGGGGTGAAAATGAGCTTTATTTTTGCTGTACTAATGGCGGCCAAAAGCAGCTCGGTCAGGTGATGAAACTTGTTCCTTCTGCTGATGGTAAACAAGACAAGCTTCAGCTATTTTTAGAAAGTGAAGACAAGAACTTATATAACTTCGGCGATAACCTAACCGTATGTCCAAACGGGCATCTATTGGTGTGCGAAGATCAATATACCGACATTGTTGATAATCATTTACGCGGTGTTACACCAAATGGAGAAGTGTATAACTTTGCAAAGCTCCATGCGCAAACTGAACTTGCCGGCGCGTGTTTCTCGCCCGACGGCAATACGCTTTTCGTGAATATTTACTCTCCAACGAAGACCTTAGCTATAACCGGGCCATGGCTTGAAGGTTAGAGATCAGAGGTTGGAGACCAGATATTACGGTTATCTAGAAAACTGGCGTCATTTATTCTCATTACTTTAAAATGGCGCCGTTATCCCCCAAGTGTGAACGGCAAATTTCTATCAACCTTTCTTTCGTCACGCATCATTTACTTACTTTCATACCTTTTCTCGATTAGCTAGCATCTTTACAATCAAATAAATTAATTATTTGAATCGTTTTAACCCGTTTTAATAGTTTTGTTCAATTAATGATAATGCTCTCAACTTAAGAAGGAGAGCCAAATGAGCGCACTATTAAAAAAGCTAACAACGGCGAATAGCCACCGTGTTTCCTCCACAACTAATCAACCCATTCGAACGCAATGCAATTACGCTGATAACTATTATGGCGACCAACTTTGCGTAGAAGTCAAAGCCCCTAAACCTCGTACCAACCTTCATGTGGGAGTACAGCTGTGAGAACCTCAATGAAATCAACGTTAACTAAGTTTGTCCTAGGCGGCGTAGCTGCCAGTATGCTTACCTTAGGCGTAAGCGCCGATACACTAACACGTCAAAATGGTGCCCCCGTAGGCGATAATCAAAACTCGCAAACAGCAGGCCCATGGGGACCGGTTTTACTACAAGATTCGCACCTTATTGAAAAGCTAGCGGCATTTGACCGCGAACGTATTCCTGAGCGCGTTGTTCACGCACGTGGTACAGGCGTTTATGGATATTATGAAAACCTGGTCGACCTTTCAGATGAAACACTGGCTGCGCCGTTTCAATCAGCGGGTAAAAAGACCGACGTTTTTGTTCGTTTTTCATCGGTAGTACATGGTCATCTGTCACCTGAGACGCTGCGTGACCCGCGTGGCTTTGCGGTGAAGTTTTATACCGAACAAGGTAACTGGGATCTCGTCGGTAACAACTTCCCGGTTTTCTTTATTCGCGATGCAATCAAGTTCCCAGATATGGTGCATGCATTTAAACCATCGCCGGTAACGAACAAGCAAGAGCCTAAGCGCATTTTTGATTTCTTCTCGCACGTACCAGAGTCAACGCACACGTTAACTATGCTTTTCTCTGACTACGGCACACCGGCAAGCTATCTAAATATGGATGGTTCGGGTGTACATGCTTTCAAGTTTGTTGATGACGAAGGTAATTACAAGTACGTGAAGTTCACATGGAAGTCGAACCAGCCAATAAAGAACTTTACCAATGAAGAAGCCATGAAAGTGCAGGGAATGGATATGCAGCCGCATACTACCGACATCTACACGCGAATTGGTGAAAAAGGTGAAACAGCGTCTTGGGATCTTTATTTACAAGAGCTGGAGCCAGAGCAATTGGATGATTTTGAGTTTAACCCACTTGATACCACTAAGATTTGGCCTGAATCGCTTGTGCCGGCTAAAAAGATTGGTCGTCTAGTGCTTAATCGTGTACCAGATAACTTCTTTGAAGAAACTGAACAAGCGGCATTTGCACCGAGTAATTTAATTCCTGGTATTGAGCCGTCAGAAGACAGAATGCTTCAAGGTCGTTTGTTCTCGTATGCTGATACACAGCGCTATCGCCTAGGAGTTAACGCGTACCGCATTCCGGTTAATTCACCTAAAAATGCGGTTATTAATAACCACGAACAGCATGGTCAGCTTCGAACGACTAGCACTGCGCGCGACGTGAATTATCAGCCAAGTCGACGTCTTGATCTTAACGAAGATCCAGCGTTCCGTTACTCAAGCAAGCCGCTTGCAGGTATGACGCAACAAATTCCGTTCTACAAAGAACAGAACTTCAAGCAAGCGGGTGAGTTTTTCAGAAACCTAACCAAAGAAGGCCAGCAAAACCTGATTTATAACCTAGGTGGAGCACTGGCATCGGTGCCTGAAGAAGAAATTCGCGTCATTATTAGTGCTTATATGTACAACGCTGATAAAGACTACGGTGCAGGTGTAGCAAAATTAGCGAAAGCACCAATGTCTAAAGTTCGTCAAACGGCGAAAGACTTAATGGAACAGCAAGCTGCACGTGCCGCTAAAGCAAAGCAAGTTGCTGAAAGCCTAACCGCACTAATGCAATAAGCTAAGTAGCAATAGGGTTGGGAGTTACATCACAGTGTTGAGTAACTCCCATTTTTCTCAAACCATTCTTCTTTAACAATCTTTCTGTAACAGCTTTACTGAAAACAGTTTTGTAGTAACCAAATTTAGATTTACCAGTAAGGGGGCACAATGTCTTTTTTAAAGCAAACACTTACGGCAGCACTGTTCGTCGTTGCCACCTTCACCAGTTTTTATACTAGTGCGGTAAGTGACGCAACCACTCAAGCTGATACTCAACAAAGTGCAACTAGGCCTAATATGGAGACCTTGAAAGCACGTTATTTTGATGCAGCGCGGGAAGGTGATAGCGCCATGCTGAGTGCGTTTTATCAAGCCGGTTTAGATGTTAATGTGGCCGATGAAAAAGGCTACACCGCACTTATTCTTGCGGCGTACCATGGGCATACCGACACCGTGAACTTTCTTATCAGCGAAGCTAATGCCAACCCATGTCAAGAAGACAACCGCGGAAACACCGCACTTATGGGGGCCATATTTAAAGGTCACGTCAGTGTAGCTAAGCAATTGGTTTTTGCCGATTGCGATATAGATGAAGAAAACGAGCAAGGCCAAACGGCGTTGATGTTCGCAAGCCTTTTCGATAGACAAGAAATTATCAATACGCTTATCGATAAAGGGGCTAACCCAGCTCACATGGATAAAGCGGGTAATTCGGTAGCGGATATCGCTCTTTCGCAAGGTAATTACGAACTAGCAAAAGTACTACGCGAACAAAACGCTAATTAAACCACGTCATATTAGATAGCATTGAATACAACTAGGGGGAACTCCCTATTTGTATTCAATGCATTAAGTTCAATACTAAGCCCATAAGAATTTAGAAGTGGGTTTACTATGAAGTCATTAATCGCCGCTGTGTTCGTTCTGTTTTCTATGCCTTCTTTCGCTGGCGTAATTACCTATGATTTCACACGATTAGTGTTAGGTGAAGAATCTGACCAAACCAGCTTAATTGGGCAAATCACCTTTGATGAAAACGAAACCCAGTTCAATATGAATACATGGCTATCGTTTTTCTTTCAGTTAAAGTTCGATAACGTCTCTTACAACATTCTAGAAGAAGACATCGCTGAATTTGCAGTAGTTGATTTAAATGATGGTGTGTTTGGTGATGAAAGCGGTGAAGGATTTGAGTTCTACATTGAAGATTCAAGCGTTCCCTACGAATTCACTATTAGCTCAGGTTTAGCCGGTCTAGGCGAAACAGACACCTGTGTTTTCTTTGACGGTGGCGACCGCTGTGCGGGTGGCTTGTTTCAAGTAGTTAAAACTGTTGAATCTAATAATGGCTCAACTCAAGTGAGTGAACCTGCTTCTTTTGCCACTGCGATGCTAATTCTGTTTGCGTTTACTTCAATGAGAAAGCGCAAACAGTAATCCTTTTTAAGTTAATGTGTTTCTGGTACCTCGTTCGTTCCCTCCAACATATCTATGTTTCTCGATAGTTGGTGTTTTCAGCCCTCCTTTTGTGAGGGCTTTTTTCTTTTTAAGTTTCTGCTTTTTCAACGCTTTTATAAATTACATCGAATAGGGGGAACTCCCCATAGTTTTGCTTCTTTGGTTGTTAAATACTCAAGGGGTACTCAAAGAGAGGTGTATTATGAAGTTCCTTAATAACAAAACAGTATTATCAGTAGCTATTGCTTGTGCCCTACCAGCGAGCATGGTGAATGCAAAAACTTTCGATAAAACATTGGCTGATGCGCTTGCGGCTTCGCCACTAGAACTACAACAAGTTATTGTTACATTTGAAGGTAAGGGACCTGCCACAACAGAACAAATTACAGCACTTGAATCGTTAGGTATCACTGGAGGTGTTAGCCTACGTAACGTGCCTATTGTTGGTGTGTTAGCCAACAAACAGCAAGTTGAAGCGCTTTATCAACGCGATGACGTGGTGTCAGTGTGGAACAACGACCCACTAGAACTAGAAAACCATGAGTCTACCCAAATTACGGGTGTACAGGCACTACAGGCTGACCGTGACATTCGCATAAATGGCATGCCGGTATCAGGTAAAGGCATTGGTGTAGTAGTAAACGACTCGGGTGTTGACGGCACACACGGTGATTTAGCATTCCCTGATCACGTAGTTCAAAACGTCTTAGCGCAAGTAAACTTAAACAGCTACAGCGGCATTTTACCGATTACATACCAAGAAAACGTATCTAACACCGATATTTTAGGCGGTCACGGAACGCATGTGGCAGGCACAGTAGGCGGTAATGGCGCCAAGAGCGGTGGCTTGCATGCAGGTGTAGCACCCGGTGCAGA
This sequence comes from Alteromonas macleodii ATCC 27126, assembly GCF_000172635.2. Taxonomy (NCBI): domain Bacteria; kingdom Pseudomonadati; phylum Pseudomonadota; class Gammaproteobacteria; order Alteromonadales; family Alteromonadaceae; genus Alteromonas; species Alteromonas macleodii. The sequence continues at coordinate 3,842,686 of NC_018632.1, read as the reverse complement.
CATCATCGGTTATGGCTCGGGCGCAGGTCTATTCATTTTAGATACGATCGGTGGCTTCGACTACGCGTTAACACACCAGTTCGATTACAACATTCGTGTTATTTCTAACTCGTTCGGTAACACTGGCGATGTAGGTACAGAATTTAATCCAGATGATCCAACAAACGTTGTGACTAAAGCACTGGCTGACAACGGTATTATTACCGTGTTCTCGGCAGGTAACTCAGGCCCAGGCGAATCGACAATTACCGGTAACTTCAAAAAAGCACCTTGGGTAATTACAGTGGCTGCGGGCAACAAGCAAGGGGAGCTAGCTGACTTTAGTTCTCGCGGTGTCGACGGAAAAGGCGGACAAGCGGTTGTCGATGGTGAAGTGTTCACATGGGAAGACCGTCCTACCGTAACGGCGCCAGGAGTAGACGTTATTTCTGCTCGCGCATCACTGTCTAGCCTAGGCGGTTTGAGCGCAGCTGACGACGCGGAAATGATTGAACCGCAACACCTACCGTTTTATACCGTATCTAGCGGTACTTCAATGGCTGCGCCGCACGTGTCAGGTATTGTTGCATTAATGCTAGAAGCGAATCCAAACCTTCAGTGGGAAGATGTGAAGCGTATTCTTCAGGAAACCGCAACACCAATGGCTGGTATGGACGAGTGGGAAGTGGGCGCTGGTTATGTTAACGCTTATGCTGCGGTAACTGCAGTGCTTGACGGTGAAGAAGTATTTGGCGATACCGTGAAGAAAAATCGCGAATTTAACGCATTTGCTAATGTTGCTGAAGGCGATAGCTTTACGCTACCTACGACTTACCTACCCGTTGGTGAGTCACCTGTAGAAGAGTTTGAAGTAACGTCTGACGTATCTATGGTGGTGGCGAGCGCGTCAATTGAAACGGCAACAGCGTTCGTACTAGAAGACCCGGCAGGCAACCGTTATGGCTCTGGTATCGGCCTACCTGTTCTAGGTTCTTCTGTTGGCACAGCTGCGCCGGGTATGCCGGGTACATGGAAACTATATAGCCGCGGTATTGGCAGCATTAGTGGTGTGTCAGTTGACCCACTAGGTGTTACAAACGGTGTGGGTATCCCTGGCACTAACGATGTGAATATTCGCTTGTTAGTCACATCAGGCTATACCGGTATTGATGATGCAGTAGGTCACCCAGCTAAACCATTCATTGAATACGTAGTAGCAAATGAGCTAATGGATGCAAAAGAAAGTGGGTTTGCGCCAGACGCACCACTAACTCGAGTAGAGCTTGCTGATACGCTAGCGCTTAGTGCGAACCTTCGTCAAACCAACGACGGTAACACAGTTAACTACACCGATGTGAGTGCAGAAAATGCTGCAGCGGTAAACTCTGCCACAGCGACAGGTGCGGTGTTGGGAGATTTAGAGATGAATACGCAGCCCGTAATGCAAGCTGATGGTGACTTCTTTGGTAGCAACATGCAGGTGAGCAAAGAAGAAATGGCGTACTCAATGGTTCAAGCGTTGGGTCTTGAAGATGCAGCGCAAAGCTTTGACTCTCAGAAGGTTATCGCAATTGTTCTTGGTGAAGCGGTGGAAGTTGAAGACACCGATGCGATTGCTCCTGAGTATCGCGGCTATGTTCAACAAGCACTGGCTGCAGGGCTAATGCAGGTAGAAGTAAAAGTAGAGCAAGGCCCATTTGACCTACAGCCTACGCTTAAAGCCTTCTTTAATCCACAAAATGGGGTATCAAGAGGCGAAGCCGCGTTTATCCTAACGCAATACGCAGAACTTTAGTCCTTTGAGGCGAGGGCCGGTTGTAACATTCAAAACACGCGGTAAACCCATCCATGGGCGCTCCACAGCAGCATCCCTGCTGCTGAGGGTTTTGAATGCCACAACCGGCCCTCACACACTTTTTAGAGAGGGGTGGCTGAAGTAAGGCCCCTCTTTTTTGTTTAGGGCTTTAATTACTGCAACCAGCATTCGCTGAATATGGAATATGGTAGGGGGGAATGGAAAAGAGTTCTACGCTGAGAATAAATCCCAACTATTCTAACAAACCTGCTTTTCCTGCCATTCTGATAAGTTCTGCCGAACTGCTTAAATTAAGCTTCTTATAAATATTACTGCGATGATTTTCTGCAGTTTTAAGGCTCATATCTAATAGCTCAGCAATCTTCTTACTGGTGTTGCCTGCAACAACTAAGAAAAAAACTTCTCGTTCTCTTCTAGTTAATACACTTAGTGGCGATACGTGCTTTTGGCATTGATCGCTAGATGACTGGGTTAGTTCATCGGGAAAACAGGTTTTGTTTGCGGCCACTTTCTTGATGGCTTCAACCAAGCTTTCACCGGAAGATTCTTTTAATATGTAGCCTTTAGCGCCTGCGTCGCGCATGGCTTCAATGTATTCCACTTCGTTGTGCATAGACAGCACAAGAATTTTCGCGTCACTGCGCTGAGATAGAATTTTATCAATAGCGACCAGACCACTCATACGTGGCATCGAAATGTCCATTAAAATAACATCTGGCGAGAGCTTTAACACAGCAGCGATTAGCGCGACACCATCGTCGCATTCTCCCACTACGCTGATATCTGGGTTGGCATTTAGCATTTGAGACACGCCTTGACGCATAAGCACATGGTCATCGGCTAGCACTACACGAATTGTCATACGGGTACCGTTACTGTTGTTCTGGTGCCTTGCCCTACTGCAGAGTCTATTTCCAGTGTCGCATTGAACGCTTCTGCTCTGTCGCGAATACTAGAAAGGCCAATGCCGGGCTCTATGGCTTTACTATCAAACCCTACACCATTATCAAGAATATCCAAACGAATAACGTGATGATGGTAAGAAATTGATAAAGTTAGGTTGGTGGCCTCGCTGTGTTTTATAGCATTAACCAGCGTTTCTTGCGCAATTCTAAATAATAATGTGCTTATGTCTTTAGGCAGATCAGGCGGTACGGTAATCTCGGTGTGATATTCAATATCTTCACCACTAAGCAAATTTCTACAAAGCCAGTTAAGTGCTGGTTTAAGACCTAAGTCATCAAGGATTGTTGGGCTCATTAGCCGCGATAATTGTCTGACATCATTTAACGCCATTTCAGCGATGCCGTGTAGTGCTTCAAGCTCAGGCGAAGAGGTTGATAGTGCTTGCAGTCTTCGTGTCAGCCCTGTGAGCAGCTGACCAATCCCATCATGTAATTCACGAGAAAGCTTCGCTTTTTCTGATTCTTGTTGAGCCCACAATCGTTTTGCGAGCTGTTGCAAAACCTCTTGATCGGCATCTAATCGAGCCTGAAGTGTCGCCTGTAACGCTTTAATGTTCTCTATCTCGGTGGCCAAGTCAGTCAAAATAGGCGTTCCTGTAGTCTCCAACCTGTTGCTCAGGTAATTGAGATAGCCATTTGGATGTTAAGTCATCCACCGTGTCTTCTTTACCTGGAATGGCGCGATAGTAAAGGTGGTTACGCCAGTAGGTAGGATATAACGCTAATTTTTGCTTTAACTTTTCGATAGACTCTTCATCACCTAGTGACGCCTTTACGTATAGCCACTGCAGGTAAGGCTGGTAGTAGGTTGGTTTAATGAGCGAGCTAAGCTTCTCCATGGCGCTGCTATTTTCATTCAAAGAAAGTCGCTGCTGTATGTCGAGCAGAATTTTAATTTCAGTGATGACCGGCACGTTGGTGTTATCGACAAGTGTAGTGTAGATCTCGTCTCGTTCGTTATTTAGTGTGCCTTTATGATGCTTCAATCCCAATGTTAACCATTGATAAACGGCAAATTGCTCGTGGCGCTCTTCGCTAATGGTAGGCGTCACGGTTTCAAGACTGTTTTCTAGGCATAACCAGTTTGCGGTAAGTAAACACATCTCTCCCTGCCATAGTAATACCTCGGTTTGGGCTCTGACATCTTCAGAAGCCTGAGCTAAGCGCCTTGCGTCAGCGGCGTGCTGCGTGGCTTCAGTCAAATTTCCGTTTGCAAAGTTTAAGTAGCTGAATAGCAGGTGGTTATAAAGCTTTTCTTGATTGTGCTGTGTACCGAGTCGTTGCTCGACAGTGGTTAAATAATTGGTGGCGGTATTCTTGTCCCCTTTTACCAAACTCAACTGTGCAAGATTTTGATGGGTTCGAAGTAAGTGAGACTCGTCCCCATTTCTTTCAAATAGCATTTTCGCCTGCTGCCAGTAAATCTCAGCAAGAGAGATATCTCCAATTAGAAAATGCATATAGGCCACATTGCTCATACTTTGCGGCTGAAGCACCTTGTCATCGGTTTGCACACGAATATCAAGACCGCGTTTGTAGTACTCTAACGCTCTTGCGAACTGGCCTCGCTCTTCAAACATAAAACCTAGTGTATCGTTTACATGGGCTTCTTGTGCCAAGTCACCTAAATCGTGGAGTAGTTTTACCGCTTCTTCTAATGACGCCTCTGCAGTGGCATAGTCGCCCGTAAGAGATGTGGCAATGGCGAGGTTGGCTAAGGTTTTAGCCCGCTGAGAGGGCTGCGTTTTTGCATCACGCAATGCCAGTGCGTCTTTAAAATACTGCGCTGCAGCCACATTGTCAGCTGTACGTAGGTAAGCAATACCAAAAGCGTTAAGTACTAAACTCTCGCCTCGGGGATCTTTTGCTTGACGAAACGCTACGAGTGCTCGAGTTAATGAGTCGCTGGTGGCAGTTTCAATGTCCCCATTAATAATTTGCAGACGAGCAAGTTCAAACCAAAGTTGTCCATTATTGGGGCGAAGGGCTAAAGCCGCTTTATAGTCGGACATTGCTTTGGCATCTTCGCCAGCCCACTGATATATGTCTGCACGCATCGACAGTAAGTCTGGTCTGTCAGGGACTGAGAAACAAGCGCATCTATTGATTGTTGAGCAAGAGACAGATCTTCGTTTAGCTCTGCTCTTAATAGCTCGCCCTGTAAACGCCAATACACTGCCAAGTCAGAGAGTTGGAATAAAGTTTCTACCGCTTGCCTGGCACCGTCATAGTCGCCCGTATTTAAATCGTTTCGAGCCTTTGCCACCCATCCACCCGGATAGTCCGGTGTGGTTGCTATAATCGCCTCAACGGTGTCTGCGCTATTTAACGCTTCTCCTTTTTGCCAAGCGGTATCCAAGGCATCAAGGTAGCGTAAGTCAGGAAGTGGTTGGGGCGATTGCGTTTCGATGGCGTCAAATAACGATTGAATGAGCTTGTTAGCAAATACACTTAAATCATCTGACAGGGTGTTTGCATTTACATTATGCGACACGGTAAAAATAGGTTTGTTAGCGGGCATACTAAGAACACTGGCGTGAAGTAGGTAACTATCGCTACTGGTAGGCGTAGCATCAAGTAATAATACGCTGTTTACCGACGTGGAAGCCGCTAAGTCTACTCTGTCATTGTCGTTATTAAATGGGGATAACGCTAAGTTTGACATCAATGTTTGGGTTTGCGCTTTATCATCTAAAACAATGTGAGGATGAGTAGACAGGGGATAGCGCAGTAACGTGTTTATCGTATCTAAAAGTGGATATTGAGGGTCATTGAGTACGAGTAGCTGAATAGGAGTATCAGAGGGCAGTCTGGGTTGCGTTTTTTGATACCAAGAGTAAGAAAAAATGCTGGCGCTAATCACAAGTACCAATATGGCAATGGCGGAAAAGGTGACAAGGGTTTTGTAAGTTACATTAGCACTGCCGTTATCGCCGGATGAGCTAATGTTAAGCGCTTGCTCCAAAGAGAGTCTCTTCGCTGGCAAATGGTGTGTTAATTGATCAATACAAGCTTTGCGTTTTTTCGTCCACAGGTATTGAGAAAAGCCCAGTCCTTCCTTTTGTACACAGCCCAGCATATCTTCTAACACTCTTCCTAAGCTGTAGGTGTCAGAGTGTTCGCTCGCTTTCCCAGTCTGGATGACTTCAGGAGCGGTATAGCGTTGGTGTCCGCTCGTTTGAGCGCCAGATGCAGCGCTCTGCCCAATTCCAAAGTCGATCAGTTTAATGTCTTCATTGTGATCAAGAAGGATATTGTCTGGCTTTATATCGCCATGTTTAATGCCTATCGATTTACAGGCCAACAGTGCCTCAACGAGCTGTTGTTGCCACTTGTCGAAATCGGCTTTGCTGATAGGTTGTTGAATGCGTGTATACAGAGGATCGCCTTCAATAAACGCCATTGTAAAAAAGGCGGTATCTCCATCAGAGAAAACGTCATGAACACGGATGATATTAGGATGCTGTAGTTGCCTAGCAATGTTGACTTCATTGCGGATGGTTTGCATTTTAACCGGGTCGCTGGCGCCACCCTCAATGACCTTAAGTGCAACTTTCACATCAAGTAATTCATCGATGGCGCTGAAAACGGTGGCCTGAGCACCTGAGCCAAGTTGTTCAACAATTCGAAACCGGTTAGCTAGACGGGAATTTGGCGCAATAGAAGTCCCTAAAGCTAGCGCCTCAGTTTTAAGAGAATTGTTTTGCGACGAGAATACATCGGGCCTGTTCAAAGCCTTCTCCACACTTCACTAACCACTACAGCGACGCAATCGAATAGACGAATTGCGTCACTAAATTGTTATTTTTATTTTAGCTTATAAGTGAAAGTTTATGCTCAATTGTGTGGAATAACAAACGCATCGAAATCATATTCGCTAAAGAGGTGGCAAAATCTATGTCCGTTTGGGTAAAGTAACGGCGTCCCAGCGTCGAGTCTGCGTACAATACGCCAACGGGCTTTTCATCAATACAAACAGGTACACAGATGGCAGCCTGAATGCCGTGACTGATTATACTATGCTGCTTGTTTAACGATTTGTCGCAAACAATATTGCCAATGGCACGAACAGCGTTAGCTTGCATGCACTGGTTGATGATAGTACGGCTACCGGTAAAGTCCTCACCTTGCATCCAGCTTTCATAGCCTATCCCGAGTTGATAGTTATTTATCTTATCAAACAAAATGAGTGATGCCCGTTCACACCCTAATGATTGGGTTAAACATTCTCTGGCAAGGTTAATAAGAGCAGTACTGCTATTACACTGTTGAAGCTGCGTTTGGTACTGCTTTAATTGTTGCTTTCTCCACTCTCGTTGGCTGTCAAGTTTGACCACATTATTGAGCGCAAGGGGAGTAAATTCACAGGGTACTGGACCAAGCTGTAATACATGGGGTTTGTCTAGCGTCAGGTGCTTTATTTGAATTCCCGCACTGAAGCACCCTGTAGAACTCATGTCATTTAGCTGCCAAACGTGATCGTTGTCAGCTTGTTTGTTTGCTCGTAATACAATATGAGAGCGAGAAACTTGGGGGTGGGGAATAACGATGTCCGCGCTTTCGGAGCGGCCGACCTGATATTCGCGACCTTCAAAAAGCAAGTGCTCACTTACGCTTCCGTTATTTTCTGTAAAGGCTATTTGTAACGGCATGGCATATTCCTCGTCGCGTCACTGGTGCCATCTCCTCTCAATTTGTTTGTATAAAATTACACAAATAAGAGAGTTTCTTGCTTATCAGTGACGCCAAACGCTGGTTTAATTGCGTCGATTTCAACGCAATTAAACGTTTCAGTCTCCAGCTTGATTTACAATGTTCTTAAGCTAAAGCGTAATGTTTGTAGCTGAGTAAGTAGTAAACCTTTCACGTTCACAACGTCACCACTTGAGCGCCATACATCTGCAATTTCATTGCCAGACGCATTATCAATAAGCGATATAAGGCTATCTACAGCAGCCAGTGCCGCATCGTCATCGTTTACCGCCAATGCCGACTGGACATCGTTTATTCCACTGTCTATGGCTGCCTCTAATAGCGCAGCAATTTTATTGCGATTGCCATTTACGATTGTGCTTAAAGAAGCAACTTTGTCATTGATAACAGAACCTGATGGGCGATTATCTAATAAGATAATAAAATCTGAAAATTGTCCTGTGCTGCCGCGTGCACGAAAACTGCCTGATGACGTTAACGTTGTTATGTCTTCAAACTCGCCACCGTCGTGAGACGTAAACAAGCGCCATGGAATGGTTGGCGTGTAGTGAATAGCTTTAGTGTAAAGCTCAACCATCGCTAAACCTTCAAATCCAAAACCGGCGTCAGCTTTCGGAGAGATTGATACAAGAACCGGAAAACCCGAAACAGCGCTTGTTAGTGCTGAGGGCAGGCGGTCTGTAATGGTCAAGTCTGTGGGGTCAAGCAGCTCAGCGGTAATGTCAATGTTGTTAGCATTAAGGCCAATACTGTTTTCGAACTCTACGGTTAAATCTACTTCAATTAAGCTGCTTAGCGTCAGTTTGGCCTGAATCTTATTGTCGTCGACAGTGAGAGTTGTAGGCGTGACTACCTGTGCTTGTGCAGTGGAAAACAAAAGTAGAGCTGTGGTGGCAACAACGGTGGTAAGTTGTCTGAATTTCATCGCAGTAAACATCATAGGATGACCTCTTTCAGTATTGGTTAAAATTTAACCTAAAATGGTGCCATTATCAATTAATATAATGGCACCGTTTTCAGTGGTTTGCGATTTTATTCGAAATACTGAGCAAAGAAGCGCGAAGCCAATACAGCGTAATGCGCTCTGGTTATAACCGTATCTGGCGCGAAGCTCGCAGTGATAGTAGGCGTGATGCTGAATGGACTTTGCTCTACACCAAATTCTGCGTTAATCAACGACAAAGTAAGTGCTAACTGAACGTAGCCTTTCATATCAGCCGGAATACTGTCTTGATCTTCTAGCACAATTTGCTCACCGTTATAGTCAACAACGATGTCGGCGTTAGGGTCAAAACTAAGTGCTGCTTCTTCCAAGCCAAGCATCTGTACCAGTGAGTAAGCGATATCTAGCTTAGTAACACTAGCGAACGGGTCAGCACTACCATTTTCGCTGCGAAGTACAGGAGACTGTGTACGAAGCTTATCTTTAAGTGCGCCACCTTTAACCATTACTGATTCAACGAACGCTTTGTCAAAACCAGGTACTGAACCAATATTAGGACGTTCTTCATTCAAAAGGTCACGGTACTGTCTAACGGCTCCACCCATTACCGCATAGCGCGCAAAGTCCTTGCGTTTAAGACGAGCATCAGGTGAAAAGCCTCGACTATTGATGGCGTCCATTAAGCGCTCACTTACCGCGAACTCTATGGCGTTTTGTTGAGGGTGACCTTCTACATCGTCCATACCTTCAAAGCCGCCGCTATTTTCGAACGACACGGTGACGTTAAATGTTTCAGGTAAACCTGGGCCGTTAGTTAAACCTAATGGGTCAGCTTCTACACCAGAGAGTGATGTTAAACCATAAACATATACGCCCCACGTACCAGGCATGGCTGGTGCAGCAACACGCATGGTGGTAGAAAGTACTGGCGTAGTTAAGTTACCGCGATATTCTGTGCCGTCAGGGGCTACAAGAACAAGCTTGGTTAAGTTTGCAAAACTATCGGCAGACGCTTTGACAAGTACCTCTTCTGAACCTACTTCAAAAGGAATAACTTCAGGCTCTCCTACCGGTGAATAAAAAACATCGAAGTTTTCTACTCGATCGCTGGTGGTTACAAGTGCATTTGCCTTAAAGCTTTTACCATCTAAGTTATTAACCGTAACTTTATGGTCCATATCTTCAAGTAGGGCAGCAGCAACTGCTGAACGTGCATTAACGTAACCCGCTCCGACTTCCCAGCGCTCATAACCAGGCATGTTAGTGGCTGTCTCTTGCAGCAAGCGCTTAATGGTCGCGTTATCAAGATTCGGGTTCGCTTCCAGCATCAATGCGATAATGCCTGAAACATGCGGTGTCGCCATAGATGTGCCAGAAATCATGGTGTAGAAAGGAAGGTTCTGAGGTTCAATTGCATCTATGTCTGCGTCTCCACCATTCGCGGCGGCGTTCAGTACGGCGCGAGTAGAAATAATGTCCACACCTGGAGCGACAACAGAGACTTCGTTGTTATATGTCCATTGCGTGCCGTCAGGCATAGTAAAGTCGCCAGTCTCGCCTTTTAATCCGCGAGATGAAAAGCCAGCGAGTTTTCCGAACTTGTCACCCGCACCTACAGAGATACCCCAAGGAATTTGTGCATATGGGTTATGCGAGTCTTCACCAGGGCCATCGTTACCTGCTGCGAATACACTAATCATTCCCATGTTATGTGCTTTGTAACTTGCCAACGAAACAGGGCCGAGTGGTTCGTACTTGCCGCTAGAACCCCACGAGTTGCTGATAACTTTGATAGGGTTGTCGAAGGTGTATTGCTTGCTAATTGCGTAGTCGAAGCCGCCGATAGTATCTAAAAGCAGCACTGCTGCGCCTGAACCATAGCCAATGATGTCAGCATCTGGGGCTGCTCCACGGTGCTTGCCATCAGACATTACACCGCTACCCGCGATAGTACCGGCAACGTGTGTGCCGTGTCCTGAGTTTAGGTCGGTATTCACTTGGTTTGATAGTGTTGGACCCGTTACGCCAACGATAGAAAGCGCACCCGGATTCAATATTGCTTGCACGTTATCAACCACAGTATCGCCAAAGAAGTGGTCTTGGTGAGAAGCGTCAATACCCGAATCAATCACTAAAATAGTTGAGCCTTTACCAGTGAACTCAACGTTGTTTCTTGAAGCAAATCCTTCGCCCTGCAAATCAGCAACGCCTGTGATCTCACGTGCATCAGCGTTGTATAGCTTCATTTCGCGGTTCGCAAAAACTGATCGTACACCGTCGAATTGAGCAATAGCCTCAATTTGCGCCTTCGTTGCCACCACACCAATGATTGGAAGGTTCTTAAATTGCACGCCTTCTGTAATACCCAAGTTTAATAATTGCGTAATTTGTGACTCGGCAAGTGGTGACATTTGATCGTACGTAACAACAGCCATCAGCGATTCAGCAGGGGAGAGCGACACAAGTTTCTCAGCCATTTGTGAGCCAATGTAGGCATCGGCAAGTGTGTGGGCTGACGGGCTTGCTAGCATAGCTGCAGCTAACGTAGATAGGGCGAACTTCTTCATATTCTTCTCCAAATTCTTGAGGCTGCGCTTTTTCTTAGATGCTTAAGACAATCATTTGACTTGTTGTGTCGTTAGCATTACCGAACGCGTTTATGTTGCTGAAGCGCATGGCATTCGTGCCATGTACTTAATTAAAACGCGGCGTTTTTTGATTAACGTCATCGCAGCAAAGTACGCACTAATAGTGGCCGTTTGAATTTTGTTCGAACATAGGGGTTTCACCCTAAATGTGTGACTTTTTTTGATGTAATAATGTGCAAAATTGCTACAAAGGTTTAATAAAAAATGTCACGTTAAGCACCTATAGTAATGGCGTATGTTGGCGAAATTTAAACATTTATTAGTTTTTGTTTATGTCTTGTTCGCTCTGTTTTCTCCCAAGAGGAGTTTGTCATGAAGTTTGATTCAATTAAGTCTCGATTGGTTTTAATGACCCTTATCTGTGTGATTGGAATGGCTATGCTGGTGATAAGTCAGCATTATTTCACTCAGCGTTTAATTGGCTTAAATCAGCAGCGAGATGCGCTACTGAGAATGGGGCAAGATTTGCTTCAGATGAGACGACACGAAAAGGATTTCTTACTTCGCCACGGCACCGATTACTTTGACAAGTTTCTTCAGCAGTCCTATTTGTTCAAGGGGCGACTTACTACCCTTGTCCCCATGTTCAATGAATACCGTCTTCCTGTGGCCGATGTCGAAAGCCTGTCTGCCTCAATGGAGGCCTACAGTGGGGTATTCCAACAGGTTGTCTCTCTTCAAGAGCGAATTGGGCTCACGCAAAATGACGGGCTGAGAGGGCGTATTTCCGAGCTAGAAAAGGTACTCAACGAAGGGGCACTTTCTCAAGACCCATTATCAAGAGAGTTGTTAACCAATATTCAACTCGCCACGCGAAATTATCAAATAACCCAAGAAGGGTATTATGCGAAGTTGATGAACGAAATGACTGAGCGTTTAGTTGCTGATTACCGCAATAGTTCGACGCTTGATGAGTCATTGATACAATATAGAGAAGCGCTGTTGCAATTAGTTGATGCGTTCACAACGTTTGGTGTAACTCACAATGAAGGCCTTCGCGGAGAGTTCAGACAAAGCGCACATAATGTGGAGACACAGCTAAAGGGTGTCGATACCGCCTTGAAACCTATGATTGAACAACAAGAAGGCCAAGTGCGTATTTACAGTCTAAGTATTGCTGCGCTCACGTCTATCGTGTTAATTCTGGTATTGATCAAGAGTTTTGCGACATTTCACCGCGCTTTTGTTAACTTTCTTACTTTCTTTTATCGCTGTAAGCGTCAGTATCAAATGATTGATACGAGAAAGTTAGGGTTTGCAGAGTTAAAATCACTCGCAGAATTGGCGAATGAAATGGTCGAGTCCAAAAGAGATATTGAGGCGCGGCTAGCAAGTGTAGAAGCCGAGTTGGCCACTAAGAAAGCCTCATAACCACAGAGGGCACTTTTATTTCTTAAGCGGTCGACTCATTATTGCATCAATAAGGTATAAGCCAAGCAAGGTAGAAGCAAAAATGAAGTTTAACCGCTTAGGAAATAGCGACTTACAGGTGTCGGATGTGTGTTTGGGCACAATGACATGGGGCATTCAAAACACCCAGCAAGATGCAGACGAGCAAATGGCGTTTGCCCTGGATAAAGGCGTGAACTTTGTCGATACGGCCGAAATGTATCCTGTTCCCCCAAATGTAGATACCTATGGCGATACAGAGCGCATTATCGGTAATTGGATTTCGCGGAACGAATCAAAGCGCTCTGACATTGTTTTAATGACTAAAATTGCTGGCAGCGGTTTGAAGTACATTCGCAACGCAGGGCCCATTACAGCTGACGCTATCGCAAACGCACTCACCTATTCATTAGAGCGCTTAAAAACCGATTATATCGACGTTTACCAGCTTCATTGGCCGAATAGAGTTACACCTCATTTCGGTAAGCATTGGCCGGATGGTGCTGATCCAACCAAAACCAATCGAGAAAAAGAACTGGATGGTATGCGTGATATCCTTTTAGGCATTAAGCGCGCGCTGGATGAAGGGAAAATTAGACACTGGGGGCTGTCAGATGACACGCCTTGGGGCATTCACGCCTTTCTTACACTTTGCAAAGAGCTGGATATGCCGCTTCCAGTTTCTATTCAAAATGAGTTCAGTTTACTTCATGCGAAAGACTGGCCTTATTTAATTGAAATGTGTGAACTAGAGAACATTGCTTACCTTCCGTGGTCGCCGTTAGCAACGGGTATGTTAAGTGGTAAGTATCAGGATGGAGCCAGACCGGAAGGTAGTCGTTGGACACTAGCTCAGCGTATGGGGTTATTTAGAGATAAAGCGCCAGCGCAGGCAGCTACAGCAGAATATATGAAGATTGCAGAAAACGCAGGAATAACACCTTCGCAGCTCGCGTTGGCGTGGTGTAAGCAAGTACCTGGTGTTACCTCAACAATTATTGGTGCTACCACTGTGCCTCAACTTAAAGAAAATATAGACGCGTTTGATATTTCACTTTCGAAGGAAACATTGGACGACATTCACAGTGTACTAAGGCAGTATCCTTTAGGCTTCTAAGCGAATTTATTTTCTTCCTAAGAATGGCGGGGTAGCGTTTCACACCCCGTCATTTTTGTGTAATACGCACGTCATATTATGAGTTTTTCAAGTATGAAGTTGTGCGTATTATGTCAATGATTGACCCTCAACTAGCCCAGAACAGCGTGCTAGAAAAAGCACATAACTGGCGTAAGTGGCTTCTTTTAGCCTTATTAGTCTATGTGATGTTATTAGCTGTTAGCATGATTGGCAGCGGATTCAAATTTGCTACTGGCGACCACGCGAAATCTCTTTTTAGTTTTGCTTCTAATCCTGTCATGGGATTGATTATTGGTATGGTGTGTACCGCACTTATTCAGTCTTCAAGTACGGTTACCTCTATTATTGTCGGAATGGTAGCGGGTGGTTTACCCATAACTATCGCTATACCCATGATGATGGGTGCCAACATTGGGACCAGTATTACCAACACCTTGGTGAGCCTTGGTCATGTTGCAAAAAAAGACGAGTTTCAACGAGCCTTCAATGCGGCCACTATTCATGACTTCTTCAATGTACTGTCGGTACTAATTTTCTTACCTCTTGAAATGGCGTTTGGTATTTTGGAGTTTTTAAGTGCCCAATTGGTTGCGCTTCTCCATACTGGTGAAGCCATCGGTGTGTCTGGTGTTAATCCTATTAAAGCGATGACGCAACCGGTAACAGACTTAGTTACACAAGCATTCTCCTTTTTACCTTCTATTTATCCGGGCGTAGCGAAAATAATTCTTGGCATTGGCCTTATTATGTTTTCAATTACCTACATGGGTAAAATTATGAAATCACTTATGGTGGGCAAGGCAAAGGCGTTATTGCATACCAGCATAGGAAAAGGTCCGCTCTCTGGAATAACGTCAGGTGCTGTGATGACCGTGCTAGTGCAATCCTCGTCAACTACTACATCGCTTATGGTACCTTTGGTTGGTAGTGGAATTTTAAAAGCTAAGGATATCTATCCGTTCACATTGGGCGCGAATATAGGTACATGTATCACTGCGCTTATCGCAGCGTTGGGTGTAGTGGGGGTTAATAGTGGATTTGCACTACAAATAGCGCTAGTGCACCTGATTTATAACGTTCTGGGCGTTACGCTTATTTACGGGCTGCCTTTATTGCGCAATATTCCGCTCAATTTGTCTTATCAATTATCAGTGATAGCGGCAGAGCGGAAAATGTACGGCGCAGCTTATATCGGTGGCTTATTCTTTATTATGCCTTTGGGTATTATCTTCACCACTATGTAGCTAACGTAGCGCGCCATTCTATTTTCTGTATGCACAAAAAAACGGCGCTGATGAGCTCAGTGCCGTTTTTCTTTTTTAACTTAGCGGATTTCTTAGAATGCGTATTTTGCTGAAACTTGGAAGCGGTTCATGTCGCCTTCAAGGCCGGCTTCAATCTCACGCTTTGCGAAAGCGTATTCAGCACCAACGGTTAGCGCTTTAGTTGGCGAGTACAAGTAGTTTACACGTGTACTATAAGTGCTTTCAGTGGTGGCTAAACCTGTTAATGATACGTCATTGTCTGCTTCAAACGCCGAGAACATGATGCTACTGCGCGCTTTTTCGCTCCACTTGTGACGATACGCAATGCCATAACCTGTTGAGTCTATGGCTTCAAGGTCGCCGCTTTCGGTAAGTACTGCACCATTAACTGCGTTTAGCGCAGAGTATCTGCCTAAACCTTTACCCGTGTTGAACGTGAAGCGAATATCGTCGCCATTAGACAAATTGTATTTACCGGTTACCGATACACCAAAGCTGGTTTCGTCCGCATCAATGCCAGCGGCATTATCGTAAGACAACTGTCTTAATAAGCCCGCAACTTTTACATAACCCCAGTCATACTTTGACGTATAGGCAGCTACAAAGTCTGGAACGCTGTTGTCGTCACTCGTAATTCGGCTACCACCGCCAAATGGCGTAATGGTTGATTCTGGGTTTTCTAGCGCAAGCTGAAGGCCGCCGTTGGTATATCTCACCATAACTTGACGACCAAAGGTAATACCGTCAGTCGTACCAATGAAATCAAGAGACTCTGGTAGTGAACCAACGTCCATGAATGTCGTCCAAGTTTGACCTACCAACCAGTTTTTGTAGGTAAGGTATGCATGGCGAACACGAGGCACGTAGGAGTTACTGATACGCTCATCACCGCCGCTCGTTACAATGAAGTCGAGCTCGAAAACACCGTTAATGGTATCGCCTTCAGCAGTTGGAGTAGAAGTAGCAAAGCGGAATCGTGACGTTCTGATATGCGCGTCAAATTGTGGATCTTCGTCAACGCCACCAACAGGTGTTAGTGAAGGAATATAGAAATCGCGACCTACGCTACCTGATGCAATTGTGCCATCTGAGTAGTCACTAACCATAGCGTCGACTTTAATGTAGCCTGTGAATTTCACACTTGTGTCGCCGATTGTTGCTGCTTGTGCTGCACCTGTAGATGCTGCCAGGCACAGCGCTACTGCTGTAGCCGTATTTTTTATTTTAGCTTTCATCGTGTCTGTTCCAAAAAAGTGGTTAAATAAATGTAAATTCAACGTTAACATTGCTGATTGTGTACTTATTATCTCAAAATTAAATAAGCCAATGGTCGCATAAGACTATAGTCGTAATACTTTTCTAGTAGAACCTTAGTTGTATGCTGCTAAGACCAAAGTCTCATTTTGCTTTGTGGGTGAATGGCTAGAGTGTTTCACCATACAACAAGAATTTTACATCATTGATATTGGAGGCAATCTTTATGACCGCCAGCAAAACTTATCCTGTGCCTGAGAACATTCTTCAGTCTACACATTTAACCGCATCTCAATATGATGAGATGTATAAGCAATCTGTAGAGCAACCTGAAGCGTTCTGGGCTGAGCACGCATCCATGCTTGAGTGGTATCAAAAGCCCACCAAAATTAAAAACACAATGTTTGGTGAAAACGATGTGTCTATTAAGTGGTTTGAAGATGGTGAATTAAATGCCAGCTATAACTGTATTGATCGCCATTTAGCTGATAATGCCACAAAAGTCGCCTTTCACTGGGAAGGTGACTCACCAGAAGATAGCCAAGATATCACGTATCAACAAGTGCACTATGAAGTTTGTAAATTAGCGAATGCACTTAAAGAAATGGGCGTAGCAAAAGGTGATCGTGTTGCGATTTACATGCCGATGGTACCTGAGGCTGCCTACGCCATGCTAGCGTGTGCCCGAATTGGTGCAGTACATTCGGTGATTTTCGGTGGATTTTCACCTAACGCTATTGCCGATCGTATCAATGACAGCAACGCCAAAGTCGTGATTACTGCTGATGAAGGCCGTCGTGCTGGAAGAAGTATTCCACTGAAAGCGAATGTGGATAAAGCACTGTCTGGTGATGCGTGTCCGTCTATTACTCATGTTTTAGTTCATAAGCTCACAGGAGGAGAAGTAGACTGGAATGCTAAGCACGATGTGTGGTGGCATGACGCTGTTGATGGCGTGTCAGCGCAGTGTGAACCAGAGGTAATGAACGCGGAAGACCCACTGTTTATCCTTTATACATCAGGCTCTACTGGAACGCCAAAAGGTGTAGTACACACCACGGGCGGGTATCTCTTATATTCTGCGATGACCTTTAAATATGCCTTTGACTACAAAGAAGACGATGTTTATTGGTGTACCGCTGATGTAGGCTGGATCACAGGCCACAGCTACATGGTTTATGGCCCTATGGTGAACGCCGCATCACAAGTGTTCTTTGAGGGTGTACCAACCTATCCAGACGTTAAGCGTATTGCTCAGGTAGTGGAAAAATACAAAGTAAATAGTTTATATACCGCGCCAACTGCTATCCGCGCATTAATGGCCCACGGAGATGTTCCAGCTGAAGGGTGTGATGTCTCATCGCTTCGTCTGTTAGGAACAGTAGGTGAACCTATTAATCCTGAAGCATGGGAATGGTACCACCGCGTAATTGGTATGAGCCGTTGTCCAATCATCGATACATGGTGGCAGACAGAAACAGGTGGACACATGATCCTGCCTTTACCTGGCGCTACGGAGTTGAAGCCTGGCTCAGCGACCCGTCCATTCTTCGGCATTCAGCCTGCGCTATTTGATGCTGACGGTAATGAGCTTGAAGGGGCAGCAGAAGGTAATCTTGTTATTAAAGACAGCTGGCCTAGCCAAGCTCGAACGGTTTATGGCGATCATCAGCGCTTTATTAACACCTACTTTAGCGCGTACAAAGGTGTGTACTTCACCGGTGACGGTGCTCGTTGCGACGAAGATGGCTTCTACTGGATCACCGGTCGTGTAGATGACGTGCTAAACGTTTCTGGACACCGTTTGGGCACCGCTGAAATCGAAAGTGCACTTGTTGCCCATCCTAAAGTGGCTGAGGCTGCCGTTGTTGGCTTCCCACATGATATCAAAGGGCAGGGTATCTACGTTTACGTAACGCCAAATGAAGGGGTTGAAGCAGATGAAGCCCTTACTAAAGAGCTTAAGGCGTGGGTGCGTCAAGAGCTAAGCCCGATTGCTACACCTGATATGATCCAATGGTCTCGCGGATTACCTAAAACCCGCTCTGGTAAAATTATGCGCCGTATTTTGCGTAAGATTGCCGCCAATGAGCATGAGCAATTAGGTGACACATCTACGTTGGCGGATCCATCGGTTGTTGATACACTGATAGAGGAACGTCTAAATAAGTAGAAACTAAGGATATAGACAATGATAACCCTTCTAATCGCTGATGATCATCCGCTGTATCGCGATGCACTAAGAGGCGCGTTGTCGTTGTCACTTCCAGCCTTAACCCTCAAAGAGGCGGGAGACCTTAACACTACAGTCGATATTCTCAACAACGAGGATATCGACTTATTGCTGCTTGATTTGCACATGCCGGGTAGCAATGATTTGTTTGGTTTGCTGCATATTCGAAAACTCTTTCCCGAACTTCCTGTTGCCGTAGTCTCTGGCACAGAAGACACCACACTTATTTCAAAGATTATTAGCGTGGGCGCGCTAGGGTTCATCCCAAAAACTGCCAGTGCGCAAGATATTGCAAACGCCGTAGAAGCAATTCTGGATGGCGATGTATGGCTACCTGATAACTTAAGTGAAGACGTTGATGAGGTGAATGAAGAATTCTCTGAATTAGCGGACAAAGTTGCCTCGCTAACGCCTTCGCAATACAAAGTGCTTTGTTACATGCGAGACGGCTTGCTGAACAAGCAAATTGGCTTTAATTTAGATATCGCAGAGGCCACGGTTAAAGCGCATGTTACTGCTATCTTTAAAAAGCTGGGCATAAACAACCGCACACAAGCGGTACTTATTGCTTCACAACTTGAGTTGGAGCCGCCGGTTCAGTAACGTCGAACGTAAGCACGTCTTCTGAGGTAGCAAATTCCGGTAAGAACTTTTCCAATGCCAAGCGGCTTTGTTCACTGAGCAAAGGGTTGTCAATTTCAATAACCGTTCGCCCTTCGGTAAGTGCCATACCTTCTCTAAAGTTATCGTGAGCTAACAGTAGCTCCTGAAACTTACCCGTTTCGAAGAGCCTTAACAGGCCTTCAGCTATCCGCCCGGCTAATGCCTGATTGTCGCTTCCCACAAAGAAAAAGATGGGGCTTGGATACGATATTATAAGGTGTTCATCAATAGTTAGGCCGCGAGAAAGGGTTTTGTCTGAAAGCTCCTCTTTGATTTCCATTACGCTTCTTGGAAACATATCGGCGAAGCCTTCTGAAACAATGCGAAATGACGCCCGGTAGGTCGTTTCCAACACTGGGATATCGTTTGCGCGAAATATCTTCGTATCGGGCCAGTCGTAGCCCAAAACCGCGCGGTATGCTCGTAACGCGTTTAATGACTTTACTTCTTTAAGTCGCGTATCGCCTTCTCTGACCAGCAGTGCACGCTTACCAAAAAGACCCGCCATAATGGGAATGCGAATGGGCAGGAACTGACGTTCACGCTCTGTCGAGGTAACGCTCCACGTCACGTCTAGCATGTTGTGTTCAAGGCTGCGTAGTTGACGTTCTTGCGCCGTTTCTTGGTCGCTGACAATCAGTTCAAAAGAACCGTATTGAGGTTCAGTAACGCGCAGTGATTCTGTGAGAAGACGTTTAGCGTAGGCGTATACGGCGTCTCGTCCAGGATGAATATTTGGCAAGCGGAGAACGGTGTGAGGTAAGTCAGTACTTACCTCATTTGTGTTTTGCTGCTGAGCATGAGCACTCAATAGTGTAAATACACTCAACAGTAGAGCGGCAACACTGAGGGCTTTTTTCGTAACGTCCATATTTTGTATTTCATGCACTAAACGCATGCCTTACTGCAAGTTGCCGCAGGTATTAACGTTGTTTAACCATTGGCAAACTTGTATTGCTAGTCTTTCCCCGTCAGCAAAAAGTCGTGTTCGGGGTCTACAATAAATTGACCACTCATCGCTTCTCTTCCGAGCAGCATCAAATAGGTCATTTCAGAGCGGTCCGTTAGGGTTAACTGAATATCCCACTGGTACCCGTCCATTATTATAGGCGTAATTATAACATAGCGCTTCTCAAGTGTAGCCGTTGAGCTTTTTACGCGTTTTTGTCCTTCTACACGTGCTTCTCTGCGAACCACGCGTTCAACGTTGTGAATGTCCGGATGAATATCAAATTTAATCCATAATTCACCGTCTTGATCAAACTCTTCAATGTTATCAACGTGGAGTGAAGACGTTGCCGCCCCTGTATCAACGCGTACGTTCAAATCAGAGATGGCGAGTTTTGGTAAATCGCACAGCTCTACCGCACCAACAATTTTTTTATTGTTCATCAGTTTTTCTACCAATTTTATAAAACAGGACCCTGTTCTGGTGGCAATAAATTGTCTTGTAATAATTCTACGTGTTCTGCAACAGTATCAGGCTCTGAAAAGTATGCAATGTGGTATACCGCTTCACCTTCTTGGGTAAGCGGAATATTTTGTTTACCAATTACAACACCTTCTGCAGGGCTTTCAAGGCTGTCTAAATAATTGCCAAACGGATCAGCAATAATGGCCAGTTTGTCACCTTTCTCAACATGGTCACCTAGCTGTGCTAGATGCGTCACAAAGCCACTTTCTGGCGCGCGAACCCAACCACTTTGGCGCGCTATAAAACGCTCGATACTGTGGCCCTTGCTACGGCTTTTATTCAGCATGCCCAAATGACGCATGGTATTAATAATGCCTCTTACGCCGGCACGAATAGAAAACTCGTCATAACGTAACGCTTGGCCTGCTTCGTAAAGCAGAATTTTAACGCCACTTTCACTGGCCGATTCGCGCAAAGAGCCATCGCGTAACTCTGCGTTAAGAAGTACAGGTACGCCAAACGCTTTTGCCATTTCCAGTACTTCTGGGTCGTCTAAGTCAGCGCGAATCTGTGGCAAGTTACTACGGTGTATAGCGCCGGTGTGAAGGTCAATGCCGACATCGCACTTACTTACCACTTCTTTGAAAAACAAGTTGGCTAACCTACCGGCAAGCGAACCTTTTTTACTCCCTGGAAAACTGCGGTTCAAATCGCGTCTATCGGGTAAATAACGAGACTGGTTTAGTACGCCGTACACATTAACCATAGGCACCGCGATAAGGGTTCCTCTTAGGCGTTCGATCGCTTTTGAGCGGATAAGTCTGCCTACTATTTCGATGCCATTTAATTCGTCACCGTGAATGGCTGCGCTGACGAACATAATGGGACCTGGTCGCTTTCCTCGTTTAACGTAAACCGGAATGCTCATATTGGTGGCCGTGTACAACGGCGGCATTTCTAACTCAATCTTTTTTGTTTCGCCAGGAGCAATGTTTTCACCCCCAATTCTTAAAACATCATTTACCACTAACGTTTTCCTATATTTACGTTATTGCATAGCAAAGGTTAAAGGGCGCTAGCCCTTTCCACGGGTTTTTGTTTTGTGCGGCTCTGCGCTTTTTTCAATGAACTCGATGATCATACTGGCCACATCTTTATTGGTCGCTTTCTCAATGCCTTCAAGGCCCGGCGATGAGTTTACTTCCATAACGACTGGACCGTTGTTCGAACGAAGAATATCTACGCCACAACAATTTAGTCCCATCGTTTTAGCCGCATCTACCGCTGTTTTGCGTTCCGCTGGACTTAGGCGAACTAAACTTGCCTGACCGCCACGGTGAAGGTTAGAGCGGAATTCCCCAGGTGCTGCTTGGCGCTTCATCGCTGCTACAACTTTTCCACCTACCACAAAGCAACGAATATCTGCACCGCCCGCTTCTTTAATGAACTCTTGCACTAAAATACTGGCGTTAAGACCCATAAAGGCTTCAATGATCGACTCTGCCGCTTTTTGCGTGTCGGCCAATACCACGCCAATACCTTGCGTGCCTTCAAGTAACTTAATAACCACTGGGGCGCCGCCAACCGTCTTAATAACATCGTCGATTTTGTCAGGATGGTGTGCGAAGCCTGTTCTCGGCATACCTATGCCTTTACGTGATAAAAGCTGCAACGAACGCAATTTATCTCGAGAGCGGCTGATAGCAACCGACTCGTTAAGGCTGTATGTGCCCATCATTTCAAATTGGCGAACGACTGATGTGCCATAAAAGCTAACCGATGCGCCAATTCGCGGGATCACTGCATCGTAATAGGGTAGTCGCTTACCGTTATAGCGAACTGACGGTCGCGCACTGGTGATATCCATGTAGCAGTGCATGGTATCGATAACGTCAACCTGATGCCCGCGAGCCTGCCCAGCTTCGACTAAGCGTGAAGTAGAGTAAAGACGAGGATTTCTAGAAAGAATTGCAATGCGCATTATAAAAAAGCCTGTAGTTTGTGTTTTATTTTGTCGTTTTATCGACCAATCTATTACCACGTTAGAACGTGATTGTTAAATAGACAAGTCATTTTTGCGCGCATACTAATGTAAGTGTTCGGGGGTGTCTTACGAATAATTCTTGTTGTGTCGATTGCTTTTAATGCATGAACTTGACTGTTTTTCACGTTAGCATTAGAGCGCGTCGGCCTTTTTAACGTAAAATCAGAATTTAAGGTCAGTCTGCTTAACGAAAAAATGTAAGGATTTGGGTTAATGAATGAGTGGTGGCATGGGTTTTTGGCGTGGTTAACTCAGTACCAGTCAAATGTCGTGTGGAGTGGTTTGGTTTTACTAATTTATTTGGCGATGTCTCGTAAGTTGCTGCCGAAATTAGAAACCAACATCGTAAAGTCAAAGCTAAAATCAAATAGTGCTATTAAAGGACTTTTTGCTGCACGGGTTATTGTCGCTACAGTATCGTTAGCCTTGTTGTTGCTAGCATGGGGGATTGATTTTTCTGGGCTCTTAGTGCTTTCCACTTCTATCATCACGGTAACCGGTGTTGCGCTTTTTGCTAGTTGGTCACTCATCAGTAACATCACTGCGTACTTTATTTTGCTCACAAACGTAGCCTATCGCAGAGGTAATTATGTGCGCATTCTCGACGGCGATAACTTCATTGAAGGTGTGATTGCCGATGTAGGGCCGTTTAGCACGCGCTTGCTTACCGCTGAGCGTGAAACCCTCATGTATCCTAATAACCTAATTTTAACCCGTCCTGTTTTGCTCAACCCTAAAGAGAAGTGGGGAGCAATGGGAAAAGTGGTGGCAAAGTCGAGCGTAGAAACGCCGGTGGTTAAAATTGAAGAAAGTAAACCACACGACGAATTACTCTAGACGTCTTTCCTTACACAAATAGCGAAAAACATGCAGCGAGCTACTAGCTACACGTTTTTCGCCTCCCTGATGTAGCGCGTCATACTTTGAAGTAGTGCGCGCAGTTTCGCTGGTTTTAGCGGTTTAGCTAAGAAGTTTACGCCTTGGGCTTTACACTGTGTAACTAAGCTTTCATCTGGTGTCGCCGTTATAAGCGCTGCTGGCACCACAATATTAAGTCGATGTCTTATCTCTTCAATCAAAGCTAGCCCATTTTTCTCGCTGTCATGACTGAGCTGATAATCCATGAGTAAGATTTGAGGCTGAATAGTCTCACAGACTTTCAACGCGTCATCCCAGTTGTTCGCAAGCACCACATTGATTCCCCATTTCTGTAATAGGGTCTGCATGGCATCTAAGTTCTCTCTTTGATCGTCCACGCAAAGCACGTCCATGCCTGTAAATGTTGTACTGCGGGGCTTTGCTGTAACGTTGGATACCTGTTTTGGCTCAGCTTTATCCAAGCTAAACGCAAAGCAGCTGCCTTTGCCTATTTTCGAGGTAACACTAATATCGCTGTTCAACTGCAGACTTAAACGTCGTACAACCCCCAAGCCAAGACCTATACCGTGTTCCTTGCTTTCGTTTGCGCGGAAAAAGTCACCAAAAATGCTGTCTTTTTTATCGGTAGATATGCCAATGCCTGTGTCGATAACTTTGAAATAAACGGTGTCTTTGACAGGCTTGATAATGAACAAGACGCGGCCATTTTCCGTGTATTTCACCGCATTTGAAAGCAAGTTTTGAGTTATTCGGTATAAGTGCGTTTTGTCAGCTTTTACCCAGCACGGGCGTATAATCGCTTTAAAACGAAGTCCTTTTTCCCGCGCGCGCATTGCCATTTCGTCCACAAGTGGTGACAGCAGGGTCCTTACATCAATAGACTCAATATCGGGTTTCATTTCACCTTGATCTAAGCGTGCGATATCCAGCAAAGTGCCAATCAGTGTTTCGCTAGACGTCACGCTATGGCTAAGCTTTTGAATAATGGCTAGCGCTGACTCAGTCAGTTCTTGTTCTTCAAGGGCGCTCACATAGAGCTTGGCCGCATTTAGCGGCTGCAAAACATCATGGCTTGCGAGCGCCAAGAAGCGGGTTTTACTGGCATTGGCATCTTCCGCAGCCTTTCGTGCCCTTATCAGTTCTTTCTCGGCATCAGAGCGCCGTTCTATTTCAAGTCGAAGCTCGGCGTTTATGGAGTGTACTTCTTCAGTGCGCTTTTTAATACGAGCCTCAAGGTCAATGTTTGATTCTTCAAGCGCTTGCTGTATTTCCACGTGTCCGGTGATGTCGTTGAAGCTTGTTACGAAGCCTCCGCCAGGTAAAGGATTACCTACCATCTCAATAACCCGTCCATCCATTCGTTGTCGTGTGAAGCGATGGGGCATACCAGAGCGCAAATGAGCCAGCCTTTTTTCTACTTCACCGTCTACGTTGTCTGTGCCGAACTCACCTTGTGAAGCGTTATACCGAATAAGCTTTTCTATAGGCGTACCCACTGCCAACAAGTTATCTGGGTAAGGGTAGAGGTTGGCATAGCGTTTATTCCACGCTACTAAATTTAAGTGTTTGTCGACTACGCTAATGCCTTGGTCCATGTTTTCAAGTGACGTGAGTAGTGCAGTCATATTAAATTGCATGGCTTGCGTTGTGTCATCGAAGAAGTTGATAACCTCGGTAAAGTCCATCTTCTTACCACGCAATGCGCTGTCTAGCAGTACTTTGGCACTCGATGCGCCAATAACGCCACCCAAGGCGCGTTCGCAAAATGATAAAAACGATTCATTTGGCGTATCGTCGTGCTTTAATTGGCAATTATTGAGTTGCTGATATTGTTCCAACAATTGTTCACAACGACCGGATCCCATAAAGGTCGACAATAGCGTTATAAGATCGGAGACGGTCACGTTAGTTGCCTGCGCTTTAACGGTATTGTTAGTGGAAATGGCAGGAGACACAAAGGCTTCAGCTTGCATTCTGTCGATAAGACGCTGCGGTGCAAAGTGTGAAAAGAGTATGTAAACAAAGCTGTTTGCCGCTAAGCTAATCATAGCGCCTTGGCTAATGAGTTCGTTTTGTTCCATTTGTGAAACTTGCTCGCTCACAATGGGAAGTACAAGCCACAACACCCAAATCACTAGTCCCACCATTAGCCCTGCGTAAACCCCGTGCGCATGCGCGCGCTTCCAGTAAAGTCCGCCAACAATGGCTGGCATAAGCTGGATAACTAACGAGAACGCAATAAGCCCAATTGAATGAAGCGAGCGGCTGCTGGTCATTTGCTGGTGGTACAAAAACGCCATAAGCAAGATAAACGCGATGACGATACGGCGAATAAGCCTGATTTTGCTCGACACGTCCTGTTTGTCATCGGTATTGCCTGTAAATGCAAGAATACGCGGCAGAATCACATCGTTGGTGAGCATAGTACTCAGTGTGAGTGTTGCCACAATGATCATAGCTGTTGCGGCAGAGAGCCCGCCTACAAAAACAATCACTTGAAGAAGAACTGACTCTGAAAATACAGCCAGCGACAGTACGTAAGAGTCGGGCTCGATATTAGCGCCAGCAAAAATGGCTTTGCCTGCAATGGCGATAATAGGAATTACCGCTGAAATAATGGTCAGGTAGAGAGGGAATAACCACCTTGCCGTGCGCAGATGACCTAGGCTTAGGTTATCAATAATGGCAACGTGAAACTGCCTAGGCAAACAAACAATGGCCGCTGCCGCCATGATAGTTTGAGCGATGAAAGTAAACGAACCAAACTGCGCCAAGGCTATTTCATTGGTGAAACTTTCGAAGAATGGACCAGACTGGGTGCGCTTCCACGCACTATAACCAACAATGGCAACCAGCACTAACGCCAGCAATTTAATGGTCGACTCGAAGGCGATAGCCAGCATCAAACCCCGTCGGTATTCGGTGACGTCCGTTTGCCGGGTACCGAAATATATTGCGAATGCCGCGATGAAGCCAGTGGCGGCAATAATAATGCCGTTGCTGTTAGGCTGCTGAGTAAGGAGTTGGAAAGTAGCGCCCACTGCTTTTAATTGAAGCGCGATATAAGGAATAGTGGCAAGGAGCGCGATAAGCGTAACTACCAAAGCTACGGTTTGGCGCTTTCCATAGCGCGACGCGATGAAGTCGGAAATGGTAGTGATGTGTTGCTTCTTGCTGACGAGGGTTAACTTGTAAATAAACTTATAACCCAAAACGTAAACGAGAATAGGCCCAAGCATGATTGGCAGGTAAATCCAGGTGTCTCTACTTGCTTGGCCTACCATGCCGAAAAAAGTCCATGCGGTACAATAAATAGCGAGGGCCAGCGAATATATAGCGGGATGTGACGTTAGTGCTCTAGCGGTGGGCGAGTTCTTTTCACCCCAACTCGCCAGTGAAAACAGCAAGAAGAGGTACAGTACTGCAAGTGTTACCCAACCAAAAACCATAACGTTCCTTTTAACTTAGTTTTAACAATGCTGTCGCTATTATAATCATTTCGACCATGGTCTACCTACGACCATGGTCTCATTTTGAATTTTTCAAGGCAGGTCTAGAGTAATACGCGAGCTCCTAAATGCTTGACTTTGCTGCTTGTGATTGTCTTTCCTCAACCACGTAACACGCAGCAATAACGTTAACAAAGCCGGGCGTTAGGAATATGTAAAATCATAACAATCAATTAACCTGACATGAGGGTGAAACAATGGCATTTAGAAACGAAGAGGACAAAAAAGCGTATTGGAGGGAGAATCTCGCTCTTCTCGCCAAGCTTTTAGTCGTTTGGTTTATCGTATCATTCGGTGCCGGCATTATTTTTGTCGATATCTTAAATGAAATCCAATTCTTTGGCTTTAAATTAGGCTTCTGGTTTGCGCAGCAGGGCGCAATTTACGTATTTGTTGCATTGATCTTTGTCTACATGGCGAAGATGAACGCCATGGACAAACGCTACGGCGTAGATGAGGAGTAAATCATGGACGTTCAAACTTTAACGTTTATTATCGTTGGCGCATCGTTTGCGCTTTATATCGCTATCGCTATTTGGGCTCGCGCAGGCTCAACTAACGATTTTTACGTTGCAGGTGGCGGTGTACCTCCCGTTATGAATGGGATGGCAACGGCAGCAGATTGGATGTCGGCAGCCTCGTTCATTCAATGGCGGGTCTTATCTCATTTATGGGGTATGACGGTGCAGTATATCTAATGGGGTGGACAGGTGGTTATGTTCTACTTGCGCTTTGTTTAGCTCCCTATTTACGTAAATTTGGCAAATTCACGGTACCTGACTTCATTGGGGATCGTTACTACTCACAAACCGCGCGTACGGTTGCTGTATTTTGTGCAATCTTCGTTTGCTTTACATACGTTGCAGGTCAAATGCGTGGCGTAGGTGTGGTATTCAGCCGCTTCTTAGAGGTTGATATTGTGTCTGGCGTGGTTATCGGTATGGTTATCGTGTTCTTCTACACCGTACTTGGCGGTATGAAAGGCATTACTTACACGCAAGTTGCACAGTATTGTGTAATGATTTTCGCCTACATTGTACCTGCGGTATTTATCTCTATGATGGTAACAGGACATATCCTGCCGCAAACCGGCTTTGGTGCGACCTTAGCAGACGGTTCGGGGGTGCATATGCTGCAGAAACTCGATAATTTATCTGTCGAGTTAGGCTTTAACGAATACACCTCAGGAACAAAAAGTACCATTGATGTATTCTTTATCACCTTTGCGTTAATGGTAGGTACAGCGGGTCTTCCACACGTAATCGTTCGCTTCTTCACTGTGCCTAAAGTTCACGATGCGCGTAAATCTGCAGGCTATGCACTAGCGTTTATCGCAATTCTATATACCACAGCACCGTCACTAGCAGCGTTTGCCCGTGTGAATATGATCGAAACCATTAATGGACCTGAAATGACGGGAACAAGCTATGAAGAAGCGCCGTCGTGGATTAAAAACTGGGAACAAACTGGCCTTATCTCATATGAAGATAAGAACGGTGATGGCAAGATGTTCTATTCGGGTGACGAGCGCAACGAAATGAAAGTCGACCGCGATATCATGGTATTGGCTAACCCTGAAATTGCGAACTTACCTGCGTGGGTTATTGCACTCGTTGCAGCGGGTGGTGTGGCAGCCGCACTGTCAACGTCCGCAGGCTTGCTGCTGGTTATTTCAACCTCTGTTTCCCATGATTTACTGAAACGAAACTTTATGCCAAACATTACCGATAAAGCCGAGCTCATGTATGCGCGACTTGCTGCTGGGGTGGCCATTGTCATAGCAGGTTACTTCGGTATCAATCCGCCAGGCTTTGTTGCACAGGTGGTGGCATTTGCCTTCGGCTTAGCGGCGTCGAGTTTCTTCCCGGCAATTATTATGGGTATCTTCAGCAAGCGCATGAACGATAAAGGTGCTATTGCTGGTATGATTTCAGGTATTGCCTTCACTGCGGCTTACATTATTTACTTCAAATTTGTAAACCCAGCGGCCAATACGCCTGACAACTGGTGGTTTGGTATTTCTCCTGAAGGTATTGGTACCTTAGGTATGATGGTGAACTTCATTGTGGCTTTCCTTGTGTTCAAAGCAACAGATGAAGCGCCAGAAGAAATCCAAGAACTGGTTGAAAGCATTCGTTATCCTAAGGGTGCGGGTGAAGCATCAGCGCACTAAACTAATGTTGCCTTAAGATAGGCTTTAGCAAAATAAAACCAATCTACTGGCGAAAGTGAGTAGGTTGGTTTTTTCTTTTTGTGAACTGGACATTTCCTATGACTGCGATGGCTAAACAAGTTGAAGACTTTCTCAACACATCAGCACCTTTTGACGTGCTGGATAAAGAGCAAAAGCTTGAGCTAGTAAAACATACTGAATTGATTTACCTGACAGCGGATAATGTGGGCGACCTGCAAAAGGGCAAATCGTCACTTTTTCTTATTCAAAATGGACAGTTTTCAGTCCAAGATTCAGATGCCCCTTTACGCCATTTAAGTGAGGGCGACTACTTCGGCTACACCAATATAATGGAAAAACGTAATTTTTCATTAAGCATCAGTGTAGACAGTCCAGGTCTGGTTTACTGTTTTGAAGCGTCTGCTGTTACCCCGTTATTTGAACTGCCAGCAATTCGAAATTTTTTTGATGGGCTGCGCAATAATGCCCTTCAAAACCATGCTATTTCCGATAGTAACTCCATGTGGCTTTATAAAGGGCTTGAGGATGTTATTAATAAGTCTCCCGTGTCGGTGGACGTAGAAACGTCAATAACAGTGGCGGCGCAGATCATGACGAATCAAAAGGTATCGTCATTACTGGTTACACGAGAAGATAAGCTTATTGGCATTATCACCGACCGAGACTTACGTTCAAGAGTGGTTGCCGCCTCTCTCGATATTCATCTTCCAGTCAGCCATATAATGACGCCTAATCCTGCGCAGATAATGGGAAATAGAACGCTATTTGATGCCTTGGCGCTTATGACCGAAAGGAACATTCATCACCTCCCCGTTATCGACCAGCAAACCCTTGTGCCATTGGGTATGGTGACAGCCAGCGATATTATTCGTCATCAGCGTGGTAACGTTCTTTTTATAATTGGAGAGCTAAGCAAAGCGGAAAACCTTTACGAATTAACACGGCTATCCTGGCAATTGCCGCATTATTTCTCTGCTCATGCGAAAAAAGCAGGGGACTATGACATTGCTGGCAAAATTTTGTCTCAAGCTACCGATATTATGACAAGAAAGCTTATTGGCTTTTTCCAACAGGCTAACGGTAAAGCACCCATGATGTTTGCGTGGCTTGTTTATGGCTCACAGGCAAGAGAAGATCAGACGATGGGTTCGGATCAAGATAATGGACTGCTTCTTGCTGAGCGGCCAAGCGAAGCGCAAGCAGAATATTTCGCAAAAATGGCTGATTATGTGTGTAACGGTTTGGCCAAATGCGGCATTAAACTGTGCGATGGTAATATTATGGCGAGCAACCCTAAGCTTAGACTCTCGCTTGAAGAAGCCATTGAAGAAGCTAAGCGATGGGTAAAAGCACCAACTAAAGATGCGATTATGCACTTTAATATTTTTCTTGATGTTCGCTGCGCAGCCGGGGATATAAGTTTATTTAAGCAGTTGCAGCGTCAAAGGGCCCCCTTGATGAAGCAAAATATGTTCTTAGCAGCGCTTACGAGAAATAGTAACGAAATATCGGTTCCGCTTTCCATGTTTCAAAAGTTCATTTATGAAAAAGGCCGTAAAGAGAAGGACGTGATCGACCTTAAAACCCGAGCCGTGGCCTTAATCAACAATATCGCCCGCATATACGCGCTAGCTGATGGCGTGACGTTGCCTAATACACTTGCCCGGTTAGACGCGCTATCGGAAAATTCACAGCTCTCAAAAAGAGATGCGACTAACCTACGTGATATTTGGCTGTTCTTAAATCGTTTGCGTTGGCGTCATCAGTTGGAAAATAAAGTAACGGACAATCGTGTGTCGGTTTCAAGTTTATCATCGATAGAAAAGCATCAGCTAAAAGCCGCATTCAAGGCTATAGAGCGAACCAATCAAGCAATGGTTATGAAGTTCTCTGGCGGCGTAAGTTAACCCCATGATAACGCGAATAATCGAAGCCTGTGCATCGGTACTGTTTGGGAAGCGTCAATTCAGAAAGTCATTACGTGATAAAACGTTGGGCGACACTCCTTTGGCGTCTGTTGATTTAGAGCTCACATCGTTAGACCCTGTGACAACTCAAATTACATCGATTGGCTATGTAAGTGGTTCAGCTGGAAAAATTACGCTTTCCTCCAGTGGCTATCACGTTATTAATACGTCAGCGGACTTAGGACAAAGCCCTGTAATACACGGATTGACCTTAGATATTTTGCAACAAGGCGAAGGCTTAGCAGACGCCATCAATTCATTGCTACCACTACTGAAGACACATGTTCTAATTTTTCACAATGCGCGATTAGATTTGATGGCGCTTGATAGTGCCTTCAAACGGTGTGGATTACCGCAGATGGAAGTGCTCTATCTTGATACGCTTCAGCTCGCACTTTATCAGTTAAACAAACAACATCAGGTGCTACCGAGTAATAGTGCAACGCTAACGGTTTGTAGGCAACGGTTAGACTTACCCGCGTTTCCTGAACACAACGCACTAGATGATGCGTTAGCGACAATGCAGTTGTTTTACGCCCAGCTAAATGAATTGGGAATTACTTTGGAGAATTCACTCGAGTCTTTGGCTCACACGAATGCTGTTGGCCGTTTTAAGCTGGGAGTAGCGCATTAGCGTCTAAAGCAAGGCAATGCTAATTATAGTGCCTAGGCCTTAAGTTTTGTGGGGTGACTCGGTGCATTTATTTTGCCAGCGCTTACCGCTGTCGGCGCCACGAGTTGATTCCGTCCAGAGGTTTTAGCCACATACAGATTTTTGTCTGCTTCTAACATGACGTAGTCGATAGTTTTATTGTCATCAGCATGCTTGACGGCTAAGCCTGCACTTAGCGTAACGCGCTCATACTCAGATGCCGCATGAGGAATATTCAGGTCATGAACCGTTCGCAATAAGCGCTCAGTGACGGCCTTTGCACCGTCTACATCGGTGTTAGGCAGAATAACCAAAAACTCTTCACCGCCAATTCTTACTAATTTGTCCATAGGTCGAAGTAGGGCGTCGTTGATCGTTTTACTGACCTTCCACAAACAGCTATCGCCATCTATATGACCATACATATCATTAAACAGTTTAAAGTGGTCAACATCAAAAATAACCAAGGAGAGAGGAGTAACGTTACGTAACCCATCTCTCACTAAACGGGGTAAATAGTCGTCTAAATAGTGGCGATTGTAGGCACCTGTTAACTTATCTACATAGATAAGCTTTTCGAGCAAATCGTTTCTAAGCTTGTGATTGATGTGTGATTTTACACGGTTGCGTAGGGTACAAGCGTTTACCGGCTTCACCACAAAGTCAACGCAGCCTGATTCCCAACATCTCGACTCTTCTTCATCACTTGACGAAGAGGTCACGAAAATAATAGGAATGTGAGCACACAACGGCTTTTTTCTTAACAATGCGGTGGTCTGATGCCCGTCTAATTCGGGCATTGAAACATCCATGAGGATTAGGTCAGGCGTATGGTACTTGCAATATTCAATTGCTTCTTTACCTGAGCCCACAGAGGCGCAGGCGACTGTGTCTTCAAGTAAAGTTTCCAGAACAAGTCTGCTGCTGGCTTGGTCGTCGACAATCAATACTTTGCAATCTGCTAAAGTTCGGTCGCCAACTTGTTCAATATACACAAATACTCCTAAACACAAAGGTGAGTGTTCAGGTTCAAGAGTACGCCTAATTTTAGAAAATGTGGATTAACCAAAAGTTTAATATTTAACCATTTGGTTCAATTTCACTCTTATCTTCTTACTTTATATCGTTTCTAGGAAAACAAATTAAACACTGCAAGACCAAATACGCCGAAGGTACACAGCGTGCCTATCATATAAAAATAGCTTCTTGGGCTTGGATTTTTTTCTGTAGCGATTGCGTAATACAGTCCCATATGAATGATGCGACTTAGCGCGTAAATCCAAACAAGTGCTGCAAGTATGCTGGTTGATGCGCCAAGAAAAATGCAAAGAAGAGCTGGGAGCGTAAACTGATGAATATTTTCGAGCGAATTGTGAAATGTTCTGTGGCTTCTGAATACGAAACTATCATGACTCAATTCCTCGCTGACTTTCCCTGGAATATAGCGAGACTGTTTTCTGTGAGCGATAGCGGCAACGATGTTTTGCACGAAAACGGTAAAGCTTATAAGCAAAAGGCCCGCAATACTATATGTGTAGACTGTGAACACGTGAACTCCTTTCTTTATTCCTTGAATGGATTCAGACGACTGGTTAGATGACAACGAAGGCCTGTTTAAACATGCGTATGTTAAACATGCCCGTGACCAACTAACCGTTTAATGTTTCTACGCCGAGACTTGTTGAAGAGATCGAAGCACATCCATAAATCGATGAACGAAAGCACTAATTTTTAGTGCTTTCGTTTTCAGCGCTTTTCTTTGCAAGAGGGATTACAGCGCCGCTTTAACATCGTTTGGAAGCAACACGGTATCGATCACGTGAATAACACCGTTACTCGTCATGATGTCGGCTTTGATCACATTTGCGTCGTTTATCATAACCTTATTCATATCAGTTGAGACCATTACCTTGCTTCCTTCGACGGTAGTGGCATCAGATAGCCCAGCTACATCTTTTGCTGTGACTTTACCCGTTACTACGTGATAAGTGAGAATTTTAACAAGGGTTTGTTTATTCTCAGGTTTCAACAGCATTTCAATGGTGCCTGCCGGGAGTGCAGCAAAAGCTTCATCGGTGGGAGCGAATACAGTGAATGGCCCATCTCCCTTTAGTGTAGTGACCAAGTCTGCAGACTTAACTGCGGTGACAAGTGTTGAGAACATGTCGTTGCTTGCTGCGGTGTCGACAATATCTTTATGTCCATCCTTTGCATGATGGCCAGCAACCGCTGAGGCACTCAATACAACTAAGAAGAACGCACTAATTAACTTTCTCATATTCTTTCCTTTTACCTATTAAATTACGTTAAGTGAAATTCAACATCCTTCGTTTCGCCAACTACTGACCTACGCCACTGAAAGCTACTGAATTGAGAATTGTTACGGCACTTCAGGGAAATTTGATGATTAACTTTGTGTAATGCCAAGTCGCAATGTATGAGCACCTAAGGAAGCAAGTAAAATTATGCGTTGAACGAGCTTTAAACTGGGTTGTAAATAAAATGTAAATTCATGGCGCACTGCTATACTTAATCTATCGAGTAAATAAGAAAGGTGCCTATTATGAATGCTCGACTCGCTGTTCCTTTGTTGTTATGCATAGTGCTTGCCGCTTGCCAAACCACTGATAATCAGCATGTAAAAGATGCGCCCACTTTGTTAAATGACAGTCTCTTTCCTTCCTATACGTTATTTCCCGTAGAGTCTTCAGATGAAATTTTTTACTTAGACGAAGACGCACAGTTTTTTGCCGAAAGGGCAGTTTACGAAAAAAGTATCCTGCAAAAGAATGTAAAAGGGTTAGTAAAAGCAATTTTCGATCATTCTGATCATGGGATGCTTTATCGTAACAGCGCAAATACAACGGCAAATACAACATTTAATAACCGAGCCGCGAACTGTCTGTCTCTTTCTATTATGACGTACGCTTTGGCAGAACACGTTGGACTCAATGCAACATTTTACGAGGTGGAAATTCCGGAATACTGGACACGACGAGAAGGGTATAGCTTACTGAATGGGCACATTAACCTTCGACTCTCATTGCCAAATGAAAGTCCTGTTGCAGCTGTGGGAGGAACGTGGGCAGACGTTGATTTTGATCCACAAATGCTGCGAAATTACTTCCCAAGAAATGCCGTTTCCAAAAACAAAGTAATAGCAATGTATTACAACAACAAAGGAGCGGATGCCTTAGTGGCGAACAGCTACACTCGGGCTTATAGCTATTTTCGTGCAGCAGCAAAAGTCGCTCCCGACCTTCAGCAGAGCTGGGTGAACTTAGGTGTGCTTTATAGAATGGTGGATGAATATGAGCAGTCTGAAATGACATACAAACACGCACTATCGCTAAATGAAGAAAACTTAACCGCATGGGAAAATTTATCCATTCTTTACACTTATCAAGATAGAGATGACGAGGCCTTAAAAATAACCCAAATGGTAGAAGCTAAGCGGAAGCATAATCCATATTACCATTACATTTTAGGAGAACAGGCACTTGAGGCAGGTGATATTGCATTGGCAATAGTTCATTACGAAAGAGGACTAAGACTTGATAACGCGCGCCATGAGATTCTATTTGGGATGGCAAAGGCCTATCACGAGTTAGGTGATGTAAGTGAAGCTCAACGTTATTTAGAGCGAGCGGTCAGGTATTCGCCCAATGAGCAAGAAAAGCAACGCTATTCGTCAAAACTGGCAACGTTAGCAAGCAGTTAAAAAAAAGCCGCAGACTAGCTGCGGCAAAAGAATAACACTACAAAAGGAACTTAATTTATATAACGCCCAGCTCACGAAGGCGCTCTTGCAGGTATGACCCTGCGGTATGACGTTCTGAAAGAACAACATCTGGTCTAGGGTGTAAGAACAGTGGCAATGAAATACGAGATTTCGTCATGTCAGCACCATCTGGGTTTACAACCCTATGCGTAGTTGATGGGAAGTATCCGCCAGATGCTTCTTGAAGCATGTCGCCAATATTCACAATCAAGTTCCCGAAATCACACGGAACTTCAATCCAACTACCGTCTTTAGCTTGTACTTGCAATCCAGGCTCGTTGGCTGCAGGCAAGATAGTAATCAAATTAATATCTTCGTGAGCAGCTGCGCGAATTGCGTCTACTTCTTCATCACCTTTTAGTGGTGGGTAGTGCAGTATACGTAGCAAGGTTTGATCAGAATCTTTGATCATGTCACCCAGCGGTTGACTGTACTTATCGCTCACCTCTGAAGGAGAATGTTTTTCTATCCAACCCAATAGCTCTTTCGCTAGTGTGTTTGCTTCCCCATAGTACTGGGAAATCTGCGGGTGTAGCGCTTCTGGACACTGACCCCACGGATAGAAATGGTAATACTCTTTAATGTCTTTTTTCGTAAAGCCTTTGGCTACCTCAGATACGCTCTGAGGGAAAAATCCGTCTTGTTTACCCTTGTTGTACAGGTAATCGTTCTTCTCTTCACTGTCGAAGAAGCCCTGCCAATTGTCGTAAATACCTTGAACTAATGACTGTTGGATAGGGTGATTTTTTAAAACACCGAACCCTGTCTCGCGAAGTGACTTCACGAATTCTTCTTGTGCGTTTTCCGCTTGGTAATCAACAGCAACTAATTGCATAACTTTATCCCGTATATTTTGACTGCGGCATTATAAAGGTAGACGGGCTACAGAAAAAAGTCGCAGAAATTGACATAAATCAACCCCGCGAGGAATTTGCGCGTAATTTACAGAAACCTGACCAGTTAGTCTAGTAAAATCTTGACCAACTGGTCCAAATTAATGAAATTTAACCAAGAGAGAGGTAAAAGCCCGCTAGCGCGGCACTCATTAAGTTAGATAACGTTGCAGCAATAACAGCTTTTAACCCCAGTCTCGCAATTTCTTTTCTGCGTGTTGGTGCCATGGCACCAATTCCACCCATCAAAATAGCGATAGAAGAGAAGTTTGCAAAACCACAGAGTGCAAAGGTGATAATGGCCTGAGATGCTTCAGATAGCTGTGATTGGTTCTCTAGGAAGTTTAGGTAGGCAACAAATTCGTTAACTACCATTTTCTGACCAATAAAGCTGCCTGCAAGTTGCGCTTCCTCCCATGGTACGCCGATTGCCCATGCAAGAGGTTGAAGCACATAACCCAGGATCCCTTCAAACGTCACGTTTTCATAGCCAAATAATCCTGCTGTCCAGCCAATAAGGCCGTTAAACATGGCAATAAGTGCTATGAAAGCGAGTAGCATTGCACCTACGTTTAACGCAAGTTGCATGCCTGATGCAGCGCCACTGGCGGCTGCATCAAATACATTGGCGTAGCCGGTATCTTCCGCATCTACGTCATGTAAATCTTCATTTGGCTTACTGGTTTCTGGCAACATGATTTTTGCCATAAGTAAGCCACCTGGCGCAGCCATAAAGCTAGCTGCTAGCAAATACTTAAGATCTACCCCCATGCCAGCGTAGCCCGCCATTACTGAACCAGCAATTGACGCTAAACCACCCACCATAATGGCAAATAGCTCAGAGCTCGTCATGTGTGGAATAAAAGGGCGAACCACAAGAGGCGCTTCTGTTTGGCCCACAAAAATATTGGCAGCAGAAGACATGGATTCAGGTCGGCTAGTTCCCAGCGCTTTCTGTAAAAAGCCACCGATAACCTTGATGATCAAACCCATTACTTTGAGGTGATAAAGAACGGCAATAAGCGCCGAGAAAAACACGATAACTGGAAGCACGTTAAAGGCAAAAATAAACGCGATTGACTTGTCGCCAATAGGACCGAACAAGAAATTAATGCCTTCTTGGCTATAAGCAATGATGTTGGCGACAAAACGCGTCGCGCTCAACAATACTTCTTTACCAGGTTCAGAATACAGGACAAACGCGCCAACGGATGCTTGAATAGCAAATGCGCCACCAACGGTGCGCCAATTTATATTGCGTTTCGCCGATGATAACGCGAAGGCAATACCCAGAAGGACTGCAATGCCCAGTAAACTCACCATAGTAATGTTCCCTTAAAGAAGCGCTTGCTGAATGTGTGATTTGATCACATCTAATGCAATTTGGTTTTTGCCACCTTGCGTCACTACTACGTCGGCAGTGAAGCGGCTAGGTTCGATAAATTGATGATACATAGGCTTAACAGTTTCTTCGTACTGTTTTGCCACAGATTCAATACTACGACCGCGTTCTTTTAGGTCGCGCATCATTCTGCGCATCAAACAAATATCAAGAGGAGTATCAATGAAGATCTTCACGTCGTACAAAGGAAGTAGATCAGTACGAGCAAGTAGCATGATACCTTCAAGAATAATGACTGGCGCAGGATTTAGACGCTCAGTTTCAGGCAAACGCGTATGCGTTTTATAGCAGTAATGTGGATAGTCAATAGGCTGACCATCGCGCAATGCTTGCAAGTGCGCTTTCAAAAGCTCATGTTCAAAGGCATTCGGGTGATCATAGTTGTTCTTCTCACGTTGCTCCATGGGAAGATGATCTTGCGCACGGTAGTAGTGATCTTCGCGCAGCACTTGAACAGGGCGGCCTTGAGCACTGAAGCCGTTAAACAAATTTTTTGTAAAAAGAGACTTCCCAGAGCCAGAAGCTCCAGAAATGGCAATAATAAGTGGCGATTGCATAGTACTATAAAGCTGATTTTGTTGGTGCAAAGATACGCGTTTAGGCCTCGCGAATCAATGTTATATTCACAAGTTCTCGGTTTTTGGATCGGTCTTTGCTAGAACTTTATCGTATTTTCAAGGTATTGCAGGGTGTTTAGTCAGCATGCAAAAAATACCAAAAAGTTCTCCAAGTGGTCAGTTTTTAACTGAACAAGTCAAAATATCGCTAGTTACCAATTATCTCTATATCGTCGTCCTTAATACTCGGTAATGCATACGAATGCTGCTTTGAGCGAGAGCCCTCACCTTGCGCTCTGGGTGGGTAGTAGGTCTCTTTTTCATCAACATAACCAGAAAATACATCGTCAAGTGCAGCGCGTATTTCGCTGAGGGTTTTATCTAAATTTGCATTGAAATCTGGGCGTTTTCGCTTGGTATGGCCCAATTCGATTAATCGACCAAAACTCTTGTTGGCCAAAGCCAGTAGTTCAGTCGGAACGTCTTTATGTGGCTGTAGAGGCTGATCGGGGTGCTCTATACAATATTTTACTAGAGCCGTGTAAAAGCACAGTGGTTTATTCTGCAACGTGATGGCTTTGTCATCGATTCCGTTAGAAATCGTTTTATCTTTTAAGTTGATTACGAGTTTTGGGGAAGGAGGGATAACTTCTTCTAAGGTTGCGCGTTTCCTTTTGGTTTTACTCGAAACAGCAAAAAATGGTGTAACGAGTAATGATGCGATAAGCGCAGTCCAACTAAAAGCAAAAGTACTGGTGACGGCTTTACTTCGCATCTCTACCTTAATGACTTGTTCAGCGTTGACGAAATTTGCCGTAAAAGACAAAGGGTAACCCGTAAAGTCTTCATTGCTCGTCACAATATCTTGGATTCCTCTGACTAGAACGGGGTAGTTTTCGTCCTTAAGCGTGCCGTTTAGTTTTCCAAGATAACGGTAAATGGCGAACTGATTTACAGGCGTGTTAAGGGTGTTGTTTCCAACGTCTAAAAACGCGCTGTCTAGGCTTACCCTTCGCTCTACCTTATCAAGTGCACGGTGAAGAGAAGTATGGTGTGAAAAGTATTGTGCAGTTAAAGCGATGAATTGGAAACATGCTAACAAGACAAGACCATTAAAGATGATAAAGGCTTTGGGCTTAAAATATATTCTCTTACTACCCATTAGTTACACCCTTCCTCTAATGTAATAGTTTTGTAATAAGGTCTAGGATGAGACATTGCAACTTCATGAATTACCGACTGTATAGCGCAAAATAAGTCTGTGTTTTGCGTCTGCATTTTCAAATACCATTGCATTCCACTTACACTTTCCTGCAGCGGCGTTGCATAGTTTCTTGAGAAGTTGTCTTTATCTTCTTCTGCCCAATATGAGGAGATAATATCAATATCACCCGCGAGCAAAGCTCGTCGCAGTTCTTGGTGAGAACTGAAGTAAACAATATCTACATTGGAGTCACTGAGTCCGAGGTTCTGCAAAACTGTTTTGGGAACAATATGACCAGAACGGCTGCTCGGATAATCGAGCAATCCTATCTTTTTACCTAGCAAGTACTCTTTAGATAGTAGCGGTCGTTCTCTTAGCGCGATAAAAAAAGCTGAGTAGTCAGGATGCGATGCTACTTTGGTCAATCCATAAATTTGGTCAGCCCCGAACGCATCTACGACATTACTTTTCACCAGCGCTAAATCAACAACGCCATGATTAATGTATCGAAAGGTATCGTAATCACTTTGGCCTATTGTAACTTTAACTTCACCGTATTGGCGCTTAATCGTTTTATCATTGCATAGGCGCTCACTTGCCATTTCAGCAATTCTACCGTCAGTAACATACACAGAAAAGACGTCGCTATTGCCCCGTAAATCAGTTTTGCAGGTTAAATATTGACCGGTTTGTGGGGCGATGTCACTATACTCATCGGAATTTTGAAAATAGTTTATCGAACCGCACACAAGTGCAGCTAAGATAAAAATTATCCACTTTCCGGTAGCAACAATTCTGAAATTCGTCAAAAAAACGACCAAATGAATTAACGATTTATATAGTGATTTCATCAGTTAAGGTTATTTATTGCAATAGGTAAATTTATTTTATTGTGTTAACTCATTGAAAAATTATGTATTTTTATGAGTAAACCTGATTTTTATTAAACGCTGTTTATTAGTAGCATATCTGCCAAGAATAGAATCAGCTATTCGTCGCAGATTGACAATAATAATAACAAGTAAATTAACCTGACCATATGGTCAAGTATTATTTTGCAAACTCAATAGCCTCGGGCGATTGCTGTTAAATAAAAATGTAAAATTGTAATAAATCTGACATGAATCTTTACGACAATTTGTCCGGTTCTGATTAAGTCATAGGTTTGATGTGGTATTTTTTGCAC
Source organism: Alteromonas macleodii ATCC 27126 (assembly GCF_000172635.2). Taxonomy (NCBI): domain Bacteria; kingdom Pseudomonadati; phylum Pseudomonadota; class Gammaproteobacteria; order Alteromonadales; family Alteromonadaceae; genus Alteromonas; species Alteromonas macleodii. The sequence continues at coordinate 3,801,998 of NC_018632.1, read as the reverse complement.
TACACTAGACCGAGTAAAAAAGAATTTTAAACAAAAAGGGAAACACACACATGAGCTCATCAGCTAAATTCAGTCGCATTGCGGCTGCGGTTGCGCTGTCAATCGGTTTGTCTACCACTGCAATGGCGCAAGAAACGTCATCTGCAATGGAAGGCCGCATCCTTACCCCTACAGGTGCACCTGCTGCGGGAACATCTGTTACAGTAATCCACGAACCTACTGGCACTGTGCGTGAAGTAGTAGTGGGAGCAAACGGTACATTTAACCTTCGCGGACTTCGCGTAGGTGGTCCTTACAGAATCATTGTTGATTCAGACCAGTATCAAGATACAACGGTAGATAGTGTTTTCTTAGAACTAGGTAACCCATTTGGCGTTAACCTTACTCTAGAAGACGCAAGTGATATTGAAGTTATCTCTGTAAGCGGTAGTGCGCTAACAGCAACTGCATTTGGTGCAACAGGCCCACAAACTGTATTCAATCTTGAAGCACTAGAAAATACACCTGCAATAAACCGTAGTATCGGTGACATCGTGCGTGTTGACCCTCGAGTATTCGTTGACGAAAGCTTCAACGACTCTATTAGCTGTGGTGGCGCAAGCCCGCGTAACAACAGCTTGACCCTAGATGGTATTCGAATGAATGACAACTTTGGTCTAAACAGCAATGGCTTCCCAACAGAACGTATGCCGTTCTCATACGACGCAATTCAGCAAGTTGCTGTTGAACTTGCGCCATTTGACGTTGAGTACGGTGGTTTTACTGCGTGTAACATCAACGCTGTAACCAAGTCTGGTTCTAACGAAGTTCATGGCGGTGTTTTCTACGACTTTACGTCTGACTCTTACCGTGGTGATGAAGCTGACAGTGTTGTTCGTGATAACGGTAACTACACTGAAAAGCGCTATGGTTTCAACGTTGGCCTTCCGCTTATCAAAGACAACCTATTCCTTTTTGCTGCATACGAGAAACTTGAAGGCGTTCAATTATATGATTACAACGCACTAGGTAATCGTGTAACTCAGGATGATATTGACCAAGTAACTGAAATTGCTCAACGTGTTTATGGTTACGATGTTGGTGGTACACCAGGTTCAGCACCAGTTGAAGATGAAAAAATCCTTATTAAACTAGACTGGAACATTAATGCTGACCACCGTGCGTCACTAATGTACAACTGGAACGATGGTTTCAGTGTAAGTCAGTCTGATACCGGTTCTAGCAACCTGTCTCTTAGCAACCACTTCTATGAGCGTGGTGCTGAACTTACTAACGTTGTAGGTTCATTATTCTCTAACTGGAGCGATGACTTCTCAACTGAGCTTCGTGTAGGTCACACAGATCTAGACAACCGCCAGCAGTCGCTAGATGCAGCATCAGGTTTCGCTGAAGCTCAAATCGCTACTGAAGACGGCGGTCGAATTTATATCGGTCCTGATGACTCTCGTCAGTCAAACCAGCTAAACTACGAAGTGTTCAACTTTAAGTTGGCGGGTACTTACTTCTACGGTGACCACCAAATTACAGCTGGTGTTGAGTACGAAGAAACTGACGTATTTAACTTGTTTATGCAGCACACTGTAGGTGAATACCGTTTCGACAGCATCGCTGACTTCGAAGCTGGTCTTGTTGATCGTATTTACTACAACAACTCTGCGGGTACTAATAACCCAGCTGACGCAGGTGCATCATTCGCTTACGACGTAACAACGTACTACATTCAAGATGAGTTCTATCTTACAGATGATCTTAAGATTATGGCTGGTCTTCGTTACGATACTTACAGCTCTGATGACACACCTCGTTTGAATGAAAACTTCACCGAGCGTTACGGCTTCGCTAACACTGCAAACGTTGACGGCATTGACCTTCTTCAGCCACGTTTTGGTTTCACTTACACAGTGAATGAAGATTTAGAACTACGCGGTGGCTTGGGTCTATACTCTGGCGGTAACCCGAACGTTTGGATTTCAAATGCTTACTCAAACGACGGTGTGACTAACATTGGTGTTCGTGAGGGTGACATCACTGGCTGGACTTCAGGTGTTACATCTTTATTTGACGTTCCTCTTACTGGCGAAGGTCGTCCAATCTTCGACATTCCACAGGATATGTTTGACGAAGTTGCAAATACTAGCATCACTGACGGTGACGGTAACACAAATGCGACTGCACCAGACTTTGAGATTCCTTCAGAGTGGAAATACGCGTTGGGCTTTACGTACATCGCGCCGGGCGACTACCTAGTTAACGCTGATGTTATCTACACAGATCGTCAAGATTCGGCCATTGTTCGTGATGCGCTGCTCGTTGATTCTGGTGAAACACGTTTCGACGGCCGTACTATCTATACAGCAATCGATCCAAGCCGTTGGACTGGTTCAGACTTTATCCTTGATAATGTAGACGGCGGTGACGGTAGCTCAGTAGTACTATCTGTTGGTGTTAGCAAAGAGTGGGATAATGGCTTTGACATGGCTGCGTCATATGCATACGTTGATGCAGAAGATGCAAACCCAATGACAAGCTCTGTAGCTTTCTCTAACTACACAAACTTTGCAACTAGCGATCCAAACAACCCTGCAGCTGCAACTTCTGACTACGCTGTTGGCAACCGTTTCAACTTCTCAATTGGTTACACAGCTGAGTTCTTCGACGGTTATGCTACTCGCTTCAACCTATTCGCAACTGCTAACGAAGGTAAGCCTTTCTCTTACGTTTACAGCAACAACGATGCGTTTGGTTGGGATGCTGCAGACGCTCGTCAACTTATCTACATTCCTGAGTTGAACGATGCAAATGTTGTGTTCGTAGATCAACTTAATGATGACGGCGAAGTGATTCAGTCTGCTGAGGTTGCTGAAGCTGAATTCAACCGTTGGGTTGATGACCATGGCTTTGAGCGTGGCGAAATCCTAGAACGTAACAGTCAAACTGCTGATTGGTGGTTTAAAGCTGACCTACGTATCTCGCAAGAGCTACCAGGTTTCTATGAAGGCCACAGTGCAAATGCATTCTTTATCATTGAGAACGTAACTAACCTTATCAACGACCAATGGGGTGTATTCCGTCAAGGTACATTCGGTGGTGATGAAGTTCTAGCTGCAGATATCAATGATGCAGGTCAGTATGAGTACAGCGCATTCTCAAGACCAGAGCAGAGCGTTTCTCGCGCTCCTTCACTTTGGGAAATCCGCGTAGGTGTTAACTACCGCTTCTAAGCTGTAGAAAAACACTAGCTACAAGTTGTAGTGTTAGGTGCCACTCTCCTTAACAGGAAGTGGCACTTTTTTATGCCCGCCATTAATCTCACAATCATGCAATCAAACGATCCTCCGCTTTTTTAATGATCTAACTACGTACATTAGCCGAAGTAATTGACGACAAATTTTTAAATGCTCGCAAGGAGGGCTTATGTCAAAACGTATGCTAATGGTAATGACATCTCACGAAATTATGGGTGATACCGGCAAAAAGACAGGCATGTGGTTGGAAGAGTTTGCTGCGCCGTACTACGCATTTAAAGACCAAGGATATACGATAACTTTGGCGTCACCCATGGGAGGGCAAGTGCCTATCGATCCCAATAGTCTGGCTGACGATGCAATGACCGATGACGCTATGCGATATACGAAAGATGAGCTGGCGCGTAGCGCTATAGCGTCGACTATTCCGCTTGAAGATGTGAGAGCTGAAGAGTTTGACGCGGTGTTCTATCCAGGGGGACACGGTCCGTTGTGGGACCTTTCTGACAATGTGCACTCGATAAAACTAATCGAAGACACTATCGCAGCTAATAAACCCGTTGGGGCAGTATGTCACGCGCCAATTGTGCTTAAAGACGTTAAAACGCCTGATGGCAAATACCTGGTTGAGGGAAAATCTGTTACCGGATTTTCAAACAGTGAAGAAGCTGCAATGGAACTTACAGACGTAGTGCCTTATCTGGTTGAAGATGAACTGGTTAAAAAAGGCGGTAAGTATGAGAGCGCCGACAATTTTGCTGTAAAAGTGTGTACCGACGGGTTACTGGTGACGGGACAGAATCCGCCGTCATCACGACCAGCAGCCGATGCGCTGATTAAGCTATTGAGTTAGCGTCAGCGAACAGCAGAATATATAGTGCCCTCAATGAGAGGGCACCGTTTTAAAAGCGTGGCTACCTAAACGTTCTCAAACAGGTCTTCAACACGCTGTCTTAGTTCTTCAATTCTAGACACATCCGCTGGCGCGATGAAAATAGTGTCGTCACCTGCAATGGTGCCCAAAACTCCGTCTTTCTTACTTAATGAGTCAAGCAAGCGCGCAATAAGCTGTGCAGCACCAGGGCTGGTTCTAATGATTACCATTACGTTGTTGTGAACGATATCCAGTACCAGCTGTTTAAGAGGGCTTTTAGCCGTAGGCATACCTAGCTCTGGAGGCAAGCAATACACCATATCACCTCGGGCATTTCGCGTGCGTACCGCGCCGAATTTGCTTAGCATTCTAGAGATTTTAGATTGGCTGATGTTGTCGAAGCCTTGTGCTTTTAATGCATCAACAATTTCGCCCTGTGAACCGTAACTTTCTGCTTTAAGAATTTCTTTAAAAGCTTTGATGAGTAGCTCTTGTTTTGCGTTTGCCATTAGCGCTCTTTTCTTTTTTAGGGTTATCGTTAGGAATTATATTTAGTATGCGTATATTGTGCCGTACAGGTAGACTTTGCGCAATTTCTTTGCATAATCATTCATGATAATGAATATCGAGATAAAATCGCCATAAATAACGTTAATAAGACGATCCGGTGATTGAGTTTTCCCCCGCGTTGCATTAGTGTGACGTTCCGTTTAAATACGTGAAGTAATCCCATAGGAGAAATGGTATGAAAGTAGCCGTGTTAGGTGCTGCCGGTGGTATTGGTCAGGCGCTGTCTTTGTTGTTGAAAACACAATTGCCAGCAGGTTCAGATTTAGCGCTTTACGACGTAGCGCCAGTTGTTCCTGGTGTTGCCGTTGATTTGAGCCACATCCCCACTGCGGTAAAAGTAACCGGTCACGGTAAAGATGACCTAGCTGATGCACTAACTGGAGCAGACGTTGTTCTAATTCCAGCGGGTATGCCTCGTAAGCCAGGTATGGATCGTTCTGATCTATTCAACATCAACGCCGGCATTGTTAAAAACCTAATCGAAGGTGTAGCTGATAACTGCCCGAACGCGTGTGTTGGTATCATCACTAACCCAGTTAACACTACTGTTGCTATTGCAGCTGAAACGCTAAAAGCTAAAGGCGTTTACGACAAGAACAAGCTTTTCGGTGTAACGACACTAGACGTTATCCGTGCTGAAACGTTTGTTGCTGAACTTAAAGGTGTGGACGTATCTTCTGTGCACGTACCGGTAATCGGTGGTCACTCTGGTACAACTATCCTTCCTCTACTTTCACAAGTTGAAGGTGTAGAGTTCACAGACGAAGAAGTTGCTAGCCTAACTACTCGTATCCAAAACGCGGGTACTGAAGTTGTTGAAGCTAAAGCGGGCGGCGGTTCTGCAACCCTATCAATGGGTCAAGCAGCGGCACGCTTCTGTCTATCTCTAGTTGCAGCAATGCAAGGCGAGAACGTGGTTGAGTACACTTATGTACAAACTGACGACAGCGACGACGCAGCATTCTTTGCACATCCAGTTCGCCTAGGCGCAAACGGTGTTGAAGAAATCTTGCCATACGGCGAGCTAAGCGCATTTGAAGAAAAAGCGAAAAACGACATGCTTGAAGGCCTACGTGGCGACATCAAGCTAGGCGTAGACTTCGTAAACGGCTAATAACGCCTGAAGCGGATGTACTAGCATCCGCTAGAAAAGGCTGGATACGTTCCTATGTACCCAGCCTTTTTTGCATTTAAGACACTACAAAAAAAGCCTGCTCATTGAGCAGGCTTTTCATAATAACGTTAAGCGTTAACTTGGGCTCTAGCCTGTATTACGCATACCAATTGCAATACCCGCGATGGTAACCATCATGGCACGCTCTAGGCTGGTGTTTTGTGCATCGTCACCGGCTTTACGAATACGATCCAGAAGCTCAATTTGCAGGTAGTGAAGGGGCTGAAGATATGCTGCGCGGATCTCCATAGACTCTTTACCCTGCGGGTCGTTTTTCATGATGTCGCCGTCACCGGTTATAGCCAACAGCGACGAGATGCTTTCTTTAAGCTCGCTACGCAATGCTTCTCCAAAGTGTTTGAGCTCTTTGGGTACCAAGCGCTCATCATAAGCTTCGCTGATTCGCGGATCGGCTTTATGGAACACCATGTCCAGCATTGAAAGACGTGAACGATAGAACGGCCATTCGCTGAACATCTCGTTAACCACTTTTTCATTTTCCGGTGTCTTCACGCTATCGATAGCGCGCATAACGCCTAACCAGCTTGGCAGTACCAAACGGGTTTGTGCCCAAGCAAATATCCATGGAATCGCGCGTAGGCTCTCAATACCACCTTGTGGCTTACGCTTCGCTGGGCGACTACCTAGTGGTAGTTTGCCTAACTCTTGCTCTGGCGTTGCAACACGGAAGTAAGGCACGAACTCTTTATCGTGACGCACGGTTGCACGGTAGTTATCGCGACCTTGGGCTGCCATTGCAGTTATAAGCTCTCGCCATTCTTCTTTTGGTGCCGGAGGCGGGAATAACATGGCTTCAATTATGGCGCTGGCGTAAATACCTAGGCTGCGTTTAGCCAGCTTAGGCATACCGAATTTATAGCGAATAGTTTCGCCTTGCTCAGTTACACGGAAGCCGCCGTCTAGTGAGCCAGGAGGCTGAGAGTAAATAGCAGCATGTGCTGGCAAGCCACCACGACCAATTGTACCGCCGCGGCCGTGGAATAGGGTCAAGCTCACATCAAACTCATCAGCAATCGCAACCAAGGCTTCTTGTGATTGGTATTGAGCCCAGCCCGCAGCAAGTGCACCTGCGTCTTTGGCTGAATCTGAATAACCAATCATAACGAATTGACGACCTTTAACGTAACCGCGATACCAGTCGATAGACAGAAGTTTGCGCATTACGTCAGGCGAGTTGTTCAAATCGTCTAGCGTCTCGAACAATGGCGCCACTGGCATTGGCCAATCTACACCACTTTCTTGAAGTAGCAGCTGAACGGCCATAACGTCCGATGGCTCACTGGCCATAGAGATAATATAGATACCAAAACCGTGTTTGCTGTGCTTCGCAATTACCTTACAGGTATCAAGCACTTCTTTCACGTCATCAGACGCATCCCATTGAGCAGGGAATAGCGGGCGTTTTGAGCCAAGCTCGCGCAATAAGAACGCTTGCTTGTCGGCTTCGCTCCACTGAGCATAATCACCAAGACCAAGGTAGCGTGTTAGTTCGCTGAAAACGTCTGCATGACGCTCAGAGTCCTGACGCACGTCAAGGCGCAGAAGGTGAATGCCAAATACACGAGCACGACGAATAGTGTCTAGCAGCAGACCGTTTGCTACAACTTGCATTCCGCAGTCTAACAGTGACTGGTAGCAAAGCATCAGTGGTTCAATTAGCTCATCATCACTTTCAACCCAGTTTGAAGTATCTGGGTTTTTACCTGCTAAGTAGTCGCTAATGCCATCGCGGGTTGCGATGAACTTGTCCACAAGTGGACGAAGAAGGGCGCGGTACGGCTCGTTGGCGTCGCCGACTTTTTCGCGTAACGCGTCGTTGCAGTCGTACATTGAAAGCTCAACTTGCAAGCGGTCAAGATCAATCGCGAAAAGCTTGGCCGCACGTTTTCGAGCAAGTAATAATACTTGCTCAGTCACTTTTGACGTTACAAATGGGTTGCCGTCTCTGTCGCCGCCCATCCAAGAGCTAAACTGAACGGGAGATGCATCTAGTGGCAGTGATACTTCATAATCTTCGTTTAGGCGACCATCAAGCTCGCGCATAAAGTCTGGCACTGCTTCCCATAATGAGTTTTCAATAACAGAGAAGCCCCAGCGTGCCTCATCAACCGGTGTTGGACGTACTGAACGAATTTCTTCAGTGTGCCAAGCCTGTGCAATAAGGTCAGCAATACGGGTTTCAATTTTCTTACGCTCAACATCATTAAGCGACTCTTGGTGAATAGCCTGAAGGCAGTTCGCCAATTCTTTATGTTTGTGAATAAGTGTACGGCGCGTAACCTCAGTTGGGTGCGCGGTCAGTACAAGATCGATGTTCAGTTTTGCAACCGCATCCTGCACTTTTTCAGCTGTTAATTCAGCTTTATCTAGGTGTTTAAATAGTGCATCAATAGACGCATCAACATTCATTGCCGCATTGTATTCTTGCTCAGCAATGTTGCCCAAATTCAAGAATTGTGCGAATGCACGGCCAACAGTAAGCAAATCGCTGTCAGACATTGTTTTGAAAGTTTCTTTCAGTTCTTCGCTACATGTAGCGTCTCCCTGATAAGAAGCTCGGCCGCCTTTACGAATCTTTTCAATACGGTCTAGCCACTCTTGACCCAATTGATTTTTGATTGTTTCACCTAAGGTTTTACCTAGGTATCGAACGGTATCTTTCAGTTCAGCATCGTAGTGTGTTTGCATGCTATCCTCCTAAATATATGGCCTTAACCATACTGTGTCCTTTGCGACTTGTCTAACCACTTTCGGTTATAATTTACAACATTTTGATACTTTTGCACCCTAGTTAACATTGCTCAAAGCAAGATATTTTGTGGTGTGATACACTCTTGCACCGGAAAATGCAGAAACATTCTCGCGTTATGCGTTTTGTTTGAAATTTGTACTGCATTTGTAATTTAATTTCAGGAGTTCTTGTGACTGATACATTCAATACAGTAGAAACCCAAGCAAGTTACGGCATTGGTTTTCAAATGGGTCAACAATTACAATCAAATCCGTTTGACGGACTAGCGATTGACGCTGTTGTAGCTGGCCTAAAAGACGCCTTCGCAGGTCAAGCGCCTCAGGTTGATAACGACACACTACGTGATGCGTTCGGCGAAATTCACAAGCGTATGCAAGCGGCTAAAGAAGAAGCTAGCAAAGCGGTTATTGAAGAAGGCACAAAGTACCTTGAAGAAAATGCGAAGCGTGACGAAGTAACCGTTACTGAATCTGGTCTTCAGTATGAAGTTATTGCTGAAGGTGACGGTGAAACACCAGTTGCGGCTAGCACTGTACGTGTTCACTACCACGGTACACTTATTAACGGTACCACTTTTGACAGCTCTTACGAGCGCGGCCAGCCAGCTGAATTCCCAGTAGGCGGCGTAATTAAAGGTTGGACTGAAGCACTTCAACTTATGAAAGTAGGTGCTAAGTACCGTTTATACGTGCCACATGATCTTGCTTACGGTGAGCAAGGTGCGGGCGCAGCTATTGCACCATACAGCACGCTTATCTTTGACGTAGAGCTTCTAGACGTTCTAGGTTAATGTGTTGTTCACAGGTGTGCAGTTCTGTACACCTGTGTTCCATCTTTTCTTATTCATAGTTCATAACGTTTTAAAAACTAGCCCGCACTTCGTTAAATTTAGCGATATGGCCTAATGTTTCTTTTTCCTATCTCTTTTCTTCTCTGTTTTTTCTCGTAAATACAAAGCAAACCTAAATTTGGCACGTTGTTTCATTGGTGTCGCCTTGCGTTTGCGATATGCTAGGTTTCATCTGCTCCGAGTTGTTATCAGTGGCTTCGGCATTACAATAGCCCCACGCTCAAATAAGGAAAATTATTATGGTTATCAAGCCTAAAGTGAGAGGCTTCATTTGTACAAACGCGCACCCTGTTGGCTGTGCAACGGCGGTTGACGAACAAATTGCTTATGTAGAAGCAAAAGGCGACTTAGGCGAAGGCCCTAAAAATGTATTGGTTATTGGTAGCTCTACGGGATACGGCCTAGCATCACGCATTACTTCTGCGTTCGGCTATGGCGCTAAAACGCTGGGTGTGTGTTTTGAAAAAGCACCAACGGAACGTAAAACGGGTACTGCCGGTTGGTACAACACCGCTGCATTCCACGAAAAAGCCAAAGCAAAAGGCTTGTATGCAGAAACTATTAATGGCGATGCGTTTTCCGATGAAATCAAAAATGAAACCATCGAAAAAATCAAAGCTGAAATGGGCAAGGTTGATTTGGTCATTTATAGCCTTGCATCCCCGCGTAGAACCGACCCAGAAACAGGCGTAACGTATAAATCTACGCTTAAGCCTGTAGGGCAGGCGTACACTACGAAAACCTACGATACTGATAAAGACAAAGTGCATGAAGTATCGCTAGAGCCAGCCAACGACGAAGAAATCCTTAACACCATCAAAGTGATGGGCGGTGAAGATTGGGAACGTTGGATGGACTTTTTACGTGAAGCCGATGTGCTTGCTGAAGGCTGTAAAACCACCGCATATACCTATATCGGTAAAGAACTAACATGGCCTATTTATGGTCAAGCGACGATTGGTAAAGCGAAAGAAGACCTAGATCGCGCTGCCGCAGCCATTATTGGTAAAAACAGTGATTTGCTTGTGCAAGCCAATGTGAGCTCGTTGAAAGCACTGGTAACGCAGGCAAGCTCAGCCATTCCTGTAATGCCTCTGTATATTTCACTTATTTACAAAGTGATGAAAGAGGAAGGCACCCACGAAGGGTGCATTGAGCAGATTCATGGCTTGTTCACACAGTGCCTGTTCGGCAATACACCAACGTTAGATGAAGCAAATCGCTATCGCATGGATGGCAAAGAAACTAACGACGCAACACAGGCAAAAATTAAGGCGCTATGGGATCAAGTGACACAAGAGAACTTTCATGACTTAAGTGACTACAAAGGTTACAACCATGAGTTCTTAAAACTGTTCGGTTTTGACATTTCAAGTGTTGATTACGACAGTGAAGTTGACCCAATGGTTAATTGGTAAAACCTAAACTTACCATTAATTAACCTAATGCTTATATGCGCAAAAGCCGTCTGATTTGACGGCTTTTTTGTACCTGATTACAAGTTGATACGGCGTATGGATTCGCAAAATGTAAATGAATAAGACCAAAGGTTTACATTAAATTGTAGAAAAATTTGCCTTTATCTTGAAATAGCGTGGCACAAACGTATGGGTTAATGCTAAAATCCCGAAATTAAGTAGGGGTCTTTTCTGCCTCTACCAAAACAGCAGTAGCGATTGCAGCTACACAACAACAATAATAAGTGTAAATTTCTGCTGGTGGTCTATAAAGAAAGGGCGAATTAAGCGTCCGCAAAAGGAATTATGCGTTACGGCTTCATAACAGGCTGACCGTAGCAATTGCAGCAAGTTCCATCAATCAACAACGAAAAGGTGTTCTACACCTGTTAATAGTGCGCTTTTGCATGCTGACAGGCAGGTTTTCTGCGGTCATGCAAAAGGGTATTTCTATTAGAGTAGTGCGATTACATATGATAAAAATCAAGAAAGGTCTCGACCTCCCAATTGAGGGAGCGCCAAAGCAGGAGATTGCTGATGCATCTGCTGCAACGCGCGTTGCCATTCTGGGAGAAGAATATGTGGGTATGCGCCCTACCATGCACGTCCAAGTTGGCGATGTAGTGAAGAAAGGTCAGGTGCTTTTTGAAGACAAAAAGAACCCTGGCGTTAAATTCACTGCCCCAGCAGCGGGTGAAGTGGTAGAGGTTAACCGTGGTGCAAAACGTGTTCTTCAGTCTGTAGTTATCAAAGTGAACGGCAGCGATGCTGTAATTTTTGATAAAATTGCAGCTGACCAGATCGCGAGCGCTTCACGCGAGCAGCTTCAGTCAATCCTTGTAGAGTCAGGCATGTGGACAGCGTTCCGTACACGTCCATTTAGCAAATCTCCTAAGCTAGACTCTGTTCCAAGTTCAATTTTTGTTACAGCAATGGATACTAATCCACTAGCAGCAGATCCTGCTGTGATTATTGCTGAGCGCCAAGACGATTTCGTAAATGGTCTTAAAGCGTTAACGCAATTGAGCGGCGGCAAGACTTACGTTTGTAAAGCGGCAGGTGCTTCTGTTGCTACTGGCGATGCGGCAGTTGATGTTGAAGAATTTGGCGGTCCTCACCCTGCGGGCCTACCGGGTACTCACATCCACTTCCTTGATTCTGCTGGCATGAACAAAACGGTTTGGCACATCAACTACCAAGACGTAATGGCAATTGGTGCATTGTTGACCTCTGGTGAGCTAGATAACCGTCGTGTTATTTCACTTGCAGGTCCTGCAGCAACTAACCCACGCCTAGTGCGCACCGTAATGGGCGCAGACTTGACCGAGCTTACTGCTAGCGAGCAAGTAGACGGTGAAGTACGTGTTATCTCTGGTTCTGTACTTAGCGGTACGACAGCGATGGGCGTTCACGGCTTCCTTGGTCGTTTCCACACCCAAGTTTCACTACTAAAAGAAGGTCGCGAGAAGAAATTGTTCGGTTGGATCCTACCTGGTTCAAACCAACACTCAGTGACTCGTGCTTACTTAGGTCACCTAAGTGGCGGCAAGAAATTTGATATGACAACAACTACCAATGGTTCTGAACGTTCTATGGTTCCAATTGGTAATTACGAACGCGTTATGCCCCTAGATATCATTCCTACGCTTCTGCTTAGGGACCTGATTTCTGGTGATACTGACGGTGCTCAGACGTTGGGTTGCTTAGAGTTGGACGAAGAAGATTTGGCATTGTGTACTTATGTATGCCCTGGCAAATACAACTACGCTCCTATCTTACGCGACTGTTTGACCACGATAGAGAAAGAGGGTTAAGTCATGGGTTTAAAAGCGTATTTAGAAAAGATCGAACCAAACTTCGAACCAGGTGGTAAGCATGAAAAGTGGTATGCGCTTTACGAAGCTGCGGCGACCATTTTCTACACCCCAGGTAAAGTAAATAAAGCTAACACGCACGTGCGTGACAGCATTGACCTTAAGCGCATCATGATCATGGTATGGATGGCAACATTCCCAGCTATGTTCTTTGGTATGTATAACATTGGTTTCCAAGCGCAAGAAGCAATTGCTGCTGGCGCAGGAACACTACCTGATACGTGGCAAGCAGGCCTATTCGCTGCCCTTGGCGGTGACTTGGCAAATGCGGGTACACTAGGTCTATTCTTCTATGGCGCATGTTTCTGGCTGCCAATCTACGCGGTAACGTTCGCGGTAGGTGGTTTCTGGGAAGTATTGTTCGCGTCTGTGCGCAAGCACGAAGTTAACGAAGGTTTCTTCGTTACATCGGTACTATTCGCACTAACACTTCCAGCTACTATTCCTCTATGGCAAGTTGCACTAGGTATTACCTTCGGTGTTGTAATTGCTAAAGAAGTATTCGGTGGTACAGGTCGTAACTTCCTTAACCCAGCATTGTCTGGTCGTGCATTCCTTTACTTTGCGTATCCTGCGCAAATTTCAGGTGACCAAGTATGGGTAGCGGCAGATGGTTATTCTGGTGCAACGTCTCTAAGCCAAGCGGCTTCAGGCAACCTTGATTACGCGAACATGGATCAGTGGATGAACAGCTTCATCGGTACTATCTCAGGTTCAGCGGGTGAGGTGTCTACCCTTGCTATTATTCTTGGTGGCTTGTTCATCATGTACATGCGTATAGCAAGCTGGCGCATTGTTGCTGGTGTAGCAATTGGTGTGGCGTTCTTCGCAACCTTGCTAAACCTAATCGGCAGCGATACGAACCCTATGTTTGCAATGCCTGCTCATTGGCACTTTGTTGTTGGTGGTCTTGCTTTTGGTATGTTCTTTATGGCGACAGACCCAGTTTCTGCGTCGTTCACAAACCAAGGTAAGTGGGCTTACGGTATCTTCATTGGTTTCATGACGGTACTAATCCGCGTCCTAAACCCAGCCTTCCCTGAAGGTGTAATGCTAGCAATTCTATTTGCTAACTTGTGGGCGCCACTGTTCGACTATTTCGTCGCACAAAGCAATATCAAGCGGAGGGTAGCACGTGTCGGCTAAGAAAGAATCTTTAGGCAAAACGGTAGGTATTGTTGTTGCCGTATGTTTAGTTTGTTCAATTGTTGTTTCTGGTGCGGCTGTTGGCCTTCGCTCTCTACAACAAACAAACGCAGCTCTAGATAAAAAGAGCAACATTCTTAATGCTGCAGGCCTTTATGAAATGGGCATGAGCAATAGCGCAATTGAAAGCACGTACAGCGAGCGAGTAGAACAGCGTTTTGTTAATCTTGACGAAGGTACTTTCGTAGAAGCGCCTAAGCCAGATTACGATATGTATAAAGCAGCCAAAGAAACTGAGTACAGCACAAAGGTAACTAACAGCAATGTTGGTTTCCAACGTCGCCCTAACGTGGCAAGTGTTTACTTAGTTCGCGACGACGCAGGTGATGTATCTCGTATCATCCTTCCTGTTCACGGCAGCGGCCTTTGGGATCTTATGTACGGTTTCTTAGCGGTAGACGCAGACGGCCAAACGGTTCGCGAGCTTATTTACTATCAGCAAAAAGAAACGCCAGGACTAGGTGGTGAAGTGCAAAACCCTGCTTGGCAGGACAAATGGGACGGCAAAGAGCTTTACGAGAATGGCGAAGTTGCTATTCGCGTAGTGAAAAATGCTAACCCTAGCAATCCTCACACTATCGATGCGCTTTCAGGTGCAACCCTAACCAGCAACGGTGTTGAAAACACAATTCGTTACTGGGTAGGCGAGCAAGGCTTCGGCCAGTTCCTGAAGAACCAAGCATGGCGTTCATAAGGGAAGTCTCATGGCAGATACTAAAGAAATGAAAAAGGCCCTCTTTGGGCCAATCCTGGACAACAACCCGATCGCCCTACAGGTATTGGGTATCTGTTCAGCACTGGCAATTACCACTAAGCTGGAAACAGCATTGGTAATGTCGCTTGCGCTTACAAGCGTTGTAGCGTTCTCAAACTTGTTTATTTCACTAATTCGTAACCAGATCCCATCTAGCGTTCGAATTATTATCCAGATGACTATCATTGCGTCGTTGGTAATCGTTGTTGACCAAATTCTGAAAGCGTATTCGTATGAAATATCGAAGCAGCTGTCGGTATTCGTTGGTCTGATTATTACTAACTGTATCGTAATGGGTCGTGCTGAAGCTTACGCCATGAAGAGCCCACCTCTGATGAGCTTCCTTGATGGTATTGGTAACGGCTTGGGTTACTCTTTCATTCTAATTGTTATTGGTACAATTAAAGAGCTATTTGGTTTCGGTACTATTTTAGGTTTCGAAATCCTTCCACTGGTTCAAAACGGTGGCTGGTATCAGGGTAACGGTTTGTTAATCCTACCATTCAGCTCATTCTTCTTAATCGGCGGTATGATTTGGTTTATCCGTACTATCCGTCCAGAGCAAGTAGAGCCTAAGGAGTAAGTCATGGAACATTATTTGTCGTTATTTGTTCGCTCAATTTTCGTTGAGAACATGGCGTTATCACTTTTCTTAGGTATGTGTACATTCCTAGCGGTATCTAAGAAAGTTAAAACTGCTATGGGTCTTGGTGTTGCAGTTATCGTGGTACTAGGTATCTCTGTACCCGTTAACCAAGTTATTTATGTAAACATTCTTGCTCCAGGCGCACTAGCATGGGCAGGTTTCCCAGAAGCTGACCTAAGCTTCCTTAACTTCCTAACGTTTATCGGTGTTATCGCGGCGTTGGTACAGATTCTAGAGATGAGCTTAGACAAGTTCTTCCCTGCGCTTTACAACGCACTAGGTATCTTCCTTCCGCTAATTACCGTTAACTGTGCAATCTTCGGTGGTGTGGCGTTTGCGGTACAGCGTGAATACAACTTCACTGAAAGCATCGTTTACGGCGTTGGTAGTGGTATGGGCTGGGCACTAGCAATTGTATTGCTAGCGGCAGTACGTGAAAAGCTGAAGTATGCTGATATGCCTGATGGTGTTCGTGGTCTTGGTTCTGTATTCATGATCGCTGGCCTAATGGCACTTGGCTTCCAGTCATTCACTGGTATTCAGCTGTAATAGAGCTCGGGAGCATATAAATGAATAACGTAGAAATATTTCTTGGCGTCGGCATGTTTATTGCCATCGTATTGGCGCTAGTATTTATCATTATGTTTGCCAAGTCTAAATTGGTACCAAGTGGTGATGTAACGATCACTATCAATGGTGACCCAGACAAGGCAATCAAAACTGCACCGGGTGGCAAACTTCTTGGTGCACTAGCTGACGCAGGTTACTTCGTATCGTCTGCGTGTGGTGGCGGTGGCTCATGTGGCCAGTGTCGTGTAGATGTACACTCAGGTGGTGGTGAAATCCTTCCAACTGAACTAGACCACATCACTAAAGGTGAAGCGCGCGAAGGCTGCCGTCTTTCATGTCAGGTTGCTATCAAGCAGGACATGGAAATTGAGCTGGAAGAGTCGGTATTTGGTGTTAAGAAGTGGGATTGTGAAGTTATCTCTAACGATAACAAAGCAACCTTTATCAAAGAACTTAAGCTTAAAATTCCAAACGGTGAAAGTGTACCTTTCCGTGCAGGTGGTTATATTCAGATTGAAGCGCCAGCGCACCACGTTAAGTACAAAGAGTTCGATATTCCTGAAGAATACCGCGGTGACTGGGAGCGTTTTGGCTTCTTCGACATCGAGTCTAAAGTAGACGAAGAGACTATTCGTGCTTACTCAATGGCGAACTACCCAGAAGAAGAAGGCATTATTATGTTGAACGTGCGTATCGCTACGCCGCCACCTAATAACTTAAGCCTACCTGCGGGTAAAATGTCATCGTACATTTGGAGCCTGAAAGAAGGTGACAAAGCGACTATCTCTGGTCCATTCGGTGAATTCTTCGCGAAAGAAACTGAAAACGAAATGGTATTCGTAGGTGGTGGTGCAGGTATGGCCCCAATGCGTTCTCACATCTTCGATCAGCTTCGTCGCCTTAAGTCTAAGCGTAAGATGAGCTTCTGGTACGGTGCACGTTCACTTCGTGAAATGTTCTATACAGAAGACTTCGACGAGCTAGCAGCAGAAAACGATAACTTTGAGTGGCATGTAGCACTTTCTGATCCTCAGCCAGAGGACAACTGGGAAGGTTACACTGGGTTTATCCACCAAGTACTTCTTGAGAACTACTTGAAAGATCACCCTGCACCAGAAGACTGTGAGTTCTACATGTGTGGACCACCTATGATGAACGCGGCCGTAATCAACATGCTTAAAGATTTAGGTGTTGAGGACGAAAACATCATGCTAGATGACTTCGGTGGCTAGGCGTTTAATTTAAGAGCTACTCGCTTAAAAGTTATTAAGCATATTAAAAGGGGCGTAAGCCCCTTTTTCGTTGAAGCAAAACGCAGAATGCACATAATAGCGATTGAATAATGTGCATATTAGCTAAGGACAACATCGTGATTCGATTTGCTATTCGAATTTTCCTCGCCTTTGTTGCGGTAGGTATTCTACTTCTCGCAAGCTGTAGCGACGAAAAAACGCCTGTAGTACACCTGCAAGGGCAGACAATGGGCACAACCTACAACGTTAAGTACCTTGTAGCGGAGACACCGGTAGAAGGCTTACAAGCTGAAATAGATGCCCGTCTTGTTGAAGTTAACAAGATGATGTCTACTTACGACCCAACGTCAGAACTATCAAGGTTCAATCAATACCGCTACACCGACAATTTCGCCGTATCGCCAGATACGCTAACCGTGGTTAACGAGGCACTACGCTTGGCTAACCTTAGTGGCGGAGTACTTGATGTTACCGTTGGTCCATTGGTTAATTTATGGGGGTTTGGCCCAACTAAGCGCCCTGAAAAAGTACCAAGCCAGACAGACATCGACGATATTCGCGAATATGTGGGTTATAAGAAGCTGTCAACCACGCCTACTGGCTTAAAGAAAAGTCACCCAATGCTTTATGTCGACCTGTCGACTATTGCAAAAGGCTTTGGCGTTGATGAAGTGGCGGAGATCCTTGAAAACCACAACATTGAAAACTACCTTGTAGAAATAGGTGGTGAAATGCGTGTGAAAGGTGAACGAGGCGACGGCAGTGAGTGGCTGATTGCCATTGAAAAGCCAGTTACCACTGAACGTGCTGTTCAAAAAGTTGTCTCAATAGGAGAAAACGCGGTTGCTACATCAGGTGACTATCGCAACTATTACGAAGAAGACGGCGTTCGTTATTCGCATCTAATCGACCCCACAACGGGCAAACCTATCTCACATAACCTGGTTTCGGTTACGGTAATTCATCCTTCTTCAATGACGTCTGATGGTTTGGCTACGGCGTTTAATGTAATGGGATGGGAACAAGCGATAGCGGTTGCTGAGCAAGAACAACTCGCTGTATTCCTCATTCGTCGCACAGAAGACGGATTTGAAGAGTATGCATCGCCAGAATTTGATAAACTGGTCACAGTTCATAATTAGGGGGTAGCAATGTCTACATTCATTCTTGCTTTTGGTTTCTTTCTAACAATGGTACTGGCTATGGCCGTAGGTTACCTTTTTCAGAAAAAATCAATCTCTGGAAGCTGTGGTGGCTTAGGTGCACTAGGTATTGAAAAAGCCTGTGACTGTCCAGAACCGTGTGACCGTAAAAAGTCGCGCATGGAAAAAGAAGAAGCCCGCCAGAAAAAACTAAACGAGTGGAAGCAGAACCAAATTTTGTAATGCTCAACCCATCGTTGGTTTAAGGTTTAAAAGCGCTGTTTGATACTAATCGACAGCGCTTTTTTTGTGGGTATATCTATTACGTTCTTTAATATTGAGCTCTATTGACGTTGTTTCGATGAATTCGCTCACACTGTGACTTGGTTGAAATGTAGCTAGCCGAGCCATCAGTTTTTTGGGAGATCACAACGAAATAGTGTAATTCACCACTAATAATAATATACTGTCTTTTTATACAGTTTTCGTAAGCACGTAAAGAGCAAAGGCAGGTAATGCGAAAAATTATCCACGTCGACATGGATTGTTTTTACGCCGCAGTTGAAATGCGCGACAACCCAGCCTTGCGCGATATTCCCATTGCGATAGGCGGCAGTGCCGACCGTCGAGGGGTTATTTCTACCTGTAACTATCCCGCCCGTAAATTTGGTGTGCGCTCAGCTATGGCTACAGCGTATGCTTTAAAGTTATGCCCAAACTTGACCCTCGTAAAAGGGCGCATGGATGTGTACGCTGCCGAGTCGCAAAAAATACGTAAGATATTTGCTGATTATACCGACCTCATTGAGCCTTTATCATTAGATGAAGCCTACCTAGACGTGACTAACAGTGAATTTTGCGGTGGCAGCGCCACGTTAATTGCCGAAGAAATACGCGAGCGCATTAAAAATGAACTTGGGCTTACAGCTTCAGCAGGTGTTGCGCCTTGTAAGTTTGTGGCTAAAGTGGCGAGCGATGAAAATAAGCCCGATGGAATTTGTGTTATTACTCCTGATAAGCTCGATGAGTTTGTACGCGAAATGCCACTAAAGAAAATACCGGGCGTAGGCAAAGTCACCATGCAAAAGCTTCAGCGTATGGGGCTTAATACCTGCGACGATGTTCGCCAATACCCTTTTGAGCGCATTCAAAAAGAGCTGGGTAAATTTGGCAGTGTGCTGTGGGAGCGTGCTCACGGTATTGATGAACGTGAACTATCGGTATCTCGTGAGCGAAAGTCTATCGGCGTAGAGCGCACGCTAAGCGAAGACATTCACACCTTCGAGCAATGCATAGATTTTTTGCCACATTTATTCGAAAAGCTTCAAGAGCGAATGGAAAATCACAAGAAGCGAACGGGTAAGCCTGTACGTATTCGCACGCAGGGCGTTAAGCTTAAGTTTAACGACTTCCAACTAACCACGGTAGAACACCGCTGTGCCACGCTTGATGAGGCGTATTTTCGCACGTTAATGCAGGAAGCCTTCGAACGAGCAACAGGGCGGGGTATTCGTCTTGTTGGCGTTCACATAGGCCTTGCTGCCGACCAATCAACACAGCAATTGGTGTTACCTTTTGAACCGATTTAGCCAATAAGCTCACTTGTTAAGTACTAACATGCAGTAGCCTCAATCTAACCACTTGTTATACTTAACGCACTGATACTATGCGATAGGTCGACGCTTTTTTATTACTCGATTAAAGGCCAATCCCACAGAGTTTAGTTTCTAAGACCATTTAATCTTTGGCAAATGTAAGCTATTGGCTAACCCTTACTATTTTTTTCCACTTTAATGAAGGACGTTATGGACTCGAAAGAACTTAAAACCCCAGGTCGCTACAAGCATTACAAAGGTAATTTATACGATGTATACGAAGTGGCGACGCATTCAGAAGATGAAAGTAAGCTAGTGGTATACCGCCCATGCTACGGCGAAAAAGCGCTTTGGGTTCGTCCACTAGATATGTTTGTTGAGTCGGTTGAAAAAGACGGAGAAACACTTCCCCGTTTTGCTTATGTTGGCAATATTCCAGATGATGAAAAAATGATCTAATTGTGAAATTAGGTCATAGTGTAAGAGGTCTTTAATAAACAGGCTTCTTACAAGGAAATAATAATGAAAACTGCACCTCGTTTTAGCGCACACATTTTGGCTGCGTTTATTGCTGCGAGCCCTTTGGTTTATTCAACGATTAATCCCGCAAATGCACAAGATAGATTTGCCGATGTCGAAGTTAAAGCGACAGCGATAAAAGGCTCAGTGCACATGCTTACAGGTGCAGGTGGAAATATCGGCGTATCTGCTGGGGAAGACGGTGTTTTGATCATCGACGATCAATTTGCGCCGCTTGCAGAAAAGATAGCGGCCCAGCTTGGTGAGCTCGGGAGTGACAAGCCAAAGTATGTGATAAACACGCACTATCACGGCGATCACACAGGCTCTAATGCGTTTTTCCACAGCCATAAAGGCGCGACCATTCTGGCGCACGAAAATGTGCGTGTTCGCCTAGCTAACGATGAAAAGATAAAACCGGAAGCGCTGCCAACTATCACCTATGAAGACGGCATAAAAATTTACTTCAATGGTGAAACCCTTCACGTGATGCACTTAGCGGTAGGCCACACCGACGGCGATAGCGTAGTGTGGTTCGAGCAACCCAACGTTATGCACACCGGCGACTTGTTCTTTAATGGTCGCTTTCCCTACATCGACCAAGGTGCTGGCGGTAATGTGGAAGGCTATATGGACTCAGTAAAACAGCTGCTTGCTAAAATAGACGATGAAACCGTTATTATTCCTGGCCACGGCGACATCAGTAACAAGCAAGAATACAGCGCATTTTTAGCTATGATCTCTGAAACGTTCAGCTACGTTAAGGCACTTAAGCAAGACGGCAAAACCCTCGATGAAGTTAAAGCGATGGGCTTAGACGATAAGTGGGCCGACTGGAGCTGGAATTTCATCAATGAAGAGAAGTGGATAACTACACTCTATACTGATGCCTAAATAGTAATGGTTACACTTTAATATCGAGCGAGTGTGCAGGGGAGTTTTCTTTACGCCCCTGCAATTTCGTTAAAATGGCACTATCACTGGGTTTTTGAGGACTAACTTCAAAGGCAATAGGTTAGGAAACGCAGGTTTACGAGCACCAAGTCTAGGGGCTAAAGCTGCCAAACGTCTACTAAGCGGTTTCTCGTATTTTAAGCTCAAAGGGTAGAACTTGGCTCGCTTGTTCAACGTCTTCGCCCTCTATTAGCGATATCAATGATTCAGCTGCCATTTCTGCCATCTTACGGCGCGGGACTGATACGGTAGTTAGGGCAGGGTAAATTGAGCGCGCAAAACTCAAGTCGTTGAAACCGCAGATATCGATATCCTTACCAGGCTTGATACCTCGTCTATTACATTCCATCACCGCGCCAGCAGCAAGCTCGTCACTCACAAAAAATAGCGCATCAGTATCCGGCCATTTATGCAGTGTTTCTGAAAGAAGCTCAGCACCAGCTTGAAATGTGGCGTCGGCTCTAGAGGAAACATATCGCTCGGCGGACAACTCAGCATTGTCCAGTGCGGTTGCCCAGCCCTGCTTTCTCAATATTGCACGCCAATCTAAATACAATGAGCAAAAAGCAATGTTGCGGCGCCCTTTGTCGATAAGATGCTGGGTCATAGACTGGGCTGCTAATTCGTTATTTACCCCGTAGTTAATATCAAAAGGCTCACTAGAAATATCCATAATTTCGGCCACAGGCGTCCCTGTGGCTAGCAGCATTTTTCTCGTTTCTTCAGTGTGGCGCGTGGAAGTAAGAATGAATCCACTCACGTTTTGTTGAATGTAAGATTCGACAGTACGCTCCTCGCCAAGCTCGGTATAGGTCGAGTCGCCAATCATCAGTGCATAATTGGCTTTGTCGGCAACGGCCTTCACGCCTAACATCACATCGTTAAACACATTGTTTCCAAAAGACGGAAGCAATAACGCGATGGTTCTATTATTGTCTGAGCATAATGACTGGGCGGCGCGGTTCGGAATATAGTTTAGCTCTCGCGCTGCATTTTTGATCTTAAGGGCGAGTGATTTAGAAATGCCACTAGAATTATTAAGCGCACGAGATACGGTAGTTTTGTGAACCCCCAAATGATTGGCTACGTCTGATATTTTTGTGCGTGACTTTTTTACCTTACTCATTCTTCGATCTTTTTATGTGCTGCTAGGTCCGCTAATCCGCGCGGAAGTGAGTGTTAATGTCGTGATGTTTAATTCGATATCAAAGGGCGTATAAAGTCTTCCGCCAGCTGAGAAACACACTCGAAAGTTTGTGTAACATCAATAATGAATGCGTTGTCTTTAGAAGGCAGCTCTAAGGCTGCAAACTGGCTTTCGAGCATAGCATCACCGTTAAAAAAATGCTCCCGTTGTTTTAATCGCGCACTAAGCACAGACTGTGACGCATGAAGGTAAATAAAGTGGCAGTGAGGCGCGATATCTTTGGTTAGCACGTCACGATAGGCTGAGCGCAGCGCTGAACAGCTTATAACCACGTTCCGGCCGGCGTGAATGTGTTGCTTGGCAATCATGTTTAACGTAATTAACCACTCCCATCTGTCTGCATCCTGCAGTGGTATACCTGAAGACATTTTCTCTACGTTTGCCTCGCTATGGTAACGATCTCCTTCTTCGAAAGGCATGTCAAAACGTTGGGCTAAATGCTGGCTCAAAGTCGATTTTCCAGTCCCTGAAACTCCCGAAACGAAAAATACATGGCAATGGGTCATAAGCTTATCTCTCACATTAAAGTTCAGGAGTACATCAAGAGCGAGTTATTTGGTCTCCATCTTACTCATAAATATTAGTTTGGAAACCGGTTGCGTTCAAGGGGTGATTATAATAGTGTTACCAGATAGCTATCTTGTATTAATAAATTTTTAACATTGACTGGGTTTTTTAACTTAGCTTGTAAAGGTAGCGGGTGATTTCCGTATTATGGCTTCGTCAACATGAAGACAGTGTCACTAACAGGTACCAGAGAGCACGTATGACCGATACTTTTTCCCTTCTTTTTGTCGCCATTTGTAGCATTGTGCTTCTCACATATTTAGTTGTAGTTAGAAAAGTTCATGCTTTTATCGCTATCCTTGTGGCAGCAGCGTTTGTTGGCCTGGGTACGGGAATGCAAGCGGCCGACGTACTGGCTTCCATGCAGTCAGGCATGGGCAACACGCTGGGATTTGTAGCGACCATTGTTGGCCTTGGTGCTATGTTCGGGCAATTCTTAGAAGAATCCGGTGGCATTGATAGGCTTTCGCAAACTATCAACAATAAATTTGGTGATAAGAATAGTCAGTGGGCGGTTGTGTTAACGGGGTTTCTTGTTGCTATACCTGTCTTCTTTGAAGTGGGGCTTATCATATTAATGCCTCTTATTTATTCGTTAGCAAAGAAATCAGGAAAGTCGCTTATTTATTACGGAATCCCGCTCACAGCAGGACTCGCTGTCACTCACGCTTTTATTCCTCCAACACCAGGACCTGTAGCGGTAGCTTCAATTTTAGGGGCGGATATCGGCTTAGTCATTTTGTTCGGCTTTATCGTTGGTATTCCTTGCGCCTGTTTAGCCGGCCCAATTTACGCAACATTTTTAGCGAAACGCCTGCACGTACCTGTCCCAAACCATATCATTGAAGCTTCACATAAAAAGCCAATGGAACTCCCCAGCTTTGGTTCAGTTGCGGCGCTACTGACATTTCCGCTAGTGGCTATTCTGGTGGGTACGTTGGCAAAGTTTACGCTTTCCGAAGGTGTCTTGAAGGAGGCGTTGCTATTTATTGGGCATCCCTTTATCGCCCTGACCATTGCAACCATTGCTTGTTTTAAAGTGCTAGGGAAGAAGCAAGGCTTATCAAGCGAACAAATTAGAAACATTGCATCAAGAGGGTTAGAACCGGTTGCCCTAGTCATACTGGTGACAGGCGCGGGTGGCATGTTTAAACAAGTGCTCATCGATTCTGGGGCGGGGCAGGCCTTCGCCGATGTTGTCGCATTATCGCCGCTCCCACCATTGGCAGCCGGATTTCTTATCGCAATTTCAGTCAGAATTATTCAGGGCTCGGCTACGGTGGCCATGTTAACGGCTGCTGGTTTAATGGGTCCTGTAGTGCAGGAACTGGCGTTTTCACCATCAGTACTCGCCCTGATGACAATTGCTATAGCGGCAGGCGCTACGGCCATGTCTCACGTGAACGATACGGGGTTTTGGATCGTAAACCGTTATTTTGATATTTCTGTGAAAGACACGTTTGTGTCTTGGACGTGTATGGCAACCCTAATAGGTTTTATTGGGCTTTTTCTCGTACTAATGCTTGGTTTATTTGTCTAATGTCCCAAGCGGCTCAGACCCACTTGAATCGTTTTTGTGGAAACCGGTTTCAAGTTTTTGCAGCTCAAATGGCTTTAAGATTCACCATTTGAGGCATTATTACTAAACGTCTGTATATAAAGCTGCTCTACTTTATCTCGCGCCCATTGGGTTTTTCTAAGAAACTTAAGTGACGATTTAATCGAAGGATCGTTATTAAAGCAGTTCACTTTGATGCGGTAATACAATCCATCCCATCCGTAACGCTCGTGAAGTTGCGTGACGATTTTCTCTAGCGTTAAGCCATGTAAGGGATTATTAGGTTGTTGATTCATAAAGTGCCGCTGCTTGTTCTAGATTAAGACCCTATTCTAGCACGAACCCACTTGCTGCGTATCAATGCGCTAGGCTTTACTTTCAATTGTTTCACCCGTAGGTATTTGTTTTGTGTTCGGTATCAAAGGTTGGCTAGCATCGTTCACTTTCGTCGATGGACTTCGCACTACTCTAGGCTTTCGCGGTGTTTTATAAAGCGGCCAAATAAGCTGTTCTTTCCAGTTGGCGTAAAACATCCCCTCAATACCGTATTGCGCAGGATACTGCCTGGTGATCTTAGCGGTACCAAATAGCACATCCCAGAAGAACAACAGATTTCCATAATTACCTTTGTAGTTGGTCACGCCGTCATCGGCTTTTAATCCATGATGCGCACTATGTGTAGAAGGCGTTGATATCGTGCGCTCAATTACCCAGGCTACAGGATGTAACCACCGAATACTGTACAGTGTTTTGTCCCATTTCCACTCTGCGTGGGCGCCGGTGATAACGGTAAGTTTAACCACCAAGTAAAAGGCATAGGTCCAACCCAATCCTAGGTAGATTAGCGCGCCGGAAAACCATAGCGAAGGCATAAACAGGTAATAGAAAAAGTTATTTCTGTAAATAATGCGAACGCTCATGTACTTAGCGTTATGGTGGGCTCTATGTAAGTTGTAAAGAAATCGGGTGGAATGTGAGAGCCTATGCCACCAATATTGCATCATGTCATCGAAAATCAAAAGTAGCGCTATGTGCAAGAGAATAGGGGAATCTACAAGTATTCCCTGATATTGGGGAAATGCTAGTGCCATCATTGTTGCAGAACAAAATAGAACCAGTGGCTGGGTTACAATAAATAAGAGTAACGTACCTATCAGCTCTACTTTTCCATCATCGCTTACTTCTGTCGCTTTTTTAAATAGCTTACCATTCTTCGCTTCCAGCAAAGCAAACGTGATAAAAACCGCTAAAATTGCCCATTGATAACCCATTGTAATGACTCCCGCCAAGAGATTGTTGAGAGTGAATTTACATTGCGTTAACATGTAAGAATATATACTTGTATAGATTTAAGTGCCATGTCTTACATCCACGGCAAACAGCAAACCATTATGCCTGACGAATACGTCGAGCTTTGTTTGCCTTTTGGAACGCTAAGAACCTATGCGGCTACCTCGACAATTCACGATAGGGGAAGTAAAAACAAAGGGCTGTCTGTTGTGGTATCAGGAGAAGTAAAGGTTGGTAATTATGGCCTGGACGGCAGTTATCAAATTACTACTGTATTGCAACGAGGAGATACGTTTGGCGAGTTCACATTGTATGCATCACTTGCAAGAACGCATCACGCTGAAGCGCTAACGGAATGTAAGGTATTACAAATACCTGAACCTGCTTTTCGTTCTCTGACAAGCCAACATCCAGCGATTGCTGAATTCATCACCCGGTCACTGGCAATAAAGCTTCACTCGGCGCTGGAAAGGTTGGATGATATTCGACGCTTACCCACTCACGTCCAGTTAGCTAAGCTAATTTATCAATCGTATCTTACCTCTAAGCACGTCTTTATACCGTTAAGGCAAAGCGATTATGCTGAAAGATTGGGCGTTACCGTACTTACCGCACATAAATCATTAACGAGGCTGTATGATTTAAAGTTGATTGAAAAGCGCTACGGGGGCGTGGCAATTACCCAGGTCGAGCGACTGGAAGGTTTTTTGAAAGAAAGTTCGTCACTATTACCATTGTAAGAGTGGTTAATGTCCTCCACATGCGAGAGCGCCAAAAGACCCTCCCTCAAATTTATTCCACGCCCATGGCAACTCATGCATCAAGTATTACGCTGGCTTTAGCCCGCCTAAAATAATGTGCTGAATGTTGCTTAGCGTGCTCTCGAAGAAAGCGGGATCGCTTAAATCTTTACCGGTTACGGCTTTGATCTGCACGCTGAAATCGGCGTAATGCTGAGTAATGGCCCAAATGCTGAATATCAAGTGTATAGGGTCAACAGGCTTTAGCTTACCCGCTTCAATCCATTCGATAATGACGGCGCTTTTCGCGTCCAGCAGTGTTTTGAGCGGCGTTTCTAATTCCTTTATTAAAAGAGGGGCACCTTGTACCACTTCCATACAAAAAAGCTTAGATTCAGCTGGATTGTCCCTCGACATTTCAAGTTTTACTTTAATGTAGTCGCTCAGGGTTTCTATAGGGTCTTGTTCTGCTGAAAAGCTCTGAAGGGGCGTTAACCACACATCTAAAAGGTGGGTAATAACCGATAAGTACAAACCCTCTTTACTTTTAAAGTAATACAGTAAATTACTTTTTGAGACATTCGCTAGTTCCGATACTTGCTCTACAGTGGTGCCACTCACGCCGTTCTTTGAGAACAAGGAAAGGGCAGCATCCATAATGCGAGTACGCTTTTCTAATAACGCTTTTTCTCTTCGCTTTTGCGTGGTCGGGCTAAATGCTCTCGCTGATTTCGTAATTGTTTGACCTTCAGATTTACTCACTACTTGTCTCTTCTTTACCGGAATTTCCGTGATCAGGCGCTTAGTTTACGTGGAGTTTTCGTCGCTATAAACCCATTTGCACAAATATGCACCAATTAAGTTCAATTGCACTGGACTTGGTGTTCCAAATTGAACCATTAAGTCCAATTTGGGTTGTCGAATTTTGTAAATGACTGAATTTTATGGGTTAAATAAATTGGCCTGCTTTATGCTGTTCACTAAGTATACCGCCACTTCAATGTTTTGAATTCGGCAACCTTAAAAAAAGCGGGATAAACCGCTTAAAACGCATACAAGCAGAGGTACAACATGGATATAGGTGTATTTATTCCGATTGGGAACAACGGCTGGCTAATTTCGAAAAATTCGCCTCAGTTCAAACCTTCCTTCGATCTCAACAAAGAGATTGTAATGAAGGCTGAAAAGTACGATATGGATTTTGCGCTCTCTATGATCAAGCTACGAGGGTTTGGCGGTGAAACCGAATTTTGGGACTACAACTTAGAGTCGTTTACGTTAATGGCAGGCCTTGCTGCTGTTACCTCAAAAATTCAACTATATGCCACGGCTGCCACACTAGTCTTGCCGCCTGCAATCATGGCGCGCATGGCCAGTACCATCGACTCTATCTCCAACGGACGTTTTGGCGTAAACCTAGTCACTGGCTGGCAACGCCCTGAATACTCGCAAATGGGTATGTGGCCAGGCGATGAATTTTTCGGTAACCGCTATGAGTATTTGGATGAATACATTCAGGTAGTCAAAGAATTATGGGAAACCGGAAAAAGCGATTTTAAAGGCGAGCATTTCCAAATGGATGATTGCCGAATGTTGCCCAAGCCACAGCGAAAAATTCCACTTATCTGTGCCGGTCAAAGCGCAGCAGGCATGGATTTCTCTGCCCGTCATGCCGACTATAATTTCTGCTTTGGTAAAGGCGTAAATACACCTACCGCTTTTGCACCAACCGCAGCGCGCTTAACTGAAGCGGCTGAAAAACACGGTCGCAGCGTAGGTTCAGCGGTACTTATCATGGTTATTGCCGATGAGACGGATGAAGCCGCCATGGCGAAATGGGAAAGCTATAAAGACGGCAAAGATCAGTCAGCGTTGGACTGGATGGCAACGCAAGGAGCTGCTGATAAGAAATCGGGTAAAGACACGAATATCCGCGATATGACCAACCCAACCTCAGCAGTAAACCTGAACATGGGGACGCTGGTGGGTTCCTATGAGTCGGTGGCCTCTATGCTTGATGAAATAGCCACAGTGCCGGGCTGTGAAGGTGTATTGCTGACCTTCGATGACTTCCTTAAAGGCATGGATGATTTCGGCACTAAAATTCAGCCGCTAATGAAATCCCGTCAGCATTTGCTTAGCACATCGGGAGCCGCCTAATGTCAGCAGGTGAAATATTTGAGGTCTCAGGGTGCTTTCAAGCGCGCCAGACGGGGCAGCCCGTACTGCCAGCTAAGCCTGAAGCGTTGACGTTAAACCCTGCGGAAACTGCCGTTATTGTGGTGGATTTGCAAAACGCTTATGCCAGTAAAAACGGCTACTTAGACAAGGCGGGTTTTGATGTGTCCACTACGGCGCCAGTCATTGAAAACACCACTAAAGTGCTTGAAACAGCGCGGGCTGCAGGCATGCCTGTGGTGTTCTTACAAAATGGATGGGATGCCGACTACAAGGAGGCCGGCGGCCCCGGTTCGCCGAACTGGTATAAGTCTAATGCCCTTAAAACCATGCGCAAACAACCAGAGCTTAAGGGAAGTTTGCTGGCCAAGGGTACTTGGGATTACGCGCTTGTAGATGCGCTAAAGCCTCAAGATGGCGACATCATTATTCCTAAAACCCGTTACAGCGGTTTTTACAATACTAATTTAGACAGCATGCTGCGCGCACGCGGTATTCGCAACTTAGTGTTTACAGGCATTGCAACCAATGTCTGTGTGGAATCTACGCTGCGCGATGGCTTCCACCTGGAATATTTTGGTGTGGTGCTGGCCGATGCGGCATATCAAGCTGGCCCGCCAGACATTCACGAGGCCTCACTTTTCAACATTCAGACGTTTTTCGGGTGGGTGTCTACCACCGCGCAGTTCTGTGAAGTATTTGAAGGAGCGAGTTAGATACTTTTTTCTTAGCATCTACTAGCCACGCAGACAGAAACAACACGATAAATCAGTTAGCACGACTTGAAGTAAATCATTTATAGGCGCTAGGCAGCAATGCATAGAAAGCGCAACGGAAAGGATAAGAACATGCCAAAGAAAGCCATTATTCCAGCAGGTACATCAACGCCAATAGCTCCTTTTGTTCCAGGCTCTATGGCTGACAATATTTTATATGTGTCAGGTACCTTACCGTTTGACGAAAACAACGACGTAGTCCACGTCGGCGACGCCGAAGCACAAACGCGCCACGTTCTAGAAACCATTAAAAGTGTCATCGAAGAAGCGGGCGGCACTATGGATGACGTCACCTTCAACTCAATTTTTATTACCGATTGGGATGACTACGCCGCGGTAAACAAGGTGTACGCCGAATACTTTCCAGGTGAAAAGCCAGCGCGCTACTGCATTAAGGTTGGGCTGGTAAAGCCTGAAGCCTTAATTGAAATTGCGTCTGTAGCACACATTGGGTAGGTGATTATGTTTGGACTTCCCGCGAACTGCGCCCACTGGTTTTATATAGGTGAGCTTTATGCATTCTGATGTGCAGGCAAGTTACGCCCACATTAGCGGCGAAATGAACGGCGAAATGCGTAACAAGTTACATTACGAAATACACGGTCTGACGTCGCCCGACGCCCCCACGATTGTGTTTAGTTCGGGGCTAGGCGGGGCAGCTAAATTTTGGCAGCCGCAACTGGGCGACTTTGCCCAAGACTACAGAGTGATCACTTATGATCAACGTGGCACCAACAAAAGTGTGGGTGACTTGCCAGCGAATTACAGCATTTCAAATATGACGTATGAACTCGCTGCACTTCTTAGAAAACTTGAAGTGCAAGCGTGCCATTTCGTCGGTCACGCGCTGGGTGGTTTGGTGGGGCTTGAGCTTGCTTTGTCTAAACCTAAGCTTTTACAAAGTTTAGTGCTGGTAAATGCGTGGAGCAGTCCAAATCCGCACACATTGCGCTGCTTTAATATACGCAAAGCGTTATTGGCGGCAGGCAGAAAGGACATGTATTTGCAACTTCAGGCGCTGCTGCTGTTTCCGCCTGATTGGATAGCCGCGAATGCCGCCCACTTGGCAGAGGAAGAGGCGCACTTACTCAACCATTTCCCTAACGAGGAAAACCTGCTCGCCCGCATTGGTGCCCTTAGTACGTTCAATATTGATAAGAGGTTGCACGCCATCACCACACCAACGTTAGCGCTTGCCAACAAAGATGACACTTTGGTGCCGTGGCAGCGTTCACAGATGTTGGCTGAAGCTATGCCCAACGCAGAATTGTCGGTCATGGAGTACGGCGGGCATGCATCAAGCATTACAAACCCAATTGCGTTTAATGAACTGCTTCGCGGCTATTTAGGGCAAGTGACCTAACGTGAACATGACACTGCATCAGGCTTTGGGGTGTTTTTCAGCTAAAAAGGCGAAAACTTTCTAAGCAAGCTGCAAGTACAGCGTCAACGCGAAAGCAGTTAAAAATGGGCTAAGCGCAAAAATCGAGAACATAGCGCAGTGCTTAAAAGATTTGATAAAACTGGAATGAATTTAAAATGACTGATACACAAAATGCAGAGTTGAAAGTAACTAGCCCGCTTGACGAGGCTGGACTAGCCCAACTCTTTACCGATGCGCATACCCACACCAAGTGGCACGACAACCCTATTTCAGAAGCCGTGTTGAAACAGCTGTACGATTTAGTAAAAGTAGGCTCGACATCGGCGAATTGTAGCCCAGCGCGATTTGTTTTTATTACCTCAGATGAAGGGAGAGAAAAGCTCAAACCTTGCCTTTCAAGCGGTAATGTTGAGCAAACCATGACCGCACCCTGTACGGTTATAGTGGCCTACGACGAAGAGTTCTACGAAGAGCTTCCTGCGTTATTCCCTTATGCAGATGCGAAAAGCTGGTTTACTTCAAGTCCAGAAGCGGCCTATGAGACCGCCATGCGCAATAGCTCTATGCAAGGGGCTTACTTAATAAGCGCCGTTCGCGCCCTAGGCCTTGACGCTGGCGCCATGTCTGGTTTCAACCCCACATTACTTAACGAAACTTTCTTTTCAGATAGCACGTGGAAGGTGAATTTCTTACTGAACATTGGCTACGGCGATAAAGAGAAAGTACATAAACGCTTACCTCGCTTAAGTTTTGAGCAAGCCTGCCACATCGTGTAACGCCAACTTAAAGGATATTTGTATGACTATTACAGCAATAAAAAACGCAGTAACAGAAGTGCTTCCCCCGGTAACTCCCGAAGCTTATCGAGAAGGTATGTCGAGTTTAGCGGCAGCGGTAAACGTCGTTACAACCATTGGCCCAGAAGGGCGTGCAGGCTTTACGGCGACCGCCGTATGTAGCGTAAGTGATAACCCTGCAACCTTATTGGTTTGTTTAAATCGCGGTGCATCTGTACATCAGGTATTTAAAAACAGCACGCATTTGGTTATCAACACCCTTACTTCACAGCATCAGTTAATTTCAAACACATTCGGTGGTAAAGCGCCCATGAACGAACGCTTTGAAATTGGTGATTGGGTTGAATCGACGACTGGCTGCCCAAGGCTTGCCGATGCTGCAGTAAGCTTCGATTGCATTATTACAGACGTTAAAAGTGTGGCCACTCACGACGTTATTTTTTGCCAGGTGGTGGATATCAAGCAAGACCCAGAAGCCGACGCGCTTTTATATTATCAGCGCGGCTATCACAGCGCATGTAAAGACGCATAACTAAAGGATTAGACAAATAATGAAAGTAGTAGGCCACTTTATTAACGGTGAAACCTGTACCCCAAAGGGGCGCATGCAAGATGTTTATAACCCTGCAACGGGGGAAGCAGAGAAGCTGGTTTTACTGGCGTCAAAAGCGACGGTAAACGATGCTATCGTCAGCGCGCAAAATGCGTTTGTTGAGTGGCGCAATACGCCAGTGAGTAAGCGCGCTCGCGTTATGTTCAAATTTAAAAGCTTACTTGAAGAGCATGCCGATGAAATTATTGCGTTAATTGGTGCGGAGCACGGCAAGATAAGCCACGACGCGGCAGGCGAATTACAGCGCGGTATCGAAAATGTTGAGTTTGCCTGTGGTGCACCCCAGTTGTTAAAGGGCGAGCACAGTAAAAATGTTGGGCCAAGCATAGACTCTTGGAGCGAGTTTCAGCCTCTTGGCGTGGTGGCGGGAATTACACCATTTAACTTTCCGGCCATGGTGCCCCTTTGGATGTTTCCGCTTGCCATTGTATGCGGCAACACCTTTGTTTTAAAACCCTCTGAGCGAGATCCAAGCTGCGCTATTTTCCTAGCAAAGCTACTTAAAGAAGCAGGGCTACCCGACGGCGTTTTTAACGTTATAAATGGCAACAAAGAAGCGGTTGATCAAATACTAGATGACGAGCGCATTAAAGCAGTGAGTTTTGTGGGTTCAACGCCCATCGCCGAATACATCTATTCGAAAGCCAATGCTAATGGCAAGCGCTGCCAAGCATTAGGTGGCGCTAAAAACCACGCTATTGTGATGCCCGATGCCGACATCGACAACGCAGTGAATCAGCTTTTAGGTGCTGCTTTTGGCTCGTCAGGCGAGCGCTGCATGGCGTTGTCTGTCGTGGTTGCCGTAGGCGACAAAGTGGCGGATGAAATTGTAGATAAAATGCAATCAGCCATGGAAAGCTTAAAAGTAGGGGCTTTTGACGATGCGACTAACGATTTCGGACCGCTTATTACACTTCAGCACAAAGAGAAAGTAGAAGGCTACATAACCAGTGCGGCTGAGCAAGGGGCTGATGTAGTCGTTGATGGCAGAAACCCTAGCGTAAAAGGCTACGAGACGGGGTTCTTCTTAGGTGCAACACTTATCGACAAGGTTACGCCGGAAATGGCCAGCTACAAAGCTGAGATTTTTGGCCCTGTACTACAAGTTATGCGCGTTAAGAGCATGGAACAAGCTATGCAGCTCATTGACAGCCATGAATACGGCAATGGTACGTGTATTTTCACCCGAGATGGCGAGGCTGCCCGCTACTTCTCAGACAATATCCAAGTGGGCATGGTAGGCATAAACGTACCGCTGCCAGTGCCCGTGTCTTATCACAGCTTTGGTGGTTGGAAGCGCTCACTCTTTGGTGACCTTCACGCATACGGCCCGGATGGCGTTCGCTTTTACACCAAACGCAAAACCATTACTCAACGTTGGCCTTCAAGCGGCATTCGAGAAGGAGTGAGCTTTTCATTTCCAAGTTAATGTCATGGCGTACTGACCTTGATTAACCATAAATGACCATAAAAACTTTGCCCACGCACGGTAACTATTAAGCCTGTATGGCAAATAGTTGCTCGCAGCAGGTAAAAGAACAGAGATTTAGGCTCAGCCATGAGCCATCAATAATAACAATTTAAAACCGCAAGCCTTTGGCAGTTCCTCTCCAGTCCTGCCTTAGGTTTGCACCCCAGTGGCAATCGATATGCAGTTCACGTCGACCGTTACTCTTATAAAAATATCGGGACAACACCGCCGCAAGGCTTGTTAAAAAGAACTATAAACGAGAGTAAAACATGCATACGTTAAACACACACAAGCGTCTGCTGGCGTTAACCGTAGCTATGGCGTTAAGTACGCCAGCGGCCTTTGCTGCAGAGAATGTTTGGGAAAGTATTGAAGTTACCGCGCAAAAGCGCAACGAGAATATAAGCGATGTAGGGATCGCTATTACTGCGTTTTCTGGTGAACAATTAGAGGCACTTGGCCTTGAAAGCAGTACTGAGCTTATCGCGTTTACCCCTGGCGTATCGTTGGCCGGTGATATCGGTGGTCAGCGTGCTATTTTCAATATTCGAGGCGTGGTGCAAAATGATTACGCTGACTTGGCGGAAGCGCCGGTGGCCGTATACGTTGACGGTGGCTATTTAGCCAGTACCCAAGCACAAACCTTTGGTTTATTCGATGTGGCTCGCATCGAAATTCTCAAAGGCCCACAGGGAACACTATTCGGAAGAAATGCCACAGGCGGACTGGTTAATACGATCACCGCCAAGCCCACTGCAGATACAGAAGGCTACGCGGAATTTACTGCCGCACGTTTCGAACAATACCGCTTCGAAGGGGCGATATCAGGCGAAATAGCAGACGGCATTTATGGTCGCTTTTCTGGGTTTACTAATCAGCAAGGTGAGATACTAGAGAATATTTATGAAGACGGTGCTGCACCCGATACCCGTTTAGGCTCTGTGGGAGGCGGTGAAGATGGGTACAACGATGATACTAAAGCGTTTCGTGCCCAGTTGCTGTTTGACATTGGCGAAGAAGGCTCGCTGCTACTAAGCGGTAACTGGTCAGATACAACCAAAAGTGAAGGCCCGTATCAGGTGGTGAACACCACCGAGATAAAAGATGCCGACGGCAATGTGATTGACGTTATTTATGCTGCTGACGACCCGCTTGGCTGTGACACTATTCAAGCGGGCGTGTGCGTAGACGGCAACTTCAATGGCGATCCTTTCCGTCCCGTTCAAGGCGGCGATTTCAATGGTAACTTCGACCCTGATGGTTCGGGCAATAAAGTAAATAAAGACTTTGCCTTTGACGATCAAAACAAAATCAAATCAAAAGGCCTCGCGGCAACATTAGATTATGCATTTGAAAGCTTCGATTTCTTCGCCATGTCTGATTACAAAGAGTTTAAACGTACCGTTGGCCTCGACTCCGACCAAACAGCGTCACCCGAACTCATTTTTCAATCTAACAGCACCATAGAACAGTTCAGCCAAGAGTTTCGATTCTCAGGTGAATCCGCAGACTTAAAGTGGGTTGGGGGGCTTTATTATCTGTCTATCGATACGGATTATAGCCAAGGCTTGGCGGGTTCACCCACCACCTTTTTCTTAGGCGGTGAAGAAAATAACACCTTGGTGTCTCTTGAAACCGAGTCTTATTCTGTATTTGGGCAAATAGACTATAGCCTGAGTGACGATCTTGTTCTGGTTGGTGGGTTGCGTTACACCCGTGAAGACAAAGACTTTGTGGGTAATGTGTATCAAAACGAGAATACTAACGACCGCGTCATTGAAATTGATACCATTACGACGTCTTTAGAAACTTTGGTCGATTCTAACGATCAAAACCTGTGGTCGGCCAAGCTACAGCTGGAATACAGTGTGGGTAATAGTTTGTACTATGCAGGCATCAATCGGGGCGTAAAAGCGGGGAGTTTCAATGCCCCGCTTCAAGGAGGTTTCAGCTTATACGAACCTGAAGAACTTACCGCGTATGAAGCGGGTTTAAAGCACAGTTTTATGCAGGGAAGCGGCGTTTTTAATGCCAATGTTTTTTATTATGACTACAGCGATTACCAGTCGTTTTCGTGGGTGAATAATGCGGGGATGGTGTCAAACGAAGAAGCCTCATTTAGCGGCGTTGAATTAGAAGTGTTCTTAACCCCGACAGACAGCTTAGATGTTATGGTTAACTTTTCATATACCGATGCAGTGGTTGAAGACTTAGAAGTGGCTTCTGGGTACTTTGCTGATACAACGCCGCCATTCACCCCAGAGTATCAAGTATCTGCCATGCTTCGCTATAACTGGGACGCCTTCGACGGCAATATGGCAGCCCAACTGTCAGCCAATTATCAGTCGGAAACCTTTCACAATGCGCGGAATTTTACAGCTCATGAAATTGATAGCTATGCCACGGCTGATACTCGTTTAACCTGGGTAGACGCTGAGGACAAATGGCTAATAGCGGCTTATGTAGATAACCTGTTTGACTCAGACCACGAACTTATTGGCTTTGACGTAACTGGTTTTTATGGAACCAGCCAGATTTCCTATGCGAAGCCTAGGACGTATGGCGTAACGGTAAGACGTAATTTCTAATTAGCGTAGTTGCGCTTTGTTTAACAAAATAAAGCGTATCACCTACTTCTAAAAAGAAACGTGCGTCGCTAACCTAAATACCGACGTAGCAAAACGGTATTTAGGTTTTGCGTTAACAAAGCGCGCGAAGCGGCAGTATTTTTGCTTTTCTTTTTTGCCAAGGCCTTTTGACCTTTGTTGTACACCAAAGATCAGCAGGCCCCAATAAAGGTTAGCAGCGAGCCTCTAATCTAATCGTTACGCCGTTGAGAGCGCTGATGCATTTTTTAACCTACCGCTTTGCCGAGCATGACGCTGTGTAAAAAGAAGCAACAAGTAATAGCAAACCCAATAAGGAAATAGATCGTGGATAACACCAACAATCAGACCATGACAAAACCTTCCCATTACGATGGCGATTTATGGAATGAAGATTTAGCGCCAACCAACGCGGAAACCAGAACCTGGGTGTGGAAAGACTATGCGGCATTATGGGTTGCGATGGTGGTTTGTGTACCTACTTACCTCTTATCTGCCGGCCTGGTATCAGAAGGCATGAATTGGTATCAAGCGGTTATCACCGTACTGTTGGGCAACATCATCGTGCTTGTACCTATGATGCTAATTGGTCATGCAGGTGCAAAATACGGCTTACCTTTTCCCGTATTATTACGTAGCGCATTTGGCACCAAAGGCGCGAAAATTCCTGCTTTGGCCCGTGGGCTTGTTGCATGTGGCTGGTTTGGAATTAACACATGGGTTGGCGGCAGTGCTATTTACGTTATTTTAAATAGCGTGAGCGGCGACGCATTTGTGGGGCAGGCACTACCATTTTTAGGTATCGATATCACACAAACTCTGTGCTTCTTCGCTTTCTGGGCGATGCACTTGGTTTTTATAAAACACGGTACCGAATCTATTCGTTGGCTTGAAACTTTTGCTGCACCATTTTTGATCTTAATGGGCTTAGCGCTTCTTGGTTGGGCATACGTTAATGCTGGTGGGTTTGGCGAAATGTTGTCAACGCCGTCTCAGTTTGTTGAAGGTGGAGCCAAAGAAGGGCAGTTTTGGACAGCCTTCTTCGCGGGCTTAACCTCTATGGTGGGCTTCTGGGCAACCATGGCGTTGAACATTCCCGATTTCACGCGTTTTGCAAAATCACAAAAAGACCAAATGTTAGGCCAAGCTATTGGCTTGCCGTTACCCATGGCGCTGTTTGCCTTTATCGGTGTAGCGGTAACGTCAGCAACGGTCACCATTTATGGTGAGGCCATATGGGACCCTGTTGCACTAGCCGGTCGAATGGGAGGCATGGGTGTAGTGCTGGCACTTGCTGCATTAGCACTCGCAACGTTAACCACAAATCTAGCCGCTAACATGGTAGCCCCAGCTTATGGCTTTTCGAATATGGCGCCTTCGAAAATAAGCTTCAAAATGGGCGGCTATATAACCGCTGGTATCGGCGTCGCTATTTTCCCCTGGAAGCTGCTTGAAACCGCGGGTGGCTATTTATTTACGTGGCTTACGGGATATTCTGCGCTACTTGGCCCTATCGCGGGTATTCTAATTGCCGACTATTTTATCTTAAGAAAATCGACCTTAAACATAGATGCGCTATTTCAACACGCTGGCGAATATGGCGCGAACAACGGTTGGAACATGGCGGGGGTGACTGCGCTTGTTATTGGTATTTTGCCTAATATTCCTGGCTTTATGCACGCGGCAGGGTTTGTAGAAAGCGTGCCAGCCGTTTTCGATACGCTTTACGCCTACGCATGGTTTGTAGGGTTAATCATCGCCAGCATGGTTTATCTGCTGCTCTCCAACAGAGCACCCGTCACCATGCAGGCAAAAAGCGCCTCCCAATAATGGGGTCAGAGTACATTTCTGAGTAGTAAACTAACGGGGTCAGAGTAATTTTCTGTGTAGTAGACTAATGGGGTCGGAGTACTTTTCTACAAAATGTACTCCGACCCCCCAAATATACTTCGACAGGGTTATTTTCGCTTCATATTTTCAAAAAGCGAGGGTTCCCAAGGCCGCATCGCCATTAAAAGACCAATGTGCTGGCGTTCTTCAATTGGTAGGGCATTATCTTCACTGCTGAGTTTTGCTGCTTCTTGTCGCAGTTGTTCAAGACGGCGCTGAATAATGGAAACCGAGGTCTGAGAATAGCGGCCGCGTAAATAGAAACGAAACATCCATGGCTCGTTCTTCTTTGGTGCCATAAACTTCACCATTACTTCCTGCTCCATAAATTTTTCTAGCGGACCACCAGGGATCCAGCGAAAGTTTTGCGCAATGAGCAGCTTGTAGCGGTTGTTCGGTAACAGCTCTATAAGCTTAAGTTTATCTAAGGTTGTCATTAGCTTGATGCCCTCTACCTCAGAAATATCGTAGTGCTTGATGATTTCCGAGAATCGCCAGCCATCGCGCACGCAAACTGCTGCGAGCAGTAGTTTGGGATTGGCAAGTAGCTCCATTTCTTGCTTCTCAGACAGCTGTGATATTTTTTCCTGCTGCTTTTGCGACAGGCTAAAAAGGTCGCTTAATGACAAATTTAGACATTCACAAATCTGTTCCAGTTTATCGAGGCTAAAAGCCTGTAAAGAGAAATTTCGTTTTACGCTGGCCTCGCTTACGTTCAGTTTCTGTGCGATCTGTTTGTAGGTAAATCGCTGCTCTCGTAAACATTGTTTAAGCGTGTCGTAAACAAGGTTAATTTGGCTCATGGTATTAAATATTTATACTTGTGGTGTAATTTAATACTACATCAGCGATTGCGGTTTACGAAATTTATTCTTGGTTCTAGTGTAGAACATGTTCAGGCACATCTCGCCTTTACATACTAGGAGCAAGTGATATGAAAAATTCGCGTTCAACATTGATGTTAACTGCACTATTAAGTAGTGCGCTTCTTACCCATTCTGTAATGGCAGATGATTCCATCGACCACAGTGGCAAAGCCAGTAAACATAGCGCGCTTGCTGCATCTGAAGGCCTAGCAACGACGGCGTCAGTAGCGAGTGCAGTAGTTGCTGTTCCGGTGATACTAACCGGCAGTGCTGTAGTGGCAGGTAGCGCAGTTGCTGAAAGTGTGATTGACGAGAGTAGCCGCAGTATTCACGGAGCTAGCCATCAGTCCTCCGTTAATAATAACCAGCCGTTAGTGGTTACCGAAACGATCATTACTGCAGACCCTGCGCCAAACAAAGTCGTTGCAACCACTAACACAACAACGACTACTACCACTACCACAACTAAACGCTAACGGTAAATTAATTGCTCGAACTTTGAAGCGCGACTGGAAGCTAAAAAAGTAGCTGTAGCTTGTTAAAAAACTGCTACAGCGAAGTGTTGTGCATCTAGCGCTTTAGGTGGCTCTTATTCAGTGCAAGTCGAGAGAATTTAAGCAGGGAAGAGTATGAAAACATTTTTGTATTCAATAGCTGTGGCTTTGGTACTACTTACTGCTAACGCTAATCACGCTTTGGCAGGTAGTCAGCAGCACGGAAAACCTTCGTTTTCACCAGAAGCCATTGCCATTTTTTCTAAAGAAGTAGAAAAGTATGCGGCAAGCCAAGGAGCTCGTGCCTTCATTATTGCAAGGCGAGGCAGACCGATTGAAGACATGCCGGAGGGCATTCGCTTCACGCACACTGCTATTGCTATCTATTCAAGCATTCAGCTAGATAATGGTGAGACAGCCAAAGGCTATGCAATCCATAATTTGTATCAAGATGCTGATGAACAAGACGTGAGTCATTTAGTTACAGATTATCCGGTAGATTTTTTCTGGAGTGCTTATGCGCTCGAGGCTGGCCTCATTATCCCACCGGTTGCCGTGCAGCAAGCGCTTATAAGCATGTACAGCGAAGATAGAGCAAAATTGTTGCATAACCCACGCTATTCAGTAGTTGCTAACCCATTCAATAGTGAACGACAAAACTGTACCGAGTACACACTAGATGTACTGAATGCTGCGGTGTACTCCACCACAGATATAGCCCAGCTAAAAGCTAATGCAAAGGCATATTTTACGCCGCAAAAAGTAAACATGAGCAGCGCCAAACTAGGCTTGGCGAGTATGTTCAGCGACGGAGTGACGCTGTCCGATCACGGTCGTAAGGTGGAAACAACTACATTTGGAAGCCTTGCTCGTTACATGCAGAAATACGATTTATCGGAAAAGGCAGTTATTTTTGCGAGCAACGGTGAGACAACTATTATCGAGGAATTTAACAATGCAGACTCAGAATAAACCAACGAAAGCGTTTCGAATAGCATCACTGGCAGCCCTAATTGTGGGTGTAGGCGCTTATTTTATCGGCCTTTACAATGCCCCAATGGCGCTTAATGAAAAAGGTTATTACTTCACTATTATGTTATTCGGCTTGTTTTCTGTAGTGAGCTTACAAAAAACGGTACGCGATAAAATGGAAGGTGTGCCAACTACCAAAGCGTATTTCCTTGCATCAGCTGCAGCTACTGCATCAGCCATCGTATTGTTAGTGGTTGGCTTATTAAATGCTGAGCTTTTATTAAGTGAAAAAGGCTTCTTCGGCATGGCCTTCACTCTAAGCCTCTTTGCCGCTATTACGGTGCAGAAGAACGTACGCGATAGCCAAACTACCGACGAGTCACGCAACACAAAAAGCGATACTCAAAGCAGCGCTACTGAGCACGAAGACTCTCCCAAAGTGAAAGCCGCTTAAAAAATGGGGTCAGAGTACATTAAATTAATGGGGTCGGGGTACATTTATAAGTAATGTACTCTGACCCCATTAGTTTTACGATTTACGCTTTTGGTTTCGGCGCATTTTCAGTATGGTTGGTAGTATCGCTGGTAAAGCATTCAGCCAGCTTGTTTAACGCATCAGGGATGAATTATGCGCAAACCCGTTAAATACCGAATAGCTTTTCTAATAGTTGCTGCTGCCTGCTTTTATGTAGGAACGTTATTTTTACCTGAAACACTTCCTGACATAATCCTCTCCTTTGAAAGTATTTGGGCTAACGCACAGTGGCGAAATACCTTGCTTGTTACGTTGGCATATTTTGTCTTTTTGCCTGCACTTTACTATTTCTGGATTATTCAAATTGGCAATCAGGCTCTGTGGAAATTATTGCTAGTTTTTTCTTTAAGTAGTTTGGTCGCACGCTATAACTATCCAGAGAAGTTAGCCTATTACTTTGAATTCATTACCTATCTTAAATATCCGATTATTGCCGTATTGATGGTGATAGAAATTCTCCTTCTGGTAACGATAGTTAAAGCGTTGTGGGGGGCTCGAAAGCTCTCTGGCGATCCGCGAATTCATATGCTGGAACAATATGAAGGCGATAACATTTATGAAAAAGGGTCGAAAGAAGCAAAGAAGTTAGAGTTGGCACTTATGTTTGCTCATGAGCCCGCCAGTTGGTACTACGCCATACCTCGTTTTAGTAGAAACCATGTTCCCGCCATAGCCAATCTGCATTTATGGTCCGCACAGTGGTGGCATGTGTCACTGGTTTGTGTAGTGCTTGTAGTTGCGACGTATGCAAGTTATCTCGCCATAGCACTTTGGAGTGAAACGGTTGCCATTGTGGTGGCAACCTTGGTTTTTTATCTCATAGTGATGTTTATTGCTAACTACAGAGTCAGCAAGCATTACTCTGTTTACCTTACAAAAGATAAGCTTATGGTGAATAATTCGTGGTGGGGAATGACTGTTATTTCACTTTCCAATATTAAACAAGTAGAAACAGGCAGTTGGACAGCAGCTTCAACACAAGAACAGTTCCATTTCGGTAGAGGCAACGCAAACGTTAAGCTTACCTTTGTGTCAGAACAAAAATATTACTCGGGTTTAGCGACTTTTATTGAGCCGATGGACACACTTTATCTCAGTGTCGACGACCCGTCAGCATTGCGTGGGATTTGTCAGCCCCAACAACACGCCGAATAAATGGGGTCAGAGTACATTACTAAAAAAGTACTCTGACCCCATGATCTCAAAATGCTAGTCGGTTTCGGCTTGCCATTCAGCTAATTGCTTAGCGATTTGTGCTGAGACTCGTTCGTCAACTATTGCGGCGCGCCGATTCATTTCGTGGTGCCATTGGCTGTTTTGTTTAATATGTGAAGGTACTGGCGCATGACGGTTCAAAGGACCCGGGTAATAGTATGCGTCAGCAACGTCTGAAAGCTTTTGATTCGTGCCGTCTGCAAATCGTGCTGAAATGCTGGATAAAGGGGAGTTCAATTCACTCTTTTCGTTAAGCAAAACAAGCGTAGGAGTAGAAATATCGGGTATTGTCGATGTGGAAAAGTGGGTCCATACTGTCGCAATATTTAGGTCCTTAAGTTTAAAAATAAAGGGCACAAACTCATTGAGCGCTTCTCCCCGCTTTAACGATACAGGCTGCTTTAATGTATGCATTGCGCCAAACAGAAGAATCGCTTTATCGTTTTGTTCAGCTATCTGCTTCACAGTTTTTTCATAGTTAACAATGCGTGTTTTGGTGAGAGACTGCCATTGCTCTTTGCTCAATCCTTCCCATTTAAACTCTGGTTCAGCTAGAGCTATGCGCACTTTATGGTTTGACGATGCATTGAGTAACCTTAGTTTCTGCACAAAATGTCGGTAATGCTTATATTGCCACGCCATGAAATAAATACTGTCCTGCCACAAAGGCTCTAACTCTTGCAGTGAAACCTTTGTATTGGGGTTAAGCAGATAATCATCCAACTCGGGCTGGTAATGGCTATTACCGAACTCAGTCACAATAACGTCGACACTCTCAAAGATATCACGATCAGACAGAGCGTTGATTAAGAGCTCTGTCGGTGCTGCGGAGCCGTGTATATCACCAATTGCCACGATTTGATGTTCGCTTAATAAATGCTTAAAGGTTTGATTTACCTTGTTGTTCCCAGAATTAGCGATATGAGTTGAAGGCGAAACCTCGTTAGCAAAAGAAGTGTAAGGTAATAACACCGAACACATAACAATGACGAAAAGCGAATAAATCGAGAAAGAGTGGTAGCGCATCATATATATGAAAGAATAGTTTGTTTGTAATTGATTATCATTATTATTTATTGTAAATGAAAGGGGAGGTAAACATAAAACGGACGTTTTTACGTAATTCAATTAAAATAAAGTGGTATGAAGGTCATTGGCTTTAAAAAGGTGAATGAGTTGTAAAGTCTGCCGCTTCTCCTTTATTACGGACCAATGTCGAATTGATTCGGCTCGAGTGCTTGCGTATTCTCGACATACTTAATGAAATAACTGCTATAGGTGACAAACGTTGTGTGTGAACTTTTAGGCATGAGTGCGAACACTCCTACTGACCTATGTTTTAGTTTTACCGGGCTGACTCGCCGCGGTGGTGAAACAGGGCCGCATAAAGACGGCTGGGGCGTTGCTTTTTATGAAGGGAAGGGCGTGCGTATGTTTCACGATCCCGAGCCTTGCGCCACATCACCCATCGCAGACTTTGTTTCGAAGTTGCCTATAAAAAGCAAGAATGCGATTTGCCATATTCGTCAGGCTAATGTGGGTAACATTAACTTAGCTAACACGCATCCCTTTACTCGCGAACTGTGGGGGCGATACTGGGTGTTTGCGCACAACGGACAACTACCTAATTTCTCGCGCCGGACGGGTGTTTACGAAGCAGTTGGGGATACCGATAGCGAAGAGCTTTTCTGCGATATTATGAATAATGTTAGGCAAAATCTCCCCCGAGACGCT
This sequence comes from Alteromonas macleodii ATCC 27126, assembly GCF_000172635.2. NCBI lineage: Bacteria > Pseudomonadati > Pseudomonadota > Gammaproteobacteria > Alteromonadales > Alteromonadaceae > Alteromonas > Alteromonas macleodii. The sequence continues at coordinate 3,757,649 of NC_018632.1, read as the reverse complement.
ATGCCTGAGCAGTTAGCTGAAACGTTAGTTTCACTTGCAAAGGAGTACGCTCAGCAAGGTGTATTCAATTGCTTGCTGAGCAATGGCGACTGGCTATTTACCTTCTGTAGTACAAAGTTAGCTAGCATTACCCGCAGAGCGCCTTTCGGCCCCGCTTGTTTAAGTGATGTAGAGGTGGAAATTGATTTTGCAGCTGAAACCACGCCAAAAGATGTGGTGAGTATTATTGCTACCGAACCGCTAACCAACGACGAGCAATGGGATATCTACGAACGGGGTGAGTGGAAGCTATGGCAGGAAGGCGAAGTCATAGCCTCGGGTAAAGTGGATGTCCCTGAACACAAAAAAGAAGCCGATATGGTTGCACCAGATCCATCGCTTCACGACTAATCACGAACTATGGGGTCAGAGTAACTTAAATGGCCCCGCTCTCAAAAAGCTCGGTGCTGAGTTAGTAACCCAGCGTAATAATGTACTCTGACCCCATTTTTAACCCAATACTTGGGTGATGGCTTGTTTCACTACTTGGTAGCGGGCGGGTAGAGCGCTGTGGGGTGTTTGAACACTGTATAGGGGCTCGGTTACTTCATTTTTAGCTTTGTAGACGGTAAGTTTGTCGGCAAAAGACACAAAGTCTAGTGTGCTGGTGGGCAGCACGGTGTAACCCAACCCTTCGCTTACCGGCAGTAGAATTTGCGAAAGTTGGTTGATGTAGCCGGTATGAGTCAGCTTATTTGGATTAACGTTAGCTAACTCAGCTTCTCCGCAATCGTTAAAATAGCGCTGCAAGTAGTGCATGGCATCAGGGTGATTAATAAGCCCTAGATGCTTGATGACGGCTTCTATTATTCTACCATCATCAGTTTTACTCTTTGCTTTTCCAGATACGCTTGCTACTTTTGCTACCGAACCCGAACCCGAACCCGAACCCGAACCCGAAATAAAACCCTGCGCGTTTTCAGATAACCCAGGAACCTGCGCAGCAAGCGCGTCAGGTAGGCTACGCGGTAGAATAAGCCCCAATGCTTCTTCGCCTAAATACTCACTATGTATATCTTCGCTCTCTGGCTGGTTTGTCACAATGCCAAGCTCCAGCGTATTGTTCGCAATGCCTGACAAAATAGTACGACGAGGTGCGACTTCCACGTGAATATTAAGCGCGCTATGCTGTTTTTGCAGTGCCAGCAGAGCAGGGTAAATACGCTGAGCAATCGCACCCGAGCAGGCCACTACACACTTACCTTCAAAAGGGGCGTCAAACTTTAAGCTGGCAATAAAATCTTGCTCTTTTTCCTGCTGCTCCTTGGCATAGTGGTACACACGCTGGCCCTGTTCAGTTAGCTGAATCCCCTTGCCTAAACGGATGACTAGTTCACACTGACATGCCTCTTCCAGTTTCTTAAGGTGCTGACTTACGCCCGGCTGCGTCATAAACCGTTGCTCTGCGGTGCGCGTAAAATTCCCCGTTTCTACTAACGTGATAAAGGTGTCTAGCCAAATAGGGTTTATCATTTGGGTATAATTAAAATTTATTAAATTTAGAAAATATCATAATTTCATGTTTCATCTTTGTCTAGCTACTATGTATGCACATTCACTTAAGCGGTGTTCGAGTTGGCCTTCTTGAAGAGGCGGCCGCTTAAGCCATTTCGATAACTTGCACTACATAGGAGTAAGTGATGACTGAAGCAGTAAAAACACCATATCCACGTACGTTTTCTCATATTGGAATTTCAGTACCTGACTTAGAAGCTGCCGTGAAATTTTATACCGAAGTACTTGGCTGGTACCTCATCATGAAGCCAACAGAGATTGTTGAAGATGACTCGGCGATTGGCGAAATGTGTACCGATGTATTTGGTCCAGGTTGGGGAAAATTCCGCATTGCGCATCTATCAACAGGGGATCGTGTCGGCGTTGAAATCTTTGAGTTCAGCAACCAAGAGAACCCAGAAAACAACTTTGAATATTGGAAAACCGGTATCTTCCATTTCTGTGTTCAAGACCCAGATGTAGAAGGCTTGGCTGAGAAGATTGTCGCTGCTGGTGGTAAAAAGCGAATGAAGGCGCCGCGTTATTACTATCCGGGTGAAAAGCCTTACCGCATGATTTACATGGAAGACCCGTTTGGCAACATCCTTGAAATTTATAGCCACAGCTATGAGTTGCATTATGCAAGCGGCGCTTACGAATAAGCATTGTTTGTAAGGTCTGTTAATTATCGCTTCATGCTTGTATGTAGCGGGCGTTAATTAACAGGAAGGCGAGGGCGTTAATAGCAATTAAACGTACCTCGCCTTTTTATTTTTAATTAGGCTAACCGAACCTGCCAGACACATAAGGATTCGTGGCCTTTTCGGTTGCAACCGTAGTGGTTGGCCCATGACCCGGGTAAATCGTCATATTATCCGGCAGCACCATAATTTTCTGTTTAATCGAGTCGATTAATTGCTGATGATTACCTTGTGGGAAATCAGTTCTGCCAATAGAGCCTGCGAAAATTACATCACCCACAATAACGCGATTACTTGAGCGTTCTACCAGCACCACATGACCAGGTGTATGACCCGGGCAATGCAGCACTTCTAGCGTTAAATTGCCCACTGAAATGGTATCGTTGTCGTTTAACCACTCGTTGGGAGCAAAAGGCTGGGCGGGTGGAAAGCCAAACATCTGGCTTTGCTGCATAAGCGCATCTAACCAGAATTTATCGCCAATATGCGGCCCTACAATGGGGACACCGTAATGTTCTGCGATGGCGACGGTACCACCTACATGATCTAAGTGCCCATGTGTGAGTATAATTTTCTCTATACTCACGCCTTTATTTGTAGCAGCTTCAATTAACGTTTCAACGTCGCCACCTGGGTCGACAAACGCGCCTTTGTTAGTGGATGAATCCCAAATTAATGAACAGTTTTGGGCAAAGGGCGTAACGGGTATAACTTGAATTTCCACGGTTTAACCTTTTGATTCTTTGTTGCTTGGAGCGAAATAAAAAAAGTAAAGCAGTGCGCCAACCACTAATTCACCCAGTAAAAATAGCCACGCGTTGGTTGACGACTGTGCAATAGACCATGCGCAAACCGCTAGTGCGACAAAGGGTATCAGACGTCGAAACAGGTTTACAGGGCTGGCAAATGCGCCTGCAGAGCCGTTAAAATAAGCGTCATTCTCAGAATTATCTTGCTGCATGCTGCTTTGTGAAGAAGCGCTCTGCAAGGTAGCACCTTGCAATGAAGCCCGCTGTGCTTTCATCAACACCACTACACACACGGCGTAAACCACAAGCCGGGCAAGCACGCTTGAAATAGCTAACCACACAAAGCTGCCGCTCAGCGCCATAGTACCGGCAAATATTCCCAGTATTGATATGGAAACTGCTGGGGTAGCAAAGGATGTGTGAATCTCACCTAACTTCTGTCCCAGTTTACCTGGAATAAGTGACTGCTGGGCCATAGAGAACGTAAGTCGAGACGTAGATATCATATTCGCTAACAAGTTACCGGCAACCGACACTACGGCGGTAAGCGTCATTATGAGGGCCCCGGTTTCGCCAAATATCATATTGGCGAGTGCAATTAGCGGTGCGCTATCAGGTTTTGCAGGCCCCACGGTGTGCCAATAAAGCCACTGCACGCAAAAGTAAAATATGGCGATACCTGAAACTGTAAGCATTAAAGCCCGAGGTATGGTCTTTTTCGGCGAACTGGTCTCGCCGCTCGTGACCACTACCGTTTCAAAACCAATAAAAGCGTAAAGCGTAAGTAGGGCACCAGCAGAGATGGTGTCAAATGCAGGCACAACGGTTTCCGAAGAACGCACTAACGCAGTAGAAAAATCGAGCTGCCAGTAACCAACCGCAATAAGCGCCACGAAAGGCAGCAGTTTTAGCACCGAGATAGCATCAAGTGAACGCATGGCGGCCTTAAGGCCGACAATATTCACTATGATTAGTGCTGTGGTAAGCGCGATAATAGCGAATGATTTGCCTATTCCCGCATTCAGTTCGGGCCACACATAGCCGGCGTATAGCAATAACACGTGCATGTTGGCGGCAATCGCCGTTGCGCGAGCCAAGTAGTAAATAAAGCCAGTTTGAAACGCCGCTGCGTCGCCAAAGCCTTTCTGGGCGTACACCACAGGTCCACCGGTCTCTTGGTACAGCGCCGCTAGCTGCCCAAAACACCACACTATGGCCAGCATAAGTGCGCCAAAAATCAAAAAGATGTAAGGGCTGAAAGCGCCAAGCTCAGCGGCCATTTTAGCGGGCAGAGCGAAAATGCCCGCCCCAATAAGGCCATTCAACACCAAGAGGGCAGCGCCAATGCCGCCAATCCCTTTGGTTAACAGGCTCTTGCTCTCACTGCTCATTTAGAAAAAACTTCTTCTCCAGCCACATAAGTAGCGTGTACTTCGGTTTTCCAAATGTCTTTGGCATCAATGGTAAAAATATCTTGGTCTACCAAGATAAAGTCTGCCCATTTCCCAGGCGTTAGTGTGCCTAAGGTATCTTCCATGTGCCCTGAATAGGCTGCATCTAACGTAAACCCTTTGAAGGCTTGTTCAATGGTTAACGCTTCGTGGGCATACCAGCCTTTTACGGGCTGATTGTTTCTGTCTTGGCGCGTAACCGCAGCGTGAAGGCCGTAAAACGGGTTAGCAAGCTCAACGGGGAAATCAGAGCCTAAAGGCAGTGCAATACCCGAATCGAGAAGTGTTTTCCATGCGTAAGCGCCTTTCATACGATCTTTGCCTAGGCGATCTTCCGCCATGTTTTTATCGCTGGTGGCATGAGTTGGCTGCATGGAAGGTAAAACCTTTAGCGAAGCAAAGCGAGCTAGGTCATCTGGCGCAATCACCTGTGCATGCTCAATGCGGTTTCGCAGTTCACTGCCGCCAATACTCTTAAACGTTGCTTCAAACTCGTTCAGTGCAACATGGTTAGCTTTATCGCCAATAGCATGGTAGTTAAGCTGAAAGCCTGCACCGATAACTGTGGTAAACAGTTGGGTCATGTCTTCTGGTTGAGTTAACAGTAAACCATGTTGATGCGGCGCATCTGAATAAGGTTCAAGCAATGCAGCGCCTCGGCTACCTAATGCGCCATCGCCATAGGCTTTAACCGAACGAATATATAAGAAATCGTCTTTGTCGCGAATGGTGCCGTTGCCTAGAATGGTGCTGAGGTCAGGGTCTGTCGCACTCACCATGGCATAAATACGCACAGGCAAGTCACCTTCTACCGCTTCTTTTAAATAGAAATCGTAAACGTCTCTGTCTATGCCAGCATCGTGCATTGACGTAACACCATTTGCTAGTAAGTGCTCACCTGCTGCATGTAATTGCTGCTCGTAAATAGCGTTGCTTGCTTTAGGCAAATGCGCTTCAATTAGTTGCGATGCATTATCAATAAAAACACCGGTAGGATTACCGTCGGCGTCTTTAATGATTTCGCCCCCTGCAGGCGATGGGGTGTTTTTAGTTATACCCGCAATTTCCATCGCTTTACTGTTCACCCAGGTAGCGTGGCTGTCTACGCGAGCTAGTGCCACAGGTCGGTCAGAAATGACTTTATCTAGATCAGCCGCTGTTGGAAACGCTCTGTCAGACCACAATTCCTGGTTCCAACCGCGCCCGGTAATCCAAGCTTGTTGTCCATTTGCAAAGGCGTATTCGGCAACTGTCTTGGCCGCGTCTTGTGCACTGCTACTTTCTCGCAAATCGACTTCCAACAAGTTTGCGCCTAAGCCTAGTAAATGCCCGTGAGCGTCGATAAGCCCGGGCAGCATAACTTTGCCTTTGCCATCAATGGTGCTGTCGACAGGCGTGGTGCCTTTGTCGATATCTAATGCAACCACTTTGCCTTCATCAATGACAAGGTTTTTAAACGTAATGAGTTTGCCACTTTCATTTAACGTATAGCCTTTTACGTTCTCAACAAGCGTTGCAGCATCTACCGTAAGCGTGGTGGTTATAGCGCCTAACGTTGCCGCCGTTATAAAGATTGCGGTTAGTAACTTTGAAAGCGAGTGCTTTTTAAATGTCAGTGCCGACAATGTAGAGTTCATAGTGAGTTTCTGCCTTTTTTATTTCTGTTTTATTCTTTGTTTTTTAGTTTTTATACCGAGCTGCTCGAGTTTCAATAGCTGCGCACTAACGCAACGCTATGCCTCGACACGCTCGGTGTCTTCAAATTCGTCTTCGTCATCAAGGTCAAGAATGGGAGGCTGCAGCAAAAAATCTCTCTCCCAAATCTTAGCCATACTCGACTGGCTAATGTTGCCACCACTCAATATAACAAGAGCGGTTTGCCCAGGTGGAGTGTTGGCAGCCCAAGCCGCTACTGCAGCCATGGTCATCGCGCACGTGGGCTCAATATGAAGCTTTAGTAAATGATGTAGCCATTGGGTCCAATAAGCAATTTGCAGCTCATCCACTTCGTAGAAATCATCTATTTCTTGCAGTATAGGAAACGTTACATCGCCAACAGAAGGCGTGGCAGCACCGTCTGCCAAGGTATTTGGAGCATAGTCTAAAGCAATGATCTCACCAGCTTGCAAAGACATAGAGGCATCATTCGCTTCGGCGGGCTCAGCGCCAATGACCAATGCATTTGGCTGTAGTGCGCGAGTTGCCAGTAATGAGCCCGACAATAACCCTCCGCCACCACACGGCGCAAAGACAGCATCCACCTCACCAATTTCGTTAAGCGCTTCTAACGTTGCCGTGCCTTGTCCTGCCACAATATCTTTGTGGTTAAACGGCGGTATCCAGACCGTGTCTGGTGCTTTTGACGCTTGCTCGACAGCCGCATCTGCTTCTGGACGGGTAGGAAATAGTTTTAATTCAGCACCATAGCTTTGCGTAGCGGCAGCTTTAATCGGCGAAATGGTCTCGCTCGCAAAAATAGTGGCCTTAATACCAAAGTGAGACGCTGCATAGGCTACTGCCTGAGCATGATTTCCAGAACTATTGGCGACCACATGCTTCGGTAAACGACCTTCCTCTTTCAAGCGGGCTAAAAAATTCATAGCCCCGCGAATTTTGAATGCCCCGATGGTCTGTAAGCACTCCGCTTTAAACAGAATGCGGTTGCCCATCCATTTGTTGAGCAACGAAGATTCAACAATCGGCGTTTTCTTTACGTCGCCTTTTATACGTTCATAGGCTTGTTTAATGTCTTCGAAATTTGGGGAAATACTCATTAAGTAACGCTCTTTTCATTTTGGTTTTTTATGGGGTAGCGCCGACAAGGGCCTTTACGCACTAAAAGGAAATCGGAAGCCTTACAGTGCCAGATACTATTAGATAACGCCAGAGCCTATACCACATAAGACAATTCATATTTATTTAATAATTCTACTTTAGTATATCGGCGCTAGTTACCGGAGACAGGCACATGTTAAGCAAACACAACCATCGTATTTACGCCTTACCTACGGTTTTGTTTCTTTTTCTCACCTTTTTATTTGTTTCTGCTGGTGTTTTTATTCAAAACGATGAACGCGCAGCACGTATTTCTAAAGCGCAGTCGGTTGCCGAGCAGGTAAAAATTAGTCTTGAAGTTTTCTCAAGCGAACGTATTCAAGCGCTGCACAACCTAATGCGAAACTGGCCCACCTTTGAGCCAAACCAAGTAGACTGGTTTAATGCGCAAGCCCTGTCATTGATGGGCATGCAGCGAGGCTTTTCATCGTTGGTATTTGTCGATGCGAGCGGTGAGATAGCGTGGGTGGCAACACCATCTTCCGGTATTAAAACCCGTATAGACAACAGCCTCATTGGCCATCCTATGGATGCGTTGGGAATCAGCATATCGCGTTTGTCCGAGGATTTGGAAAGCACGCTTTTGTATTCAGATGCCGCTCAACATCACTTTATCGTTGTGGGCAGGGCCATAAGCCCTCAAGAGCCTGAGCACGGATTTCTGGTGGCGGGGTTTGACGTACAAACCATATTAACCGTGATGTTAGGCGAGTTAGTAGGCCCACAGTTTAACTTTCAGCTAAACGCCGGCAGTGCAACGCTTTTTCAAAGCGGTGAGTTAGTCAACGATGGCACCATTGTGTCGCTTTTGCCGTTCAGTTTTTTAGAACGCGATTTTTACCTTTCCATGCAGTCTCAGCTAAGCCCATATAACGCTGGCTTGTTAATTATTATGATTGGACTGTTGATGTCAGCGCTAGTGAGCTATGTGCTGCACAAGCAGCTCAAAGGTGCGGTTAATTTGTCTTTAAGTCAGCAGCGTTACCTCACCGCTAGCGAAGCCTCCCTTGATGCGCTTCTTATTTATCAGCCAACAGATGACGACTTTTCTCTAGTAGAAGCAAACTCATACAGTCGCTACCTATTTCGCGGTGCATGCGATGTATTGCGGTCTATGAGCTTAGCCGAGCAAACGCGTTATTTAGGTTTAAGCAGTGAATTTAAAAACGCCAAAAACGTGGCTGAACTTGGCGTGCCTTATGAAGCTCACCTTGCCATTCATAGCGATAAGATTGTGCCTCAATGGATAAAAGTTCAGGTGGTAAAAGCCGGTGACAATATTGCGGTAACCGTAAGGGACGTGACCGAACGTTTTCGCGCCCAGCACGATTTAAAGCGTAGCGAAGAAAAGTATCGCCGCTTAGTTGACGGCATGCACCGCCACTTTGTTTACACCAAGACCATCGAGCACAACTTTATGTATGTGAGCGCGGGTATTGAAAAGATTTTAGGGTTTAGCGCAGAAGACTTCTGTGCAAACGAGTCGAAGTACGTTCGCCAAGTACCGGACGAGACGTTTGAGATACGTCAAACCATTGCCCGTGGCGAAAAGCCCGAGCCTTATATTGTGCATTATCAAGGAAAGGTCGGCGAGCCGTTAGCGATTGAATTTTCAGACACGCCCATTGTCGACGAGCAAGGGCTACTGGTTGCCGTTGAAGGCATAGCACGTGATGTAACCAAAGAGCTGGCGCTGCAGGAAGAAGTGTATTTTCAAGCTAACCATGACCAGTTAACCGGGCTGTTTAATCGCTATGCATTTGATGAGAAACTGCGAGCGATCCTTGATGAAACGCATAAAGCGGCTGGTCAGCAGGGCGAGAGCAAGGCTTTAAACCACATTGATTTTGAAAAAGTGGCGAGTATCAATTCGCCTCGCGCTTACCACAAGCAAAGCGTGATGTGCTTTATCGATATGGATCGATTCAAGTTAGTAAACGACAGCTGTGGTCATCCAGCCGGCGATAAGCTGCTAAAAGAAATCTCTACCATATTTAGGCAATACGTGAATGGGCAAGATCTGCTTGCCCGAATAGGGGGAGACGAGTTCTGCATTATATTTCGCAATCAAAGTTTGGATGAGGTGACCAAGCGCCTAGACAAGCTTTTATTGGCGATTTCAAATTATCGTTTTGTTTATGACGACAAGTTGTTCTTTGTGGGGGCAAGCATTGGCGTTATCGAAATAAACGAGAGTACACAAAGTGCAGAAGCGTTAATTAAAGCTGCTGACAACGCGTGTTACAAAGCCAAACACTTGGGTCGAAACCGTTACTTTGTGTTTCATGATAATGACTCGCAAATGGCCATTGATGACAGTGAAAATCAGGTGTTACATGCCTTGCATCACGCATTACAAAACGACGGGTTTGAGTTGTATAGCCAAGCTATCATGCCGCTTAACGTGCCCAATCAAGAAAAGGCCGCCCAACTTCAGCATTACGAGATTTTGCTTCGTCTACATGCAAAAGACAGTGGCCTTATAAGCCCGGGGCTTTTCATCCCGTTGGCAGAACGTCACGGTTTAATGAACAAAGTGGATATGTGGGTGGTAGAGAACACCCTTAAAACCCTTGAACGTAATCCTGCTCATATCGATACCGTGGGCAAAGTCGCGATTAATTTATCGGGTATTACACTAGGTGATGAAATGGCGCTGCATAAGATTGCCAAGCGTATGCAAAGTACTTCTGTACCTGCTGAGAAAATTTGTTTTGAGATTACAGAAACAACAGCGGTAACTAACTTAAGCGCTGCTAAACATTTCATTTCTACGCTACGCGATTTGGGGTGTAGCTTTGCCTTAGACGACTTTGGTGCAGGTATGTCCTCGTTCACCTACCTGAAAAACCTAGATGTTGATTACGTTAAGATCGACGGCTCCTTTGTGCGAAATATCGTTCACGATCCTATCGATCATGCTACAGTAACTGCGATAAATAATATCGCGCACAGTATGGGTAAACAGACTGTGGCCGAGTTTGTGGTCGATAACGCGACCGCCGAGGTTTTACGAGAGCTTAAAGTAGATTTCGGTCAAGGCTTTGCTTTGGATAAACCCAAGCCACTGGCGCATAGAGTTCAATGGCGAGTTAAACTTGCCTCTGCCTAAAAGGAAATGTCATGGGTTTATTTGATACCATCATGGGTAATGCAAGCGAGACTAGCGCTTCAGATGTTCAAGAAGAGCTTACGCCTATACTTGCTGCTAACGAAACCGTTACCTCTGCGTTTAAGCTAGTGCGCGATTTGAGCGTATTCACAAACAAGCGCCTAATCCTTATTGATAAGCAAGGCCTTACCGGGCGCAAAGTGAACTATCATTCAATACCTTATAAATCTATCACGCAGTTTATCGTTGAGACGGCAGGGCATTTTGATACTGACGCCGAGCTTAAAATTTGGCTGTCGGGCAAAGCCGATCCTATTGAGATTGAACTAAGTGCATCGTCTGCTCAGGCGGTACAGCAAAACCTAGCAACCCAGATGTTTAGCTAGTTTCTGCATTTGTAGTACTTGATAGATGCTTTGAAGTAGCAAGTAGCAAGTAAAGAAAGTCTAATCACCCTGCAAGTGCAGAAAGCGCTACAACGCAAACATGTACAAAATAAGCGTTAATTAAACTGACCAAACAAAAAAGCGATGCCTTCATAAGCATCGCTTTTTGCTTTTTACTACTTTCTAGGGCTTGTTGAGCTTGGATGTACAGGAGAGATAAACATGCTCCAGGCTCTAACCGTATTAGTCTTTCAAGTTACGGTTAAAGAAGTTAGTAATAGTTTTATATAAGTGAATGCCCGTTTGCTTACCACGGATGCTGTGCTTCTTGCCCGGGTAATCCATAGTTTCAAATGGAATTGCCAAGTCTTGAAGGTGCTTGTAGAGCATTGTTGAATGGGTAAACAACACGTTGTCATCTGCCATGCCGTGGTAAATCAAAAGGTCGCCCTTCAGATCTTTTGCGTAAGGGAATACTGAAGACGCAGTGTAAGCATCATCATCTGTATTTGGGTTGCCCATGTAGCGTTCAGTGTAGTGGGTATCGTATAGGCGCCAGTCGGTCACCGGCGCACCTGACACGCCCGCTGCGAAGTAATCGCCCGCTTTGAACATGGTCATTAGCGTCATGTAGCCGCCATAGCTGTGGCCATGAACACCAATACGCTCAGCGTCAACGTAGTCAAGCGTACGCAAGAACTCTACGCCTGCAACCTGATCGTCCACTTCAATAAAGCCCATTTTTTTATAAATAGGATCTTCAAAGCCTTTACCGCGATAGTTAGAGCCGCGGTTATCTAGCGTAAATACCACATAGCCTTGATCAACCCAGTGTTGGAATAGCAAGCCACGGTTACCCGCCCAGCTGTTTGTTACCACTTGTGCGTGCGGGCCGCCGTAAAGGTAAACAATAACAGGGTGCTTCTGTTTAGGGTTTTGCTTGGCACTATCAGGCGTGTAAATTCGATATTTAAGGGTTGCGCCATCCTTTGTGGTGATGTCACCAAACTCAGGTGCCGTCCAGCTATCCATGTAAGCGTGCAGAGGGTGGCCTTCTTCAACTTTATTTTCTTCAAGCCAGGTAATTCGCTCGCCGGTAGCACTATTTAGGCTAACTTGTGCAGGAGAGTTAATCGTTGAGAAACGGTCAATAAAGATAGAGGCATCTTTGCTAAATGCCGCGCTGTGATACGCGCCTAGTTCAGTGATACGCGAAATCTCGCCGCCATCTAAAGGCACGCTGTAAACATGGCTTTCTAGTGGGGTGTCTTTGCGGCCAGAGAAGTACAAACGGTTGTTCGCTGTATCAATAGCTTCAACACTGTCTACAACCCAATCACCTTTGGTTAATTGCTTAACCAGCTTGCCGCTGTTGTTAAATAGGTAAAGGTGTTTAAAACCGTCGCGCTCAGACGCCCAAATAAATTGTCCTTTGTCTTTTAGGAAGTAAAGGTCGTTGTGCAGGTTTACCCAGGTATCGCTCGTTTCGGTAAGCAATACGTTTTCTTTCTTGCTGTTAAGGTCGAACGCACGCAGCTCTAACGTTTGCTGATCCCGTGTCTGCCATTGGTAGGTGAAGGTGGTGTTGTTTGGCATCCACTTACCGCGAGCAAAATAAATGTCTTTATCTTCACCTAAATCCACCCAAGTGCGATCGCCAGAGTTGATGTCTTGAATAGCAAGTTCCACCAAGACGTTTGGCGTGCCCGCTTTCGGGTATTTCTGTTCGATAAGTTTGATGTCGTCAGCATAGATTTCAGAACGCGTGATAACATCTACTGGGCTTTCATCAACTTTGGTAAAAGCAATTTTAGTTTCATCTGGCGACCACCAGTATCCGGTCATACGGCCCATTTCTTCTTGCGCCACAAATTCGGCCATACCAAATTTAATGTTGTCGCCACCTTCTTTGGTAATTGCCGTTTCTTTACCTGATTCAATGTGTTTTACATAAAGGTTCTGGTCGCGAATGAAGGAAATGTAGTTACCTTTTGGTGATAATTTAATATCAGTTTCAAAAGCGTCAGTATCTAAAAGTTGCTTCGCCCCTTTTTCGCCCAGCTTGTGATAAAACACATCGCCACCTAATGGGAAAAGTAATGCTTTACCATCGTCCGACCACTGGTAGCTTACAATACCGCTGCCAGATAAACGCATACGCTCGCGTCGCGCTTTCTCTTCATCAGAAAGCACTTCTTCGCCGCTTTGTAGGTCGTTTGAGTCGAAAAGCATGCGAGTTTGGCCACTTTCAATATGGTATTCCCATAGATCTAGGCGCTCGTAGTCGGTTTGCTTACCTTTAAGAAATGTTACCCGTTGACCGTCAGGTGATACTTTTAACGAACGGGGTGCGTTGCCATCGAGTGAAGGAGAAGAGAAAATACGCTCAATTGTGAGCGTTTCAGCGTTTAAAGCAGTAGAGAGCATAGCGGCTCCAATTAAAAGGGCTTTTTTCATTTTTATCTGCATATTTGACTGTCGAAGGTTTGATTGTAGTTATATCAATTTATGATACAAGGTGCGACATATGAAATCCGCAATGGTGCTAGGAGCGACAGGTTTAGTGGGACGAACGCTTGTAAATATGCTGTTACAGGATAGACGGTACAATGAAGTAACCTGCTTAGTCAGAAAACCGCTCTCCTCCAGTATGTTTAACGACCCTCACAATCGCCTAAAGCCCGTGGTTATCGACTTCGACAATCTACAGGACTATCAAGGCTACTTTAGCGTAAATCATGTTTATTGCTGCTTGGGTACCACGCTTAAAAAGGCCGGGTCTAAACAAGCCTTTCGCCGCGTTGATTTTGAGTATGTTCACGTTGCTGCGCAGCTTACCCGAGCTCAGCGCGCGGACAGCTTTGTATGGATATCATCGGTAGGCGCTGATGCTAAAAGCAGTAACTTTTATTTACGAGTAAAAGGCGAGCTAGAAAACGCGATTATGCGAATGCCTCAGTTACCCCATGCCTCTGCCGTACGCCCTTCGTTATTGTTGGGCAATCGCGACGAGTCGCGGACGCTAGAAGATATAGCGCAGAAAACGGCGCCCATATGGCAAAGCATAATGAAAGGCCCGTTAAAGAAATACCGACCCGTTCATGCCGTTGATGTGGCCAGAAATATGATGTCGCTGCAGCGCTGGAAATAAGCGCTCACAGTAAATGTCACAACCTTAACGTGAAGCACAACCCGACTTGATATAGAATGCGCGCCTTTTAACGCACTAGGTAATACGACTTCCTTATGTTCCGCTGTAAACAATTCACCGTAGCACAGGACAAATGCGCGATGAAAGTGAACACCGACAGTCTGATTTTAGGAAGTTGGGCACAGTTTCGTGCAAACCTCAGCCATGCTCCACGTATCTTGGATATCGGCACCGGAAGTGGCATTTTAGCGTTGATGATGGCCCAAAAAGCAGCGCACTTTTGCAATCCGAACGGTGAAGAGCAGAGCGTTCAAAGCAGTTCAATTGACATCAGCTCGTTCGATAATGGCGCAGCCAGAATTGACGCGATAGAAATAGATGAGCAAGCCGCAGCGCAGGCCGCTACCAACTTTGAAAATGCAAAATGGGCCAAACAGCTGTTTATTTACTGCTGTGATGTAACTGGCTACACCTCACCCCACTTGTATGACCTAGTGATTTCTAATCCGCCTTACTTTGACACGCCAGCTACACTTTCAAATGCGTACAGCAAGCAAAGCCAATCTCGCTCGGTGGCAAGGCAAACGTCTGCATTGGGCCCAGATGAACTTTTTAGTGCAAGCAGCACGTTGTTAATAGAACAAGGGCAAATGTACTGTGTGTACCCAGCGTCGATGGAAGCCTCGGTTATCGAAACGGCTGAAGGTTATGGCCTATCGCTGGCAGATATTCTTTATGTAAAGCATACATCTAACAAATCGCCTTATCTTTGCGCGTTCCACTTTAAGAAAGTAATGGAGGGCGCAAGTGATAATCTTAAAAACGTTACTGCACATCGGGAATGGCCGAGCTTAACAGCGAAAAATGCAATCAAAAATGAGCTGATAATTAGGGATCAAAAGGGCGAATATACCAGTGAATACAAAGCCCTTTGTCAGCCTTTCTACCTTAAATTTTAATGAGCTTATATCAATGAACATAGTTGCAGAAAGCTTTGGCGCAATAGCCGTTGTTTTAAATTTTATTGGGTATCGCCAAACGAACGTAGACAAGTATTTGCTTATTTCTGCGTTTGCCTTAAGTGCACTTAGCGTGCATTTTTTTATGCTAGATGCCATGGCCGCAGGCATTGGAACACTGCTTGCCAGCGTTCGTAACTTTATTGCCATTAAACATAGAAGCAATGCCATTTTATTTTTCTTTGTTGCGGTGAATCTAGGCTTCCTCGCTTACGAGTGGTTTGTGCTAGAGCACAGCTGGATAATCTTCATTGCCTATGCGTCGTCACTTATTTTTACAGTGGGATCTTTGGTTATCCGCAATACGCACACTATTAGAAAGGTTTTTCTTGTTGCTGAAACTTTGGGGCTGTTATATGCCATTTCCGTAGGCAGTATTTTTGGAACGGTATTCAATGTAAGTAACTTGATCAGTATTTTAAGTAAGCTGCGCAAGCCCTAACGCTTTAGCAATAAAACTCACCTTATCAATTAGTCTAATTTGCCCACTTTTAATCCCGTTTAGTCGGGCTGCTTTTCTGCGACTTACGCTACCTGCTATATGGCTTTTCATATAGTCTTCACACCCTTGTAGGCCTTGCCCTACATGACTTATACCAAAGTTCAATGAGCTAAAGTTCAATATCAATTTGCGTATGTAAGCGTATCATTATTAATCAGTAAGTATGGTTTCAGCAATTTTTCCTCTGAATGTACGGAAGTAGACTCAGTGTGTAGTAATGAGGGGAGTGTGCGCAGTGAAATTAGTAGATAACTCACAACAATTTGACCAATCACCTACGCTTGAACAATCGTTTCAGAGCGCTATTAATGAAGGCGCTGCGGTAAACGTGTTTGAGCTTGCTCAACAGTTTAAAAATACCAACCCTGCTTTTAAAAAACCTCAACTGGTTGAAGAACGCACGAGTTTAGAGACAGAGCAGCTGTGGAAGAAGCGTCTTTCGATGCTGCTAGATGCAGAAAATAAACTTATGAAAGTTATACGTTTTCGCAAAATTACTGGTATATTTACCGTTGCAAGTATGGCTATGTTTTTATTTTCCCTGTACATAGCGCCTACAATGTCGCCAGTATTGTTCTATGGCCTTATTGTTGTGGCTGCATTTGGAATGGCAACTTACCCAGCGTGGTTGTTAGCGTCTAAAAGCAATAAAAAGCAGAGAGATGACATTTCTCGTTTGTTTTATAAAAGTAATCACGAGATTGAAATGTCGGACGGTAAAATTACGTTAATTAACAGGGCGAACTATGCAAGTGTAACGCAAATACACGTACTGGATCGCAAACTTGGACTATTCGCAAACTCGTAGGCAACACTACACCTCTCAGTTCATTATTGTTCTGTTAGTAGCATCCTTTATTCTTGGGGTGCTACTGCTGGCACCCATGGATGCATTGGGCCAGCTTCTCTCTTCAATCGTTATCCTCATTGCAATATCCTTGTGCAGCAAAGAAGCGCGGCACACGCAAAAATACCAGCATTTATTCCGCATTTTAGCTCTGGTGCTAGCCATTGCGCTTAGCGTCAGGTATTTGCTGTGGCGTGGTATTTACACGCTAACCTACTCAGATTTTCTTTCAATGATTGCCGTCTGGCTATTATTTGGCGCTGAAATTTATGCGGGGATCACTTCAGTGTTAGGGGCGATCGTTAACGCGTTTCCGCTCAGTCGACCGCTTTTGTCCCTGGAAGGGGTAGATAAATCAACTCTGCCCAGTGTAGACGTCATGATCCCGAGTTATAACGAAGATGAAGGGATATTAGAAGTTACTATCCGCGCTGCAAAAATGCTCGATTACCCTAAAGAAAAGCTTCGTATTCATTTGCTTGACGACGGCGGAACCGACCAGAAAATTAACGCTGAAAACCCTGTGTCAGCGGCCACTGCAAAACAGCGGCGACAAGATTTGCAAGCACTGTGCAAACGTTTAGACATTACCTATCACACTCGAGCAAAAAATGAGTTTGCCAAGGCGGGTAATGTGAACAGTGCAATACAAAATACCACGGGTGATTTGATTGTTATCTTGGATGCTGACCATGTTCCTACTTCGGATTTTCTTGATAGAACCGTGCCGTGGATGCTTAAAAACGAGAAGGTCTTTCTCGTTCAAACCCCTCATTTTATGGCTAACCCAGATCCTGTTGAGCGTAACTACTTCTCTGCGTTTACTCGCATGCCTTCAGAAAACGACATGTTTTACGGCACTATACAGAAAGGCTTAGACTACTGGGGGAGTTCCTTCTTCTGTGGATCAGCCGCATTGATGAGAAGAAAGCACCTCGATTTGGTTGGGGGCATTTCCGGCGACTCTATCACTGAAGATGCAGAAACCGCGTTAGATCTTCACAAAATGGGCTACGAGTCTGTATATGTGGACAGACCTATGGTAAGCGGCCTTGCGCCAGAAACTTTTGATGCGTTTATTCAGCAGCGTATGCGCTGGGCACAAGGCATGACGCAAATTTTACTACTCAAAAAGCCTTTTAAAGCGCAAGGACTAAAATGGTATCAGCGAGTGGGCTACATGAGTTCAATCATGTTTTGGCTGTTCCCGTTTGCTCGCATCATCTTTTTGCTTATGCCACTGGCGTATTTGGTCTTTGGGCTTCAGGTTTACCATGCATCGATGCTGGAAATTTTTGCCTTCACCCTGCCTCACGTTATTGCCACTTACATGATATCCACCATGCTTTTTGGGCGAACCCGATGGCCCTTAGTGTCAGAGTTATATGAAATACTACAGTGCGCATTTACGCTAAATGCATTAATCAAGGTTTTCTTAAAGCCGCGGGCACCTTCATTTGTTGTGACGCCAAAAGGAGAGAGCCTTGACAGAACCTTTGTGTCGCCACTATCGAGCGTGTTTTACTGGCTAATATTGGTAATCACATTCGCATTAGGGAGCGGCGTCTATAAGTTCATAACAGAGCCTCTTACACGCGAACTTACTGTGGTGGTCATGTTGTGGAATGTATTTAATTTGATTCTATTGTTGTCTGTTCTTAGTGTGTTATTAGAGCGGAAACAGGTGCGTAGTCAGGCACGTCTCCCAGCTACCAATAGTGTCGTTATTAAGACTACAAGCGATGAAGCTTGGGTTGGAGATTTGGTCGATCTTTCGCTTGGTGGAGCTCGGTTACGCTTGAAAGGTGAGGGAGCGTTAGTACCTGAAAATGCAACGCTCACATCGTGGAGTCACGCACTGAATAAGAACGTTCATTTGCCAATTAGCGTTCTGCATTACGACAATAGGTCAAAAATTCTTCGAGTACGCTTTATGCCTCAAACCGAAGAACAAGAAAACGAAGTCGTCGCCTATTCACTGTGTGATAGTCTGCGCTGGATGTCGTTTCAACGAAGAAGAACAAGGGCTATCTCATACTGGTTCGGCGCAAAACATGTGTTGAAAGTTGGGTTAAAGCCTGTTTTATTGCATATGCTTGTATTAATGGGGAAGTTCGCCGGGAAATTAGGTTTGCTTGCTAAACCGGCAAAGGAAAATCAATGATAAAAAAATACCTTATGTTCATCGTATGTTTGTGCATGCCTTTTACCCTAGCGGCGCAAACTGACACGTATCGATTAACCGACTTTTTTGGCGGTGAAAGTACCGTGCGCTTGCAGGGAAAATCTGCCTCCATTGATATTCCAATTCCCCTTAGTTCAGTAACTGATGTGGACAGCGCGCTACTTACATTAGAAGTGGTCAGCTCGCAGGCGTTAATCAAAAAACGTTCTCAGCTGTATGTGAGATTCAATAATGCGACCATTGGACAGATTGCGTTCGACCCAGACAGACCTTCTCTTGTATCTGAAATTGCGATCCCTACTTCATTGTGGCGAGCCGGGTTTAACTCTCTGACACTAGCGGTAAGTCAGCACTATGCCGAGCAATGTGTTGACGGCAGTGCGCCTGAATTGTGGAGCGAAATTAATGCATACAACTCAACGCTAAAAATTGCGACGTCGGTGAATGAAAAGCGCTTCACGTTAGATGAGCTGAGCGGATTCTTTAATCCAGGAATTGGCGGACAGCGAAACGTTCAGCTTTACACGGCGCGAGAAGCTGATGATCAAATTAAATATCAGACACTTCCCATTGTTGCTCAAGCACTGTCTCTTAGGAACCAATATCAGCCGCTTATTATCGAGCATGACAGCTTTGATGATGGTTACGTTTTGCCCCAGCTAGAAGACACAGAAAATAGTTTTTGGAACGACCAAAATGTTGCTCGCTACGAGCGTGCTGCATGGTATCTCAAAGCCAAGCAAAAACAGCCTGTTCATATTCTAGTTGGTACAGTCGACGCGTTATCACCGGTATTATCTGACGAAGTGATTAACGACATTGATGGCGCGTTTCTAAAAGCACAGCGCACACCTGCGTTTGTTAAGGACAGCAACGTTATTGTACCGGCTAGTTACCGCCTTATTGTCAGCGGTACTACGCAAGATGAAGTACTTGAGGCAGCGAAAGCCTTGGCGGTAATGGACGATGCGATTAACCCTATTTCACAAGTTACCGTACTTTCACAGTCACAAATGCAGGCGGAAACGCTGCAGCGTCATCGCATTCTGAACCCAGACAATCACTACACATTCCAAGACTTTGGTGTGGCGACCACTCAGTTTAGGGATGAGGGGAACTTCACCAAACGGGTGTCATTCAGATTGCCTGCAGATTTTTATGTACCTGAAAACGCGAGCGTGAGCTTGCTCTTAGACTTTGGATATGGCGCAGGTTTTGGGCCAGGTTCGGTTATGAATGTAAGCGTGAATGACGAACTTGTACACGGTTTGTCTCTTAATAATATTAACGGACAGTCCTACCGAGACTATCAGCTAAGAATACCTGCACGGTTCTTCAAAGGCGGGACGAATAATTTAGACTTTGCGGTAACCATGAGAGCGCCGTTAGCAGGTGTGCCTTGTGATGATATTCCTGGTTCCCACCTCGTGTTCCAGCTTGATGATTCTTCGGCAATAAAGCTACCTGATGCAGGAAACGTGGCAGTTCAACCTAATCTCGTCTTGCTTTCAGAAACGGCTTACCCGTTTGCGCGCTTTAAGTCAGCACCATCGTCAACCATTGCTATTCCGTCAGATGACTATTTAGATACAGCGTTAACCCTTTCAGCGAAATTAGCGCAAGTAGCCCAAGTGCCTTTATTAAACGTGAAAATAGCAACTGGAAACGACATTACAACCGAAGGTTCTGTGATTGTTCTAGGTACCCCTGAAAGCTTAACGAATATTGAGCAGTCTGAATTCAGTACGGCCATTGAGGCAACGAAACGCTGGTCTTATCGGTTACAGAACAATCTGTACAATCGCGTAAGAAACCTGACTGACGATCAGTCTTTCAAAGAAATGCGCATAGACGGTCATACCGTTCAAGAAAGTGACTTAGGTGAGCAAGCAGTACTTACTGCACAGGCAAACCCTGTTTCATCACAAACCGATACCTTGTTCATTGTTGCAGCGCAGACGCCGGAACTTCTTCAAGCTAGAGTCGAGGATCTGGTTAGTTTGTCGATGTGGGGGCAGATGGCAGGGGATTTCTTCGCATGGAAAGATGGTCTTTCGCCATCACTCATCATGCAGGTAAGCGATAAATATGAAGTGGGTGAAGCCGATGACAGCTGGCTACATTTACGACTATGGCTGTCTAACAACCCGTGGTATTGGTTAATAGGCTTTATATTGGTTGTATTTGTTGTAAGCCTACTTATTTACCTGTTGCTTAAACGCAGAAATAAACAAGTGCAAGACTCATGGTAAAGCTGCATTACGCAACAAAAGCGACGCTAGTGATAGGTTTTTTGTTCCTGTTGGCGTCGTGCTCTACCAAGGAAGATAGCGAATTCAAGTCTCAGTACATAGCGTATAAGGCATTGTTTGTTGACGGCGGGCGCGTGGTAGACACAGGAAATGATGATGTGTCTCACAGCGAAGGGCAAGGGTACGGTATGCTCTTTGCCGTCGCCGCCAACGACAAAGACACCTTTGATGCATTATGGCACTGGACCCAACGTACTCTCATGCGCGAAGACGGGCTATTTAGCTGGCGCTACCGACCTTGTGTGGATAATTCATCTTCTTGTATCGATGACCCTAATAATGCCTCTGATGGTGAGATTCTTATTGCGTGGGCATTATTGCGTGCAAGTGAAAAGTGGGGCGTTGGTAAGTATGAGGAGGCCGCCAGGAATATTGTACGTGCAGTAGAGCAGAAGCTTCTGGTGGTGAATAATAACAGTGTAGTGCTCTTGCCAGGGGAATACGGATTTGCATCTGACCAAACAGGAAATAGCAGCCTTCAGCTAAATCTGTCCTATTGGGTTTTTCCCGCCATAACTGACCTGTCTTCGCTGTCGGATACTCCGTCACGTTGGGAAAGCCTGTTCGAGTCGGGTTTGATCTTGCTGTCGAATATGCAGTTTTCTACCTACCAATTGCCCAGTGATTGGGTGCGTTTCACCCCTAATAGTGCTGAGCCAGATAACAGTAAAATTGGTGCGTTAACTTTAGATAATGTGATATCGCCTGAGTTTGGTTTTAATGCGATCCGTATACCGCTTCAGCTTGCATGGTCCCCACGTTTTCGCCAAAACGCTAGGTTAACTGAGAAGCTACTTTCCCCCTACTATGCATGGTGGGCGATAACGCCTACGCCAGCTACCATCAACCTGTTAAACGAGGAAACCGCTGAGTACGAAATGTCTAAGGGAATGCGTTCAGTGCAGATGGCCGTAAACAGCTTGATGAAATCAGAAGAAAAGCAAAGGCCAGAGTGGCCTGAGATCAATCGAAACATGGATTATTACTCGGCAAGTTTAACGCTGCTTTCTATGCTAGCAGTTTTGGATAACGCATCGTGAAAACTCGGTTTACTCGCACGTCTTTGTATCTGGCACTAGGCGCTTTGGCCACGTCACTTGTGTCGGTGCAGGCATACGGACAAGCTAAAACAACGTACAAAGAAAAAGATCTGGGTATATTACCTGCACAACAAGATCAGCCGGATTTAACAGGGCTTTGGTACCATATTAATGAGCGACAGATTCAGCAAGCCAATGAAGAGTTTACGCGCTTAAAAGCTCGTTACCCTACGTGGCAGGTGCCACAAGAAGTCGAAACCGAACTAAACAGAATAAACGGCCGCTTAAAAGGTACTATCAAGCCTGTAGTTTCAGCGCCAAGAGAATCGCTTCAGGCTTTAAAAAAGCAGCCAGATAAGCCCGCTTCTAAAGCCCTCCCGCTCGAACAATTTGCTCAGTTAACGCCGAAAGCCAGAGCAAATACGTCGAAGCAAAAAGTAGAAACGCTTATTGCATTGAGCAATCAAATTAAGCGTACTGATTTTTACTTGCTTATGGGGTGGACGGCCATTGATAAAGGCATGTTAGAAATGGCAACGCAGCAGTTCTCTCAGGCCCAACAATCGGCAGTTCGTGATATCGATAAACAATCCGCTCAACAAGGCCTTAACAGTGTCACTGGTATTAAGCTACAGCAGGCATTGTCTTTGCGCGATACGACAACGCTGGAGCAATTTCTCAAATCTGATAACAGCGGCTACGTGAAAGAAGTGCTGCAGGGTGCGGCATGGCAACAATACGACTTGAAAAATTACGACTTTGCCGACGCGCTATTTAGTTTGGTGAACGATAACGAAGGCAGGTATTTGTCACTTAGCGCGCAAAGCAGCGACATGGCCAAGCAAAGCGCGTTCGACCTAGCATGTAGTGTCGATACTGAGGCTTTCATTCGACGCTGTGCTGATGGTCTGGCTAGCCGACAGGCTCAGTTTTACGATACACGGCGCTACAAGCAAAGTATTGAGTCAGGCGAAGCACTCGCCCGTTTGAGACCGTTAAGTGTAGATGAGCAAGCACTAATTGGGTGGGCTGCTAAAGAGATACAAGACACCACAACCGCCACCGCAGCGTTCGAGCGAGTGCTCGCGAAGACGCCAACCGATGCGGTAATTGCCAATGAATTGGTTACAATTAATCAAGACGACGAAGCCACACTGAACCGATTGGCGCTGAGATACAGTGCGGTAAAAAGCATATTGCAAGAACGCACCACACGTAACGCCTGGCCCAGAAAACAGTTTTGGCTAGCCTATCAAAATCGCGATGCGCGGGGAGTTACAGCACAAACTAAAGATGGCCTAAGTGCAGTCTACGGTATTAATACTCGCAGTCGAAGCGGGAGCGAGGGACTCGGTAATTTCGATGTTCTGTCGCAATATATTGGTATTGGCAGCGGTTATGAAAACTGGCTGTGGCAAGTATCACTCGACTATAAGCAATTCTACAGCGGTAGTCCTCAAGTTGGTGACTGGTTTGGTAACGACCAATTGAGTGGAGCATTTTCGGGAATAAGCGGCTTTGAAGATAAGGGGCTTCGCGCCGAAGCGCATTATCAGGCACCTGATTTCAATTTTTACGCTAACCTTGAATATGCCATGTTCGATCAACCCGTTGGCGCTAAAGTAACGGGGCAGATATCTGCAACCAAATTTCTTACCAGTACAACGGTAGCTGCAACCTTATTTAGAAAGGCAAAAGAAGACAGCTTATTAAGCCAAACCGGAACCTTCAATGCTGATCACGCGAAACCTTGGGGCTACGTGATAGAAAGTGGCATAAGAGGGTTAGTAGCGCATGCAGTGGCCGACAACTGGTCTGTTGCAGGTACTGCTCAGGTTAGTCGCTTAGAAGGCGAGCAGGTTGCCGATAATAGCGCACTCTCTCTACGGAGTGATGTGAGTTACGATATTGCTACCATGATATCTCCCATGCTTGATTATTGGCGCGTAGGGCCATTCTTGAGCTATACAAGCTATGATAAAAATCTAAGCGGCTTTACGGTCGGCAATGGTGGCTACTTTAGCCCCAGTCAGTTTGTCAGCATCGGGGGCTATTCAGAGCTGTTAACGCTTGAGGCGCTAAACTGGCAAGTTAAACTTCGAAGTTCACTTGCGCTTTCACGTGTTGAACAAGACGATGATCTGCGCTTTCCGATTGGAGGTGCATTTCCAACGGCAGACGAGAACGCGACCCTTGGTGAAAGCTCAGATACGGGTTTAAGCGGAAATTTTATGGCTGAAGGTCAGTATCGAATCAATCACAACTGGATTGTGGCTGGGTATATAGGAAAAGCATTTGCGGTTGAGTACCAAGCATTTGAAGCGGGTATTCAGATAAGGTGGCGAGAAGGGCGAGGTGCTGGTGTAACAAGCGATGAACTGTTGCTGTCTTCGCCAAGATTAAGCGGCTTTGCACTATAAAGCCGCTTTTGCCTGAAGATTCACTCTCTTTTTAAAGCGTTAATTCGCTTTTCTACGTCTAGCTAGCATGAAACATCCAGCGCCAAATAAAAGAGCAATTGATGCAGGTTCACTTACGTTGATAGCGCCGAACTGATAGTTATTTACTTGGCCTGTTGGCGCATTGTAGGTTTCGCCGTCGTCATTAATCAGTTGCACCAACGGAGTGACCAATCTATTAGCAATGACATTACCGTCTACATGACCATTGTAGAAACTTAGCTCTGCATATGGCGCCAGTACACTACCTTTAACACCCACACTATGTAGTGTAAGAAAATCAGCATCAACAAAGTTAAACAAGATGTTGTTGGTATAAAGGCCATCATGACGCTGACCTACATTGTTGTCATTGTCTCTGTACTGGCCATTTTCTCTGAAATATTCATTTTCCTGCGTAAAGGCCGTATTAAAGAAGCCAGTGTTAAATAACTCAACTGATTCACCGTACACATTGATGATGTTGTAGCTGGTGGTTGAGAAATCGTAAACAATGCCTTTATCAGCAGCGCTGAACCAACTAGCGTCAATATTGTAGATATTGATATCATCAGAGCCAGAGAAGGTAATGGTATTTAATACATCCTTGCTAGCGTCGGTACAAGCAACCGCTTGATCCGAATCGTTAGCGTCAGTGCACGACAATGTTGTTGTGCCATTCACCGACATTGACGCAAACTCCTGAGACTGCGCTGTTACTTCGGCAGCAATAGCATTAAAGTCGATATTGTTAACGTTAGCCTTACTCACGCTGCCCTGTTCAACAGATGTTGCTGTCGAACCATTGATAGCGGTGTAATTGTTAACGTCGTTAAGCGTTACGGTACCGTTAACTTCGCTGCTATCAAGTTCAACGCTAGACTCAGCAAATACGTTTCCGTTTTCAACTTGGGAGCCATATAAAGTAGGGTTACTCACACTGTCGTAAACACTATTAGGCCCACCAAGTTTCACAGTATTGGCGTGCACATCACCTGATACAACATTTGAGTTACCTAGTTTGACATCACCTTTGGATGAGATACCGCCAGACTTCACCGTAGAATTAATGAGATTTACAGTCTGCTGAGCGTTAACCGCTTTATCGAATGTGAGTTCAGAGCCAAACACCATACCTGACACGGTAGTTGAACCACCGTGAACATCACCGCGCGTGAAATGAAGGTTACCGCCTACGGCAAGAGCAGACTCAGACATATCTGGCGATAGCAGTAAGCCGACATTGAAATCGGATACGTTCATTTCGCCACCGACAGCTAGTCTTCCTTCAACATCGGAAGATTGGCCGGTAAAGCTATCGAAGATGAATGCGTTGTATTCAAACGCTTCACTTAATTCAATTTTGGCGGCAGACACTTGTGGTGCTGACATAACCGCTGCAAGTACAGCAGTATAGAGTATTTTTTTGTGCATAATGGCTCCAGTGACATCAGAGTCTGGAACCGAGTTTCAACATGGATTTTCCAGACACACCGAATGGTACGATCTGAACAAAATTCATGCGATAGCACAAGAGATACTTTGGTATAAGGTCTTATACGAAAAAAGCCACCCGAAGGTGGCTTTCTTTATTTTGCGTGGTCAGAAAGGCGTTTTAGCTGCTCTTTTTAACCAAAACAGATACTTTATCAATACCTGCAATTTTAACTTGGTTCATAACTTCTACCACAGTACCGTGCTCACTGTCTTCGTGAGCCTGGATAGCAGCTGAATCCGTGTTGTTTTCCGCTAGGTATGTTTGCGTGTTTGCAACTACACGACGAATATCAACTTCGCGGCCGCCCATCATAATTGTGCCATCAGCATCAATACGGATAGAAAGCGCTTTTGAAGGCTTATCGTTTTTCGCTTGATTATCTTCAGGACGGTTTACGTCCAAACCTTTCTCTTTCACGAACGAGGTCGTTACGATGAAGAAAATCAACATGATGAACACGATGTCCAACATGGGGGTCATATCAATCTGAGCCTCGTCTTCAGCCGAGGTATGCTTCTTTCTTTTCATCTCGTCTTCTTTCTTCTGTTACGTTCGAGCGCTTTAGTATACTGCTTGTTACAAAAATATACAGGGTTTTGTACAAAAACAGTGTGCTCATTAACACTTGTTGTTGAAAAAATACTCAGTTTCACAGTAATAAAACAACAAACTAGGTTTGTTTATGTGAAATAGCGACACCTAATTGGTAAAAATACAACATCAATGCCTGATTGAGTGATGTACGCAAGTTACCATGAGGATAAATGCCAAGTCTAGCTTCCGTTGATTTTTTTGTCCCCTGCACCAAAAATGCGTTTTTGATCTCGTGATCTTGAATACAGGCTTCAAATGCGCGGGCAGCCATCTCCTGAGGCATAGCATAATAATACATTTTTAACGCGCGATCAGCTTCTACGGATCGCACAAAGTACTCATTTGGTCTTTTTTGATCATTTAGGAACAATAGCGAGAAACAATCGCTCAATTTTTGATTCAACGGATGAGGATTCATCGGGGCATTGTCGAGCCAGGCCTGTGTGGCAAAGCTACCGGCAGCAATACCGTCGAACATGCGCGGCGCAATATAATGATCGAAAGCGTGAAACCATTCGTGGGCTAGCGCTCCGGCTCCTGCATTTTTTGCTAGCGCAAGCTGTCTTTTCGCACTGTTGTAGTGGGCACTGCTGTGTTTTTGACCGCCACTGCCAAAAGCCAGTGACAGGGATCCGTTTAACGATAACACCTGTTCATTGATATTTAAGATCGCGACCAGATCGTAAAGCGCATCGAAAAAGAGGTTGGCAGCGATCTGTTGTTCTTCTGCTGTTACCCATCTACCCACAGTGATCGTAGCGAAATTAAACAGTTTGCGAATATCTTGAAATGAAACATCAGCGCCGTCCCTGTGGCTTGGGCCGTTGCGATAAAACTGCTGATGAATACGGCCTTTACTTTCCAACACTGACATCCGAAATTAATAGGCGTTAAGCCATCGAGACCAATAACTGTTCGCACCATGCTTCGATGCGTGCGTCTGTTTTGTCGTATTGGTTTTCATCGTCAAGAGACAGGCCAACAAACTGAGTTTTGTCTTCGGTTAACGCTTTTGAGGCGGTAAACTCGTATCCTTCGTTTGGCCAATAACCCACGATCTTACAGCCTGATGGCAATATTGCATCGTGAAGCATGCCTAGTGCATCTTGAAACCATTCACCGTAACCAAGTTGATCGCCAAGTCCGAATAAGGCGATGGTTTTCCCTGATAAATCCAAACCGTGCACTTCTTCCCAATGAGACTCCCAATCTTCCTGCAGCTCGCCAAAGTCCCACGTTGAAATACCAAAAATGATAATGTCGTATTCGGCCGTGCGCGTTAGGTTAACGTCTTTAATGTTGTGAAGGTCAACAATATCTTCGTCGAAAAGGCTATTGAGCTGCGCTTGGATTTTTTCTGCTGCCATTTCGGTATAGCAAGTTGTTGAGCCGTAAAATAATCCGATGGACAGTGCGCTATCACTCATTAGATACCTCTTTTGAACTAATCGTCTTTAGAAGCTGGGAATTCTACCTCTTTACCGTTGCTCAACAAAGCTTTGCACTGAACATCGGTGGTTTTCTGTGAAATTTTTAATACACCAATGGCGCAACCGTTGAATAATTCGCCATAGCCCAAACTTGGTTCTCTCGCTTTTACTGACATATTTCGACGTCTTGTGAAAAGGTTTAGAGGCGATTTAGAGCGATAAAGCACGCGGTTTAATCTATCTAGCCATTTGATCAATCCATCCGGAAAGGCGTTTTTTAATCCGCTGCAGGTGAACTGGGTGATGTGGGGGCTGTTGCGCCTAAAGCGCAGGCGTACATCGTATACAAAGGAATAGTGCACATCGCCAGATAGAATGATGAAATCGGGGGGCGTTTTGTAATGTCTGAATATGTTTAATATAACGTTCGCGGTGCCTTTGTGGGCCATCCAGTTCTCCGCATCAACAGTAAGCGCCTTGCCAAAAAACGTAAACACCTTTTGAATGGCTTCGATAACCTTTACGCCATAAATGGGAGCGGCAGAGACAACGATGACAGATTCTTTGCCGATTATGGAATGCTGAAAATCACACAGTGCTTCCCAGTCCATTAGCCCCGAGGGCTTATTCATATTAGATTCACTGCGCCAACGCTGCGTGCGGGTGTCTAAAACCTCAATAGGTGGTGTGGTATCTAAACGGTAATGCCACTGATCAAAATCCAAAAGATCATCAATGATTTCATCGTGCGAGTTTAAACCGCTTTCTCCCATGGATTCTTGTACTTTAGCAATTAATGGCGCTACTTTTTTTGGTGCATTTCCCCATCCTTGGCAAAGCAAGTAGCCGATAAGCGCATTGCCGATCATGCGTTTTGATAGAGGGTTTCCATAGACTTCTTGTTCCCAGCCCCGGGTTAAGTTCCAGTCGTCGGTAACATCGTGATCGTCAAAGATCATATAGGTAGGAATGTGTGCCAGGGCCCTACGTACCTGCGGTAGCTGTTTTACAAAGCCGTTAAGCGCTTCGTGTTCTTTGTCGAAAATAGCGTGGTATTTTGGGGGGATCCCATCTTTATCTATATTGATATCAGCCCAAAGCGTGTCGGACCACACCAGTAAATACATAGCGATGATCTCCGCACTGCCAATCAAATGGTTTTGCGCGTTTACTGATGTGAATACCGGTTTCTTCTTAGCACCAAAGAATATTGAAGACAGTACCGTATTGGTCGCAATTTGTGGCAGAAGCTGCTCTCGTTCGTAATACCCATGTTCATGTGTGGCAAGTTCATTAGTGTTGGTTACTACTGCCCCTTCCAGTGCTTCATGATAAAGACCTAAACGGTCAATCACGCTGTGTATGGCTTTAAGCATAGGACCTGCGACATCATCAGCGTAAATTTGATCGCCCGTCATCAACAGGAGATCGGGAAAATCATTTTGCTTTTTGAACGCATTTTTATGGAGTACATCTACTTGTGCTAGGGCATCATCACTGTGAAAGTGAGGCTTACGGCATGAGCCGTGCAGTATGGTCTCGGGAGTCTCGGTGTAGTGGAAACATAAGGAAGACTGCCCATCGTAAAGAAGCCCGCGTTGTTCATTTTCCCATGAAGCCTGCTGAGCATCGTCGCTAAAAGATAGCGAGTAACCTATCCGCGCAGTATCTTCGAAGGGCTCTGACGAAGTGAAAGAGAGCAAGTGTATAAATGCGTACTTACCTACGCGTATGGTTTCGCGTTGACAATTGCCGCTGACGACGACTTCATTTGCAGATAGATTTAGCGCAGGTGAATCGGCGTTACTGGTTACTACCCAAATATGACATTCTGTAGATGTCACCTTTCTTACTATTGGACCTGCAATAACTTGGGGCAAGTGCTGCGTAGAAATGACGCTCTCCTTTAATTTTCGTCAATATTAATACACGTAAGTGTGTTAACTAAATATGCTGCACATTAATTGAAAACATGATGACAGCACGACTATTTAACGTTGCCAAATCATATATGTACTCAGCAAACCTGATGTCTATCGCATAACCTTACTCTTTTTTGTGAATAAACGGTATGCTCGATATACTCCCTTACAATTTTTTCAGTTTTACCTTTTGCTCTCGTCTTAATAAACGGAGAGAGGACTTCACACTATGCTAAAATATTTAACCAGTGCTGTGCTAACCACTTTACTGATAAGCGCCTGTAGCGAGCCGAAAGACGTTGTTATTACTCCTGAACCTCAAGACTTGACAGAAGTCACTGTGGGTAAATGGATCCTTGATGAAAAAGGCAACGTTATGTTTGATCCTCAAACCTCAGGGTTAGTGGTGCTAGACGGTCAACTTGTCACTATCGCAGATGCTAGCGCTGATACCACTCAACAGTTGAAACTTCATAGCATTTCACCAGATACCGCAACGCTGAGCGCATCGAGCGAACGCTTTTCATTTTCCAACACCGTGCGCCGAAGCTGCTTTTATAGCTATTTGAGCGAGCAACCTGATTTAGAAGCGCTAGCCGTAGACCCCAGAGACACTAACGTAATTTATACGGTTACCGAAGATGCTACCCGTACCGGCGCATTAAGCCCTCGCTGTGAATCCAAATACGAGGAAACAGGGTCAACAGATTACCCTACCTTGTTGGTAAAATTGACACGAAAAGATAATGGCTCGGTTGAAATGTCGGATGTGCGACCTCTTCAGTTTCCCAACGATTTTGAAGTAGGTAATTTTCCTAACGACGGCATTGAAGGGTTGACGATGGCTGAAGACGGCACGTTATATCTGGCGCTAGAGAAAGATAAAGCAGGACAGCCAAGAATTTTTACATTGGCTGTTGATGAAGACTTTTTCTCGTCGAATGATTTTGCCACAGTGAGCGAGCCTAACCTTCAACTTCCTTCGTTTACTTCAGGTAATCATCCTATCAATGGACTGGCGTTATATACTCATTCAACGGGCGCATCCTATTTGTTTGGCGCAGCAAGAAACGACAATGAACTGTGGGTAATTGATGTGAGTGGCAGTAAGCCAACAACGCGTATCCCTATTACTTTCGACGTTGCCGGCGATCAGAGTTGCGAACAGTACACAATGGATAATTCGTCGATGGAAGGATTAGTGACCATTGAAAATACCTTGTGGATCATTAACGATCCTTGGGAGAAAAACTACCTTAAAAACGCGACGTGTGAAGCGCATAAGAAGCGTTATGAAGACTTAGCGCCTTTATTATTTCCACTAGAAATTAACAGCGTTTGGTTTGAATAATAAGAAAACGAATAGATTGAAAAACCAAAGGGTTGCTTTTAAGCAACCCTTTTTATTGTTGGCTAACGCTATTGATAGCGCGCTTAATATCGCTGTTTTATCTATGCGTCGCTGCGAAGTCGAGAAGCGAAGGTTTTTTTGAACTTCGCAAGTTTAGGCGCCACCACCATAGAGCAATATTGGTTTTGTGGATTATTTTTGAAGTAATCTTGGTGGTAGTCTTCGGCGTCGTAGTAGTTATTTACTGCTACTATTTCAGTCACTACGGGATCGGGCCAAATCTCTTCTTCTGTGATTTCTGCGATAATTTTTTCTGCTTCAGCTTTTTGTGTATCATCGTGATAGAAAACCGCGCTGCGATACTGTGTTCCTACATCATTGCCCTGTCTGTTAAGCTGTGTAGGGTTATGCAGCGCAAAGAAAATTTCTAGTATCTCTCGGTAGCTAATGCTGTCGGCATCAAATGTCACTTGTACCACTTCAGCATGGCCAGTATTTCCTTTGCATACCTCTTCATAGGTTGGATCGGCCTTTTCGCCTCCAGCATAGCCAGAAATTGCTTTTTCCACGCCTTCAACGCTATTAAACGCTGATTCGATACACCAAAAGCATCCGCCTGCCAATGTGGCGACTTGTAAATTTGCCATAGTAAAAACCTCTCTTAATCTTTGTCTGTAGTGTGGGTGCGGGTAGGTCACAACACAAGTCATCCAAGCGTGTTTTTTTATCGTATAAACGAATATTAAATAAGAATAATGTGCGAGCTGAGTGAAAGGTTTTAACATGTGAGGCTAGCTGCTTTCTTTCAAGCAGTTTGCAACTGGTAAGAATGCGTATAAACGTGTTCAAAATTTGGCAGAGGTATTCAGTCGTGATTATTTTCTATGACGGGTATTGTCCGTTGTGTATCGCTGAAATGCGTCATTTAAGAAAAAGAGACAAGCACAACAAATTAACATTGGTAGATATTCAGGCCCCCGATTTTTCGAACCGTTATCCAACCATGGATTGGCATGCACTCAATGCAAGAATTCACGGACTTCGTGAAGACGGGACGTTGATAACTGGCCTTGATGTCACTCATGAAGCATGGAAAGCCGTGGGCATGGGTTGGCTATATGCACCGCTTCGCTGGCCTGTTATTCGTTATGTAGCCGATGCTTTCTACAATGTATTCGCAAAGCATAGATACACCATTTCATACCTGTTAACAGGTAAAAAACGCCAGTGCGATCGCTGCATACCAGGAGAAGCCAGTGAAAAATAACGTCCTTATAGTGGGCGCGTCGGGCGGTATTGCGTCTGCGCTTATTGAGCAATATAGCAGTGATGGTGCTAGGGTGTTTGCGGTTAGTCGCGCCCCTTTATCTGACACCAATCATTCTGGGGATGTTACCTATCATCAGCTGGCCGAACAGGACGATAGGCACATTAGCGAATTTGTTGAACAGCTGGCTGAACAGCAGGTTGTGTTAACTACGGTAGTTATCACAACAGGCTTTCTACACCGCGAAAGCGATGGCATTCATCCTGAAAAACGTTTGGAAGATGTCAGCGAGCAGGCCTTAGCGGCTTATTTTTCGACTAACAGCATTATTCCCGCAATGTGGCTCAAGCATTTGGTGAATATTATGAGTAAAGAAGGCTCAACCCTTGTTTGCTTAAGCGCGAGAGTAGGGAGTATTTCAGATAATGGACTTGGCGGGTGGTACGGCTACCGCGCGTCGAAAGCGGCGCTCAACATGTTGGTTAAAACAGCGTCGGTAGAATACAAGCGCAGATTGAAAGACGTGATGCTTGTTTGTTATCACCCTGGGACGGTTGATACGGGGCTTTCTAAGCCTTTTCAAAAGAACGTCGCCGCCAAGAAATTGTTCACGCCTGAGTTTACCGCTAAACAGCTCATTCACCACCTTTCGGCGCTTAATCGAGACCAAGCTTGTCATTTTATCGACTGGAATGGCGAAGTGGTAACTTGGTGATACGGTCTAACATCATTTCAGCAAGTCCAACATCAAGACTTTTTATTTCACTGCTGTTACCATGCTATTTTTGGGAATGGTGCAGCGTATTGATAAGCCCATAGAGGTAGCAATACAACGCGTTGACGCCACACGTGAGTCATAACAACAAACGCCATCCTGATAATAAATAATACCAGTTCGCTCGGCTTGATTCTTACGAATAGTAAGTACCGACAACCAGCATAAATTGTGAGCTCACGACGTGTTTGTGCATCACAAGGCGTGATACGGCGAACTGCTATAACAATAACTCAACAAGAGGAAGGGATATGAGCGGGGCCAGAGAACAGTTCGGATCGCGCATAGGTTTTATTTTGGCTGCTGCAGGTTCTGCGGTAGGCATAGGTAATTTGGTAGGGTTTCCTGTCGGTGCAGCTAAAAATGGCGGTGGTGCATTTCTTTTAATGTACGCTATTTTCGTTTTTGCCATTTGTTTACCGGTAATGCTGGCGGAAATGTCAGTTGGTCGCCATGCTAAAAAAGACCCGCTTGGTGCATACAGTGATATAAGCGGTAATGAAAAGAAATGGAAAGTCGCGGGGTGGCTAGCTATTGCTACGCCGTTCATGATTGCCGTTTTCTACATGGTTATTACTGTGTGGCTTTTCGGCTATTTGTTCGAAGCAGTAAGCGGAAATCTAGACAAGTTAGCTAACCCAGAAACCTTTGGGCTGTTTATTAACTCAGAAGCCATCTTTTTATATATGGCGGCCGTTGTTGGTGTGGTCTACCTCATCCTTCAAGGCGGTGTAAAAGAAGGGATAGAAAAAGCGGCAAAGCTGCTCATGCCTGCGCTTTTCGTGATGCTTATCGGTCTCGTTATCTTCGTATTAACCCGCGAAAATGCGATGGCTGGCGTTGAGTTCTACATCGTTCCTGAGTTTTCAAAAATCACTGCTGAAGTGGTGAATGGTGCGCTATCGCAGGCCTTTTTCTCTCTATCGTTGGGTATGGGTATTCTTATTACCTATGGTAGCTACATTGATAAGCGTGCAGATGTACCGAGCGCTGCCAAGCTGGTGGCGTTAACAGACACGGCCGTGGCGTTCACTGCGGGTTTGATGATCCTTC
The DNA here is from genome assembly GCF_000172635.2 of Alteromonas macleodii ATCC 27126. Taxonomy (NCBI): domain Bacteria; kingdom Pseudomonadati; phylum Pseudomonadota; class Gammaproteobacteria; order Alteromonadales; family Alteromonadaceae; genus Alteromonas; species Alteromonas macleodii. Next base: position 3,723,498 of record NC_018632.1, on the reverse strand, counting down.
CTGCCATCTTCTCTTTTAACCCAGACATTAACCCTGATGATTTAAGTGAATCGTCAGTGGGTATGATTTTTACTTATCTACCTAGTATCTTTCTAGCGTTACAAGATTCGATTGGATATATGGGCGCATCGATTGTCGCTAGCTTGTTCTTCTTATTAGTGTTCTTTGCGGCAATTACGTCGCTAGTGTCTATTTTTGAAGTACCTGTTGCGGCGCTTATGGATGAAAAAGGTGTAAGCCGTAAATGGGCGCTTGGGTCGCTAGGAAGTATTATGATTTTGCTAGCCATCCTAAGTGCGTTGTCATTCGGTAAAGTTGATATGCTTACGTCCTTTATGCACTACGCTGGCGCAGATAAATCACTGTTTGATGTCATTTACGATGTGTTCTACGACACGATTTTGCCTTTAAACGGCTTGCTAATTTGTTTGTTTGTTATTTATCGTTGGAAGAGTGCAAACTTCAATGCTTCTTTGGAAGAGGGCAGCAGTGGTTACAAAGGCAGCTGGTTTGAAAAGTACGTGGATATTTCGCTTAAAACCTTTATTCCGCTTATTTTACTCGTGATTTTTGTAAACACGGTAGCGGTAAAATACTTCGGGTTGAGCCTATTCGGATAGTCAGGTTTTACAAGAAATGACGTGAGCTAGCAGTGAGCTCAACTTAAAAACGGCAAGCCTAAAGCTTGCCGTTTTTGTTTGTGTCAGAGTGTGTATTTTACACTAAGTGTAAAGCCTAAAACATGCGATAGGGGTCGCTATACTCTGGTGTAATATTTAGCCTTGCCCAGCTTTGTGCGGCGTCAATCACTTTGCCAGCAGGTTCTGCTTCAGTATCAGAAAAGCGAGGAGCATCAATATCCATCGCCTTCGCTGCATCCACGTAATAAATACCGCGCTTAGGATGAGACAAGCTGCAAAGGTGAATAACATCGTTAAGCGGCTTGCCACAAATGATGGTCGTCAGCGCAGATACAATGTCGTACACATGTACAAGGTTTATTCGCTTATTTCCTGCATCTAACTGTTTTCCACTTAACGAGCGGGCGGGGTGACGGTCTGGGCCTACTAAACCGGCTAGGCGAACAATACTGATATCAACCTTACCTCGCTTAGACAATAAATAGTCTTCAATAGTCACGTGGGCTTTGGCCGAGGCTGTTTGCGGCTGTGTAGTGCTAACTTCGGACACTACCTCGTTTGTTGCATCGCCGTAAACCGACGTGGTGCTGATAAACACGATATGCGCCACCTTTACGCTGATGGCTGCGTCTATCAACTGCAGCATATTGTTGGTGTATGACGCGAGATCTGTGTTTCTCCTGCCAGGGGGAATATTTAGCAACAAGGTAGCGTTTGGCAAATGGTTACAAAGCGCTGATGTATCTTCGCCCAGGGCATATTCAATTGCGGTGATACCTTGGTCTTGTAACGCGAGACGTTTCTGTTGGCTTCGAGTGGTGCCAACAATATTGACCTTGCCTGAAAGTGCGTTGCCCACATAGCTGGCTAACCAGCCGTAGCCACTAATTACTACATTTTGAGTCATCGATTAAATACCCCTTTGTTTAGGGCTTAAGAGTACATTAATTGGAGGGCGGTTGTCGTTAACTGTAAAAATGAAAAACCGACTGGGTTACAGTCGGTTTTCTAAGGTGAGTGGTTAGAGTTGCAAGTCGTTTCGTTTTGCGCGTTTAGTTAGCTAAATGCTCCAACTACATTTTCATTTCGTCGTTGTGGTCATGGTGATTGTCTTGATCAATATCTAGCAGGTTCAAGTCATCTAGCCCAGATATGGATGCCTGCATTTTGCCTTCGGCATAATCCGCTTTCTTCAGTACCTTACACAATGCATCGCCTTTTTCTTCTAGCGCAGCCGCTTGGCTTTCTAAGCGATATTCTAAATCTTCACCCCAGCGCTCCATCTTTTGCTCAAACTCAGACATATCACCGCCTTCCCACAACATTTGTGTTCCTACGGCAATAAGTATTCTACCCATAGACTCACTGATTAAAGACTCAATTTGCGCTTCGAATTCTTGCTCCCAGCTTTCGTCAAACCAACCTGGCTCATCGAATTTAGTTGAATCAACGCGAATATTGCCTGCGTCATCATAGAATGAAGTGTTTAGTTTGGTTTCAAGTGAGTCGAACAGTTCACGAAAATCGTCACCCATTTGATCGCCGCCTAACAGTTCAGTAAATACTTCAGTCACTGCCACGTTGGCAATTTGCAGCCCTTCACTGGCGATATTCAAGGTCATAGGGATGGCGATATCAATGTTGTTGTAATATTCACTTACCCAGCGCTGTTGTTCGCTGTCAAGCGATACTGGTTCGCCGTTAATGGTCATATTGTGATGGGAGTCAATCGTCATCACTGAGCCATTGTCCATCTGTACCGTTAGGTCACCTTGGTAATATTGAATATGACCATCAAGCTCCATGTCACAACTGTTGTTTTGAAAGCTGCTGTCATGCGCAAATGCGTGGCCGCTCATTAAAGCACTGGTAAGGGCAACTGAAAGTAATAGTTTCTTAGACATTGTTCATTCCTTAATTTACGTGTGACGCGTTAACGAAAGTGCTCGAAGCAAACTGCAATGCGTTGTAGTGTCACTGTCAGATAGACGCTAACGATACTCGCTGTTATACCTAAGGTAGAGCAATGGCCTTGCCAATATTTAAAGTCTATATCTTTCAAATGGTTAGTAATATTTGATGATTTCTTTATGCTCTGCTAAATACACTATTTAGTGAGATTACCAACTAATTAGTAGTTTTGACTAAGATCAATTAATACCAATAGCGGTACATTTAAGCCAATCCAAGCATGGTTAAATCTTATTTATTGGTGCATAATACCGCCAATATTTTTAAGGGGTTATCACAATGGCTGATTGGATTAATGCAATTATGTTTGGTGTTGCGCTAATTGCCTTTACGCTAGGGCTAAGCAGCATCGTTATGGGCTTTATGACTGCTAAAGCAGGTGCTGAAGGTATGCAGGAAAAAATCGAGTACGGTTTTTTTGGCGTTACTGGTTTAGTACTTTGCTTACTGATGGCCTACGCATTGGCTTAAGCGATAAGCATTAAAAAAACCGGCTATCTCAGCCGGTTTTTTTCGTCTTGAACAAGTCTTTATTCATCACTGCCTTATCGATTAGGTTCGCTCTTCTCCTGAGCATCCTCAGGCGCATTGTCGCTTTCGGGACTATTTCTATAAGCGCTTTGTTCGCGATGGGCAAGCAGCGACAAATGTCCATCACGTTGATAAGCACGTAAATCGAACAAATCCAGCATAGCCATAACGTGGTCGAAAATATCCGCCTGTACTTTTTCGTACCTCACCCATTCCTTTTGTGCACTGAAGCAGTAAATTTCTAAAGGTAAACCAAGCTCATTAGGCGGTAGCTGCCTAACCATTAGGGTCAGTTCTTGGTTTATATCCGGGTGCTTGCGCAAGTATGCCTCTAAATAAGCTCTAAAAGTGCCGATGTTGGTAAGGCGACGGCTGTTTAGCAGATCCGACTCATCAATGGAGTAATCTCGGTGATAAGCGCGGAGCTCATTTTTCTTCTTATCGATATATTCGTTGATATAGCGAATTTTCGAAAAGCGCTCTAGCATATCGTTGTCACAAAGCTTAATAGAGTGCACATCAATATAAATGGCGCGCTTAATTCTGCGTCCGCCAGACTCTTGCATACCGCGCCAGTTCTTAACTGCTTCTGTAGTAAGGCTGTAAGTCGGCAGCGTAGAAATGGTTTTATCCCAGTTCTGTACTTTGACGTTGGTAAGGCCTATCTCGAGTATTTCACCATCTACTTCATACTTAGGCATGGCAATCCAGTCGCCCGTATTAAACATGCGGTTAGCGGCTATTTGAATGCCGGCAACAAAGCCCAGAATGGTGTCTCTGAATATCAATAGTAAAACAGCGGCAATGGCGGTTAAGCCAGACACAATAAGTAGCGGGCTTCTGTCTACAATTAAAGAGATACTTAATAGTATGGTGACAATAGCAAATGCCAATTTGGTAACTTGAATAAAGCCAGTGATAGGTGCGCGTTTAGCAAGCGCTGAGGCGTTATAAACGTCTTCCACTGTGCTCAACATGGCATATAAGGCAAGAAGGCCGCTATATAGCATGTATAGCTGAGCGCTCTTTATCACCATACCGTGCATCACGGCTTCATCGCTAATAAGTACCGGTGTGGTTAAGTAAATAAACAGGGCAGGAAACAGGTGCATTAAGCGACGGAAAAATCCGTGCTGCTGCAAGGCGTTGTCCCAGAGGTTATTGGATTTGTATACCCAACTGGCTATCTGGGGGCGCACCAATAGCCTTGCGATAATATAGATTACCGCCGACACCACTAAAATACTACTTAGTGCGATGACGTTATACAGCGGATCTTCAGTAGTAAGATTCGGGAAAATATCATTAACTATGTGAATAAAGTTATCGCGTACTGAAGCACTGACTTCCATTAATTACGACTCCAACATTTTCTTTATACGGTTGTCTTTATTTTCCCATAGACCGTTCAACCAGTTTTGGAAATAAAGACGAAACTCAGACTCAGTGCGTTCTGAATGCTGTTGTAATTCAGGTACCGGCGTAACGTTCACATCGATCACGATTTTTGTCATCTGACCGCTAAGCATTGCCATCATAGGATGACGCTTATTTTCCGGGTAAAGCAGCGAGATATCTAACACGTTGGTAAATAATTCGCCCATAGCTGAGAGCGTAAAGGAAACGCCGCCGGCTTTGGGGGGCAGGAGGTTTTCATAGGGACTTTGCTTTGACAGATGCTTCAATGAAGTAAATCGAGTTCCCTCTACAAAGTTAATGACCGTTGTGGGCACCGTTCTAAACTTCTCACAATACGCTTTGGTGGTTTCGAGATCCTTTCCTTTTTTCTCTGGGTGCTTTTCTAAATACGCACGGGTGTATCTGTGCATAAACGGCATATCAAGTGCCCAGGCACCCAGTCCGACAAATGGCAGCCAAATAAGCTCTTTCTTAAGGAAAAATTTGGGTGCAGGAATGCGGTTCGTTGCGAATTCAATGAGCAGAATAATGTCGAGGTAGCTTAAATGATTGGCAATAATCAGATACCAACGGTCTTTTGACAGTTCGCCGTGTACCGAACACTCAATATCGACGCGGTTAAACAAGCGTATCATGAGAACGCTGACCCGTCCGAAGCTAAACATTAGCCCGTGCATCACTTTATTCCATGCCGTTCTTATCTTTCCGTTAGGCATAATAAGTTTTACCAAACCCAGTAAGATAATTAAGCCTCCCCACAACGCAAGATTGAGGATTTGTAGTGAAGTATGTAATACGAAAATAAAAGGAGCGAGTACTGCGCGAATCATAATGGTTTCTGTGTTGCGTTTAGTGAATCTAAAAGTTGATCTTTGGCATGCCAGCGTTCATTCAACCACGTCTGAAAACGGGCTCGAACTTGCGGATCATCAAAATAATTGTCGCTGAAAATGCCGTTTTCCATAATGTCTTTGATGGGCATTACGTTGATATTCACACGAATATCACGAACCTTACCACTAACGAAGTCCCAGAAAGACGGTACGCCGTTCGGATAATCAATTGTGACATCAATAAGCTTATGCAAATGATCGCCCATCGCAGATAAAACGAATGCAATGCCGCCTGCTTTAGGCTTAAGTAAATGAGAGAAAGGCGAGGCCTGCTTGTCGTGCTTGGCTTGCGTAAAGCGGGTGCCTTCAACAAAATTCATAATACTTACAGGCTTATTCCTAAATTTCTCACACGCTTGACGCGTGGTTTCCATATCCTTTCCTTTCAAATGCGGGTTTTTAGCCAAAAATGATTTGGAATACCGGCGCATAAATGGAAAATCGAGTGCCCACCAAGCCAGACCTAAAATGGGAACATAGATAAGCTCTTTTTTGAGGAAAAATTTCAAAAATGGGATTCTTCGGTTAAATACACGTTGAAGAACTAAGATATCGACCCAAGATTGATGGTTAGCAACAACGAGATACCAATCATCTCGAGTGAGTTTTTCTAGTCCGTTTATTTGCCATTTGGTGCGTCCGCTGATGCGCTGATTCAGGTTATTAACGCCGATCCACGCAGTCGCGCATGCGTCGAGTAAATAAGAAATGAATCGTCGCCACGGCGCAATAGGTATAAGTTTAAAAATAGCCAATATGAAAATAGGCGTTGACCACACTACCGTATTGACGAAATAGCAGATGACCGAAATAGTGCCAACAATATGATGCAACAGTGCTTTTACCATTGTACTTACCTCAAAAATTAGGCGCTTAGTGTAAACGAACTTGATCTAAAATCCGATAGAGCCTTTACTGATTCCACAATAAAGGTGCAAATTTACGTATTTAAGGAGCTGAAATGGAGCTTATTGGCGAAAATAGAGCATTCGGGGGACGGCATTTACGCTATACCCATAAAGCTGAAACAACACAATGCGATATGACCTTCGCAATTTTTCTTCCCCCTTTCGCCTCGAAAGAAAAGCCAGTGCCCGTGCTTTACTGGCTGTCAGGGCTGACATGTACCGACCAGAACTTTATGCAAAAAGCCGGTGCAATGAAGCTAGCGGCGGAATTAGGTATGGCTATTGTAGCGCCCGATACATCTCCCCGTGGCGAAAACGTTCCAGATGACGAAGAAGGATCTTATGACTTTGGCCTTGGGGCAGGCTTCTACGTTGACGCTACGCAGGCGCCGTGGGATAAGCATTACAAAATGTATAGCTATATTGTGAACGAGCTACCTGCGCTTATTGAAAGCGAGTTCCCTGTAACCAAAGAGCGCGCTATTAGCGGCCACTCAATGGGCGGACACGGTGCTTTAGTTATTGGCATGCGTAATCCTAATAAGTTTGTATCGGTATCGGCCTTTAGCCCTATCTCAAATCCTTCAGATTGTCCGTGGGGCGAGAAAGCCTTGGGTCGATACTTAGGCGATGACAAGGCGGCATGGCAGGATTACGACGCCTCGTTGCTATTAGCAAGCAAAACACACAGCGTACCTCTGCTAGTAGAGCAAGGGACAAAAGATGAGTTCTTGCACGAGCAGCTGAAACCTCAGTCTCTGGTTCATGCTGCGCAACAGTCAGATACGCAACTTACGCTTAACATGCATGAAGGTTACGATCATAGTTACTTCTTTATTGCATCATTTATTGAAGAGCACTTGGAGTTCCATGCAGGACACATGGGGCTAATTTAAGCGTAGAATACAAGCTGTAAAAAAGCCGGATCGTACTCCGGCTTTTTTGTTTATGGCTGATGAGGCTTTACTTAAGCTTTTGCGCTAAAGTTATAAATTCAGGTATGGCAACGGGGCGCTGATATAAGTAACCCTGTCCATAAGCACACCGATGATTTTGCAAAAACTGTTGCTGCTGTTGGGTTTCAATACCTTCTGCAATAATCTTAATGTTTAAGTTGCTCGCCAGTCCAAGAATAGCCTGAACGATAGCTTGGTCGTCGGTGTTTTTCTCAAGTTCACTGACAAAGGAACGGTCAATCTTAAGCTCATCGATAGGCAGTTTCTTCAGATACACCAGTGAACTAAAACCAGTACCGAAATCGTCAATCGACACGGTGATCCCCATTGCTCGAAGCTCGTTGAGTAATACTGAAACGGTATCCAAGCTTTCCACAAACACGCTTTCGGTTAACTCGATAGATAAGTTTGAGCCGGGGAGTTGGTGATCTTCCAATGCGTTTTTAATTTGGTTTAGTAGTGCTAAATCTGACACTTGGCGGCCAGAGATATTAATGGCCAACCTAATGTCTAAATTAGAAGCCTTTAACGCTTCTATAGCATCACAAGCTTCATTGATAAGCCACTCGCCGAAAGGGAAAATGAGTTCACTTTTTTCAGCAAGAGGAATGAACACTTCTGGGGAAATAAACTTACCTTCCGGCGTTATCCATCTTGCCAATGCCTCGCATTTAACAATTTTGCCAGTCTCTAAATCGACAATAGGCTGCAAAAAGAGTTTGAGTTCATTGTTTTCGATGGCAGAACGTAGCTGACTCTCAAGCTCGCTAATTGCATGATGTTGTTTGTGTAGTTCTTCACTGTAGGTAAGTACCACATTGCGACCTTGGTATTTAGCGGCCTGCAAGGCGATGTCAGCACACTGTAGAAGTGATTCGGTTGACGGGCAGTGTCGGGGAAAGTTCGCTTCGCCAATATTTATGCCTAAATTCGGCTCGCTGCCATTGAGAACGGTATAGGTTTGAGTGAGCTTTTTGACTAGCTGCTCAATATACTCGGCACTGATAAGTTCGTTAAAGGTATCTTCACGTTTCACCAATGCAAACTCATTGCTGCCTATTCTCGCTATAAACCCGCTGTTGCCGACAAAGGTCTGCAGTCGCAGTGCGAACGATTTAAGGATCTCGTCACCCGACTGATAGCTAAGTGATTCATTTATCTTCTTAAAGTCGCATATATCTATGATGAACAACTTGAATGCGATTTCTTCCTGAACCAGTCTTCTTACTGTATCGGTAAACAAATTGCGATTGGCTACCTTTGTTAACGAGTCCATTCCACTGGCAGTTAATACGCTCTCTTCTTTATTGTGGATATGGGTAATATCGGTAAGTAGGTAAACCCAATGGGTTAACTCATCCCCTTGTAATACAGGGTGAATGGTAACCTGAAGCCACACACCATAATCGTCAACAGGTTGCCAATAAAGCTCCCCTTGCCAGGGGGCTTTTCGCTGCACCAGTGCGGGAAGAAACGTTGCCGGCGCATCAATATCAGTAAGAAGCTCGTTGACGCGAATAGAGCTTGGCGTCGTGCTATTACACAGCAGCAATCTATGAGACGCTTTGTTGTCCAATATCAATCCGCCTTTGTCGTCTAAAATGACAACGCCGGTTTCCAGGTTGTGAATAGCTTGCTGAATGGGCGGAACGAGCTTTTGAAGTCGGGTGTTCTTGCGTAAAACACCATTTAATTTGTGCCTAATATACTCATGCTGACCTACAATTTCGTGATGGCTTAGCAATAATTCCCGCGCGGCTTGCAGCGTTTTACGTTTTTCGTCAAATTGCTCTTCTACGTTTTTAACGACCAGATAGCGAGAACCCGATTCGCTATTAATTGCCAATGCTTCTAAGCGAAGTACTTGGCTCTCATTGTGCTCCGTCCAAAAGCCAGATGAAAGCGTAAATGACGTTTCGCCTTTCCATACCTCGTCGGCATCGAGAAAAAAGTCGTCTAAAAAAATGGAGGGGATATGCTTCTTTTGCAGTTTGTTGTTTTCGTCAATCGTCACAACATTTGCTAGCCATGGAAGTTCTGGCGTTAAGCATTCAATGTCGCTTTCGGAGTTACACCTAAATAGCGCGCAGTTAGTAATGCCTAATGCATTTAATAAATGAATATCCATGGCAATCTCCTACCAAAACGCAATTGTACTGAATAAATTCTCTACATTTTCACCGGTCTTTGCGCTGGTCTTCGTTAGTGAAGCGAATTTTTGAGCGTAAGAATTGAGTTCTTCCTCACTCCAGTGCCAACTTGTGGGGAGATCGGTTTTATTTACAACAAAAAATGCGGGGATATCGGGGTAGTGTTCGCGTGCGAGTTCTAGAATTTCCATGCCTTCAAGCAAGGATTGAGACCGAGTTTGGTCAACTACAATAATGTAGGCGCTTGCGCCGCGAAGGTAGCGAGGGTTGAAGCCACAGTATCTGTCGATACCTTCTAAATCCCAAAGTAGAAGCTGAACGCCGCGTCCGTCTTTATTGACTTGTTTCTTGTCTATTTTTACGCCAATAGTGGTCTTGTATTTTTCGGAGAAAATACCTTCAACGAACTGTTTTATCAGGCTTGTTTTGCCAACACCAGTGGGCCCTAAAATACATACTTTTTTCTGTATCACTGCAAAGCTTCCTTACTGCTGCTCACTGGATATTAAAACGTTTAACATGACTGAACGCCCCATTGATGCTTTCTGCAATGGTAGCTCTCCTAAGCTTACAGGTATAAGAATATCACTTTCTACGCCAAGTGAAATTAATGAATTCACAACATTCTCTGCTCGTTTTTGACTCAATGCGCGATTTCGTGCGCTTGAGCCTGAATTATCACTGGCACCCATTACAACAATACTGACAACAGTTTTTGTCTTGTCAGCAAGGGTTAACAATTGTTTTATGTCGTTTGCCAGAGGTTCTAATTTTGCTAACTGTACTTCAGAAAGCGCTTCTTGGTTAGTAGCAAAAAGTACATTTTGTGAGGAAACCTTATTAACTAGTCGGTTCAATGCGGCCTTCTGGAGCTCAGCATTGTCAATTTGATAGGCTGCTTTGACGTTTAGCGCGGTGGTATCAACGTTAACTGTCGAAATACCAGGAATAGCGTTTATTTGCTGAGTAAAGTTAATTGCGGTTGGGGTGAATACGGTTCCTGAAATAATAAAGCTATGGTCATCACCTTTTTTAATTAATAGGCTTTCTGATTCGCTGAGTGGATAGTCGCTCACGAGCTTTTCAAGTTTGCGTTCAACCACACTTGGTTTTAAAGAAACAAAGGGTTCTTCAATAACAGTAACTCTTTCTGCATCGATGTTATTATCGCTAAACCATTGTTCGATGCTGGTAGCGACTGGGTCGCGAAGGACTTTAGCGTGCACATTCCCATTGGAAACATAAGTATCAGTTACTATGATGCCAGGTGGAGGGGGAAGCTCGTGCAAGTCGCTTTTTAAGATGCTTAACGACAAACGCATAAAAGACAGCACTGCAAGTGCGAAAAAAATCACCAGAAGCACTAGTGCACCTATTAATCGGTTTGATTTTTTTCCTTCACCCTCTTTTCTTTCGCTTATTAAGCAGTCTGAAAGAATGGTTTCGCAACCGTCGAAGGGCGCATTGTCACCTTCATAAGTGAGCAACGGTTGTTGATAGAACTGATGAAAGTCTTCCAACGCCTGTTGAAGTTTTCCGCGTACCTCTGGAGGAATACTGCCCGTAACCGCAGCAACAAGCAGCGCTTGTGGCCCAATTTTTATTAGCAGCGTAAAGTCTTCCGTTTTTATCTCGCCGAGCTCGTTTTCTGACTCGGTACTGGTAACGCCAAACGCATCTGCCACAAAGTCATTAATGGCCACTAGCATTGACGAAATTAAGTCTGCGTCTTTTTCTTTATCAGGATCTGAAGAAATGCTGTGAAGTAGCGTGCCGGTCTCTCGATGAATGACCAGCAGCTGTTGGACTTGGTATTGGTAAATTTGAGATGCGACAAATTCAGAATACCTGACTCCGGACTGCCAAGCTTTGAATCGCCAAGATACGCTTTTGGGACTTAAGCTGTTTTCGATAAGCGCGTTAGTGCGCTCGACAAACTCAACAAGAAATGAAGATACCGCCTTTCTTACAAGCGTGCCAACCAAGGGATAAAGTGTACCAACAATCTTGTCGCTATTAGCATCTATAGAGCGGTGAAGCGACTTCTCTACAAGAGGAACAAGTACTTTGTTAACTGAGCCGTCCTTCGTTTCGCGTTCAAAGAGCGCTTCAGAAACGACGTTTGTCACGATGCCTTTCGCATCGCGATTCAACTTTTCTTGAACGAACTTGTCGTCCCTTCCAATGAGTAGCTCTCTGACTTTGTCTAGAGAGTTGTCAGATAGCTCCGACGGCGGCACTTTTTCAGTCATTAATTAATGATCTGTAGCGAGGTTGGTGGCCATAGTCGAAAGTAAGTTTGCCAACGTTTTTCTATCGGTTTTACTTTCTGAAAGCTCACTGGTTACCTGCTGAAGCTTCTCTAGCAGCTCTTGGTGACGCTTACTAAATAAATTATCAAGCGACTCTAGTTCTTTAACCACATGAGCTTCCAATGCATCGTTGTCATTCTTTGCAGCAGTTTCCGCTATCTCCAATTCACTTTGCAATTTGTCAGTGGTGTTTTGAAGTTGCTCTTGCACGTTACTGTGGTTGTCGTTAGCACTGGCCAACTGATTCGATAATTCTGTGATCTGTTGGTCAATAAGCTTACGTATATCGTTAAACTGATTATCAAGATGCGTATTCAGTTTAGAGAAGCTGTCGTTAACCCGTGACTCCAACGCAGAAAGATCTGCACGGAATGCACGGTTTGTTTGACCAAACAAAATTTCTCTAAGTTGAGCAAGTTCGTCTGCTGGTTTGGGCGCGCCTTCAGTTTGAGTTACGTCTTGCGCTTGCTGATCCTTCGGCTTCTTGTCCGCCATAAAATGTCTCCGGAAGGCGCAGTTCTTTGCGTTGAACACGCTAATGAGCTGCAATCACATTTTTGTCTGTGCTAATAATTATGGTTATTACTTTATACAATAGCCGCTAATCGTGAACTTTGAAATACGCTAAAAGCATAATAGTGGCAAATACCTACAAAAATCCTTATACAAAAAACGTTATCTTTTCAGTAAGTTGACTAATCTATGAAGATTTACTTATGCGTTCTACGATTTGAGCTGTTTTTTAAGGCTGGAATAGGCCTATCAAATAATGGCAAGCGACATTGTTTTTTTATTGAACATAGGTACTATACGCCGCTCGCGCGTACGCGAGGTATATAAGTAATAACTGTGTCTGAGGTTCCTGTCGTGTCTATCACTCCGCTAAATCGTAAATTCTCTGTCGCTCCAATGCTGGATTGGACAGACCGCCATTGTCGCTACTTTTTACGATTAATGTCTAAGCACACACTTCTCTATACAGAAATGGTAACCACAGGCGCGATCATTTACGGCAAGGGTGACTATCTGGGTTACAACCAAGAGGAACACCCTGTTGCTGTTCAACTGGGCGGAAGCGAGCCGTCTGACATGGCCAAGTGTGCAGAGCTATCACAAGCGCGCGGTTATGATGAAGTTAACATAAACGTAGGTTGTCCAAGTGATCGAGTTAAGAACGGTAGCTTCGGTGCCTGCTTGATGGCTCAGCCAGAGGTGGTAGCAAGTTGTGTCAAAGCCATGCAGGCTGCGGTAGATATTCCCGTTACGGTAAAGTGCCGTATTGGCATTGATGATATGGACGAAGATGAAGACTTCGCTCGTTTCATCGATACCGTGGCAGATGCCGGATGCGATACCTTTATTGTTCACGCAAGGAAAGCGTGGCTACAGGGATTGAGCCCAAAAGAAAATCGCGAAATTCCGCCGTTAAACTATCCGCGGGTTCATAGACTGAAACAGGCTCGCCCTGAATTATCTATTAGCATCAATGGTGGGGTTAAAACGCTAGGGGAAACCCAGCAACAGCTAGAACTTGTTGATGGCGTTATGGTAGGGCGTGAGGTTTACGCCAATCCTTACATTATGGCTACCGTAGATAAAGAGATTTTCGGAGACACTGAAGCTCAGAGCATGTCACGCCGAGAAATTGTGCTGAAAATGCAGCAGTATATTGAACGCCAAGACGATCCCTATTTCAAACCCTGGCATGCAGCTCGGCATATTTTGGGTCTTTATCAAGGGCAAGCGGGTGGACGTATTTGGCGTAGATACTTAAGCCAAAATGGAACAGGAAAAAATCCAGATCCCAATCTGCTGCTAAATGCGCTAGACGCTGTAGAAAGTGCACAAAAGGAAGTCGCTGCGTTTAATAGTCAAAAAGACTAACGATTTAGTAATTTTGACCAAAGTTTAATATTTGTTCAATTCTTATAAGCTCGCTGTCTCGCGAGCTTTTTTATTTAAATTTATATATATCAATTCCTTAACTGTTTTTAAAGGAGTTGGCACAGCTCTCGCAATCCTCTAAGTATCGCAACAACGGCGTGTTGTTGCACTGACTAACTTCAGAGGGAAATTATGAAAACTTCACTAATCGCAGCAACTTTACTGACAGCAAGCATGGCAAGCAGCGTAGCAAATGCAGAAGAGTCAGTGCTTCAAACGTTTTTAACTAATGTGGTTTCAAACGCAGTGGCTACCACATCACAGGAAATTAAGGCTGACGTATACCAAGCAGTAGCAAACGCAACGTATCACTTTGAGCTAAGCCCACAAGAAGTGCGCGGAAGTGGTAAAGTCAGCGTGACTGATTTAGTTGTTGCTACCCCGTCTGAAGGTAGTTCTACAGAACAAGATGCCGACTAATTCGATATTGGTATATAGCAAAAGCGCCGAAAGGCGCTTTTTTTGTGCGTGTAGCACAGTGACTTAGACATTAAAAACGCAAAAAACAGGGTTGGTCAAATTAACAAATCTATTGGTTAAATACGCTAAAAAATTGTATTTGGTTGCTTGGTGAACAGTTGGTAATTTCCGGAATTAAATTAAAGTCCTTTTAAAACAGTGCTTTAAATAAATGGCACGGTGATTGTAATAGTTAGAGTGTTGAGGAGAACTCAGTCAGCGGTAACCAGCGGTCAGCGTAACTAAGAATAAGTGCTGGAAACCACAACACTACTTTTAACGGAGAAATAATCATGGGTATGTTTTCGCGCATTAACGATATTGTTCAAGCAAACATCAACGCAATGTTAGATAAAGCGGAAGATCCTGAAAAAATCATTCGTTTGATTATTCAAGAAATGGAAGAAACCTTAGTTGAGGTTCGCACTGATGCAGCGCGCTTTATTGCTCAGCAGAAAACCCTTGCACGCCATATGGCATCAGCAAACAAAGAAGTGGAAGGGTGGCAGCACAAAGCACAGATCGCAATGAATAATGACAAAGAGTCATTGGCTAAAGCCGCACTAATCGAAAAACAAAAGTATGTTGCAAAGCTAGCTTCTCTTGAAGAACAAGAAGCGCATATTGCAGAAAGTATCGAAAAAATCCAAGGCGATACTGCGCGTCTGAACAGTAAGTTAGCCGAAGCAAAAGCCAAGCAAAAAACGCTGGTTCAACGCAAGCATTCAGCGCAAACACGCTTAAAAGTGAAGCAAGCTGATCACGAAGGAAAAATTGATGATGCCATGATGCGCTTTGAAAGTTACGAGCAGCGCATAGATCATCTAGAAGCGCAAGTTGATGCGTACGACCTAACAAAGTCGAATGAAGCGACGTCACTGCAGGCCGAGTTCGATGCAATGGAAGCAGATGAAGCTATCGAAAAGGAATTGGCTGAACTTAAGAAGAAGAAGGTCGCGTAGGCGACCTTGAGAGCCGCAGCCCGCATTGTAGATATCGAAGTAAGCATTTTTGGAGAAGATGATGAAAGTACCATCACAAAAACGAATTTATAGAGACCTTGATTCTGGAATCATTTCAGGTGTGTGTGCAGGAGTTGCACGTTATTTTGATATAGATGCAGTATGGGTTAGAGCCGCAGCTGTAGCAGGCTTGTTCATCGCTACGCCTATTACGCTAGTGGCTTATATTGCAGCCGTTATCTTATTACCGAGATTAGTGTAATGAAAAACTTTCTGATTGCATTGGTCATCGCCATTATTTTGGTGAATTGTTTAGGCAGCTTAGTAGATAGCTGGTTGGGTATGCACCTAATCATGTCAGATGAATTGCTAAGTCCTTGGGAAAACGTAGCAGTGTTATCGCTAGTCGGCGTAGTCCTCGCTATCGTTGGTTTCGTTGTTGCTGTAAGCGTTATGGGCACAATTCTTTTAGCGCTAGGCGCAGGATTTTTAGCATTGTTAGTGGTGGGAGTAAGTGCATTTTGGCCAATTATATTTATCGCGATAGCGCTATATGCTTTGAAAAATCGAAACTCTGCCGCTTATAAGCAGCAAAATGACCGAAATATGCACCATAATGTATAATCATCATAATTTTATTTAAGTTGTGTTAACGTAGTAAAAGATGGTGATATAAAGACGACCGTCACAAAGGTTTCGCATTTTTCACATAGTATTAAGACTACAAATAGCTGACCTCCGTCGGCTATTTGTTATTTAAAAGGAAGGTTGGTGTTATATGAGACAATCTATTAACTCAAAACGGATAGCGATTGTCGCTGTAGTGATAGTTTTACTTTTCTGGCTAATAGGATGGTATTGGAGCTTATCTCCAGACACGTTTGATGTTAGACAACGTTTAAAGCAAAACTCGCCTGTTGAGAATCCAACTAATATTGCGGGTTACACATTAACAACAACCATGATTGATGTGTCGGAAACCTTACTTGATAAGCCTGGTGGATATCTTTCTAACGACATTACGCCTCCTGGCATCTTTTTAGATAACATGCCCGCATGGGAATTCGGTGCGCTGGAAATGGTGCGAGACCTTGCACTCTCTATGCGTAAAGACTTCAGCCGCTCTCAATCCCAATCTATTGAAAATCCATACCTTACAAAAGCTCACCCTAAGTTTAATATGGATCACAAAAGCTGGGCGTTGCCTTCTTCTGAATCGAGTTACTCTGACGGTATAGAGCTTCTAAAAAAATACCGTGACGAGCTAGCGAATACCCGAAACACTGACAGCCAGTTTTATACTCGCGCAGACAACTTGCGCGAATGGTTGAAACAGGTAGAAAAACGGTTGGGCAGTTATTCACAAAGACTTAGTGCCAGCGTAGGATCGGCTAGATTGAACACTGACCTGGCGGGTGACTCGAATGCAAAGCAGTCTTCTCCTGTAGCCAGCCAGCGTGTAGTTAAAACGAGTTGGTGGAAACTAGACGATAATTTCTATGAGGCACGCGGTGCTACGTGGGCTTTACTTCACTTTCTAAAAGCCGTGGAAATTGAATTTTACGACGTATTGGAAGATAAGAATGCATTGGTTAGTCTTCAGCAAATTATTCGTGAACTGGAAGCGACACAGCAGTCGGTATTCAGTCCAATGATTTTAAATGGTAGTGGATTTGGCATGTTAGCGAACCATTCTTTGGTAATGGCAAACTATATTTCTCGTGCAAACGCTGCTTTAATTGAACTTTCAGAACTTCTTAATCAAGGATAATTAATGAAAAAGGGTCTTATAGCTGCCGCATTGGGATGCGCATTAGTTTCAGTTTCATCTCATGCAGACACTATCGCAGGCGTATATGTTGGAGCCCAAGTATGGCAAACCGACACGCAGGGCGGTTTTGCTGATAGCAACAACACCGCTGACTTTAACTTTGATGATGAGACCAATACGGCGCTATACATTGCCTTTGAGCATCCGGTACCGTTTTTACCTAACGTAAAAGTAAATCACACGACATTAGATAACTCGGGCACCACAACGCTTCAGTCTGAATTCACTTTCGACGGCGAACTGTTTACTGAAAGTACCACGGTTAATACAGATGTAGAGCTTGATGCTACAGATTTCATTTTGTACTACGAGTTATTTGATAACGATCTAGTGAGCTTTGACTTAGGTGTTAATGCGAAGTACATCGACGGCGCACTGTTCGTTGTGGATAGAGCGAGTGACACAAGCGGATCTGCAGAGTTCTCTGGTATTGTTCCAATGGCCTACTCAAAGGTTCAGCTAGGTTTACCGTTTACTGGTTTATCAGCATACTTTGAAGGAAGCTATTTGTCGTTCGACGACCATGAGCTTAGCGATTATCAAGCTGCAATTCAGTACTCGTTTATTGAAAGTTTAGCGGTTGATATGACGCTTCAGGTGGGTTACAGAAATGTAACGGTAGATATTGAAGACCTTGATGATGTGTACGCTGATATGGAATTCGATGGTGTATTCGCAGGGCTAGAACTTCACTTCTAAGCCTCAACTACGGATTTTAAAGGGCGGGGCTGCGATTGCAGCCTCGCCCTTTTTATTGCTTCTCGCCCAAATTCAATTGTGTTATTACCTATTCGCACAGTCATTAGCACTTTCAGTAATAAAAAAGTTTCATTTATTCTTTTCTCTTCTTGAAGAAAGCCGTTAGCCTTAGCGCCATTGATAAAAGGCTAAAAGACTATGTCACAAGATTCTAATTCGAACTCAGCGCCAGGCGCGGTATTAAACGAACAGCAGTGGAATGCAATAACGCAAGCCATTGCAGGCTTAAATCGTGATCAACTTACTTGGGTAAGTGGTTATGCTGCGGGCATGGCTGCTGCACAAGGTGGTTCGGTTGCACCAATGATGCAAGGCACTCCTGCAGTAGCGGGTGACGCGCCAACGCTTACTATTTTGTACGGTTCACAAACCGGTAATGCAAAAGGTGTTGCAGCGCAGTGTCAAGCGAAAGCAGAAGAAGCGGGCTTTAATAGCAAGCTGGTTAGCATGGCAGATTACAAGCCACGTAACTTGAAAGCAGAAACTCACGTTGCGGTATTTGTTAGTACCCATGGTGAAGGTGATGCACCAGACGATGCTATTGAGCTACATGAATTCTTGGCTGGCAAAAAAGCCCCGAAGCTTGCTGATACCAAATACGCAGTTTTGGGTTTAGGTGACAGTAGTTACGAGTTTTTCTGCCAAACGGGTAAAGACTTTGATGAACGCTTAGGTAAGCTTGGCGGTAAAGCGATTGTAGAGCGTCTGGACTGCGACGTTGATTATGAAGCGGAAGCCGAAGCATGGCTGAGCAAGCTCATCGACTCGCTAAAAGACGATTTTAGTGCAGCTCCGCAAGCAGCGGTAGCGGCGCAAACTGGCGCGGCAGTGCAGGGTGTAGCAGCGCAAACTTACACCAAGAAAGCGCCGTTTAAAGCGACCTTAATTGACGCACAAAAAATCACAGGTCGTGATTCTGTTAAAGATATACGCCATATTGAAATAAGCCTTGAAGATAGCGGAATTACCTATAAGCCAGGTGATGCGCTTGGTGTATGGTTTAAAAATGCAGCATCTCTAGTGTCAGAGCTTATTAGTATCTTGTCATTAAACGGCAATACAGAAGTGTCTGTGGCTGACGCGACCATGTCACTCACCGAAGCATTAACGTCGAAGCTTGAATTAACCTTAAGTTACCCTAATTTCATTAAGTCATATCAAGAGGCGACAGGCTCTGAATCATTGGCTACATTGATGGAAGATAAAGCGCAGCTGCGTACCTACATGGCCGAACGTCAAATTATTGATATTGTGCGCGACCATCCGGGTAAGTTGTCTGAACAACAGCTTGTAGATGCTTTGCGACCGCTAACGCCTCGCTTGTACTCGATAGCATCAAGCCAAGCCGAAGTGGAAGAAGAAGTACATTTAACCGTAGCTCACGTTGACTATGAAGCGTTTGGACATCGTCATCAAGGCGGCGCATCTGGCTTTTTGTGTGAATATCTAGAAGAAAATGGCGACGTAGAAGTGTTCGTAGAAAGTAACGATAACTTCCGTTTGCCCGCTGATCCAAATACGCCAGTGATCATGGTCGGCCCGGGTACGGGTATTGCACCGTTTAGATCGTTCATGCAAGAGCGTGACGTACAAGGTGCTGAAGGCAAAAACTGGTTGTTCTTTGGCAACCCACATTTCACGCAAGATTTTCTATATCAAGTGGAATGGCAAGGCTACGTTAAAGAAGGCCTGCTAGACAAAATTACGCTGGCATTTTCTCGTGACCAAGAAGAAAAAGTATATGTTCAGCACCGTTTACTAGAAAACGGTAAAGAGGTGTATGAATGGCTAGAGCAGGGCGCACACTTCTATGTGTGTGGCGATGCAATGCACATGGCGAAAGATGTAGAGAACGCCCTAATTAGTATTGTGCAAGAGCACGGCGGTAAATCTGAAGCCGATGCAAAAGCCTATGTTGTAGAGTTACGTAAAGCGAAACGTTATCAGAAGGATGTCTATTAATGAGTAACGAAAAATCACCATTTATCGTTGAGGGCAAACTGGCTGACAACGAGCGTTTAAAGCGTGAAAGTAATAATTTGCGTGGCACCATCACTACCGATCTTAAAGATGATCTTACTGGTGGTTTCACCGCTGATAACTTCCAGCTTATTCGCTTTCACGGTATGTACCAACAAGACGATCGTGATATTCGCGCTGAGCGTGCAAAGCAGAAACTTGAGCCGCTTCACAATGTGATGTTGCGTGCCCGTTTACCTGGTGGTGTTATTACGCCTGACCAATGGTTAGCGATTGATAAGTTTGCAGCCGATCACACCATGTACGGCAGCATTCGTTTAACAACCCGTCAAACTTTCCAGTTTCACGGTGTGTTAAAGCCTAAGATTAAGTCCATGCACCAAATGCTAAACAAGGTAGGCATCGACTCTATTGCTACGGCAGGCGACGTAAACCGAAACGTACTATGTACGTCAAATCCGGTTGAATCTGAGCTTCACCTTCAGGCATTTGAATGGGCGAAGAAGATAAGTGAACACTTACTACCTAAAACCCGCGCGTATGCTGAAATTTGGTTAGACGGTGAAAAAGTTGAAACGACTGAAAAACCTGTAGAGCCTATTTTGGGTGATAACTATTTACCGCGTAAATTTAAAACGACGGTGGTTATTCCTCCGCAAAACGATGTAGATGTTCACGCGAATGATCTTAACTTTGTTGCGATTGCAGAGAACGGTCAATTAATTGGCTTCAACGTGCTTGTCGGTGGTGGTCTTGCGATGACCCATGGCGACAAGAGTACGTATCCACGAAAAGCGTCTGATTTCGGATTTATTCCGCTTGAAAACACGCTAGACGTTGCCGCAGCGGTTGTAACAACTCAGCGTGATTGGGGGAACCGTGTTAATCGTAAGAACGCGAAAACCAAATATACGTTAGAGCGTGTTGGGGTAGACAACTTTAAGGCTGAAGTTGAAAAACGCGCAGGCGTGACTTTCCAAGACAGCCGTGCGTATGAATTTACGGGACGTGGCGATCGCTTTGGCTGGGTTGAAGGTATTGACGGCAAATATCACCTGACCGTATTTATTGAGAATGGCCGTATTTTAGATTACCCAGGTAAAACGCTAAAAACAGGCTGTGCCGAAATTGCGAAGATCCACAAAGGTGATTTCCGCTTAACGGCAAACCAGAATTTGATTATTGCCGGTGTAGCGCCGCAAGACAAAGACAAAATTGAAGCATTAGCCCGCGAACATGGCTTAATAGCGCCATCGATTTCTAACCAGCGACTTGACTCAATGGCCTGTGTTGCATTGCCAACCTGTCCGTTAGCCATGGCAGAAGCTGAGCGCTACTTGCCAGATGCCGTTACGGAATTAGAAGGTTTGCTTGCCAAACACGGATTGGAAGAAGACAGCGTAATCTTCCGTGTAACAGGCTGCCCGAATGGCTGTGGTCGCGCGATGTTGTCTGAGGTTGGTTTAGTAGGTAAGGGCCCAGGCAAATACAATTTGCATTTGGGTGGAAACCGAGAAGGTACACGTATTCCACGTATGTATCGAGAAAACATAAGCGAACAGGAAATCATGGCAGAACTAGATTCACTGTTTGGCCAGTGGGCCAAAGCTCGTGAAGCGGGTGAAGCCTTTGGTGATTACGTTGTTCGCGCTGGTGTTGTAAAACCAGTAGTAGACTCCGCACGGGATTTCTATGACGAATAATACAGCGATTAAGCAGCAACCACTAACGCTTGATATCAGTAAGGAAGCCCTTGCTGATATCAATGAAACGTTAGAGAAAATGACAGCGCAGGAGCGAGTAGCTTGGGCGCTGGACAACTTGCCTGATACTCATATTGTGTCTTCAAGCTTTGGAGCACAATCGGCGGTTATGCTGCATATGCTTACCCAAGCACAACCGGATATTCCTGTTGTGCTTACCGACACAGGCTATCTTTTTCCTGAGACATATAAGTTTATTGATGAACTTGTAGAAAAGCTCAATTTAAATTTGCATGTGTACAGCGCAGAGATGTCTTCTGCGTGGCAGGAAGCGCGCTTTGGCAGACTTTGGGAACAAGGCATCGAAGGTATTGAGAAATACAATAAGATGAACAAAGTTGAGCCAATGCAGCGCGCCTTACGTGACCTGAAAGCAGGTACGTGGTTTGCAGGTTTGCGTAGAAGCCAATCAGATACCAGGGGAAAGCTTCCAGTTCTACAAAAAGTAGGGCAGCAGTTTAAACTTTACCCGATCATTGATTGGAGCAACAAAGACTTACATTACTACCTGAAAGATAACGACTTGTCTTATCATCCGCTTTGGGAGCAAGGGTATGTATCCATCGGTGATTGGCATACCACGCAGTCGCTCCAAGAAGGAATGAGTGAGCAAGACACGCGCTTCTTTGGTTTGAAACGCGAGTGTGGATTGCACGAATTTGGTGATGGTATTTAACTCACGTTAAATACCTCGCCTAACACCGACTTAATGCTGGTTAAATACGCTTCATTAGGCGATTTAGTCACTAATTTATACAGCTCACTGCCGACCGAAGTGAACTTGTAATACACCAAAGCAACCCCCGACGTTTTACTGGTTAATGAAATATTTTCATTTACGCATCGCCAGGTTACTTGCTGACCTTCATCGTATTCGGCGCTTTCAATTTCGCTGGTATAAATCAACTTCATCTCTTGTAAAGACAACAGATCAGGGTAACTCAACCCTACGTTGGCTAAGTTAATTTGCTCAGGAACAGGGCGTCTCAATAGTGAAAGCAAGCCTTTGCGTTTGTGATACCCCACAAGAATACGCGGGACCGCATCGTTATTTCTTCTACTCGCAACATTCACAGCCTTATTGAATACTTGTGCATCCCTATGCGTTAGCGTCTTTAATAGCTGCAATGTACGAAGGGAAAAACTGCCCGGGCGAGCCACCTCAACGGCAAAAATCTTTCCCCATAATTCCTGCATGGGCGGGCTGTAAATTTCCTCAGCCATCGTACTAAATGCGAAAAACCAGTCGGGATCAAGATTATCGCTAGTTTGTTCGTTGATCGTCACATTTAATGCTATATTTAATACAGCTTGAAGATTGCTCGCTTTTTGGGTTTCTAATATTTGTTTTCTTCTTTCTAGTGCATGCTTTTGCTTTTTAGGATCAGGGGACATCATAGAGGGGCTTATACCCACTCTGGCAAACCAGGAAAGCATGCGTTGGCGACTAGCATCGGTTTTCACTGCGTTGCTGGCCGCTTTTTCAGCCGCAGGCGATTCGGCTGTCACCTTTACAGTCTGCTCTTCCGTTTCCTGTGGTTTTTTTACCTCAGGGGAAAAGTGCTGGGATGTAATCTTCATAAATGCTTAAATGATCGAATGTAAAATGGCATGTAACATGAGAGCACTATTGCATTGCGTAACCCATTTATCAATGTAATCGTTGCCTTAATACAATGAGTAGCGCATTCTTGTTTTGTTTGTATCGAGGAAATGAGCGGTAATGTCGGCAATGGATTACGATAACGACGAATTAATTTTTTTAGATGATGATGGTTCAGTTGAAGAGCAAACCTTATTGGGCAAAGACTGGAACATTCTTATTGTCGATGACGATGAAGAGATTCACACCGTAACGCGTCTCGCGCTATCTGATCTCATCGTAAACGATCGCAAATTAAACTTCATCCACGCTTATTCAGCAAAACAAGCCAAAGAAATGCTGCACGAATATGGCAACAGCATTGCCATAATTTTACTTGATGTCGTTATGGAGACTGATGACGCGGGTTTTGATGTTGTTAAATACATCCGCGAAGACATGAAGTTAGTTGAACCTCGAATTATCTTACGTACGGGCCAGCCCGGCTACGCGCCTGAAGAGCAAGTCATTAAAGTTTACGATATCAATGACTATAAAACCAAAACAGAACTTACTCGCGCCAAATTACTAACTACTATCATTTCCTCACTACGCTCTTATCAGCAAATTGTAACGATTAGTCAAAGCCGTGCTGGTTTAGAAAAAATAATCACCTCTTCAGCCAACTTGTTTGAAGAACATTCGGTGAAAGAGTTTTGCGAAGGTGTAGTTACCCAAATCAGTTCGCTTATTGGTTTAGACTCCGAAGGTTTATTATGCGCGAGAGCGGGTTCTTTGCTAGATCGAGAGGACGAAGAGGTTTACGTGCTTGGCGCTGCGGGTGAGTATGCGAAATTTATAAACCAGCCTGTGTTCACGCTTAAAAACCTTGAAATTGAAGAAAACATTAGTCGGTGCCTACGTCTTAAAAAGCACATTTTTGAGCCCAGTTGCTCTGTGCTGTATATCAGCCGCGCTGGTTTTGAAGCTGCCGTATTTGTTCGACAAACCCACGAGATTAGTGAGCTAGACAAGCACTTACTTGAGGTTTTTCTATCCAGTATTTCTGTGGGATACGAAAACGTTAATCTTTTCCATGAATTAAGAAATGCGGCGTTCAGAGACTGGTTAACCCGTCTGCCAAACCGCAATGAGTTTATCAATATGCTCGATAAACCTCATTTGTTTGCCGGAGAAAACTATAGCGTAGCTCTTATCGACGTAAATCACTTTTCCGATATAAATGATGGTTTAGGGCAAGAAGTCGGCAACGAATTGTTGCGAGCTATAAGCGATCGCTTTCAATCTTCTTTCGATAGCATAGTGAAAAAAGGCCGCATAGGTGCTGATGTATTTGGTCTTATTGGTCCTGACGATTTGGTATGCCCCAAGTCCATTAACAACATTTTCCAATCTTCATTTCAGGTAGGTGATCACACCCTTCCGGTGAATATAACACTTGGATTGTGCAAGTTAGACAATAAACGCCACATCGGCATTGAGATTTTAAAGCGCACGAATATTGCGTTAAACCGTGCTAAGAAAAATCTAACAGATAACTTCGAATATTACGCCAAAGATATTGAAGATCAGACGACTTGGCGCCTAGATATGATTCGCCAACTCCGAAGTGACTTTGCAGCAAGAAAGCTGGAGCTGTGGTTTCAGCCGCAAGTGGACTTACTGAATGAAAAAGTTGTTGGCATGGAAGGCTTACTACGCTGGCCCAATGGTGAAGGGGGATATATTTCTCCCGCCGTATTTGTGCCACTAGCTGAGTATTCAGGCCTTATCGTTGATATCGGTGAATGGGTATTAGAAGAATCATGCCGTCGTCTTCAGGAATTGAAAGAAAAAGGCTACGGCCATCTAAGAGTTGCCGTTAACATCTCTATTCCGCAGTTCCGTGACAGGTTATTTGTAGAAAAAGTTAAGCAGGCACTATCTAACGCCAACTGCGACCCAAGCCTGTTAGAGCTAGAAATAACAGAAAGCGTGGTGATGGATGAGCCGCAAATTGTAATAGATGCATTGCGTTCGTTAAAAGAATTTGGGGTGAAAATAGCCATTGATGACTTTGGAACAGGCTTTTCCTCCATGAGTTATCTACAGCAGCTTCCGTTAGATCGATTGAAGGTCGATCGTTCTTTTGTCAAAGACATTAAACCGGGTGCAAGCGCAGTGCTTGCTGAGACCATTGTGACTTTGGGTAACAAGCTAGGCTTATTGACTATTGCCGAAGGCGTAGAAAAAAGAGAGCAGGCGAGTTACATGATAAAGCTTGGATGTGACGAAGCACAGGGCTACTTGTACGCGAAGCCTATGCCGTTCGATGCGCTTTTAGCGTTTCTTGAAGAGCACGACTAAACTTTTAATACAGATTCGACAGTGTCTCGCAACTTGGGAAGAATATCTAATTCAAACCAAGGGTTTTTAGCGAGCCACCTGTTGTTTCTTCCTGACGGGTGGGGCAGTACGAAATGTGTTTCAGTCGGACTGCGTACAGCTTCAGTTAACGTTTTGTGTTGCGGTAAATAATACTGTTGCGAGTAACGTCCCACGTAAAGCGTTACTTCAGGTTTTAAATAAAGAAGAAAGTCATTATGCCAAGCGGGAGCACATTCTTTTCTTGGCGGGGCATCGGCTCCATTTTTATAACCTGGAAAGCAGAAGCCCATTGGCAGCACCGAAATTAAGCTAGGGTTATAAAAGGTCTCTCTCGAGACAGACAACCAATCGCGTAACCGATCTCCGCTGGGATCATCAAACGCAATGTTGCGTTCATGAGCTTTCAACCCCGGTGCTTGCCCAATAATAAGTACTTTAGTTGATGGTGCAGTGCTAAATATGGGGTTGGGTTGATGCGGTAGGTGAGGGGCACACAGTCTACAATTTCTCGCTTTAACCACCAGTGCATCGTGGCCTTTCACATTTTTCTCCAAATATTTCTCTTTGTCATACTTTTGTCACAAAACTATGATCTCAGTTTGACTATCTTATGTATATACAGTATGTTTAATAGTGACAGTAGTAGACTGTAACACAGGAGAAGAAACATGCGTAAAGTAGTACTAACCCTAGCTCTATCAGCGGCCTTTGGTATTGCGCATGCGGAATCTGGTGATAACCAGCTTTTCGATTGCATGGATGCGAAAACATTCGAAATGAATAACCAATGTATGTCTGACAAAATCGGCAATAACATTCGTTTCCGTGATGCACAAGCAAAGTTGATCGACATTGCAAGCGATAGTCAGGGTGACTACGCCATTGCAACAATGACGTTCGATCAAGAAAATATGCACATCGACATCGTAGCACATAAAGATTCGCTTAACGCGCTTGCTGCGAACCGTAACTAATTTCTTAGTTAACGCATATTAAGCCGGCGACAATCTCGCCGGCTTTTTTGTGTCCGTTAGAAAATTCTATTAAGTCCATTAATAGCAGCAACTCGATAAGCTTCTGCCATGGTTGGATAGTTAAACGTAGTGTTAACGAAGTAATCTATGGTATTGCCTTCGCCCTTTTGCTGCATGATCGCTTGGCCGATGTGAACAATCTCGGAGGCACGTTCACCGAAACAATGAATGCCCAAGATTTCTTTAGTTTCGCGATGAAACAAGATTTTCAGACTTCCTGTCTGCGTTGACGCGATTTGGGCTCTGGCCAAATGTTTGAACTGAGCTCTTCCCACTTCATAAGGTACTTTTGCTGCAGTAAGCTCTTGCTCTGTTTTACCAACAGAACTTATTTCTGGGATGGTGTATATGCCTGACGGAATATCTTCTACCAATGCCGAATGTGTTTTTATGCCAAGCATAGCTTCAGCGGCAAAGCGACCTTGGTTATAAGCCGCAGATGCTAAACTTGGATAGCCAATGACATCGCCGACTGCAAATACATTGTCTACGTCAGTTTGATAATTTTCGTTAACCTTGAGTTGGCCTCTGCCATCGGCTTTTAAACCAATATTCTCGAGTTTAAGTGTATCTGTATTACCCGTTCTTCCGTTAGCAAACAAGAGACAATCTGCGCGCATACGCTTGCCCGACTCTAAGTTTAAAATAACCGAGTCATCGGTAGCTTCAACCGAAGAATAGGCCTCATTGTGCCGGATGAGTACGCCATTGTTCCACAGGTGATAACTGAGTGCGTCTGATATCTCGTCATCAAGAAATGACAGTAAGCGATCGCGCATGTTGACGAGGTCAACTTTTACGCCTAGTCCTCTGAAAATACTGGCATATTCAGAGCCAATGACCCCAGCGCCATAGATAATTATTGATTTGGGATCGTGATCTAAAGATAGGATAGTGTCTGAGTTATAAATACGCGGGTGATTAAAGTCGATGTCTTTAGGACAATAAGGACGCGACCCTGTGGCAATAGCAATTTGGCCTGCAGTGACGGTATCTTTAGAGCCATCTTTACGGGTTATCTCTAACGTATGCGCATCTACGAAACTGGCTTCGCCGTGAAATAGCGTCACACGATTTCTGTCGTAGAAAGAAGAGCGAAGTCGAGTTTGGCTTTTTACCACACCGCTAGCATGGCGCATGATGTCAGAAAACGTAAGACTCTTACTTAAGTGGTTGTCGGCAAACAAGGGAGAAGAGTTATATTCAATAAGACGACTTACTGAGTGACGAAGCGCTTTCGATGGAATGGTTCCCCAATGGGTACAACCCCCTCCCACTGCCTCGTAGCGCTCAACAACCGCCACTTTTTTTCCGGCTTTGGCAAGCTGCATTGCAACGCCTTCTCCACCAGGACCTGTGCCAATAACGATAGCGTCGTAATGATACGACGGGGCTTTGGTTTTTTGCTTCGTTGCCATCTTACTTTCCCATGTTGTTACTTTTGTAATGCGATGTCACCACTAGGTTAGCCGTAATACAAAATGAATGATTCTGGTTTTAGTATAACGACCTTATCCAACTATAGAATAAAAAAAAACCACATAAGCAGACACTTATGTGGTTTTTAGCGTTCAAACGTATAAAAGAGGGCGTTAATTTACGCCATTTGCAATGACAAACTATGTAACTGTGTCCATTTCTCTTTCTGTACAGCAAATGCGTGTTTCAGCTCTTTGTACTTGTATGCAAGCTCAAGCCCTTCGATACTGCGCTTTAGGGTGCGTTGTTTAACGCGCATAACACGTTTTTTCGTGGCGTAGTATTCACTCATGCGCTGCATTAACAAGTCGTATTCTTCTTGAATGGTATGCATCATTTCTTCAGCATTAGGCAGTAGCGATACTTTTTCACTTGCTCTTTGCAGCTGCATTGCTGCTAACGCTTTCTCGATGCGCTCTTCTGGCACTTTGCGAAGGTTGGATGTCAGTCCTACCAGTGATAATCCCTTAATAAGCCATTTTGTAGGATCAAACTGATACCAGCGAATGCCATTACGATAGTCGTACTCAAAGATGTGATGGTAATTGTGATAACCTTCACCAAAGGTAAAAAACGCAAGAATACCGTTATCTCGTGCTGTGTTCTTATCGGTGTAAGGCTGGCTACCCCAAAAATGAGCAAGAGAATTGATAAAGAAGGTTACGTGATGCACTAGCACCAGGCGAAGTACACCGGCTACCAAGATCATGCCTAATACGTCACCATTTAAATAGCCCAGAAGACCTGTGATACCAAAGTTGGCCGCCAGCACGATGGGCAAATAGTAGTTATGCTGCCACATCACCACTTTATCTTTTTGAAGATCTTTACAGTTACTGTAGTCATCGTAACGTTTGGCCTGATACTCACGCAACATCCAGCCGATATGCGCAAACCAAAGCCCTTTCTTCGCAGAGTAGGGGTCTTTGTCGTTATCATCAACATGACGATGATGAACGCGATGATCTGACGACCAGTGCAAAATACTATTTTGCAGCGCCATAGCGCCACCAATCGCAAGGATCACACGAACAACCACATTGGCGTCGTAAGTTTTATGCGACCATAATCGGTGGTAGCCGGCAGTTATAGACATACCGGTAAAGTAAAATAGGAATATAGCCGCACCGATTTCTGCCCAATCGATGCCTTGATACGCCACCCATAGCGGCACACCAATAAACGCAATTGCGCCAGATATAATAAATACCAGCACATTAGTAAGGATAAGAGGAGGTTTTTTCATTTTATACAACTTGGCTTACAACTGTTCGCTAATTTATCGTTTTACGAGGCTTCAGGCAAGCAAAACCCAGATTAGTTCTGCTTACATGTGTAAAGTTTAATTATAGTAAAGCTACGCTGAAGCGCTCGTTAATTGTGGCTTTTTCTGCTTAATGCTTGTTTATAAAAGAGATGATTCTGTTTCTCTTTCCCCACTGGTGTGTGTTGCGATAAACTACACATGCTAGTCTTTGATGTACGAAGTTTGATTGCGTTAATGGCTATACAGATGACGTAAGGGCTTCAACCCTAAGCGCTAAAAATCATCAAGCCGTTTAGAGCTAATCAACCTATGGTGCGAATGTGAGTCGACAAGAACAGAAATTAAAAACCCGCCAAAATATCATTCATGCTGCGTTTTCTTTGCTCGATGAAAACCGCAGCTTATCGGCAATCAGCTTGCGTGAAGTTGCCCGAGAGGCAGGTATAGCACCTACGTCTTTTTATCGACACTTCAAAGATATGGACGAATTGGGTTTAACGCTGGTGGATGAAGCCGGTTTAGCATTGCGGCAGCTTATGCGTCAGGCAAGGCGGCGTATAGCCTCTGGAGGTGGCGTAATACATACTTCTGTTGAAACCTTCATGGAATTTATTGCGGCAAATACAAACGTATTTCGTTTATTACTACGCGAGCATACTGGTACGTCGTCGGCTTATCGGTTGGCAGTATTTAGAGAGATTCAACACTTCATCGACGAGTTGACCGACTACATTATTGAACAGCAGGGCGTAGAATACGCATGCGCGCAGCTTCAAGCTGATGCTATGGTAAGGCTCGTATTCAGTGCTGGGGCAGAGGCATTAGAAGCAGACGATAAACTTCGCCGAGAAATCGGTGAGAGAGTGAAAGCGCAGCTTCGCTTCGTTCAACTAGGTGCAACGCAAAAAAGCGTATAATTGAATTAGTGGTTTAAGTCCACATCGTTTGCTCTAATCAAAGCCACCTTATTTTAATACGTCTTCATAGGCCTTTGTGACTCCAAAGGCCTTGTCAATTTGTACCAAAACTAACTTTTGCGTGTAAGTAAAACGCCAGCCTCAATGTGATGAGTAAACGGGAATTGATCGAATAATGCCGATTGAGCAACGTCGTGAGTTTCACTTAAAAGCTCAAGGTTTTGCGCCAACGTTTCAGGGTTACACGAGATATACACGATATTATCGTAATCCTGAATCATTCTAAGCGAGTCTTCATCCAACCCAGCTCTTGGTGGATCGACCAATACAGTTGTGAAATTATATGCACTTAGATCAATGCCTTCTAAGCGACTAAACGTACGTTCACCTTTCATAGCCTGAGTGAATTCTTCAGCGGCGAGTCTTACGATCTTCACATTATTAAGCTGATTTTGTTCAATATTAAACTGCGCAGCTTGTACAGAGGGCTTGGCTATTTCGGTCCCCACAACATTATCGAAGTGAAGCGCTAGCGGCAGTGAGAAGTTACCTGCACCGCAATACATCTCCAGTAAATCGCCAGAGAGCGGCTTTACGCAATCTAGTGCCCATTCAATCATGCTGCAGTTCACTTCGGCATTGGGCTGAGTGAAGCTATTTTCGATATGCTTAAATATGAATTCTTTGCCATTAACGGGTAAGCGCTCAATAACAAAATCGTTGTCGATAATAAGCTTTTGTTTTCTCGCACGGCCGATGATGTTTACTTTCGGAAAGTGAGCCTCGAGTTTCGCCTTTAATTCTTTTGCAGCCTCTTGCCACTTCTCATCTAGTTGACGATGGTATAAAAGGCTGATGACAAGCTCGCCAGATAGTGCAGAAAGATAATCGATTTGAAAAAGCTTCTTTCTTAGCGCTTCATTTGGTCTTACTTCTTTTAACAACAGCGCCATAGCATCGTTTATTGCTTTACAAGCAGGAGGAAAGCTATCTACGCGATACTTTTCTTTTGTTTCCTGGTTGAACATGATGTGAAACAAATCATCGCCCTCATGCCATACTCTAAATTCGGCGCGCATACGGTAGTGCGTTGGTTGCGATGGAAATACGGTTAAGTCAGGCGCATTGAACGGAGAAAGTAACGCAGTAAGACGTTCTACTTTTTCGTCCAACTGAGCTTGATAGCGTTGTTGTTCGGTCGCGGTCATAAAATTCTCCATTCA
Source organism: Alteromonas macleodii ATCC 27126 (assembly GCF_000172635.2). NCBI lineage: Bacteria > Pseudomonadati > Pseudomonadota > Gammaproteobacteria > Alteromonadales > Alteromonadaceae > Alteromonas > Alteromonas macleodii. The sequence goes on along the minus strand of NC_018632.1, from coordinate 3,692,129 downwards.
ATGTTGAGGTCGCGAATTGTAGTCCCTTATAAAATAACTGCAACAAGCGCTATCTACTTCTGCATTATTATTAGGAACGACCCAGTAAAAAAAGCTGTATTAAAATTAAACAATACTGATTCTTTGCCGATAATAAGATTGAGGATAGTGAGGATCAAATTATGAACGTGGGTCAAATTAAGGCTTTTATGGGCGACCAGAAGGTCGATCAAAAAGCAGATCAAAAGGCATCAGTTCACCCGAACGAAATGTTGAAAAAGCAGTTACAGCAAGACGGATTGCAGCAAGCGGCTGAGTTTTCTAAACAACAAGCGGCATCAGTATCTGTTTCCAGTAGCCAAACTAGCATCGGCTTACGTGTGGTGAGTAGCAGCCTTAACCAAGCGTTAGTTATAGATGGCCAAAAGCCACAAGAAGCCAAAGAGAAAAGCATTGAAGATAAGTCGAACAGTTTGTTCGACTTTGAAAAAGTTGCCAGAAACGTACTTAAGTTCGTAGGTGGCGTCATTAGAGGTGCGGCAAACGGTGGTGCCAGCGAAGAAAAGCTTAATGGCTTATTTAGCCAAGCGAGAGAAGGCGTAAGCCGTGGATTCGCTATGGCTGAAAAAGACCTCGCTGGTTTTATGAATGAAGAGATTGAGCAAGGGATGACAAAAAGCCGCGATCTCATCGATACAGGAATAAACGATCTGGAAACTGACATATTTGGTCGCCAGCAGCCGAACGCTGTAACGCTTTCGTCCTTAAACGCGGTAGCTGCATCGGATGAGAAAAGCGGAAGCTTACTGATTCGAACTAAAGATGGCGACGAAGTGAGTTTTAGTTTTGAGAGTCTTCGCTCGTTCCAAGCATCTCAACAACTTAATTTCCAAGCACAAGCATCTCAGGAGCAATCAGGCGGTAGTGGCGAGCAAGGTGAAAACAATTTTTCAGCGTCATACCAACAACAAACTTCGTACCAATACTATGAGCGAAGCGGTATTAGCTTTTCATTAAAAGGCGAGCTTGATGAAGATGAGTTAGAGTCGATAGCTGATTTAGTTGGTCAAGTTCAGGATCTCGCCGACACCTTTTACAGTGGTGACATCGACAAAGCATTTGAAGAAGCGTTAAGTTTAGGCTTTGACGATAAAGAGTTAGTTGGCTACGCGTTACAGTTAAATAGAACCACACAGACCGAAGTGCTAAAGACGTATGAGAACATCCAACATTACAATGAAGACAAAAGCGATAATTCGAAGTTTGGAAATGTGGTTAGCCCTATAGCGCAATATCTAGAAAAGATGATGGATACTTTTGCTAATGCCGAAAGTACGTTAGAAAGTAACGAAGACTATAATACCTTAATAGGTGGGTTGATTAATGAGATGAAAGACGTGCAGGTGCCAGACCTTGTATCTGCTATAAATAGGTTTCACGCTTTTAATCAAACGTTACTTAATGGACTTCCTCAATCTGCTGAGACAAGTGAATAACTAACTATTTGCTAATATAAAAGCCCGGTAGCGAAAGCTAACCGGGCTTTTTTATAGCCTATAAACCGTACTCACAAAATTATGCGTGTTCGACTTTGTCCTTTGCAGGGCGAACTTTTAGGGTTCGCTCCTGGAAGATTGAGTCGTTAGTTTTATCGATAACGCTGTTTAAGTCGTCAGTTACAACTTCGATAAAACCGTATCCTTTTCTTTTTCCAGTTTTACGATCCTTCATTAAGCGAACCGACTGTACTTCAATAAAGCTACTGAAGTATTCCTTTACTGCGTTCTCGTTTGCTCTATAAGGCAAATTACCCACATATAAAGTTTCTACTGATCCGTCATTAGAATGTGCTCTGGCATCTGAGGAAGATGGACTTTGAATAAGAGACGCTAGCCAAGGAGTAACGATACCGCTGATCAGCAGAGCTGCTGAGACGGTCAGTGGAACATGGACGTTTAAACTAGCAGAAGAAAATAACAAGTAACCTGCAATTGCAAAAATAGCGCTAATAACAGCGCATTGAATAAAGCCTACTTTCATATACCTACCTTTCTATTGTTTATTATGGTGTTGGAGGCTGTATATAGTTTACTCATTTGTAACAAATTGAACAATAAAATGTGAAAAAACTAGTCTAAAGATGGATTGAGTCGCTAGAAATGATGCAGAAATGAGCGGTTGACACCAAAAGTGGCTTAAAAAGCAAAAAAATCCAATTTAAGTGTTGATCTTTCACAAGAGGTATCTATAATGCGCTCCACGTTCTGAGGGGGCTTCGAGAAAAACAAAGCCAACTTAGCAACAAGTGCGAAACCAAGTTTTCAAACAAATAAAAAGTTTAAAAACATGGTTGACATCGAAAATAAACGATGTAAAATGCGCACCTCACTCGAACAGGGTGAGTCACTAAGAGTTTGATCATGGCTCAGATTGAACGCTGGCGGCAGGCCTAACACATGCAAGTCGAACGGTAACATTTCTAGCTTGCTAGAAGATGACGAGTGGCGGACGGGTGAGTAATGCTTGGGAACTTGCCTTTGCGAGGGGGATAACAGTTGGAAACGACTGCTAATACCGCATAATGTCTTCGGACCAAACGGGGCTTCGGCTCCGGCGCAAAGAGAGGCCCAAGTGAGATTAGCTAGTTGGTAAGGTAACGGCTTACCAAGGCGACGATCTCTAGCTGTTCTGAGAGGAAGATCAGCCACACTGGGACTGAGACACGGCCCAGACTCCTACGGGAGGCAGCAGTGGGGAATATTGCACAATGGGGGAAACCCTGATGCAGCCATGCCGCGTGTGTGAAGAAGGCCTTCGGGTTGTAAAGCACTTTCAGTTGTGAGGAAAAGTTAGTAGTTAATACCTGCTAGCCGTGACGTTAACAACAGAAGAAGCACCGGCTAACTCCGTGCCAGCAGCCGCGGTAATACGGAGGGTGCGAGCGTTAATCGGAATTACTGGGCGTAAAGCGCACGCAGGCGGTTTGTTAAGCTAGATGTGAAAGCCCTGGGCTCAACCTGGGATGGTCATTTAGAACTGGCAGACTAGAGTCTTGGAGAGGGGAGTGGAATTCCAGGTGTAGCGGTGAAATGCGTAGATATCTGGAGGAACATCAGTGGCGAAGGCGACTCCCTGGCCAAAGACTGACGCTCATGTGCGAAAGTGTGGGTAGCGAACAGGATTAGATACCCTGGTAGTCCACACCGTAAACGCTGTCTACTAGCTGTGTGTGCCTTTAAGGCGTGCGTAGCGAAGCTAACGCGCTAAGTAGACCGCCTGGGGAGTACGGCCGCAAGGTTAAAACTCAAATGAATTGACGGGGGCCCGCACAAGCGGTGGAGCATGTGGTTTAATTCGATGCAACGCGAAGAACCTTACCTACACTTGACATGCTGAGAAGTTACTAGAGATAGTTTCGTGCCTTCGGGAACTCAGACACAGGTGCTGCATGGCTGTCGTCAGCTCGTGTCGTGAGATGTTGGGTTAAGTCCCGCAACGAGCGCAACCCTTGTCCTTAGTTGCCAGCCTTAAGTTGGGCACTCTAAGGAGACTGCCGGTGACAAACCGGAGGAAGGTGGGGACGACGTCAAGTCATCATGGCCCTTACGTGTAGGGCTACACACGTGCTACAATGGCATTTACAGAGGGAAGCGAGACAGTGATGTGGAGCGGACCCCTTAAAGAATGTCGTAGTCCGGATTGGAGTCTGCAACTCGACTCCATGAAGTCGGAATCGCTAGTAATCGCAGGTCAGAATACTGCGGTGAATACGTTCCCGGGCCTTGTACACACCGCCCGTCACACCATGGGAGTGGGATGCAAAAGAAGTAGTTAGTCTAACCTTCGGGAGGACGATTACCACTTTGTGTTTCATGACTGGGGTGAAGTCGTAACAAGGTAACCCTAGGGGAACCTGGGGTTGGATCACCTCCTTACCATTACGTCGAAAGACGCCTTGATGCAGTGCCTACACAGATAGTCTTGTTTAAAATGAAGAACGACACAAGTTTATGGGGCTATAGCTCAGCTGGGAGAGCGCCTGATTTGCATTCAGGAGGTCAGCAGTTCGATCCTGCTTAGCTCCACCATCTACTTGAAACTGGGTTTGTTGCTAACAAACTTAGAAACTGAAGGCTTGTAGCTCAGCTGGTTAGAGCGCACCCCTGATAAGGGTGAGGTCGGCAGTTCAAGTCTGCCCAAGCCTACCATTTCCTTGCTTTGTGAAAGGAAGGTGACAAAGGTAGAAAACGTGTCACGTTGGACCCGAAATCCTAATGAATATTTACTGTTTCAGTAAGCATTGATTAGGGTTTTTTACTCTAAAGATGAAAGTACTGCTTTTGCAGGAAACATCAAATGTTCTTTAACAATTTGGAAAGCTGATATTAATAGTAATCAATCAAAATTGAGTAACTGAGAAATCGAAAGATGAACTTTTTACTCTACTTGACTGAATTGCTTGTTATCAATCGATGATTTGATAGCAAGGCAATTCTTCCGATTAGCTTGTCATTCATGCAACGTAACTTAGACAGAAGTCAAAAGGCTGTTTGGGGTTGTATGGTTAAGTGACGAAGCGTATACGGTGGATGCCTTGGCAGTTAGAGGCGATGAAGGACGTGTAAGTCTGCGAAAAGCTGTGGTGAGCCGACAAAATGCATTTGAGCCACAGATGTCCGAATGGGGAAACCCACCTGTTTACAGGTATCGTTAACTGAATACATAGGTTAACGAGGCAAACGAGGGGAACTGAAACATCTAAGTACCCTTAGGAAAAGAAATCAACCGAGATTCCCCTAGTAGCGGCGAGCGAACGGGGAGCAGCCCTTAAGCTGTTTAGAATTTAGTGGAATCCTTTGGGAAGAGGAGCGATACAAGGTGATAGCCCTGTACACGACGGATTCTTTACAGTGAAATCGAGTAGGTCGGGACACGTGTTATCTTGACTGAATATGGGGGGACCATCCTCCAAGGCTAAATACTCCTAACTGACCGATAGTGAACCAGTACCGTGAGGGAAAGGCGAAAAGAACCCCTGTGAGGGGAGTGAAATAGAACCTGAAACCGTATACGTACAAGCAGTGGGAGCCACTTCGTGTGGTGACTGCGTACCTTTTGTATAATGGGTCAGCGACTTATATTTAGTAGCAAGGTTAAGTGAATAACGGAGCCGTAGCGAAAGCGAGTGTTAACTGCGCGTTTAGTTGCTAGGTATAGACCCGAAACCCGGTGATCTAGCCATGAGCAGGTTGAAGGTTGAGTAACATCAACTGGAGGACCGAACCCACTAACGTTGAAAAGTTAGGGGATGACTTGTGGCTGGGGGTGAAAGGCCAATCAAACCGGGAGATAGCTGGTTCTCCCCGAAATCTATTTAGGTAGAGCCTCGGACGAATTCCATTGGGGGTAGAGCACTGTTAAGGCTAGGGGGTCATCCCGACTTACCAACCCTTTGCAAACTCCGAATACCAATGAGAACTATCCGGGAGACACACGGCGGGTGCTAACGTCCGTCGTGGAGAGGGAAACAACCCAGACCGCCAGCTAAGGTCCCAAAATATTGCTAAGTGGGAAACGATGTGGGAAGGCATAGACAGCTAGGAGGTTGGCTTAGAAGCAGCCACCCTTTAAAGAAAGCGTAATAGCTCACTAGTCGAGTCGGCCTGCGCGGAAGATGTAACGGGGCTAAGCAATATACCGAAGCTGCGGCAGCATGTTTACATGCTGGGTAGGGGAGCGTTGTGTAAGTGGATGAAGGTGAGTTGTAAAGCTTGCTGGACATATCACAAGTGCGAATGCTGACATGAGTAACGATAATGGGAGTGAAAAACTCCCACGCCGGAAGACCAAGGTTTCCTGTCCCATGCTAATCAGGGCAGGGTAAGTCGGCCCCTAAGGCGAGGCAGAAATGCGTAGTCGATGGGAAACGGGTTAATATTCCCGTACTTATATAATCAGTGATGGAGGGACGGAGAAGGCTAGGCAAGCTTGGCGTTGGTTGTCCAAGTGAAAGTGAGTAGGCTGGAATTTTAGGTAAATCCGGAATTCTAAGGCCGAGACACGAGACGAGCTCCCAAGGGAGTGAAGTTGTTGATGCCCTGCTTCCAGGAAAAGCTTCTAAACTTATGATTATATGAACCGTACCCCAAACCGACACAGGTGGTCAGGTAGAGAATACTAAGGCGCTTGAGAGAACTCGGGTGAAGGAACTCGGCAAAATTGTACCGTAACTTCGGGAGAAGGTACGCCTCTGTTTGTGAACACTTCGCGTGGTAAGCAAATGGAGGCCGCAGTGACCAGGTGGCTGGGACTGTTTATTAAAAACACAGCACTCTGCAAACTCGTAAGAGGACGTATAGGGTGTGACACCTGCCCGGTGCCGGAAGGTTAATTGATGGGGTTAGTTTTCGGACGAAGCTCTTGATCGAAGCCCCGGTAAACGGCGGCCGTAACTATAACGGTCCTAAGGTAGCGAAATTCCTTGTCGGGTAAGTTCCGACCTGCACGAATGGTGTAACCATGGCCACGCTGTCTCCACCCGAGACTCAGTGAAATTGAAATCGCAGTGAAGATGCTGTGTACCCGCACCTAGACGGAAAGACCCCGTGAACCTTTACTACAGCTTGGCACTGAACATTGAACCTACATGTGTAGGATAGGTGGGAGGCTTTGAAGCACAGTCGCTAGATTGTGTGGAGCCGTCCTTGAAATACCACCCTTGTATGTTTGATGTTCTAACATTGTTCCCTTATCGGGAATGTGGACAGTGTCTGGTGGGTAGTTTGACTGGGGCGGTCTCCTCCCAAATAGTAACGGAGGAGCACGAAGGTTAGCTAATCACGGTCGGACATCGTGAGGTTAGTGCAATGGCATAAGCTAGCTTAACTGCGAGACAGACACGTCGAGCAGGTACGAAAGTAGGTCATAGTGATCCGGTGGTTCTGTATGGAAGGGCCATCGCTCAACGGATAAAAGGTACTCCGGGGATAACAGGCTGATACCGCCCAAGAGTTCATATCGACGGCGGTGTTTGGCACCTCGATGTCGGCTCATCACATCCTGGGGCTGAAGTCGGTCCCAAGGGTATGGCTGTTCGCCATTTAAAGTGGTACGCGAGCTGGGTTTAGAACGTCGTGAGACAGTTCGGTCCCTATCTGGTGTGGGCGTTGGATGATTGATGGGAGCTGCTCCTAGTACGAGAGGACCGGAGTGGACGAACCGCTGGTGTTCGGGTTGTCATGCCAATGGCATTGCCCGGTAGCTATGTTCGGAACGGATAACCGCTGAAAGCATCTAAGCGGGAAGCCGGCCCAAAGATGAGTCATCCCTGACCTTTAAGGTCTGGAAGGGTTGTTATAGACGATGACGTTGATAGGCAGGGTGTGGAAGCGTTGTAAGGCGTTAAGCTAACCTGTACTAATTGCCCGAGAGGCTTAACCATACAACGCCCAAGAAGCTTTAGGCTTCTGAGTGTTGTAGACAAGCTAAGCTCTGAAAAATGAGCCGCAAGTAGAGTGAAAAGACAGTTACTCACTGATTGAATTGATATCCAGTTTTCTAGATTGTTACCAGTTTTTCCTGGCAGCCATAGCGATACGGTACCACCTGACTCCATTCCGAACTCAGAAGTGAAACGTATTAGCGCCGATGGTAGTGTGGGGCTTCCCCATGTGAGAGTAGGACACTGCCAGGTCGAACAAACGAATTTAACTATACGTGATTTCAAAACTGTGGGGGAGAAACTCTGAAATTCGTCAGCATGCCTTATTAGAGAAATGTACTCTGACCCCATTATTAAAATGTGTTTTTCTGCGACTGCTCTTTTTACCTACTTCTAGTCACTGTGAAAGTTTCATTTATCGAATAATTTAAGGCGCACAAACTCAGATACAGACCTTTAGTCTTTCACTCAGGAGTAAAGGGGTCAGAGTACTTTTTTAACATTCACACTTATTAAAACGAAGAAATGTACTCTGACCCCATTATTGTGGGCTAACTAAATAATCCGGGCTCTTTAACTCTCTAGGATATGTAACAGGCAGTTTGAAAATACGGTAGATAGGTACAGACTGTAGGTGCAAGCGTTGGAAATACGAATGTAGGGTCAGTGTACTTTAAAGCGTTATCTTTTAAAAAGTACTCTGACCCCAATCTTCGAAATGTACTCTGACCCCACTATTTGCTGGGATTATGCTTCGGTTTGTAGGGCTTGCTTCTTCAGTGTTTCTATCATGTATTCGCGCATTTTAAACTTCTGAAGCTTCCCTGTTACCGTCATGGGGTACTCTTTCACTACGCTGATGTATTTGGGTACTTTAAAGTAGGCTAGTTTGGATTTAAGGTAGTCGCGTATCTGATCTTCGTCTATATGTCGATTTTCCTTTTCCTTAATCCATAGGCATACTTGCTCGCCATATTTGTTGTCAGGAATACCAAAGACAGCGGCGTCTGACACATCCGCATGTTGATATAAGACTTCTTCAATTTCTCGTGGATAAATATTCTCGCCGCCGCGAATAATCATGTCCTTTATTCTACCAACAATAGTGACATAGCCTTCTTCGTCCATTTCTCCAAGATCTCCAGAATGGAGCCAACCTTCATCGTCTATGGTGGCTTTGGTCTTAACCTCATCACCCCAATAACCTTTCATTACACAGTAGCCTCTCGCGCAAATCTCACCCGGTTCTCCAATAGGCACCGTATTGCCTTGGGGATCTATGATCTTCACTTCTGTATGGGGCATAGCGCGCCCTACAGTTTTGACCTGCTTTTCAAATGGCGAGTCAATGTCAGTAATATGATTGATAGGGCTACACTCTGTCTGACCATAACCTATGACGACTTCTGTCATATGAAATTCACTATGGACCTTTCGCATGAGCTCTTCTGGACAGGTACTACCTGCCATGACACCTGTCCTTAGTGTTGATAGATCAAAGCTCTTGAAGTTGGATAGTTCGAGCTCGGCAATAAACATGGTTGGTACGCCATGTAATCCCGTGCACTTTTCTTCTTCTACTGTACGGAGTGTTGTCTCAGGGTCGAATGACTCCCCGGGGAATACTGCACATGCACCTGATGCTAAGCAAACTAAGTTGCCCAATACCATTCCAAAGCAGTGATAAAGCGGTACGGGAATACAAAGTTTGTCTTTGTGTGTGAACCTCATTGCTTGTGATACTAATAACCCATTATTTAGAATGTTTCGGTGCGTTAACGTTGCGCCTTTCGGATTTCCCGTGGTGCCGGAGGTAAACTGAATATTGATGTTATCATTCGCGCTAAGGTTCGATTCAACGGCCTCCAACTGAGATTTAAGCGCTTCCGTTGGTTCTATTTGCAATGCAGAAAAAGCCTGTAACCCTTCTACAGGCTTATCGCCAATAGTGTATACATATTTAAGTGAAGGCAACTTAGAAAGCGTTAGAGGACGCCTTGGTGTGTTCTTATCTTGGCTGTCTATTTCTGGCGCAAGCTCTTTCAACATGGCGACGTAATTTGACTGCTTGAATGACTGAGCCATGACTAAGTATTTTACGGAAACGTTATTAATAGCAAACGCTAATTCATCAGGGCGATAAGCAGGGTTCAGGCATACCATGATCGCCCCGATTCGCGCAGTGGCCATCTGTACGATCGACCATTCGATATTGTTCGGAGACCATATACCCACACGGTCGCCAGGTTCTACACCGTTTGCAAGTAAGCCGCAAGCAACACGTTCTACTTCATACCAATACTGCTGATAGGTCCAGCTAACGTCTTGATGTTTTACAATAATCGCTGGGTTATCGCCATAATTGTCGACAACATTTTTGAAATACTGACCGATAGTGAGCGACGTCAGCTCAGCGTCATCAGAGCCAGTAAACTCACTTTTCTGAAGAGGGAGTAGTGAGTTCGGTGTAAATTTTGATTCCATCATATCTTGCCTCCATGCGCGTACGCATCTGATTTATATATAAATAATTGAGTTGGCTGTTTCGGCTTTTGGTTCCAAATAACCAATGGCAACAATTGCAGTAAATGCTGAATATGCAACGAATAAAACAAATAATTCAATCTTTATTAACAATATTGTTGCAAACGAGTTTTGTCGACAAGATGTTAGTCGTATATGGGGTTATTCAACGATGAATTTGTGTGACTCGTCGTACACGCTGAAAGGAGAGTAATAACCAAAAGTGACAATGTATCTGATGTCTAAAGAAAATTTTCTCGACTCTAATGAAACAAAAAAGCCTCCGACGAAGGAGGCTTCCTAAAAATTTTTACTTTACGAGAGGTGAGCGTCTATTCAGACTCAATACCTTCGAAGTAGGCACGATATTCCATACGGGTAACGTAAGAATCGCCATTTTCGTCCATCATCTCAAAGTCACCTTCGACATGTGCAACCTTTAACTCCTCGGCTGTAAGCTTACCGTCGCTGTCTACATCGATTTCAGTAAACTTATTGTCGGCTGTGGCTGACATTTCAGTACGAAGCTCCTTATTCTTCTCTGATATCATTTCACCGTCTGCTTTAGAGAATAATTCAGGGTTGCCCTTTTCCGAGAGTAGAGCGTCATTGGTGCCTTCAGTTTTCACCTGAGTAATGATGTCGTCGCTAAACATTGATGGTTTTTCATCAACAAACTTGTTGAATTCAACACGGCTAATCATGCTGTCACCATCGGTATCCATTTTTGCAAGAAGCTTACTGTCAATAACGCCTGAAGACTCTGAACCGACGATATAGCCGTTTCCATCCTTATCCATTGCGTTAAATCCCATCGAGATCTTCTCTTCGTGGTGGCCTGCTACTGCTGAAGCAGATAGTGTTGCAGCAATAACAGCACTGGTAATCATACTTAGTTTTGTGATCTTCATAATCAAATTCCTTCTGGCTTTTACAGTGAACTCGGGCGTTCAATTGCCCTAACCACTAGGTCCACAGACCTCAACATAGGTGCAGATTGGAAGTAAGTTTCAATCTGACACCGCTAATGACTTACGTAATTCATTATTCATTGAATGTGCCAAATGCATAACTAACTGATTTAGTGAGGTAATAAAAGTTTAAGGCAAGGATTTCAATGTTATTGCTATGTTAAATTGTCGCAGTGTTTGCAAGATCTTCATACGTCAAACTTAAGCTGATCTCAGATATAGATAGAACCCCATTAATGAGATTAAAACAGCGAGAGTTGATCGTTCGCTATTGTCTCAAAATTCAGGCCGATAAGAGGCAAGATACTATCGGCAATGGGTTGGATTTGCTTTTCAATATAGTGGTCATATTGAAGGGGGGCCGTGGCAGTTTCTGCGGTTTGAGGGCCCTGTACCGTAATAACATAAGCAATGGTAGTATTAAACTGATAGCGAAGTGGCAACCCCTGTTCTTTATAGTACTCGTCCGCTAATCGCGCTGCCTTTACGTGGGGAGGCAGCGACTTGGTATACGACGACAAAGGCTTACGCAGCCGCTTTTTATAGACCAAAGCGTGATCCATTTCACCGGACTTTATCGCTGCTATCGTGCTATTTATGTAGTCTTCAACAGGCTGTCCAGTAAACACTTTTTTGTACAGCTCGTACTGGAAGGTTTTAGCTAGTACCGTCCAATCAGAGCGGACATTTTCTAAGCCTTTAAAGACAAGTTCACCGCCCTTCATTCCTGCGTAACGTTTTTTGCTGCCTTCGGAAGAGCCTCGGATCGTCGGCATAAAAAACGTAGAAAAGTGAGATTCAAACTCAATTTCTAAGTGGCAATCAATGTCGAACTCACTTTTTAGTAACTCTGTCCACTTTCGATTAATAATGCTAGCGAGCTCAAGTCCAGTTTCTGACGGCGAGCCTAGTGCATCATTCCCTTCTACATGAACAAACGTTGAGTCGGTATCGCCGTAAATAACCGTATAGCCCAGTTCTTCAATCCAACCCGCAGTGGTTTGCATGATCTCATGACCCCGCAGTGTAATAGAGCTAGCAAGGCGAGGATCGTAGAAAGGGCAACCGCCACTACCAAGCACACCATAGAAGGAGTTCATTAATATTTTGATGGCCTGAGAGCGCGGTGCGTCATTCTGTTTTTTGGCTTCGTCGCGCTGAAGCCATAGGTTTTCAATGATGGAAGGTAGAAAATGAGATTCGCGGCTAAATACTGCGCCTTTAAAACCTTCTATCGCCGTGTGGGGGGACTTAAGCCCTTCTGCAAGTCCCAACGGATCGATTTTAAATGTACGAATGATGGAAGGATACAGGCTCTTAAAATCTAGGACTAAAACGTCTTTATATAAACCTGGCTGGGAACGCATGACATAACCACCCGGACTAGCCAAGCCTCCATTTTCAGGTCTTACCCCCGCGACATAAGACTTGCGGTGAAGCTTAGGCAAGTACACATTTAAAAACGCGGCCACTGACCCTCCGGGGCGGCTCATATCTAGGCCGGTGAGAATACTGCGCAGTGCCAGAAAATCGATAAATTGGGTTTTATCCTGAATGCGATTGACCAGTTCCGTATCTTTAAAGTTATAGTTAGCGAGTGCAACAGGGTCGCTATGATAAAGACGCTTTATCGCTTCAAGCTTGTCTGCAGCCTGAATAAGCTTATTTTCGCCAAGCAGTTCTTCAGATACGTGATCGAGCGAGAACGACTCGAATTGATAAGTCATTGTTTTTAGTGCTTCGATACCATCAATAACGCATCGTCCTGGCACATCAACGAGGGTTTGATCTTCCCACTGTCTTACAGAAGCCTCTCTGCCATGGCGGCCGATAGCATACTTTAGCGAGTTAGCCCTAGCGCGGCGTTCAAGTACCGCCATATCGAACTGTTTAACGTTCCAGCCTAAAATGATATCTGGGTCGTAGGATGTAAGATAAGAAAAAAATGCTTCAAGCAGTACTTTTTCTGATTCAACGGTAATGAGCTCGTACGCGCTGTCTTCTTGTCCTTGCAATGTTTGCCCAACAAAACGTGGCGGGCATAGAAGCAGCACAACGTTGAGTCCCTCACCGGCTAACGCAATGCTAAAGAGTTCTTCATGCTCATTGCATTCGATGTCTATGCTAAGTGATGTAAATGTGGTTCTGAATTGACAGGGTCTGATTTGCGCATTTTCTATAACGATCTGAGGCGTATCGTCGAAATCTTGCGGAGCCAGAAATTCCACCGCACCATACACAAAGCGCTCCATTAAGTAGCGATCGGCAACGCGAATATCCGCTTCGTACAATATAATACTGCTTTCCTGCGCATGCTGGCGAAGCTGATGCATGTGTGATTCGGTTGCGGTTTTTACCGTCGCAACAGGAACTTGTTCCAGCGTGTGAAACCCGTCATCTGAAATACTGATCTTTGCAGAAATACGCTCGGCGATATTGCGTAAATCATTGGCGTGATCAACAGATACAAAGCAAGTGGGGTATTGGGGTGAAGAAATTAACCTAGCGGTGCTACTGGGCGTTTTTACCCATAGCTCAACATGCACCTTGCCTCGCCGGGTAAACGTACTTTTATTGAGTATGAACCCTTGTTGTATTGTTGAGGCTGACATGGATCTGATTTACTAACCGGCTTTGTTGACGTTAATTTCTTTAAATAGCCTCATGGGCGTGTACGTTTTATAAACTCGCATTACCATTATCTGTTCAATAACTGGCGCAAAGGTGCAATAAAAATGCGCTACCACTGTGCACGAGAAACGGCAGTAGGCTTAGTATAACGTTTGTTATCACCTACTCCTATAGATCTCTATTCGACAGATATGTTTGTTTTTGTAAGCAGCGCGAGTTAAAACGAAAACGTACAGTCTTTGTGCACGTTAGACCATGCACGATAGAAAAGGTGAGGGCGATATGGAATATCTATTCGATAAACAGGTAGAGCCGGGCGAGCTAATAGAAGTGGCCGATGGTGTTCTTTGGCTAACAATGCCGCTTCCATTTGAACTTGACCACATAAATTTGTACCTGATCCGCGGTGAAGGCGGTTGGGTGGTCATTGATACTGGCATAGGAACGTCCACCACCAAAGCTCTGTGGGAGCGTATATTCAAGCAATTAGACGGGCCAATAGTTGGTGTCATCGTTACGCACTTACATCCTGATCATGTAGGGTTAGCGGGCTGGATAGCCGACACGTATAATGTTCCCTTTTATATGTCTCAAACTGAGTACTTTACTGCCAGAGCGTTTGCGGCAGGAAGAAATGGCGCAACGAATGACCGGGATGTGCAATACTACCAGCGAGCAGGTTTAGACGAATCCATGATCGCAAAGCTTACTTCTGGTGAAGGCAACGGCTACAGCAGCGTCGTTTCACCACTACCTATTAGCTACACACGTCTAAAGCATGGTATGACGCTGTCGCTTGGCGGTAACGAATGGCAGATCATCATTGGCCGCGGCCACTCTCCTGAGCATGCGTGCCTTTACAATAAGCAAAAAAATATTCTCATATCAGGCGATCATATTTTGCCGATTATCACGCCAAACATTGGGGCCTACTCAACAGAGCCTGATGCCAACACCTTAGACGACTACCTTTCTACGCTGCCGCAATTCAAGAATTTGCCCAAAGGTGCGACAGTATTACCTGCTCACAAGCTACCCTTTATCGGCCTGCATGAGCGAGTAGATTCGCTTATTGCTCATCATCACGAGCACCTAAAAGCACTGTTAAATGCTTGCGAGCAACCTCAAACGGTCGTAGAGCTATTACCGGTTATGTTTAAGCGCAAGCTCTCTAGTCGCAACATGGTGTTTGCAGTAGCAGAGTGTTTGTCTCACCTTAATTACTTGCTTAATGAAGGAGCCATTTCGCGGACGTTAAACAGCAAGGGTGTGTATACATTTAAAGCCTGTGAAGTAAAAAAGCTTGCTTGTTAGTTCAGTCAGAGGACATACAAACAGAGTGAGGATTAACAACGTCTGACTCTGTACTGGGCTATCTGTTTTCTAGGCCGTTTGAGAGTTTTCCGTTTCGTTTTCTTTATTCTCTTCATTATCTTCACTGGACGGGGGCTGTGCTGCAGGCTGTTTCGGAATGGTGATCTCTACCACGGTTCCTTTTGCCTCTTTGCTGCTAATAGATATTTTACCTTGATGTTGTTCGATGGCGGTGTAAGCCACAGAAAGGCCCAGCCCTTGGCCTTGCCCTTCAGGCTTTGTAGTAAAGAAGGGTTCAAAGACTCGCTTTAGATGTCCTGTAGGAATACCGCAACCTGAATCCAGTATTTTGATGGTCACCAACGTAGGTGAATCGAGCACAGTAAGTTTAATGAAGCCCCTATCTTCTATGGCCTGCGCTGCATTTATCATGACGTTCATTAGCGCCTGTTTCAGCGGCCCAGGGTTTCCCATTACCTCCACTTTCTCTAATTCACATTCAAATTTATATTGGGGCGTGCTGTACTGGGCGGAAATAAGCGTGATCAGCTGGTGACACACGGCGCAGATATCTACTATCTGCACGCCTTCAGTAGTCTCCAGCGAAAAGTTCTTAAGGTTTTCGACGATGTCTTTTACGCGGGTAAGGCCATCTGTAGACTCGGCAATTAGCTCAGTAATATCGTCCTTTAACAAGTCGTAGTGATTAGACTCAAACAGTGCGTCAATCTGCTCTTTAAGTTCGTCGGTGAAGTGTTCGAGTTGCCCCTTAACGCCATCACAAATCGCAATAAGGTGAGTTGCGTATTGCTCAAGTGTATTGAGGTTAGCGCTCACAAAACCAATAGGGTTATTAATTTCGTGGGCTATCCCCGCCGCGAGCTGACCAGTAGAAGCCATTTTCTCTGCTTGAATAAGCTGGCTCTGTGCGGTATCGAGTTTGCGAATTAACTTTTTTTGCGCTTCGTGTTCTTTTTTCAGCGCTTCTGAAAGCTTTTGCTGGGCTCTAAAATAGCTAGCTTGGGCGGTCACATCTTGCAGAAAAATACACGCCAATTTTTGCCCTGTATTTTTGTCTTTAATGGGCAAGATTTCCATGTTTTGATACATCTGTGTTTCTTCACCCGTTATAGGACGAGAGCTCTTAAACGGAAAGATGTGGGGGCGTTGTTCCCAATAGCTAAAGCTAGGATGCTGCAGTACAAAAACTGACTTTAGTCTGCGTTTTAGAAACTTACCTTGTCCTTGAAATAACTCAACAACTGGCGTTTCTTTATAGCAGTCGCGCATATTGTGAGGAAGTCGATCTAAAAAGAAGTCGTTTAGATAAACAACCTTAAAGCTCTCATCGACTATACCAATTCCGACAGGTAATTTACCTACCAGTTGTTCAAACATTATGCGAGTAACTCATCCAATGTGTCTTTCATGCGTGCAAGAGATTCATCGTCTAAGCAGAAAACAACGCGCATGCTAAACGACGAGATCGCGATAATAAACTGCACTTCCATCACTAAGCTGTGCTGCCATTGCAACTCATCGAAGTTCGCTTTATCGGGCAAGAATAACGTGGGCATGTTCAAGTTAGTTGTAAGCTCCAACTGGTCGGAAAGACCAGCCAAACACGCACCTGCCAAAATGTTACAAAGCTCCAAGATAATCTCTTGAATGTCTTCTTTGCTTAACGGTTCATCGTAATCCATTAACGTTGCGACCTCACTCAATCCAGCTTGAGATAGCACAGACATCACTTCGCCGTGTACGTCGCCTAAAAAAGACTGACGGGTATAGAAAGCGTCTTCGGTTTCAAATAAGAGACTGTAAAGCTGGGTGGGAGTAACCGCTGAGATTTTTGGGATAGAAATATCAATTTTGGTTTCAATTAACTGCGCAAGAGAGTTAGCCGCTTGCCCCATGGAAATATTTAGGAGTTCTTGAAGGGCATCTCTTTGCTCTTCGTCTAGTGGTAGTACAATGCTCATAGATACCCCAACTCAAACAACGACATTGCTAATTCTTCTTTATCAAGCGGTTTGCGTAAAAAGCGCTTTGCCCCCAGAGACATGACAATTTTCTGTTTTTCTGGCTGAAAGTCAGCGCTAATCACAATTACATTTGGGGCGTCGGGCCTTTGGTGCAAGAATTCCAACACACCAACGCCGTCAACTTCTGGCATGGTTAGGTCTAAAAGTACCAATGCAAATTCACTTTCTGACAGCGCATTTATGGCTTCTTGCCCGTTTGTTGCTTCGGTGATGTCATACTCTAAATCTTGCGGAAGTGAGCGAATCACACTACGCCTCGACAACTTAGAATCATCAGCTACTAATACAGAAATTGACATTTACAGCCTCCTAGAGCGGCATTTAATGCGATGCCTTTTTAGTAAAGTATGTGCAACTTTAGCGTTACTGCAACAATACCGTAAAAATTTTCCAATCAGCGTATTCTTTGAGCAGTGGCGCTTTAAAATGAGTATATGACAGAAGTGACTTTTATGCGTATTAGACTTTTAGTTGAAAATGACTAGGAGAGTAAACGAGGAAGTAGCAGAAAATTTAAGTCTATAAATAGCGAGGTGTGCATCGGCCGACAATGCACACCCTTGCAGCTAAGTATTTTGCATAGTGTACATTTTTTCAAGTGCACTGGGCATGGCATCAACATAGCGTTTTACATCGCCAATTTTTCCCATACTTACGCGAGACCAGTTGTCGTACGTACGGTAGATTCCTCTAATCAGCACGTCCTGTTCAGCCATGGCTTGGCGGAAGTACTCTGCGTTGCCGTCACCTAAATTAACAAAAATAAAGTTAGTACTAGAAGGTAGCGCTGTCAATCCATTTGCTTTTACTGCGTCCATAACCATAGATTTACCTTCATAAATTTTCTCTTTAGAGAAAGTTAAAAAGGCATCGTCATTGTAGCTGGCGATAGCCGCGGCAAGGCCTGCTTGATTCAATGTATAGCCGCCCATGCCATAGCGATTGATCCACTCAGTGTTTTCCTCTGATGCGATTAAATAGCCCACGCGCATACCTGCTAAGCCATAAATCTTTGAGAAGGTTCTCGCTACAATGACATTATGACCAGCTTTAACGAGCGGAATCATTGAATGCTTAGGAGGCTCATCGATAAGCTCGTTATATGCCTCGTCGACCAACACCAGTGTTTTTTTAGATGCTTTTATGCAGAATTCGCGAAGCTTATTCGGATCGAGCACTTTTCCCGTTGGATTGTTCGGGTTACAAATGTGCACCATACCAATAGAGTCGTCTATTGCGGCGTACATTGCATCAAGATCAATATCAAGCTCTGCCGTATTAGCAACTCTCACTATTTCTGGCGCACCTTGTTTTTCAGGTGCTTTAGACGTGGTGTCCCAAAAAAGGTCCGGGCCCAGAATTTTTCCATTCTTGCTGGCCGCAAGGGCGGCGTAGGAAAGAATAGGGCTTGAACCTGCGCTCAAAGAAATGTGCTTTCGAGTAATGCCATAGCGCTCGGCAATCATATCCAATAGTGTCATAGCGGCAGGATAAGCATAGTAGGCTCCACCTTCCGCCGATGCTTTTGCGATAGCGTCTAGCGCTTTCGGGCTCGGCCCAAACGGGTTTTCATTGGCATTGAGCTTTGCAACCCCAGGCTTTGGTCCATACATAACAGACGATGGGGAAGCGCTTGCGCTAACAGATTGGGCGCTCACAAGGTGACTTATGCCACTCGCACCTATTGCTGACGCTGCAACTGTGCCACCAATAAACAAGCGTCTTGAACGGTTATAACTCACGGGTTGTCTCCTTCTTCTTTTAAATGGCTTTATAGAACATTGCGCTAGAAACGATGACGAGATAGATGCCAAATAAGCGCTTTAGCTTCTTTTCACTGAAGTTGTGCGCCATTTTGGCTCCGATTGGAGCGGTAAAGATTGCCCCAATACTGATAGCAATAAGCGCAGGTATATTGATGTAGCCAATAGTGCCTACCGGCAACGAGGCGGTTTCAGGGTGCTTCATAAACAAAAAGCCAATGGCACCTGGAAGCCCGATAAGAAAGCCGACGCCTGCGGCGGTCGCGACAGCCTGTTGAATGGTGCGCTGGCACATCACCATCGTGATTACTGTTGGCGTACCGCCGCCTATGCCAAGCAGAGCAGAGAAACCACCCAGAACAAACGCCAAAACCGCTTTGCCTATGCCTTTAGGCATATCGAAAACAAGCCCGGGTCTTACAACGAACTCAGGGAAAAGGAAGTATACGGAGTAAAGTAGAACACCAGCGGCGAACACGACCGTTAAACCATTGGCGCTGGAGTTGTTTGCGATGAGCAGCCCGCCACCAACGCCAAGAATAAGCCAAATACTCCACGAGCGAAGAATGTCAAAATCCACCGCACCTTTAGCGCGATGCGCCATCACTGACCGAGCGCTTGATACCACAATGGATGCCAATGATGTTCCGATGGCTACCTTAACGAGGGCTTCTGATGGAGGAGTAAAAAACGGAAAAACAGCGAGAAGAGCAGGTACCACAACAAACCCCCCGCCATTACCAAACAGACCTGCCGTGATACCTGCAATGGCACCAGTTATACACAAAGTAACTACAAACCACAGTAGCTCTATTTCCATTTGCTTTTTACTCCGCATGAAACAGCTTTAAACATGAATGACCTTTTAAGTTTTTCTTATATACAGTTAACTACATACACAAACACCGACTTATGTCGGTGTTTGCAAGGAGCCAGTTAAAAACGGGCTGCAAGTCGGGTGTAGTAATATCCTCCCTGCCAATCAACCACCGAGGCAGAGTCATAGACTTCACCGCAACAGGCGTCGCCGTTAGTACTTACATCTGGGTAATTGTCGAAGAGATTTCTTACCCCCACTGACAGGGTGAGGTTTTCGTTAATAAGATAGGAGCCCTCTATATCGAACATATATTCGTCACCAAAGGTTTGAATATTCGTGGCGTTTACCCCGTCATCGCTTCCCGCATTTTCGTATTCGCCAAAATAGCTAAGACGTGCAACGGCAGACCACACGTCGTAACTGTGGGTAACTGAGAAGACACCACGCATTTCGGGACGGCCATTTTCAAAGTCGAACTGATCCTCAGCGTTCAAGTATTCACTCGGATCAGAATCGAACTCTGTTTTGTTGTAATTCACAGAGCCGGTTAGCACGGTTGCGCCATACCTCGATTCCATCTTGTAAGTAGCAACAACGTCCACGCCTTCGGTTACGGTATCGAAAGCGTTTTGGAAGAAGAACACACCACCAATGGACTCGGCGCCAGAAACATTGGCACCTGCTAGGGCTAGATAGTTTTGGTATGCGTCATAACCGTCTGCTTGAGGGTCGGTAACGACAGTGGTGGAAACATCTCGGGTAGACACAGAGTAAAGGCGGTCTTCAAGCTTGATGTTGTAGTAATCAACAGTGAGCGTTAAATCGCCATAGTTCGCAGTCATGCCCAGCGTAAAGTTGGTCGATTTTTCGGGTGAAAGCTCGTTGGCACCAAGCGCCTGCGCTACTTCGCCGCCGGCTGGGAACAGACCTGTTGCTACTGGGAAGCCATCGGGCAGACGTGTAGATACGTTGGTCGTGCCTTGCTGACCTGGAGTAGGGGCTCTAAAGCCAGTGCCAAAAGACGACCTAAAGCCTACTTCGTCACTAAACTGATAGAACCCTGCAACTTTGTACACAACCTCTGAGCCAAAATCAGAATAGTCTTCATAACGCAGCGCAGCCTGAGCAAACAGCTCGTCTGTAATGTCACCAGAGATATCCGTGTATACCGCATATGAGTCACGCTCGTATGAGCCCGAATAGTCTGGTGAATAGCCAGGGAAGCCGTTGGAGCCAACGCCTACAACAGTATAAACGGCGTCTACTCCAGCGAATCCATCATCTTCAACCCCATCGTCGTTACTGTCAGCACTGGTGTAGTTGGCACAATTCAGAGTTGAACCGTTAGCAATGACAGCAGCGCCCAGTGCCGTAGTAGTGTAGTCGTCGTTACAAAACTCCCATGGATCAGATGTGGCGTAAGAGCCTGCAAAATAGGAACTTAGCTCGCCTTCAGAGATTTCGTATGACTCATCTAAGTAACTTGCACCGAAGGCAAGAACATACTGGTTCAAGTCATAGGTGAAGTCAGCTTGAATCTGTGTTTCTTCGTTGGTTAAGTCACCCGGCTTAAATGAAGTAGGTGACTCGTTACCCAGTGACGGGTTAATGGTATTGGCTAGTGTGTAAGAGATTTCATTATTGCCGTAACGACCACTGATATCATAAGTAAGGTCGCCCGACATGCCCTTAACACCACCAACAAATGAGTAGTCAGTCACATCACCGAAGAAACGAGGCGTGAAGCCACCGGTGAAGAACTCTAGCGGGTTCCAGATTGAACCGTCCTCAAGTCGAATGTCTTCAATGGTGCCATTGCCTGGATAGCGATAATAGAATGAACCGTCACCTTCACTTTCTGAATAGTTACCGAATGCGTAGAGTTCAAGTTCACTGGATAGTGCGTAACCGGCGTTAAAGAAAACACGCGTCCCGCTTGTATTTGGTTGCCCCCATGGTTGGACTACGTCTGAACCATGAACGCTGTTGGCCATGGCCGTAGCATCAGCGATGTATTGATCTGACTGGTCATCCACACAGAACCATGGCTCACAATATTGCTCACCGCGAAAGGTGGCTTCGCTGTCAGAATATTCGGCTGAAATACTGAAAAAGCCATCGTCGCCTAACGCGAAACCTTTATTCCCAGTAACGGTAATTTGATCGCCATCTCCTTCGTAGTAGCTGCCGTAGTCGGCAGTGAACGAGCCGCCTTCGGTGTTATTTTTTAATTGAAAGTTGATAACACCTGCAATGGCATCTGAGCCATATTGCGCAGCTGCACCGTCGCGCAACACTTCAACACTTTGAATTGCTGCGGTTGGAATTGTTGCGATGTCTGGCCCCTGTGTGCCAGAACCGCCAATTGAAACAAGCGCGGCCCTGTGACGACGTTTAGAGTTAACCAAAACAAGCGTTTTGTCGGTGGGCATACCTCGAAGCGTTGCTGGACGGATAAACGTTCCGCCGTCGGAAATGGGTTGACGGCCTACGGAATAAGAGGGAACGAGTGTCATAAGGACATTGTTCATATCGGTAAACGCAACGGCTTCAACGTCTTCGGCGGTGAGTACATCAACCGGTACAGGAGAGCTGGTTACTGAACGCGGTGCACCGCGGGCACCAACAACGGCAATGCGTTCTAGGTCTTTGGCTTCTGTGGTTTCTTCAGTCACTTCTTGCGCCTGTACAAGCAATGAAGTAGTGAAAAGTGTTAATCCGGTAAGTGCGTAACGTACTGCAGTGTGGAGCTTTTTCTGTTTCATTTGTGTTCCCAATCGTGCTTATTGCTACTTAGTTTTGTGGGTGTGGATTATTAAAATCTGCACTCTTTTTAGGCACGCACGAGCACTACTTTGATGCGAGAAGCATCTTGTTATTGTTGTCTAGCCACTCGTGTACAAGAACAAGGCTAAAAACTCTTTGGCTTTGCAGGAAGAAAGAAGATTATTCAGGGGTATAAGAAAAATATTGAGCCGTCTCACAGGGCGCTAATTTAATGCTATTAGACTTAAGTATGGGGGAAGACAAGATTTTCATGCCCCACTGCTTTTAGCCCATTTTTACAATTTTGCTTCATATAACTTAATGGAATGGCATATTCGTTGCTGCCGTCTTCATTAAACCGTTCCCGTTCTAGAACTCACCACCTTTGTAAGGAGGGCAAGTGCATTCAAAACAGCTGCATTATTTTGTTATGACTGTGCGTAAGGGTAGTATTGCTGCGGCGGCGAGAGCATTGGATATCGCTCAACCCGCCATTAGTCAGCAGTTGGCAAGTTTAGAAAGAGAGATGAAAGCGACGCTGCTTGAAAGAAGTTTTTCGGGAGTAAACCTAACATCGGCGGGCGAAGTTTTTTATAAACATGCATTAAAGCTGCTAACCGAAATAGACAACGTTAAGGCCGCATTGGAAACCTTTCAAACCGGACAAAAGAAGGTAGTAAAAATAGGAATGCTACCGTCAATCGGCAATGTGCTTTCTTTACCGCTGCTCACGGAGATAACGGCGAACCATAAAGGGCTCAAAGTCGAAATCAGCACTGGACCGTCTTACACCATTAATGATTGGCTTGAGTCAAAGCAGGTGGATATTGCGCTTACTTATCAGCAAGCTGTCGACCCTAAATTCATGCGAGTCACACCGCTAATTCAAGAAGATCTTCATTTGGTTTTTTCTGCTTCCTCATCGTGTGAACAATACGCCAAGCTTCGAGATAGAACGACGATCCGTTTCTGGGAAATCAGTGAATTACCTTTGCTGTCACCGGGTAACAAAGATGCATTGGGTCAACTAATTGCTGACTATGAAAAAGCAACGGGCGTTAGTTTGCAGCACGATTTGGCTTATTCTGGACAACTCATGACTGGCCTTAGGCAAGTTATGCAGGGAGAAGGCGTGATGATCCTTCCTACATCAGCTATTTTTCATTTAAAGGAGTCTGGCTTAGTTTCATCACTGAAAATAACACAGCCAGAAATGCAGCGTACTGTACTCGCTGCGACAAACAAAAGTGCCAAGACGCTACTAGATAGCAGTCCGATCATTGATATTCTCAGAAAAGTAGTGGCTCAAGAAAACGCACTGAAACACTGGTGCGGTACGTTAGAATTTGCCGCTTCATCGTTTATAGCGCAACCTGCATAGCACTATGCCAACACAAAATGATGCTAAATCTCGCGTACGACGAGAATAACGCAACCCGTTAAGTGCAAAAGATCACTGGGTTAGTCGTTCTGGGGCAGTTCAATATCAACAAGCACAGGTAAATGATCTGACAAGATTCGAGTTTTCGCATTTTTTAATTTTCTGCACGCTTTTACCTTGATGTCGTCAGACACCCATACTCTATCAAGTGCAAATACAGGAAAGTGGCTTGGAAATGTTGCCCCTACTTTTTGCTGTAATAGCAATTCATTAAGTGCTTTAAACGCTTTTGAGAAAAACTGCCACTCGTTGAAATCACCGGCTAGAACTAGAGGGATTTGCTTCTCTTTCATCTTCAAAGAAAGGTGCTCATGAAGCAAAGAAAACTGTGAGCGACGTTCTAGCTTCTTAAGTCCCTTATGGGTATTCACCACCGTAAGGGGGGTCTTCTCTGTCTTGAGCTCTACAATCTGAACATTTCTAGGCTGTCGCCCGTTTTGGCTGACATCCAGTGTATCGTGAGCTAATACGTCAAAGCGAGTGAGGATGGCGTTGCCATACCAGCCATCAGATTCCCTAATGGCTGGTGATGGAATGAGTTTAAACGTGTTTTCAGCGCAGATATCTTTAACGTCCTGTGCTGTACTTCGCTCAGAGGGACGAGTATCCATTTCTTGCAGCAGCACCACGTCGGCGCCACTGTTTGCCAAGAATTGACCTATGCGTTTGTAATCGTGCTTTTTGTCTCTGCCTATTCCGCTGTGAATGTTGTAGGTCACTATGCGGCACATTTCTCTACCTCATCTTTGTCACTATTATCACTGGCAGTATCTTGATTCCCCGACTCCTTCCGAGCTTGGTAGTAGCGGGCAAATTTTTGCGAGCCCCAAATCATAAGGCCCCATAAAACGATACCGCCAACTAAATAGCTAATGGTTTCCACAGAAGGGTTTTGCCAAATTTGTGCTATCGAATCACCCACAAGCCCTTTCGCAATCATGGGCGGGAACATGCCTAAAAATGTCCCTACTAAAAACTGGAAAATGCCAATAGATGAGATGCCCGCTACCAAATTCACCAAACTAAAGGGCGCTACAGGCAGCATTCGAATGGCCGCGACGCCAACGATACCGCTACGCTTTAGTTTTTCATCAACGGCAGCTACCTTTGGACCACCAATTTTTCTAAGCCCCGCGTTGCCTGATAGCTTGCCTATTCCAAACATGATTGCAGAGCTCATTAGTGCTCCCATGATGCCGTAGATGGGCCCCCATATAGGGCCAAAAATAGCAGCCACCGCAAGCGACAGTATAGTGACCGGGAAGAATAAAACGCCGCCGACCACATAAACCAGCAACACGGTAGGCAGAGCAAAGTAGGTTCCACGACTTTTCTCTAAAAAGGCGTTAATGCTGTCGGAACTTAACCATGGTATGGACTGGCTAGCCCAAAACATAAGCCCGCCAAGAACAGCAATGATGGCAAGACCGATCAAAATCATAATACTGCGACGTCTTGGGTTACGTGCAGGCATAGCAGCTCCATCAAAGGTTGGCACCGAAATAAGGGGTTCTTCAGGGTCAGATAACGCTCTGAACACATTCTTAACGGATTGTTCGGTAAACACCTCATCACGAACTTCGGTAAGTACGTAGCCGTGTGCTATCTGATCCTGCATTAATGCTTCAACCGGATATTCATTGTTGAATAACGCTGGCATTGCATCAATATCGCGTCCCGTGTGCTCTGCGAGTAAGTCGTTTCTCACTTGCTCAATACACGCCTGATTGTCTTTGGTGTTACCAAACAACACCGTGTCGATTTCGGTGTCTAGCGTCATTGAGCGATTACTCAAGTTTGATGACCCGATAACAAGGTATTTGTTATCAATGGTCATCACTTTGGAGTGGATGCGCTTGTATGCCTTGCGGCCTTGCATGTCTTCAATTGAAGAATAAGTCAGTTTTACTCGCTTAGGGTCAATCCCTTTTTCTAAAATTTCCTTGAATTCTATGCGGCTTGCCCAAAATGCTTCGCACTCAAACTTACCTTTTGGCTCGTAGGAACTTACGATAATGACCGAAAGATTAGGTTTCAGTTTGAGCTGCTTATTCAGCGCTTCAGCGATCTCCTGACGCGTTGTAAATTGATTCTCAATGTAGATTACAGACTCTGCTTCACCGATAAGATCAAGCAGCATATGACGTACCTCTTGAGCAGGCTCGACCTCATCCATAAATGGAATTGTTCTGGCAAGTGCACACTCTACGTCTTCAAAAAGGGGAGGATAATCTTGTGGCCAAGCATCAGGCAACGGGGCATTTTCATCAATGCGCGCGTCCTCGCGGATATCAATAGGTGAAGAGTCAGCAACACGCTGCCACCTCCATCGAACTAATTTTGAAAAGTCGGCTACTACAGGTCCACTTGATACCATTTGCACATCATGAAGAGGACCATACTCTCCATCAGGTCCATCACGCTCTTCTGAAACTACGGGATGGTCACGGGTATCCCAGCGGTTAGTAGATACATCCATTCCACCTGAGAATACGAGTTCATCATCGATAACCACAATTTTTTGGTGCTGACTTCCGCCCATCGGAATCGTGTCATCGAGCTCGGTTTGCACATTGTCTGGAGTTTTTTCTTCCCACACTTCCTTTGCCCACATTTCGCGCTGCGCGAAGAAGGCTAGCGATGAGTCCCAACGTAACAGGTAAATTTTAATGTCAGGGTTTTGCTCAGCTTTCCACTTAAGTAAATCACTTATTACGCTCGGCGCTTCACTGTTCGCTTCGTCGTCGCCTCGCAGCAAGCGAATGCGGCTATCTATATCCCATCCAACAATGAAGATACTGTGCTTAGCTTTAACGATAGAGCTGTGCAAGGCTTTATAATAGTTTCCGCAATCTATCAAAGGTGTAGAAAAGCGAGCCTTGCTCTCTACCCAACAGTTTTGACCGGGTTGAAATACACTCTTTCCTGATTGCATGTGACGTTTCCTATTTATTCATTTTTCACTATTTGTATTCTGTTGCAGAATTTGTACCTCTATAAAACGTAAGAGCGAAAAATGTAAGTAAATGATTTTTATTGATAATTAGAGTTTTTGAGCTCGTGTGTAAGATGTATCAGTTCGCAATGTGTAATATTTTCACTGTGAAACGAGTTTAATATTCACAGTTGGAAAAACAGGGAAAGATCTTCTATATAACTTAAAAAATTTAACGAGAAGGTCTAGATAAATGAAGTTTTTTTCAAAGGAAAATGCGGCGAAACAGGCGCTTGCTCAATCAATCTTGGCTGTAGTTACCATAGATGAAAAAAACAATATTACGTTTTACAACGATGCCGCTCAAAAGTTATGGGGCTATACGCCAAACGAGGTACTAGGCAAAAATATCAAACTATTGGTTCCCCACGAACACAAAGCAAATCACGACAATTATGTTAATTCTCATCGACAAACAAATGTTAATAAAATCGTTGGCAGCTCGCGAGAAGTCGAATTAGAAACAAAAAGTGGGGAGCGAATTTGGGTTCAGCTTGCTTTATCTCAGGTTATTGTTGCAGGAAAGAAGCACTACACCGCTTTCGTTCGAGACGTTACAGAAGAGCGAGAGTCTCGCGAAATAGTGGAGCAAACGTTAGAGCAAGCGTTAGATGCTGTAGTGTGTATTGATGAAAACAATAACGTAACCTTGTTCAACGCATCCGCTGAGAAGCTATGGGGATACACAAGAGATGAAGTAATTGGCCAAAATGTGAAGATGTTAGTGCCTCAGGCGATTCAAGCGAACCACGATAACTATGTCAACGCAAATAGAGAAACAGGACAAGACAAAATTGTCGGAACCAGCCGCGAAGTTAAAGTGGAGCGGAAAGACGGTAAAAGCCTGTGGGGCAGGCTGTCTTTGTCTAAAGTAAGGCTGGCTGACCGAACCCTCTACACAGCATTTATTAAAGATGTAACAGAAGAAGTAGAGCAGCGAGAGTTACAACGTATGCTTTCGCTGGTTGCCAACGAAACAGACAATGCCGTTATTATATCTGATGCAGATGGTCTCATAGAGTACGTTAATAACGGATTTTACCGGTTGACGGGGTGGGAGCTGGACGAAGTAAAAGGCAAGAAACCTGGATCATTTTTACAAGGTGAGGAAACCGATAAACGTACTGTGGATGTGATACGACAAAAAATTAAAAACCGCGAAGCATTTTATGATGAAATTCTTAACTATAGAAAGGACGGTACACCTTACTGGACTTCACTATCAATAAACCCCGTTTTCAAAGAAGAAAAACTCGTTAACTTTATCGCGGTTCAGGCTGATATTACTCGTGTTAAGCAAATGGCTTTAGATTTTACTAACAAATTAAAAGCTATAGGCAGTGCACTTGTTCTTCTTGAAATGAAGCCTAATGGTGAAGTCGTTGAGGCAAACAAACTACTACGCGACACATTGAACGGGGTAATGAGCTCTGAATCATTTGCAAATGAGGTAATGAATAGTCTTTCTGCAGAGGACAAGTCTACTCTAGAGAGCGCTGGTTTTGTTTCAAAAATTACTGAGTTTCAAATGGCTGGGCGTTATCTTGCCTTTGACGCGAGAATCAGCGCACTTAAGAACTTCAACGGGCAAGTAACACGTTATGTCTTTTTTGCCGTTAATATCACCTCTAGAAAACAAGCGGTGAACGATACTCAAGATTCTATGAAAGAGTTACTGGTTACCAGCCAGACTATAAGTAATATAGTGGGCACAATTAATTCTATTTCTGAGCAAACTAATTTGCTAGCGCTAAATGCAGCGATAGAAGCGGCACGAGCAGGTGAAATGGGAAGAGGGTTTGCGGTTGTGGCTGATGAAGTACGAACGTTAGCAGGTAACTCCCAGTCCTCATCCAATGAAATTGACAACTTAGTTAAAACGACAGTGTCAAAAATTGAGGAACTGGCGCAGCTCATCCAGAAAATAGACGGGTAGCAAAAAGTAAAAAGCCTTGGCTGTGTTGCCAAGGCTTTAGCATTCTCATTAAGTCACGTTGTTAAACGTGAGGCAACAAATGTCTTAGAAACGATACTCAACACCAATACTGGCTTGCTTAAGATCGGTTTCAAAATCGGTGTCGTCGATGTCATCAAACGCTTCGTCTGCATCAAGCTCTGTATCATAAACAGTGTACTCGGCGTTTACTAAAAAGTTACTAGTAATCGCGTAGCTTAGACCTGCGCCTACAAACAAGCTTTCGTCATCGTTATCACGTGAAACGCCAGCAAAGTTGTACTCGGTTTCTGACCAAAGTTGACCTGCTTTCGCGTAGAGAGAAAAACGCTCTGTTAATGGAAGAATACCCTTGATCGCCGCTGTGTAGCCGTCTGTTTCAGCACCTGCAAGGTCGTTACCGTAATCACCAAAATCGATGTAACCACCTTCAATTGCAATCCACTCATTGAATTTATATCCAACAAGGCCTTGCCAAACATCTTTGTCATCGTCAAAGTCATCTTCACCTTCAACGCGTAGGTAACCGTAATTACCACCTACATAAAAACCACTGTCTTTTGCTTCAATTTGATTTGATTGAGCATGCGCACCGAATGAAGCCATAGCACTGATAGAGGCAACAGCTGCAAGTCCGGTAAGTGTCTTAAGTGTGTTTTTCATAAGTTCATCCTCATTACTTCTTTAACATTCCATCGACTTCTTATCTGAAGTTAATGCGTCTTTAATTGCATCATCTCTGTATCAATTGCTGTGCCATGGTAGAAATTGCAGAATGTATTTCAATTAGATGAAAACTTTACATAAACCGACACTTTTTAGTTGGTTATTTAGCCGCTTATAGAAAGTATGGAAAAGTTTCACTCTTCAAGAAGCGAAAAAATTTCCCAATCTCTGAAAGAGATTCACAGATCTAGCTCATTTTCGGCATTACATAGTTCTACTGAGCGACAGTCGTTTACGTCATAAAGTGAACTGGGTTTTTAAAGTATTGAAATTAATCAATTTTTCATTGATTGGATTTTCTAATCAGTTGAATTCATTTTATCAACTGTAAATATTCTCTAAGCCTGTCTATCTTTTAACTGCTTATGAGGTAAACAAAATGTTAACAAATTAGTGGTGTGATTCGCACTCACGCTTTGGTAACTACAACAAACTCAGACGGGAAAAGACCATGACTATAAACAGGTTTAAAAAAACCACATTATCAGTACTTGTTGCCCTATCGCTTGGTGCAACAGGGGCTATTGCCAACGATCAAATTAGTAAGCCTGCTGGTGCTAAAGGCACGGGCACTGCTAAAGCTTTTCAAGCGAAAAATAATCAATTTTGGTGGCCTGATCAGCTCGATCTCTCTCCGTTAAGAGATCACGATAATCGCTCAAACCCACTAGGTGATGATTTCAGTTATGCAAAGGCATTCGCTAAGCTAGATCTCGACCAAGTAAAAAAAGATGTTAATGAGCTACTCACTACTTCTCAAGATTGGTGGCCGGCCGACTTCGGAAATTATGGTCCTTTCTTCATTCGACTTTCATGGCACAGTGCAGGTACCTATCGTACGCTAGATGGTCGTGGCGGTGGTGACGGTGGTCAAATGCGTTTTGATCCGCTGAACAGCTGGCCAGACAACGGAAATCTTGATAAAGCGCGTCGCTTGCTTTGGCCTATTAAGCAAAAGTACGGTGAAAGTTTATCTTGGGGCGACTTAATGATCCTTGCGGGTACCGTAGGCATGGAAAACATGGGCTTTGACACCTATGGATTTGCGGGTGGTCGTACCGACGACTGGGAACCTGACATGGTTTATTGGGGCCCAGAAGTGGAAATGCTTGCGAGCGATCGTGAAGAGCGCGACGGTAAGCTTCAGCGTCCGTTGGGGGCAACGCACATGGGCTTGATCTATGTTAACCCTGAAGGCCCTAAAGGTGTGCCTGATCCGATGGGATCTGCGAAAAATATTCGCACTGCATTTGGCCGTATGGCGATGAATGATGAAGAGACCGTTGCGCTAATAGCGGGTGGTCATACATTTGGAAAAATGCACGGCGCACACAAGCCTGCTGATTGTTTAGAAGCTGAGCCAGGCGGTGCAGGCTTAGAAGAGCAGGGACTAGGTTGGAAGAACAATTGCGGGAAAGGCAATGCAGAAGACACTGTAACGAGCGGTTTGGAAGGTGCTTGGACACAGCTACCTACTAAATGGACGAGCCTATATCTCCAAAACTTATTGGGCTTTGAGTGGAAACAAACTCGCAGTCCTGCCGGCGCTATCCAGTGGATCCCTACCGATGAATCGCTTCATAAATCAGTACCAGATGCGCACGTAGAAGGTAAGAAAAATCCTCCTGTGATGACTACCGCTGACTTGGCGCTTAAGTATGATCCAGAGTATCGAAAAATTGCCGAGCGCTTCTTAGCGGATCCCAAAGAGTATCAAACGGCATTTGCTAAAGCGTGGTTCAAGCTAACTCACCGTGATATGGGTCCTAAGGCACGTTACTTGGGTAACGATATCCCAGAAGAGAACTTCATCTGGCAAGATCCAGTGCCTAAAGCTGACTATAAAGCGATCTCTGATAAAGACGTTAAGAAACTTAAAGCTGACATCTTAGACAGTGGTTTAACCGTTCAGCAACTTGTGAAAACAGCATGGGCGGCAGCATCTAGCTTCCGAGCATCTGATTTACGCGGTGGAGCGAACGGTGCTCGTATTGCCCTTGAACCGCAAATGAATTGGGAAGCCAACGAGCCTGAAACCGTTCAAGCCGTTGTTTCTAAGCTTAAAGAGATGCAAGAAGACTACAATTCACGCATGTTTTCTAAGAAGAAAGTGTCTCTTGCTGACCTCATTGTGATTGGCGGTGCGGCAGCAATTGAAAAAGCAGCGGCAGATGCTGGCGTCAAGGTTACTGTGCCAGTGGTTCCGGGTCGAACTGATGCTACCCAAGAGCAAACAGACGTTAATTCGTTTTCATTGTTAGAGCCAACAGCCGATGCGTTTAGAAACTATTACAACGCAGAAGCTAGCTATCGTTCGCCAACCGACATGCTGGTAGACAAAGCCGATCAGCTTAATCTAACGGTACCAGAAATGACTGTTTTGCTTGGTGGTTTGCGTTCATTGGGAGCAAACACAGGTGGCACTAGCCACGGTGTATTTACTGACAAAGTAGGCACGCTTAACAACGATTTCTTCGTAACGCTTCTTGATATGGGCGTTAAGTGGAGAAAAACAGATAACCCGTCGGTATATGAAGGTGTAAACAGAACTACTGGTGAAGTTATGTATACAGGTACGCCTGTAGACCTGGTCTTTGGATCAAACAGTGAGCTGCGTGCAGTGGCCGAAGTTTATGCCTACGACAACGCGAAAAGCCGTTTTGTTAAAGACTTCGTCGACGCTTGGACCAAAGTGATGACGCTAGACCGTTTCGATTTACGTCACGATCTAAACGCCAGCTTGGGTAAATAGATGCGGTATAACTGCTATCGCGAATTAGCTTAACAACTAATTCTCAATAGACATAAAAACTAAAAGGGCGCTTCCGCGCCCTTTTTAATTGATTTCTATAAGTTATGTTATGAATTCTTAATGTGACTAAAACGCCCGCGAGACCATCGCAAACCCATCTTTAATTCGATACACTGAACCTTTATTTTTCGCTTCTACAGACAATTACCACAATGGCTAGTCTTCAACGAACGTTGGTCAATTTAGAAATGCTAAGCGACGATATTAATGCACTTCACGTCGACGCACTTAATACGCACGCCCACATTAAGCTTTTACACAATGTGTTGAATGAGCTAAAGAACGCCGAGCAATTTGTTGCCTTAGAAACAGAGGCCAGTTTCCAAAAGTCGTTATCTGGCTCACTGTTTGAGAACATATTTGAGCGAAAGCGTATGGTAGGTGTTTACATAAAGCTGGTGGGCTATGTTATTACAGCGTGGGAAGCGACCAATAAAGCGAATGCAATCATCAGTGAAAACTTCGATTCAAGTGCCGATAAGCGATTGGAGTTACTGCAGGTAAAAGCAATAAAAGCCAAATCTCAATTAAAAACCGTAGCGTCAGCGATGGGCAAAGAAGACTATGCAAAGTTTGTCCAGACGTTAGGTCTGTCTGCCCAAGAGTGGCAATGGGATACGCTTCGCGCTAGGTTTTAGCCAGCGCGAAGGTATGACTGAAAGCGCTCATGTCATGAGCGAGTTTGGCTACGGTGTGGTATTTCGAATACCAATGCCTTGTTCGTTGATAACCCTTACTTCGCGTTGAGGGAACGGTATTTCAATGTTGTGCTCGCGTAATGTTTCAAACACAGTAAGCAGCAAATCGCCACCCACGCGGTTTTTACCATCGTCCACCCCTTCCATCCAAAACTCAACGAACATGTTAACGCCAGAGTCGCCAAAGCTATCTATTTCACAGTCAGGCAGCTCTTCAAATGGAACATCATCGCCACTGATCACCTGCGGATGTTCCGATACTGCCTCTTTAATAATCTCTACCATCGCGCGGATGTCAGTTTTATAGGCGACAGAAAAGTCGATGCGGTAACGTTGTTTTTGGTTTTTGTGTGTCCAGTTTATTAGCAAGGAGCTGATAAACTTTTCGTTAGGCACCAGTACATCTTTACCGTCATATGTCTCTAATACGGCGTAGCGCATTTTAAATTCTCTGACGATACCTTTCTGCCCGTCTTCCAATTCAACGTAATCGCCTACGGTCAACGATTTATCCAATAGAATAATGATGCCCGAAATGAAGTTTGATGCGATGGACTGCAGACCTAAGCCTAAACCCACACCTACTGCACCACCAAACACGGCTAGTGCGGTAAGGTTAATTCCCATGACGTTAAGCAATAAAAGAAACACCACACAGAACAGGGCAACTTCAAACAGCTTTGCGAACACTTCTTTGGTAGAAACGTCGAGCGACTTATGGTTTCGAATAATATCTTGACCAATGGCGTTCGAGCTGCGGCCTAGCCAGAACAGCAAGCCACCAAACAACAGTACTCTTGTTACGCCATACGCTGAAATTTCAACATTGCCGACTGATATTGCCATTGACTCCAATGCGGAAGTTATCAGCGGAAGCACGCCAACTAAGTGTAAAAATAGGATAGGTAAACCCACCCATCGCATAAACGCTGCAATGGTGTTGTTTTCGACAAAACCAGTAATCAAGGAATTAACAAACAGCATTAGTGCTACAACAACGGCTATTTCCAATAGCCATGCATCAAACTGAAATTGCGCCCCCAACACGGTAGTAAGCTTTAGCATACTGATGGTGATAAGCGGGAATAGTGCCTCACCCAGATTGTATAAAAAGCCGTGCATAGTATGTGCGCCTTGCTGTGGCTTTTCTCGGGTAAACTTAAATGGCTTTTTTACTTGTCGTGCAAGCAAAAATGCAACGCAATAAATAACTGCGATTGTTGTAAGCTGGATAACAAAGCTATCAGACATCACCGATGCTTTAACTAAAGCCAACTTTTCCTCAAAGTGCTGGGTTAAACTATCAACATTCATGTTTTCTACTTCACTTGTTTACCACACTGCAGCAGCGTGGATGTAATTTGAGCGTGGAATAACTGCGCGCTTTTTATCTGTTATAACAAATATGGTAAAGCTTTTTTTATCTATCCAACAGAAATTGGCTATCAAGTTGTCTTTAATTTCAAAGGTTTTGAGGTGTTTTTACGTAGAAGAGCCCTGTTTAACTTGTTTTTTAACGCACACTTTTAAAAGCTAAATGTCTTAAGGTGTTGATAAATATAATTAAACTCTGTTACTTGAAAAGTTTACGTTTCTAGGTCGCAAAATTCGTATTAAATAGATATTTATCGTTTTGATAAAAATATAAATATAACAATATCTCTCCTAAAAATGAGGGAAGACAGTACGGTTTAAGACCATTCCCTTAGTGCGAAAAGCCGATGAAACTTCCCTTGCTGTTATGCTATGTAAATTGGAACTTATTAAGTGAAACGTCAGACAGGCTTAACTAGGTTTTGAACAAAAAATGCGCTGGTGGCTTTCGGCTTTTAGTGGTAGACTCCGCGCGCAATTTGTAAGAGTAAACACCTACGTTCTTTTCTTGATGTCAAACACCAATAAGCCAAGTTGGCAATGGCGTATCTCTTTAGGTTTTCCCAGTAATCTATAACCCCCACGGTTAGCAATAAAGCACTAACGCTTATACCTTTGCGGTATGCAATTTTTTATAAATACCTATGACAGGAGTTTATTAATGTCATTTACCCAATTAGGGCTCGCTGAACCCTTGTTAAAAGCTATTGAAAAACGAGGATTTAGTACACCATCACCAATCCAGGAAAAGGCAATACCAGAAGTATTGCAAGGAAAGGATGTGTTGGCAGCTGCGCAAACGGGAACAGGGAAAACTGCAGGATTTGGACTTCCTATTTTACAGAGATTGATGGAAGGACAACCTGTATCTGGCAACAATGTTCGGGCACTTATCTTAACACCCACGCGAGAACTTGCTGCTCAGGTAGAAGAAAGCATCAGAGCGTTCAGCGAGTTTTTGCCGTTAAAAACTGCCGTGGTATTTGGTGGTGTAGGGATTAATCCTCAAATGATGAAGCTGCGTAAAGGTGTGGATGTGTTAATTGCTACGCCTGGACGATTACTTGACCTCTACCAGCAAAACGCTGTTAAGTTTTCTCAGCTTGAAGTGTTGGTATTGGATGAAGCCGACAGAATGCTTGATATGGGCTTTATTCACGACATTAGGAGAGTATTGAAGCTATTGCCACAAGAGCGTCAAAGCTTACTGTTTTCAGCCACGTTTTCTGATGAAATCACTGCACTGGCGAAAACAATAACGCGCAACCCTGTGAGTATTTCAACCGCGCCAGCCAATACCACGGTAGAAGCGGTTCAACAGCACTTAGTGACCATTGATAAATCTAAAAAGACGACCGCGCTTATTTGTCTGATCAAACAGCAAAAGTGGGAGCAGGTGTTAGTGTTTAGCCGCACGAAACACGGTGCTAACCGTATTGCAGAAAAGCTAACTCGGTCAAAAATTCCAAG
Organism: Alteromonas macleodii ATCC 27126; assembly: GCF_000172635.2. Taxonomy (NCBI): domain Bacteria; kingdom Pseudomonadati; phylum Pseudomonadota; class Gammaproteobacteria; order Alteromonadales; family Alteromonadaceae; genus Alteromonas; species Alteromonas macleodii. The sequence goes on along the minus strand of NC_018632.1, from coordinate 3,656,406 downwards.
TGCCGCGATTCACGGTAATAAAAGCCAAGGAGCGAGAACTAAAGCGCTTGCTGACTTTAAAAATGGCGCAATTAAAGTGCTGGTAGCCACCGATATTGCAGCACGCGGCATCGACATTAGTGAATTGCCTATCGTTGTAAACCTAGACTTACCCAATACGGCTGCTGATTATGTTCACCGAATTGGTCGTACAGGGCGCGCAGGCGCTAGTGGACAGGCTTGGTCATTTGTATGTGCTGAAGAACTGCAAAACCTGAAAGATATTGAGACACTGATTCAAAAACTGCTTCCTCGTGAAACGTTGGAAGGTTTCGAGCCTCAGCAAGCCGTGCCTGTTACCACGCTTTCTAAGCCTAAAAAGCCCAAGAAGCCGAAAAAGCCGAAAGCACCACAAGGTGAGAGCGGCAGCGAAGGTAAACGAAGTGGCGAGAATAAAAAGTCGGGTCAACGTCAAGGCAACCGTAGCGGAAATGGTAATCCGCGCGCAGGTAAATCGGATTCGCGCAACAATAGCGGTGGAAAGCCTGCAGGTCGAAGACGCTCAGGAAGTGAAGGAAGTGCCGCTAAACGACCAGCTAAGCGCAGAAGTAATCCGTCAAATAGCACCACTAATAATACGGCGTCAAACAGGGCAAAAGCGTAAACAGTTGAACTGCGCTTCATAAAACCGAGTTTATTAAAAAAGGGCCGTTGGAAAGGCCCTTTTACGAACATTTTAAATCTCGCTGAGTGGGTAATGAATTATGTTCCCACGAAAACGGATTGTAGTGTCGCAATGCTGGCGTGGTGTTGACTCCGTTGCCATTCTCAGAATCTAACGTAAGCTCGGCGCGCTTTATCAGCGTTTTTTGCAGTTCAGTGCGAAACCCTTTGGTCTCTTTCCATAGCTCGTTAAGCCCTTGTGGGGTATTACCTTGTAAATCTAGCGCAAGTAGCGGACCGAGTTTGTCATAAGCGCTTTGTAATCTGAGTGCTTGCTCTTTATTGTAAGCTTCTTCTTCATCTGTCGCTTCCCAGTTAATAAACGGGGCTTTTTGCGCAGTTGTCATTGCAGGAAAGCGAGAGAAATACTGAATGTACTCCGATAAGGGGATGCTGTCAGCGCGCCCCCATATATCCATTGACGTTCTGTTTAACAATGCGCTGGTTTTAGGTTCAACCACCATTACTGTTGGTGTGGCGTAATAAATGGGGTAGTCAAATCGCTCGGTTATATTTCTTCTGTCTTCAAGTGTTCCCACATCAACAAATACGGTTTCATAATGAGCGCGTAGAATAAGGTCCATTTCCTTTGTCGCAAAACGCTCAGCTAAGCCAGTACTGTCGTGGCACCACTGAGCACCCAGAACAACCAAAAGTAATTTGCTTTGTTCCACAGCTCGCTGCTGTGCATTGACCACATCTTGATAGGGTGATGCAGACGGAGCGTAAGTGTAAGGACTTTCATTTTGAGTACTTACACAGCCATTTAACGTGGTGAAAGTGGCAATTAGGACAGCAATGTTCAGGCACTGTCTAAAAAAACGGGCTCGGCGAGTAATGAAATTTTTTTGCATACGGTTATCAAAATAGTAGTTAAATCAACAGCAATGTAGCATAAAAAGGATGCAGCGACGCACCTAAAACGCAGTAGAGTAACTTAAGCACTGTAGGGCAAAGTCAGGCAAACTCGGGTGCCTGTTGGTTTGTTCTGGGAAATATCAAACTCACCATTTATCAACTTTGCGCGTTCTCTCATCGACAGCAGGCCGAGTGTGGGTTCAGCGTTTGCTAGTTGGGCAATATGCTCAGGGATGCCGCCGCCGTCGTCAGTAACGATAAATACGGCACTGTGTTGCGCATAGTTGATATCAATGCTGAGCGACGTCGCATTGGCATATTTTATACTGTTTGTCACCGCTTCCTGCACAATTCGATAGATATGTATTTTCTGGTCTGAATCGAACGGTACTGGCGTGCCGCTAACGTTAAACGAATAGTTTATGTTTGCGCGCTTGAGCGTGGTAATAATCTCTGAACGTTGGATCACGCTTTCAATGGGAAGTGTATCAATACCGGACGGACGTAATCCCCCTAAGCTTTTCTTCATTGCGTGGTATAGAGCATCTATTTTATTGAGCATCATGTCGTTGTCGCTTTCTCTGCTATCTAGCGACAGTTGAAGTTTCAAATCGACTATGCGGTGACCAAAGTCGTCGTGTAAATCCCGCGATAAGCGCTTTCGTTCATCTTCTTGCACTACCACTAATTGACTGGCCAGTGCTTGGGCGCTTTGCACCGATACTTCAAGATCCTCGTTTTTCTTCGCAAGCTTCATATTCAGCAAGGTAGATTGGTTAATTGAAGCACCTAAAATGAGGCAACTTGTACATGATGCTAAGATGTAAAACTGATGCTCAATGGGAGGAAGTGCGCTCTGGCTTGCCACCACGAACGCAGTAATACCTATGAGTAAACACGAAAACGCACTGCCAACTATGGCATAGCGATACGATAAAAAGAGCGCGGGGAAAACCGCTAGATACTTAACCTGATAGCTGATGTTAATTTGTTGGAAGTAGGCATAGCTGCTCAGCATCAGCAAAACCAGCCAAGCGATTGTTGTAAGGTACAGTACTAAGTGACTCTTAGGGATAGATGGCCGTTTATATAATGCGAAAAGAAAAGGACAAAGAACAACAATTCCTACAAAGTCACCTAATGAAAAATCAAACAAAATAGAAAGAAAAACCTCTATGCCTGTTTGCAGTTCAATAGCCCTTCTGCCCAAAAATACCGCCCCAAGAGCAACACTTATAAGAACACCAAAAGCCAACGTGGCAAGGGTGCTGGAAACATTGTCTATATAAGGTGCGCTAAAGCGACGTCTGAATAAATAAACGCAGGTGCAAATTACCGCAGGTGACAGCACTAAATGGACTAAGTACCAACCTATGGTTCCACTTAAAAACGCCGTGTTGTCGAGAATGCCACCGGGGTGAAATAAAATGAAGTGGGTTGATTTTTCTGCGATGAGTAGCAGTGGCCAGCTGTAAATTGGCAGTAGTAAAAACGCCGCTAGGCGAACTCCAGCAGGCAAATACCAGCTCACCGTACCTGAAATAATTTCAAATTGGGTGCTGAACAACCACACGCCGTGAAATAGCGCGGTATAACCTAATCCCATTAGTAAATAGGTAACGTTGAAATACCGCGTTAAATTCATCAATTTGCTTTGACTAGCGTGTCGTCGTAGATAACGTCAGAAACGTCGAGGTACCCAGTTTCTAACGCAATTCTAAGTAAACCAAATTGGGAGGTTACATTGAGTTTCTTGTAAATATTAGTTCTGTGAACCATCACTGTTTTCGGGGCAGTATCTATGTAGTAAGCAATCTGTTTTGGCTGGAATCCTTTTGCTAACAGTAAGAAAATTTCCTTTTCCCTTTCAGTAAGGATAGAGGTTAGCTGTTTATCACCGAAAGCTAACTTTTTACTAATATCTGTGCTTAGATAATTCTCGTCTTTTTCTAGAGCTTCCAACGCGTCCATTAACTCTTTGGTGGCAGCATTCTTTGTAACGTAGCCATCGGCGCCGAGTTCAAGCGCTTTACTGATATAGCCAACATGATCATACATGCTCAGCATTAAGCACTTTATAAACGGCGCGTCTTTCTTGATTTTTACTAGTGTGTCGAAACCACTTTCCTGTGCTAACGAGATATCTAGAATGGCAACGTCAATATCGTCTAACGTAGCGAAGGAGGGAAGAGCATCCAGAGAGCTTACTGCGTAAGAAACATGCCAGCCATACTCTTGCTCGATGAGTGTTTTAATGCCATCCCTTACAATTTCGTGATCGTCAATAATGAGTATGTGCATGAAAAAATGCTTATTATCTCTTAATGCATCAAGTGTACGTTGTATTTGGCTTATAGTGAATAAGCCGATGGCTTAGACTGGTGCTCTCTTTAATTCTCAGAATAAAAAAAGCCGGCCTATCCTTGGCCGGCAATTGCTTAACTCTTAACTGTTCAGCGTATCATTCGCCAACTGTCACGAAGAGCGCGTCAGCGATACGCAAACTACATTAAAGGTTTACAGACACTGGTGCAGAGCATGCAGAGGTTTCGTCACAAACCATATAAGTATACTCACCAGGTTGAACGCCTCTGCTTCTATCGCGATAACGTCCAGTGTTGCTTACTTCTTCAAGTAGCTCACCGTTGCGATAAATCATTACAGTATCGGCCATCGAGCCACTATATGATAAATCTACGCGTAACGAACCGAATCGAGACAGCATAGCGCGGTCAATCTCGGCAACAATGTTGCTATCTGAAACTGATACGGTTTCTGTTGATACGCCAGTTTGGCCTTCAGAGTCGGTAACCGTAAGGGTTACGTCATAGGCGCCAGTGCTCGCGTAAACATGCGTTGGGTTCTCTTCCGTTGAAGTAGAGCCATCGCCAAAGTCCCAGCTATAGCTGACAATGTCGTCATTAACGTCGTTACTGTTATTAGTAAAGCTTACTGATAATCCTGAAGCGTCATAGGTAAACGCAGAGTTAGGCGGTGTTGGGCCTACTTCACCAATACCGGTCACTACAAGGCTCCATGTGTTAACAGTGCCGTTGTCACCGTTGAACGTATCAAGCACGTTCAAGGTCCAATCGCCTGTTGCTACTTCGCCGTTAAAGGCATCAGAGTTATAGCTCTCAACGATATCATCTGTAGCGCCACCTTGATTCTGACGAAGAACGGTGGTCGTACCCTGAGGAGAGGTCAGTGATAGTACGAGATCTCCGCTATAGGTGTGTGTGATATTTACCGACGCCTGCATACCGAATACGGTTAAGTCGTCAGGAACGTTAATCACTAGGTCCACGCCGACATCGTCTGGATCTTCTTCATTCGGTAACGTAGGTACAGCATCACCAGAATACGCGTAAGGGAATTCGTTTAGCCCTTGAGGGTAAACATAAAGATTCGCTGATTTAGATTTCTCAATATCACCGCTTACACCGTTCACCGTAAAGCTGTATGGACCCCAAGGCGTATCTTCAGATGTCTCTACGGTCAGTGTTACCGTATCGCCAGGCATTGCCGAGCTTGCACTTAAAGACGCGATATCACTTGGCTCTGCAAGCGATAGCTGTACTTCTTCTTCGTAGCCAGCAATTGAACCAACTTCAATAGTGAAGGTGTAGGTCTCACCCGCTTCAATTTCAGCTGAACCAGGTGTAATGCCCAGTTTAAAACCTGGAGTTGGATCCGCTTCTTCAAGTGCGTTAAGTACATTTAGGCGGTTGCCAGATACGGTGCGACCATCAGCCCATAGGCTAGTTTCACCTGTAGACATTAACAGCTCTTTCATTTCAGATGGCGTAAGTTCTGGGTTTAGCGACCACACAAGTGCTGCTGCACCCGCAACATGTGGCGTTGCCATTGACGTGCCTGAGTATGCCGCATAGCCGTTACCTGGTACTGTAGATAGGATAGCTGTACCCGGCGCCGCGATGTCTACGGTTTCAATACCGTATGAGTAGCCGCTGTCTCCGTCAGTACGAGTGTGGCTAGCAACTGCGAGCAGACTGTTTGTTGTAGTGACATAGTTAGACGGGTAGTTATCTACGTTGTCGTTGTTTGAACCAGAGTTACCTGCCGCAGCAACAAACAAAATACCCGCTTGGCCAGCTTCTTCAATAGCAGTTTCTAGCGCTTCACTATAGCCGCCGCCACCCCAGCTGTTGTTGGTAGCTTTAATATTGATGCCGCGGTTCTCTTTAAGGTCGGTGAAGTAATCGATACATTCAATAGCGCCAGCGGTTGAACCGCCGTCAGGACCTAAGAATTTACATGCAGCGATTGACACGTCATGGTTTACACCGACTACGCCAATTCCGTTTCCGCCCACAGCGCCAATTGTCCCGGCCACATGCGTACCGTGAGAATCGTCGTCCATAGGATCAGAATCGCCGTTAAAGGCATCGATACCGTAAACATCGTCAATATAACCGTTGCCGTCATCATCAATACCGTTTCCAGCAATTTCACCTGGGTTAACCCATGCGTTATCTGCAAGGTCTTCATGATTGTAGTCAACACCCGTATCGATAACACCGATGACCACATCGCTATCACCGGTTGTTATATCCCATGCTTCTGGTGCGTCAATATCCACATCTGCAGTACCGCCGGCTTGACCGGTGTTATTCAAACCCCATAGGTCACCATAAGAAGGATCGTTAGGTACCAGGGCTTTGCGGTACAAGAAGTTTGGCTCGGCGATTTTAACCGCAGGATTTTTCTTTAAGATTTCTATGGCGTCTTTTACAGACTTGCCACGAAGTTCCAGTTTGGCAATGCGACCATTTAAAAGGTTAGAGAAGCGATCATCTACTTCATCACGGTTTGCGTCACTAATTCGTGCACCTACCGAAGAGCGAGCGCGCATCTTTTCCGCTTTGCTTACATTTTCTTTGTACACAACGATAACGCTATCGTCGAAAATTTCGGCTTTTGCGGCGTGTGCATGACTAGATACCATTAGCGGTAGAAGGGCTAATGACAGTGCTGAAAGGCCTGTTTTAAAAGGCTTTGTTTTCATAATTAGATTCCATAATTAGCAATAATGCTTTAATCACAGAACCTTCTCGTTCGGTCTGATATAACTAACGGTTAAAACTTATAACGCAAATTTAAAAACCTGCCACCCCTAACAGTAAAATTTGCTCAAAAATACTACTTAACCACTAGGAAAAAGTGAGAAGAGAAGCCCAAAGTGGTACTTAATTACTATGATTTTTGACAGGTAGTTCAGATCTCTATGTCTTAGGGGCGCGCTGTAGCAATACCCGTTAAAAGACCCTACAAAAACTAGGTGGTCTTACCAATAATTACTCGGTGCGTGAATTTTCGTCAAATCTAGCACTATGGTATTACCCATTATAAATAACTTGCTGATTTAACGTGTGCTAACTGTATTTGACCTGTAATAAATACAACTTATTGGTGATGGATTCTCGCCGTCTTAAGGAGTGTTATAGAGGGGTCACCTTTGTTGTTAATCAAGGAAGCAGTCGTTCTCATGGACAAGAAGCTAAAGGTTAAAAAGAGCCAATTTGCTAATAACGCTAAGGCATGTAGAGCCGTTGCGTTGGCAGCCATTACGGGGTGCAGTCTTCTAGCCGTAAATCTTCCTGCTTATGCTCAACAGTCCGACTTATCAACAAGCTCAGACATGGTGGAATCTTCTCTTTCAATGAGTCTGAATGCTCAAGCTATAACGATAGACGATGAAACGGTCTTCATCGCTGTTAGTCAGTTTGGGCTAAATAACATAACTAACATTATCCAAAGCGGCAACGGCGCCAACCTATCGAATGTTGTTCAAAACGGCAGTAATAACGAAGCTCTGATCACACAGCTGGGTGAGGGGAACGTGGTTAATTTACTGCAGCAAAACAACAATAACTATTTCGAGATTATTCAAGATGGGTTCGACAATGTAGCCAATGTTAATCAATTGGGTGAACAGTCTTTTACTGTTTACCAGATAGGGAACGAAATGGTGATTAACATCACACAATATCAAGAATGATGTGATTGCCATAGGGAGACAAATGTGAAAATGAAAAAAACAAAAATAGCGAGTGCATTGCTTTTAGTAGCAGCGACAGGGTGGGCATCGGCTCAGGAAGTTCCAGCGAGTAAGACAGTTGATTTCAGTGCTTCCGCAGATTTTATTGCTGCAGCTGAAGGCAATGAAATTACGCTAACCCAAACGGCACCAGAGGGAAATGAGGTAGGTAATGAATCTATTTTAAGTCAGGAAGGTGACTTAAATGCAATCTTTGTAGAAGTAACGGGTGACGCAAACGAAGTACTAGCTTCGCAAATGCAGTCAGGTAATACCTTCTTTGCAAGTGTCACAGGTAACGGCAACTTCTTAGAATCTGAGCAAGATAGTTTAAATAGTACAGCCGATGTCGTTGTCGAAGGTGACGATAACACAGTTTCACTTGTTCAATTAGGTGATGGCGGCCCTATCGGTTTTATTTTTAATCGCTCAATAAATAGCATTTCGGGCAGTGGAAACACGTTGTCAGTGTATCAGGGTGATGGTGGTAACTGGGCTAATAATGCCATTGCGGGTAACGACAATACGGTATTTGTTGATCAAAGTGGTGACTGGCACGAATCGTATGTTCGCGAGCTAAGCGGTGATGCAAACGTTATCGATGTTATTCAAGACGGCTATTACAACGTGTCTGATTTAACCGTTGTCGGCTCAGAAAACGAAGTTGAAATTGACCAAGATGGCGACCAGAACGCTGTGGGTTGGAGCATGGTTGGCGACGGTAATGTGCTAGAGTTTGAACAAGATGGAGATGGCAACGAGATTACCACAGGAGTATTTGAAGGCTCTGGCAATGAAGTTAATATCGATCAAATCGGTGACGTTAACTTAGCTACCGTAGAAACTATCGGCGGACAAGCGAATACGTTCGAAATTAACCAAGTGGGCGAAGGCAACACGGCTTATGCTGGCGTAATTGGCTTATTCAACGAGTTTGATTTAACTCAGGTAGGTGATGCCAATGAAATCAGCACAGTTAATTTCGATGGCCTGTTTAACACCGTTGAAATTGAGCAAGATGGCGATGCCAACTTGGCGTTAGCACAAGCTGGTATTGGTGATGCAACTTACTACGCTGATGGCAACATCATTGAAATGTCTCAAGAGGGTGTTGAAAATACGGCATCGGTTGAGTTGGCAAGCAACGTTACATCAAGCTACAACGAAATTATGGTTTCGCAAACGGGCGAGCTTAACTTACTAGACCTATTGGTTAACGGTGACGACAATATTGTTAGTGTTATGCAAGAAGGCGTAGGAAACTGGGTAACAGACGACGCAGGTGGTCAGTTCGTTATTTCTGGTGATATGAATACATTTGAAGTTACGCAAATGGGTAACGATAACTTAGTTACAGGTAGTATCACTGGCAACGGCGGCACAGTAAGTGTTACGCAGGTTGGTGACTACAACGTAGCTACCGTTGTTCAGATGTAAACCTACAGATGTAAAAGTGAGTAGCCGGGCGTTTGCCCGGCTATATTCAGTAAAATGAAGTACTTGTATTGTTTCTCTCTTATCACACTGCTTTTTAGTGTGTTCTTTTCTCCGATTCACGCAGAAGAAATTCGGCTAGGTGGACTGTTGCTCGATAACAGTATTAGCCGCCAAGGCCACGAATTTGCCTCTCGCATTAGCCAATACTGGCGAGAAGTCCCAGACAGTTCGGGTAAGAACCTTGTTGTTAAAGAAATTATTGTGCCACAAGCGGGTACTCTTCTTTCGGTGATTTACGACAATAGAGTGGTTTATCAAACGTACATGGGGCGTAGACAAGTACCGTTAGATGAAAAAGTACAGCAAGCCATCATGTTAGTTTTAGACGCGGTGGCAAACGCGAGTATAGACAGTAGAAGCCCAGATTTAGCAGGGGACGAATGGTAATGAAAAAAGGGATATTGATAGCAGCCTTAATCGCGACTGGCTCGTGGACTTCAGCTAGTGTGAAAGCAACAGAGTTGGTGTATGAACCGATCAACCCGTCATTCGGTGGTAATCCACTTAACGGATCATTTTTATTAAGTAAGGCGAATTCACAAAACGCTCATACAGCGCCTTACAGCGAGCGCTCCTATGACGAACGCCTTCAAGAATCACTCGAACGCGCCTATATCAATCGTATAGTCCGCGAAATCACAGACATCGCATTCGGTGAACAAGAATATGATGAAGATGGAAACCCGATAGACAGCATATTCAATCAGGATAGTATTTTTGTTAGTGGTGACTTTCAGGTAGAACTAATAACGAGTAATCCTGACAGCATTGTTGTGAACATTACTAACTTACTGACAGGTGAGGTTACTGTCGTTGAAATTCCACGGTTTGGGTAGGGAAACACATGAGAAGTACCGTTTTTTTAATAGTGGCCATGGCGCTTGCAGGATGCCAGTCCATCACTAATACGCTGCCGCCAGATACAACGGCCGCTGATGTAATTAAAGACAGTGCCACATTGTCTGAAGTAAAAAGCTTGCCAGCGCCTATGGGACAAATTCCGGTTTCTGTATATGCGTTTAGAGACCAGACCGGGCAATATAAACCTAGCACTGGGGCAAGTTCGTTTTCTACTGCGGTGACTCAAGGCGCAACCTCTATTCTTGTTCAGACCTTAAGCGAGACATCCTGGTTTTTACCTGTGGAGCGTGAAGGGCTGCAGAACATTCTTACCGAACGCAAAATAATTAGAGCCGACGAAAGCAGCGGAGGCGATTTGCCGCCACTCACGACAGCGAGAATTATTATAGAAGGTGGGATAATTAGCTACGATACCAACATTCGTACCGGCGGCGCTGGCGTAGAGTACTTTGGCATTGGAGCGAGTGAGCTGTTTAGGGAAGATCAAATCTCAATTTACATGCGTGCAGTTGACGTGAGAACAGGTCAAGTATTGGTGTCGGTTTCAACATCTAAGAAAGTACTAAGCCAGGAGGTGAGAGCAGGCCTGTTTAGGTATGTTTCGCTTAAGCGTTTGCTTGAAGCAGAAACGGGCTACACGACTAATGAACCCATGTTCGAGTGCGTTAAACAAAGTATAGAAAAAGCGGTGACTGAGTTGGTGTTACAAGGAATGGAGAAAGGCGTATGGCGCGCAAAAGCGTAAGCGCCATACGCAATTAAATTCAATGGGTTATCAGTTTAGATGCTTACTTGTTGTGGTTGGCTAAACTGATGATCGAACCACTTTATAAGTTCAACGCGATTTCGGCAGTCCGTCTTTCTAAATATGCTGTAAACGTGAGTTTTCACCGTATTTACGCTGATGTGTAAGCAGTCTGCAATCTCCTGATTTTGGGCACCATCTGCAATTTTGCGTGTGATGGCCAATTCCCTCTTGGTCAGCACAGTATGTGACGATTGAAGTGCAGCAACGGGTTTTGCTTTAGATACTAAATTGGCATCAATATAGCGACTCATAATCTCGCGACTGAACCATTTGTTGCCCGCCTGAACTTGTTGAACACCGCGAACCAGAAGTTCTAAGCTATCTTCAATATGGAAAATACCATTAATACCATGTTGCAGTGCCGCATAATGAAAATCGACGTCAGACTCTGGCACGTTGAAAATGACTTTGTTCAACTCTGGGTTATCGTTGACTACAGGCAAGTTGAGCATAGCGGCAGAGTCACAATACTGCGCATCGATAAAGAAGGTATAGGTGTTATTAAGCACGCTTCGAGGTGGATGAATCGCACCGGTTGTGACGACAAATCCACATGACGGCAAAATACTTAGGAATCGTTCGTAAGCCCCATCCCTTCTAGTATTTTCTGAAAAACTTTTTCTTGTTAAAACGAACGCTTGATGTGACATGAAAGCTCCTTTTCGTGTCTATCAACCTTACGAACTATACATTGGCTTTACAATACTCCTCTGGTCTAACTTGCTCCTCCAAAGCGTAACAAAATGTAACAGTGAAAAACGCCTGTAAGTTTTGCTTAAATGCTAGAGCCTCTAAGTGTTCAACGAATTAAATATAAGTAAATTATCTCGATAAAAGCGGCTTGCCCCCTTTGTTAATAATGGTGTTAGTGTATAGTTCAACACCAAGTCATTCCTTCCATTATTTCAACACACAGAGAGAACCATGACCGTAAACGTTGACACTCAGTCTTTGATTGCATCAATGCGCGATGTAGTAGGGCAGGCCTATTTGTTAACTGATAAAGCGAAGAAGCAGCCTTACACTAAAGGGTTTCGTTTTGGCGCGGGCGAAGCGCTTGCGGTAGTGCGCCCAGGAACGCTTGTCGAAATTTGGCGCGTGCTTAAGCTGTGTGTTGAAGCCGACGTTGCGGTTATTATGCAGGCGGCCAATACAGGGTTAACGGGCGGCTCTACGCCAGATGGTAAAGATTACGACAGGCCTCTCGTTATTATCAGTACTATGCGTATTGATGATATTCAGTTAGTTGACGACGGAAGGCAAATCGTTGGCTTGGCTGGGAGTACCTTGTTTGGATTGGAAGAGACGCTTGCGCCTTATGGTCGCGAACCTCACTCTGTGATTGGTTCTTCATGTATTGGCGCATCGATCGTGGGGGGAATATGTAACAATTCAGGTGGTGCTTTGGTCAAGCGAGGCCCTGCCTATACTGAATTAGCGCTTTTTGCCCAAATCGACGCTAATGGCAATCTATCTTTGGTAAACAATCTGGGGATTAACCTAGGTAGTGAGCCAGAAGAAATTCTGAATAATCTTGAGAACAAACGTTACAAAGAAGCTGACGTTCAGCACCCTGACGCTCGTGCATCAGACAACGAGTATGATGAACGAGTTCGAGACGTTGATTCAGACACACCTTCGCGCTTCAACAATGACGGCAGAAGACTTCATGAAGCTTCAGGCTGCGCGGGTAAGCTTGCCGTGTTCGCAGTGAGGCTAGACACCTTTCCTATTCCTGAGAAAAAACAGGTATTTTATGTGGGGTCTAACGACGCCGCTGTGTTTACCAAAGTGCGTCGCGACATACTTTCTACTTTCAAGAACTTGCCTGACTCGGGTGAGTACCTTCACCGAGATTGCTACGACGTATCAAAGAAATACGGTAAAGATATGTTTATCGTTATCAGCAAGCTTGGCGCCAAATTTATTCCTAAGCTGTTTGCATTTAAGCGCAAATTTGACGCATTTACTGACAAGCTGGGCTTCTTACCCAACAAAATGTCAGATCGCGTTATGCAGTATATGAGCTACGTTTTTCCTAACCACTTGCCTAAGCGAATGGAAGAGTACAGAGACAAGTATCAGCATCATTGGATATTGGAGATGAGCAACGACGGGGTAGATGAGGCCAAAGCCTACCTTGATGCTTTCTTTAAAACCAATGAAGGTAGTTATTTTGAGTGTACAGAAGAAGAAGCTGATAAGGCTATTTTGCATCGCTTTGTTGCTGGTGGCGCGATAGGTCGTTACCACGTGATGCACAGCAAAGACGTGGGCGCTATGATGACCATCGATGTTGCACTTCGCCGTAACGATCCTGACTGGTTTGAAGTGCTGCCTAGAGAAATAGACGACCAGATAGACACGAAACTGTATTACGGCCATTTATTCTGCCACGTAATGCACCAGAATTACGTGTTGAAAAAAGGGGCGGATGCCAAATTGTTAAAGGGTAAAATTCTGGAAACTTTTGATGCGAGAAGCGCTGAATACCCAGCAGAGCACAATGTGGGACACGAGTACTTTGCAAAAGATGCGCTGAAGAACTTTTACCGAGAATTAGACCCCACCAATAGTTTTAACCCGGGAATAGGCAAAACCACCAAACTTAAAAACTGGGCTGAGCATGATGGAAGTTGTTGTGGTGGGCATCATTAAGCGCAAATAACACTTCCAGCCACTTGTGCATTGATAAAAGAGCCGTAAAAAATGCAGTGACCCCCATTAGTTGGACTATCCAATTACTGGGGGTCTTTTTAGTGGCCTTGGTGCCAGCGATACTAAGAAGCGAGAGAGTCGAGGTTAAGTTCACTGACTGATTTTGCGCCGCATAGTGTCATCGCGACATGCATTTCCTGTTTGTACAGATCGAGTAAGTTCTCTACCCCTTGTTGGCCTTCAGCAGCAAGTGCATAAATAAAAGAGCGCCCTAGTAAAGTACAATCGGCACCTAACGCCAGCATTCTCACCACGTCCAAGCCGTTACGAATACCTGAGTCTACGAAAATACTTAGATCGCCTTTCACCGCGCTAGCAATCGCTGGAAGAGCCTTAGCGGTAGAAAGCACGCCATCTAGCTGACGACCGCCGTGATTGGATACTACAATGCCTTCTGCGCCAAAACTCAGGGCATCTTTGGCATCTTGTTCAGTTAAAATGCCTTTGATAATCATTGGGCCGTCCCAAAACTCTCTGATCCATTCTAAGTCTTTCCAACTGATAGACGGATCGAAATTGGCGCCCAACCAGCCAATATAGTCTTCCAACTGGGTCGGTTCGCCACGATAAGTAGAAATGTTGCCAAGATCATGAGGCTTACCGAATACGCCTACATCAAATGCCCAACGAGGATGGGTCATCGCTTGCAGTACGCGACGGCTTGCAGCAAATGGCCCACTCATACCGGAGTGTTTATCGCGATAGCGAGCCCCTGGTACAGGCATATCTACGGTAAAGACCAACGTTGTTACACCCGCTGCTTTGGCGCGCTCCAGAACATTCTTCATAAAGCCGCGATCGCGAAGCACATAGAGCTGAAACCACATTGGACGTTCAATGGCTGGTGCGACTTCTTCAATAGGACATACTGACACCGTCGACATGGTAAACGGGATGCCTTTGTTTGCTGCCGCTTTAGCGGCTTGCACTTCACCACGTCGCGCATACATTCCGGTTAATCCCACGGGAGCAAGGGCAATAGGTAAAGCCAATTGTTCACCAAAGACCGTTGTAGAAAGGTCAAGCGACGACATATTTCTCAGCACTTGCTGCTTTAATGCAATGTCAGCCAAGTCAGTTTCATTGCGTTTAAGTGTATGCTCTCGATAGGCACCACCATCAATGTAGTGAAATAGGAACGGCGGTAATATTTTTTGCGCAGCGCGTCGATAATCAGTCGGCGATGAAATAATCATGTCTTTAATCGATTGTAATTAACTTGATAAAAATATAACGTTTCTCGCCTTAGGGATATACGGCAACAATGAAATTTATCTTTTCCAAAAGTGAAGTAATAACGTGAGAGCAGACGATTTAATTCTCTTTGCACAAATTGCGGAGATGGGCAGTTTTAGCAAAGTGGCAGAGGCGAACAACATTACCAACTCGGTAGTCAGTAAGCGAATAGCAAAGCTTGAAAAAGAGCTGGGAACGCAGCTTTTGTATCGCACTACTCGCAAACTCACGCTTACCGAAGCGGGTCAAGCTTTGAAGCAAGGCGCCATGAATGTAAAGGCGTCCACGCAGGAAGCTATCGACACAATTTCTGGATACAGTGAACAAATATCCGGGCACATTAAAATGTCGGTTCCAACGATTTCGGGCGATTTACTGTTAGCCGATGCGGTAGCTGAGTTTTGTACACTTCATCCAGGGTTAAGCGTTGATATGTCTCTAGATAATCGATTTGTAAATCTAGTCGAGGAAGGGTTTGATCTTGTTATTCGAACGGGATATTTGGAAGACTCAAGTCTGATCGCGCGGCACTTTTTAGATTCCCATTGGGTGGTTTGCACATCGCCGGATTACATTAGACGAAAAGGCAGGCCCAAAGCACCAGAGGATTTGAGCTTTCACAACTGTTTGTTGTATTCCTACCACACATCCGGCGCAAGGGAGTGGGAGTTTACGTCGTCTCAAGGCAGTTACACCATCACCGTAGATGGCGCATTTTCAAGTGACAATGCAGGGGCGCTTCGCAAAGCAGCTCTTGCTGGTAGAGGTATTGCCTACGTACCTAAATGTTTGGTATTCGAAGATTTATGTAATGGAACACTGGTCGATTTGTTTCCAGAGCGGGTAGGTAAGGTGTTAGGCGTTTATGCCGTTTATCCTTACAGCCGCCAGCCATCTCGAAAAATTAAGCTGTTAATTGAACATATCAGGCAGCGCTATTTATCTATGTCTGATTATTTTTGATACGCTAGCGGCAATCAAGCCCTTTAATCTCTTGTTCCAAAGCAGGTCGTTGCCGCTTGGAGCGTCTTAATTACTTGAAATCACGGTCTGTAGCGCCAAGAAAAGAATATATCTGGGTAATTATCTGAACCAAAGCAAATCCTCACTAGTAGAAAAAAACAGCTTTTAAGTTTTCGCAGGGTTTCAACTTTCCTGTCAGTGAAAAGGGATTTGCTATGAAAGGCCAAGTAAACAACTCCACCATTCTTCTTCCTGTATTTCTCCCCGCCGTCGTCATTATTTTGCTTCTGGTGATCGGAACCATCAGCAACCCCGAACTTGCCGGCGAGGCCTTCGATAGTACATTGGCATGGATTACAGAAACCTTTGGTTGGTTTTACATGTTGTCGGTCGCTATCTTTTTGGTATTCATTGTATCGGTAGCATCATCTAGCTGGGGAAACATAAAGTTGGGGCCCGATCATGCAGAGCCTCAATATAGCTTTCCCGAATGGTTTTCTATGTTGTTCTCAGCAGGCTACGGCGTAGCGCTGCTCTACTTTGGCGTAGCAGAGCCTGTTCTACACTATTCTTCACCGCCTGCAGGAGCAGCTGAAACTGTTGATGCGGCGAAACAAGCCATGCAAATCGCATTTTTTCATTGGGGCTTTCACATCTGGGCGATCTACGGGCTAGTCGGTTTGGTTCTTGCCTATTTTGCTTTTCGACATGGCTTGCCCTTGTCTATCCGTTCGGCTTTGTATCCGCTGATAGGGGATAAAATTTATGGCCCTATGGGTCATGCGGTAGATGTATTCGCCATTCTCGGTACATTATTTGGTATCGCCACTACACTCGGACTATCCGTTACACAGATCAATGCGGGGCTTAACTATCTTTCTGGCGATATCCCCATTGATATCATGGTGCAGGTAGGCACCATTGCTATCGTAACCATGGCCGCAACAATATCGGTTATCGCGGGCATGGATAAGGGCATTAAAAGGCTATCAATTCTTAATATGGTTCTGGCTGTATCGCTTATGAGTACCGTTTTTATCTTCGGAGAAACGGTTCATATTTTAGAAACCTTTTTACAGAACACAGGAAGTTATATCAACGGCATCATTGAACGTACCTTTAATCTTCAGGCCTACAGTCGCAGCGATTGGATTGGGAACTGGACGCTGTTTATTTTTGGCTGGACCATCGCTTGGGCGCCGTTTGTAGGCATGTTTATCGCCAAAATAAGTCGAGGCAGAACCATTAGGCAGTTTGTTTTTGGTGTAATGCTTGTGCCTACCATGTTCACTTTCCTTTGGTTTTCCGTGTTTGGCGACACCGCGCTAAATGCCATTATGAACCAAGGTGTTACCACACTCATTAGCGATGTGCAGGAAAACGAAGCGGTTGCGTTGTTCAAACTTTATGATTTGCTACCTGGCGCGTCAATCATGTCAGGCTTGACCGTGTTATTGATCATTACGTTCTTCGTGACGTCATCAGATTCTGGGTCGTTGGTTATCGATTCTCTTGCTTCTGGTGGTAAAGAAGAAAGCCCGGTTTGGCAGCGTATCTTCTGGGCGTGTCTGGAAGGAACCGTTGCTGCAGTGTTGCTGTTGGCTGGCGGGCTGAATGCCCTGCAAACGATGACCATTGCGAGCGCCTTACCATTCGCCTTCATTATGCTAGCGTCTGTAGCAGGTCTATGGCGTGCGCTAGTCATTGAAGGCTACCGAAACAACAGTTTGAAGGCGAATACGCTTAATAGAAACCACGGTCGCTCGACTAGCCTAAAAGGCCGACTCGCAGCAATGGTAGATTACCCAAGCCGAAATGAGGTGCATGAGTTTATTGATAAAACTGTGATTGCAGCGATGAAAGACGTACAGGCTGCTTTGAAAGCGCGAGAGTGGGAGGCGTTTGTTAAGCTTGATGAGGAAACGGGAAGGGCCACCTTCACTGTTGAGCGTCACGATCACATGGACTTTATCTACGATATTCGTATGACTGAATATTTAGTGCCAGGGTTTAGCTACGCAGAGCTGCGTTCAGAAGAAGACGAGTCGGAAAAATATTTTCGCGCTGAAGTGTTCCTTCGCCGCGGAGGGCAAGCTTACGATATTTACGGATATGACAAAGAGAGTATTACTAAGGACATCTTAGATCAGTTCGAAAGTTATCTGCACTTCCTCGATACCAGCCCAGGCGAACTGCCTTGGGAAATGGATGCGTATGATGACATGTTGACGCAGCCTAAAGAGTAAACAATCCGCAGGGGGTTAGGTAGAAGGGAAAGCAAGGCTGCTTTCCCTTATTTATCCCCTAATTAATTACTTACTTAGAAGTAGTTAGCAATTTGGTTAATAACCGCATTTACTGCGCGGTAAGCATTAGATTCGTTTTCAACGCCACAGGCTTGGCCATTACAGCCTGACCAGTAAGGGTCAGAGAAATAGTCTAGCTGGGTGGCACTACCGAATGCCTGAGGATAGGCCATGATAGTTGAGAAGTTATTATCAACGCCGTGACCGATACCATCATTATATACACCGCCTACTGAACCTTGGCGAACAGAGTGGCCTAAGCCCATGTTGTGACCGAGTTCATGAACAAATGTGGACAGACCGCAATCAACGGCGCTAATGCTGTACATGCGGCTTTGCGAGCTAGAATACAGTGTACCGTTGTTGCCTTGACCTACCCAGCCAATGCCGCACACGTAACCCACTAGCTGACCGCCTTCATAAATGTTTTCACGATTACCTAAAAGCACAACCATGTCTGCGCCGTTTGAAGATCGTGCGTTTTGCACACCACTGCTATCAGTTAACAAGTCTAGCGCACTTTCGGTAGGTTGAAGGTCACTAGATGTAGCAGCAGATGACTGAGCGCCCACTAAACGCAACTGTAGATCTACCGCATTATTTTGATAAACACGGTTGGCGTGTGAGATGTATTGGTTAATTTTAGTGTCGATATTAGACACATTGTTTGCAGCAGGTTGGGTGTAAAGCACCATTACATCGATGGTGGCTGCTGTTACTGATGTTGCACAAAGCAGTGAAACTGCCATTGCCGTTAAACACTTAAATGTGTGTTTCATTTTTATTTCCTTCTTGTTGTTTTATTTGAGCTTGTTGAATTTCCTGTGAAGCTCAACAGGCACTAGGGGATTAGTTTTGGCCGAGATCGAAGACTTCTTCAGCGTTGTCGTCGCTAAGCGGGCGTTCGCTGTCGGGTTCACGTTCGATGTGGTTTTGCATCATTGAAGACTTTGGTGCGATCCACGCGTATTTATCATTGCCTTCAAGCACAAACACGTCGCGAGGCGTGGCTAAGTTTCCGTAGGTGGCGTTTTCGCCAAGCGTTATAACAGCGGCGTAGAGAGAGCCCGCACCTGGGATGTGGGCCTCTACGGTACGATCGCCGTTTGGATGAGTGACAACGTGATCAACTTCACCGGTGTAACTGCCACCGAACTGTGGGATGTATAAATCGAGATACTCGCCAACTTCTACCGTCATTAATTCTTCACGATCAAGCTCAATGTAAGCTTCATCGGTTACGTCAGCGGGAATATAGCCTTCTGCTTCAAGTACCTTTTTGCCATCTTCTGATGTTGTCCAGACGATGGTGTCTTTCTCTGATTTACCGTTAGTAGTAGTTGTAGCCTGAGCTTTTAGCTCGGCTTCATTTTTTGGTTTGAAGTTATCGACACCTGTCGATAACACTTTGCCGTTTCGTTGCCTTTCAACAGCGTTTTCTTTACCAACAGGTTTTGTCTCAGCATTCGCCGCTGCTACCTCTTTTTTGCCCGAGGGGGCTGTATCGATAAAGGCGAAAATACAACCAATAGTTACAATTGCCGTCGAAGCGGCAACAATACGCTTTTTCATAGTGTGTTCCTTTTATTTTTACTTACTGAATTTAGGAAATTGAACGTTAGAAATTAGCGACACTCTGTTTCTCAAAGCGCGCTCTAAGTGAGCGATATAGAGAACCAATGTGTTTAGTGAAATTGCTTAGTGAATTAAGTAAGTCATTAAAACGTATAATATTTTTACGGTCATAAAAGTATCGCTTCGCATAAGGGGGTATAAAATTTAGCCCTTTAATGCAGTGTAAATTTCTTAGGCTAAATACGGGACTGCAAGATGTAGACCGAACGCCGAATTGGCTCGTTTTAACCATGTGAGTGAGAACGAATAAGCCACCTAAAAATGGCTTCTGGATGATGAAAAGGGAACACTAAATAACAAAGGAACAATTCCGCTTGGTAAGGGAGCTAGCGAGGTAGCAACAGCGCAAAAACAAGCGAGATAGGTAGGGAAATGATAAAAAAAGAGCGAGTAAAATCCTTTACTCGCTCAGTAAGAAGGCCACCTTTTCTGAGGGAAAGTAGCCGTCGGAGAACTGTTGGTTTTCTCTTACGCTAATCGGTTGATTATTGAAGAGAAATCCATCCCTGCATTGCCTTCTTCGCAATGCATTTCAAACCACTTTGCAGCAAGCTCACCCATAGGTACTTGCGCGTTGACGCCCTTCGCGCCCTGCATGGCCAGCCCCAAGTCTTTGAGCATAAGCGCAGAAGCGAAACCGCCAGCAAAATCGTTATCAGCAGGGCTTTGTGGCCCTACACCTTTTACAGGGCAGTAGGTGGTCATTGACCATGTCTGTCCCGAGGCATTTGAAGCGATATCGAAGAACACTTGCGCATCTAAGCCAAGTTTTTGTGCCAGCTGGAAGCTTTCACACGTCGCAATCATGGTCGCGCCAAGTAACATGTTGTTACAAATCTTTGCTGCTTGTCCCGCGCCATGGCCGCCCGCATGAACGATTTTTTTGCCCATTGCGCTAAGCACACCATGGGCTTTGTCAAAGGCATCAGCGTCGCCACCCACCATAAACGTGAGTGTGCCGCCCGCAGCCGCTGCAACACCACCAGAAACCGGCGCATCCAGCATTTTAAGGCCTTTTTTTTCTGCCAATTCTGACACACTCTTCGCCGTCTCTACGTCGATGGTGGAGCAATCAATAAGCAAGGTGCCTTCGCGGACAGAAGCCAAGATCTGATTTGAATAGATATCTTTTACGTGCTTGCCTGCTGGTAACATAGTGATAACGATGTCGGCCTCAGCAGCAGCTTGCTCGGTACTTTGCGCAATAGTGCAGCCTGCTTCTTTGGCTTTGGCCAGTGCCGCTTCGCTTAAGTCAAAAGCCAATACGTTGTAATCGTTCTTAACCAGGTTATCTGCCATCCCTGAGCCCATATTACCTAGGCCAATAAATGCAACTGTGGTCATAATAGTCTCCTCACTTAGCCCATGGTTGGAATAACAAAGGCGTTGTCGTTCGTATCTGAGCCATCAGGCCAGCGCTGCGTAATGGTCTTAACCTTGGTCCAGAATTTCACCCCTTCCATACCGTGCTGGTTGGTATCACCAAATGCAGAGCGCTTCCAGCCCCCAAAGGTGTGGTAAGCAACTGGCACAGGAATAGGTACATTAATCCCTACCATGCCCACGTTTACACGTTGCGCAAATTCGCGCGCCGCATGGCCGTTACGGGTGTACATAGCAACGCCATTACCGTATTGGTGGTCACTTGCTAAGTTAACTGCTTCGTTGAAATCTTTCGCGCGTACCATTTGAAGCACTGGACCAAAAATCTCCTCTTGGTATGAGCGCATGTCTTTGGTCACGTGGTCGAAGAACGTTGGGCCGATGAAGTAGCCTTGACTGTCGTCTGGGATCTGACTGGTTCTGCCGTCGTAAACAAGCTCAGCACCTTCTTCTATGCAAAGGTCGATATAGCCTTCAACGCGCTCTTTGTGAGCAGCAGTAACCACAGGGCCATAATGAGCGTTAGGATCTTCACTATGACTTACCATAATGTCTTTAATAGCCGGAATAAGTTTGGCTTTCAGTTTCTCAGCGGTTTCATCGCCCACTGGAACGACAACCGGTAGCGCCATACAGCGTTCACCGGCACTGCCGTATGCAGCACCAACTAAGTCGGTTACCACCTGATCTAAATCAGCATCAGGCATTACAATGCCATGGTTTTTCGCGCCGCCCATAGCTTGAACGCGCTTACCTGCACGAGCGCCACGCTCGTACACGTAATTAGCGATGTCAGAAGAGCCTACAAAGCTCACCGCTTTAATAGTTTGATGATCTAAAATACCATCAACCACTTCTTTGTTACCGTGAACAACGTTAAGTACACCTGCAGGAAGGCCTGCTTCAATCATAAGCTTTGCCAGTTCAACAGGTACTGACGGATCGCGCTCTGATGGCTTTAAAATGAACGCGTTACCGCAGGCAATTGCCACACCGAACATCCACATTGGGATCATGGCCGGGAAGTTAAATGGCGTAATGCCTGCCACTACACCAAGTGCTTGGCGCATGGAGTACACATCGATTCCTGGGCCTGCGCCTTCGGTATACTCACCTTTTTGCGCATGAGGGATACCACAGGCAAACTCGATAACTTCAAGGCCACGCTGAATATCACCTTGCGCATCAACCAACACTTTACCGTGCTCGCTTGATAATAGTGCCGCCAAGCGCTCGCGGTTTGCTTCAACCAACTCTTTAAACTTGAACATAACACGAGCGCGTCGTTGAGGATTTGTTGCTGCCCACTCAACCTGTGCAGCTTGGGCTGTTTCAATTGCATAGGCCAAAGTTGAAGTGTTAGCCAAGCTTACTTCAGCCTGAACTTCACCTGTGTTGGGCGCAAATACCGACGCGGTATTTTCGCTGCTATCCTCAAAATCTTTACCTGCAATAAAGTGAACAATCTTTCTCATGACATAGCTCCTGTAATTTTTAACAATATTGAAACCTTGTGTTTGCAAAGACAATACATATACTTGCAGTATGGTGCTGTAAAAATGCAGGTGTTTAAGTGAATTGGGACGACATGCGTTTGTTTCTTGGTTTGGCAAGAAATGGTCGTGTAGCTATTGCAGCTAAAGGCTTGAAGGTAGACCCTACGACATTAATTCGTCGTGTAAAAAAACTGGAGGACTCATTAAATTGCAAGTTGTTCGAGCTAACTAAAAAGGGGTATGTGCTTACCACCCATGGCAGTGAGCTAGTTACGTATATTGAAAAAGCAGAGCATTACTTTCTAGAGGCACAAAATGAATTAGGTGATGAACGCTCGCATTTGGCAGGTACGATCAGAGTGAGTGTTTCTGAAGGTTTCGGTAGCTGGTTTTTAGCGCCTTTACTACCCGATTTTAAAAAGCAGTATCCGGGGATCAGTATTGAGCTTGTGGCAACCAGCGGCTTTTTAAACCTGAACAAACGAGAAGCCGATATGGCTATCTTGTTAGAAAAGCCCAGTAAAGGCTTGCTGGTTACACAAAAATTAACTGACTATAACCTCTATCTTTATACCCACCAGTCCCTTATCAGCGACAACGAACCACGAACATTACAAGAGCTCACCGCCTTCAATTTAGTGAGTTACGTGCCCGATTTGGTTTACGCTCCTCAATTAAAGTTCATTGAAGAGACAGCTTTGTCACAATTAAGCGCGCTGCGCAGCACCAGTATTAATGCGCAGTATCAAATGCTTGTAAATGGCGCAGGAGTAGGCATTTTGCCTAAATTTATGGCTGAAACTCAGCCAGGCTTAGTTCGACTCATTGAAAACGAGATTCACATTAAGCGCACATTCTGGCTGGCCACACACAAAGAAACTCATTCTCAAGCACGCTTTCAGGTATTTACAAAATGGCTTACAGATAAAGTTACGCAATACCATTCAAAATTTCTCGACTAAAAAATTAGACGTTTATCTACTGTCTTTTGCAGGGTAAATATGTAAAAAATAGCGTAGCAGCGTCGAAAAACTCGCCACGCATTAATACAAGTGGCTGAATGTGGTCTAGGCTTTAATAAATTAGGCCGACACGTCCTAGGGCCTGTTGACCTTTGGTGTACGAATTTTCTAGATGGCACACAGACCGCTGCAAAAATGTACAACAAAGGTCAACAGGCCCTAGTTAAAAAGACATTGTCTAGCGAACCGTTTGCTAAACCTTGTGTAGATTAATCAAATTATCGTTAAGGCAAGGTTAGTTACTGCCGATAAACGGCATATTACTGTAATTCTCTGTCAGGGAAGGCCCTATGTTCAATAAACACTTAGTGAAAGAAAACGAAGCGCTTCGCGAGGAGCTACATATACTCAAGCAAGTGCGAGATGGCTTGCGCGAAGAAATGATCTTTCTGAATCTTAATGAGCGTGGTGAAATTGAAGCCGTCAACGAGATGTTCGAGAAAGAGCTAGGTTACTCACTCTCTCAAGTGAAAGGGCATCGCTTCTTTGAATTTGTTCCCGAGATTGCCAGAAACACGCCTCACTTTAAAAAGCTGAAAGATTCTATCGAGCAGCGTGTTCATTACTGGGGGGCGATTGAGTTTCTTCGTGAAAATGGTGAAGAAGCGTGGTTAAGGGGCGTAGTTGAACCTATTTTTGACGGAAAAGGGAATATTCACAAATTCTCAGTTAACCTCAACGACCTCACGCGCACTATAGCCAACTCGAAAGAACACGAAGATTTGGTGGCCGCACTACATAAGTCAAATGCAGCGATTGAATTCGATTTGAACGGCAATATTCAAGACGCAAACGAAGCTTTCCTAAAAACCGTTAAGTACAGCCTTAATGACATTAAAGGTCAGCATCATAGAATTTTCTGTGACACTGAGTATGCGAACTCCCGCGAATATAAAACGTTTTGGGAACGACTTGCTCAGGGTGAATTCGTCGCAGGTAGATTCGAACGCTTCGACGCTCACGGCAACACTATTTGGCTGGAAGCCACCTATAACCCGATTTGTGATTCTCACGGTCGTATGTATAAAGTAGTTAAGCTGGCTACTGATATTACTGAGCAGGTGGCACGAGAAAATGCCGTGTCCAGTGCTGCTGATATCGCCTACCGTTCTTCAAACACAACGGATCAAATCGCCACACGAGGAAAGGAAGTCATTAGCGAACTGCTTTCTGAAATGTCTTCGTTGTCGCAGCAAATGGATAGGGCAAAAGAGGGGATTAATGCGTTGGACGCTCAGTCTCAACAAATTGCCACTATTATCGGAAGTATCAGTGCTATTGCCGAACAAACCAACTTGCTTGCTCTAAATGCTGCGATTGAGGCGGCACGTGCTGGCGATCAGGGGCGAGGTTTCGCTGTAGTTGCTGACGAGGTGCGTCAGTTAGCATCGCGTACAACCGAAGCCACAGAAGAAATCATCAATGTGGTTAAACACAACCAGACATTGGCCACCGACGCAGTGAACTTGGTTAATGAAGGTGATGAAAAGGCGCAATCAGGGCTCAACTACGCCAGAGAGGCGGGTGAAGTTATCGAACAAATTCAAGACGGTGCCAAAGAAGTCGTTGATGCAGTAGGCCAATTCAGCAGTCGACTGGGAAGCTAGTAGCACAGAGAAACAGGCTTACCGATAAGTGTAAACTGTCTAAGTTCTTACCAAATAAAACATCACTCAAAACAGAATTCATCCTACCTTGGTAGGATGAATTCGCCCCTATTGCAGGATGTGCTTTTTAACGCAGCCTGTATAGCATAACCCTGTAATAAAAGGCTTGCAGGGGCGGTTATGTCAGGTTTTACGAAAATATCTACAGCTATAGTGGCCGTATTCATTGGCTGCTTTTTGGTTTTTACCTGTCTGGTCTACTTCCACATACAAGATAACATTGAGGAAGAGATGACGGGCGCGCTTAATCAAGTGCGAGAAATGGTGAACCTCAATATCCCTGTTGCTGATATCGAAGCGATTGTAGAGCCTAGCCCTCACTTATCCGCCCATTATTTCACGGGGCGCCTTCAGGCAGAGCAGACCTCAGTGATGCCGACAACCGAACGTACTGCACTCACACCTGTTATCATCCCAATTCAGGAAAATCAGTATCTTATTGTTACGCCTTTTGATGCTACTGAACTCACCCAGAATCTCACTTTTTTTGCCTTGGTGGCGGGACTGTTTTTCGCAACCTTTGTCCTGTTGCTGTTTACGTTAAAAGTGGCGGTTAAGCAAAGGTTAGTGCCGCTAAATCAGCTCGCTGACGCGTTATCTGAGCTACGAGAAGGCAAGGAATCACAGCCCCTGCCACATTCAGATATCACCGAAATGAACAGGGTATTAGACCAATTTAAGCATCTGCAAAATGCACTTAAATCAAAAGAAAAGCAGCTCATAAAAATAGATAAGCAATTAGCGCTTCTTCAAGAGCAAGAGCGTAATTACCTTGCCAGAGAGCTCCACGATAATGTTGGGCAGTTGCTGACCACGATAAAAGCCCACGCTTATATTTTGGTTAACGCAAAAGAGCGATCTGTTGTTGAACTGTCGGCACAGAAAGTTCAAGTGATGTCACATCAAATAAGCGATGCAATTAGAAAACTCACTGCTCACCTACACCCGCTTGTTTTAGATAGAGTCTCTCTTCAGTCGTCGCTTGAGCGACTGGTGTACGAACAAGAAGTAGCACAGCCCGATACGCAGTGGGACGTGTCAATTAATCTAAAGCGCTATCAAGAAGATAATGAGCGAGATATTCATCTTTACCGATTTGCTCAAGAAGCCATTAACAACGTGATTAAGCATGCGAAGGCCACCAAGGTTAGCATTCAAATTTATGGCGATACTCACCGTGTTTCTGTGATGGTCAAAGACAACGGTCGGGGATTAGGGAACCACATTGTAGAAAATATTGGCATGTCTTCAATGCGCAGCCGAGCGCGTTGTATAGGAGCAAATTGCAGTGTAACGTCACCCGATGATGGCGGCGTTGCTGTATCGCTGTCCCTTACCCTTAAAAAAATGCCTCCTCTTATGGGCGCTAACGTCGCATGAATATTCTAATTGTCGACGACCACGCTGTGGTGCGTGAAGGATACAAAGCTTTACTCAATGCGATGATGCCCGACTGCCGTATTTTTGATGCTGAAAACGGTGCACAAACCCATCGTTTATTAGCCAGTAGTGACATTGAGATCTTAATCCTCGACATAAACCTTTCAAATGAAAGTGGCCTTGTTTTAGCCAAGATTTTTTTGAAGCGACATCCAGATTTAAAAATTATCTTTTTCAGTATGTTCGAAGACAGCGTCATATTGCACCGCGCCATGCAGACCGGTGCTATGGGGTACATCAGTAAAAGTAGTTCGCCTGAAATATTGATCTCGGCAATTAAGGTCGTCGCAAAAGGGCAAAAGTATATTGAGCGAGGCCTGGCGGTAAATTTAGCCAATCAACTTCTCGATACCAATGTGGACATTGCTGCCAAATTAACAAAACGTGAGTTCGAAATATTTATTGCGATAGCAATGAATAAATCCCGCTTCGATATTGCTGATGAGTTGGGACTATCGGCTAAGACTGTCTCTAACGCGCTCACAGTCATTAAGCGAAAGCTCGACGCGGTGCCCTCCCAGTTTTCAGCCATTGCGGCTAAACACGGTTATATCGGTGATGCAGAGCTTTCAGCGTCTCAATCGGTGTCTTTTGTCGAGAAGAGTGAGAAGTAGCCATAGGTTTCCCCTCCTAAAGTAGGAGTCAAATCGGTCTATCGCATCATGGTAGGTACAACGTAAAAGTACCATTATCAAACTACACAACAAACCAAGTTAGTGCGCGTGGTACGCGCAAAGTTATCAAAAGGTACTTCTTATGATTTATGCAAAGCCAGGTAGTGAAGGTTCGGTCGTAAGCTTCAAAGAAAGCTACGGTAATTTTATCAATGGCGAATGGGTAGCACCGGTTAAAGGTGAGTACTTCACCGCAACATCTCCAGTAGACGGCAGCGACATCGCACAAATCCCACGCTCAACATCTGAAGACATTGAGCTTGCGTTAGATGCCGCTCACGCTGCGAAAAAGGGCTGGGCAGATACGTCAGTAGCTGAGCGTTCTAACATTCTTCTGAAAATAGCCGATCGCATTGAAGAAAACCTAGAGCTACTTGCCGTTGCGGAAACATGGGATAATGGTAAAGCCGTTCGCGAAACGCTTAATGCAGACATCCCGCTGTGCGCAGATCACTTCCGTTATTACGCAGGCTGTATTCGAAGCCAAGAAGGCACCATCGGTGAAATTGATAAAAACACGGTGGCGTATCACTTCCACGAACCTTATGGTGTTGTTGGGCAAATCATTCCATGGAACTTCCCGCTACTTATGGCTGCATGGAAACTTGCGCCAGCACTTGTTACCGGTAACGTAGTGGTGCTAAAGCCAGCAGAACAAACGCCAGTATCTATCTTATTGTTCGCCGAACTAATCCAAGACCTACTACCACCGGGTGTACTAAACATCGTTAACGGGTTCGGGGCAGAAGCCGGACAGGCTCTTGCAACAAGCACAAGAATCGCAAAAATTGCGTTTACTGGCTCTACACCTGTTGGCGGACATATCCTTCGCTGTGCTGCTGAAAACCTTATTCCATCTACCGTTGAGCTTGGCGGCAAGTCGCCAAACTTATTCTTCCCAGACATCATGAATCACGAGCCTGAATTTATTGATAAGTGTGCGGAAGGTTTAGTGCTTGGATACTTCAACCAAGGTGAAGTATGTACGTGTCCTTCTCGAGCGATTATTCACGAAGACATCTATGATGCATTCATGGAAAAAGTGTTGGAAAAAATTCAGAAGATCAAACGTGGCAACCCACTAGACACAGATACCATGGTAGGTGCACAGGCATCTAATGAGCAGTTCGAAAAGATCCTTAAATACATCGATATCGGTAAGTCAGAAGGGGCTCAGGTTGTCACTGGTGGTGAGAAAGAGCAGCTACCTGGCTTTGATGGAGGCTACTACATTCAGCCGACTATCTTGAAGGGTGAAAACCACATGCGTGTGTTCCAGGAAGAGATTTTTGGTCCGGTAATCGCTGTTCAAACCTTCAAAACCGAAGAAGAGGCGATTGAGATTGCCAATAATACAAGCTTCGGACTTGGCGCTGGTGTATGGAGCCGCGATGCGAATGTAGCATTCCGTGTAGGTCGAGCGATTGAAGCAGGTCGCGTATGGACGAACTGTTATCACTTGTATCCAGCGCACGCTGCGTTTGGCGGCTACAAGAAATCGGGCATTGGCCGCGAAACCCACAAGATGATGCTAGATCACTACCAGCAGACAAAAAATCTATTGGTAAGCTACGACATCAACCCACTTGGTTTCTTCTAAGTAAACCTGAGGGCGGCGCCTACCGCCGCCCGCTACTTTTATGCGCATCGCATTTTCCTCAATCATTTTCTTGCTGTTTCTCAGCACCAATGTGTTGGCGCAGTCTGACGCGACAGACATTCCACAAGACATTTACAAAATATTTCCCAACGCTACACGCGTGGGGGAGATGCACACAGATATCAAGGTAACCCCGGTCTATCAGCTTCAGCAACTACTCGGATATGTTTTTGAGTCGAATGACTTTGTCGACTTCATAGGCTTTTCAGGCAAACCGGTTAATGTAGTGATTGGGCTAGACACACAAGGCAATGTGGTCGATCTTTTCGTCAAGCAGCATAGCGAGCCGATTTTTTTGCACGGGCTTGGCGAGAAGTCTATGTTTGATTTCGTTGCTCAATATCAAGGGCACAGTGTCAAAGAACGTTTTATCATTGGTGGGAAAAGCAATGTAGGCAAAGACGCTACCTACTTTGATGGAGTTACGAAAGCCACCGTATCGGTGCTGGTTATCAACGATACCATCGTGACATCTGCATTAGCCGTTGCCAGAGCTAAGCTCGATGGCTTTGTTGCGCCTAGCAACAATATTATCAATCCAGACTTTTACGAACCTCTCAATTTTAGCGAATTGGTGGACAAGGGCTACATTCAAAAGCACCAGATTACTCAGCAAAATACCGAAGGGCTTTCGAGAGAAGTGGTTCGGGCGGTTGACGATATTCAAAGCGAGCTTGCTCTTGATGGTGACATCATTGCCGAACACTACTATGCGTTTTTAAGTCTTCCTATTGTGGGGAAAAACCTGCTGGATGAAGAGGAATTTGCTCGGTTACAGGAAAATCTAAATCCGGGTGAAATGGCACTGATGGTACTGAATACGAAAGGGTTCAGTTTTATCAGCGATGAGTTTATTCCCCAAACCACACCTGAGCATTTACGGGTATCTCAAGGCGGCTTTCCCACAGCTATCCGCGATATCGATTTTTATAGCTTCTATGACCCCGCATTTTCACAAGCATTGCCCGACTACAACGAGATCAAAGTACTTCGAGTAAAATCGAAAGGTGGGCTGTCACTTGACCAAGAAATGGAAATAGCGATTAGTGTGCCGTTTAAGCCGAGTTTCTTCGAGCAAGATGAGCATCTGTTCCCTTTGAAAGTGACACTGCCTAGTGAACTATTTATGGAAAATCCAGAGGCTCAGTTAGCGAAGCCCATTCCGTTGTGGCAGAAAATTTGGAGGGACAGAACCCTAACGATAAGCATCACCGTTGTTTATCTTGTAGCGCTGTCGTTGTTTTTTGCATTCCAGCAAAGGCTAACGCCTTACACTAAGTTTGTGCACACAGTGCGGGCATTTTCCCTTGTGTTCGTGCTGTTTTTTATTGGCTTTTACGCTCAAGGGCAACTGTCTGTTGTCAACATATACACGCTGCTACTGGATATTGACGATGGATTTTCCTTAGAGGTATATCTTCTCGACCCGGTCATTTTTATTTTGTGGAGCTTTGTATTTGTCTCGCTGTTTATTGTTGGTCGGGGACTATTTTGTGGCTGGCTTTGCCCCTTCGGAGCACTCCAGGAAATGATGGGAATACTGGCTGAAAAGCTCAGGATAAAACAAATTAGAATTAAAAATCAGCACCACAAACGGGCGCAAAAAATCAAATATGGGTTGCTTATAGGGCTTGTTGCGTGCTCATTCTATTCGCTAAACCTTGCGGAGAAGCTCGCTGAAATAGAGCCGTTCAAAACGTCCATAACCCTACACTTTGTTCGATATTGGCCCTTTGTACTGTATTCGGTTTTATTGCTGCTACTTAGCTTAAAAATTCATAAAGTGTACTGCCGCTATTTATGTCCATTGGGAGCAGGGCTCGCCATTCTGGGGCGTTTCCCTTTCGTTAAATTGCTCACACGTAAAGATGCTTGCGGTAATCCGTGTCAGCTGTGCAAACAAAAGAAATGTGGTATTGATGCTATAGAACAAGACGGCAGCATTGACTATGCTGAATGTATTCAGTGCCTTGAGTGTGTGGTTACGTTAGATAACCCTGACTTGTGCAAAATCGATAAATATAAAAAGAAAAAGGTGCCAACGCGTGTCAAAAACCTCAATCCTGTCCGCACTTAGTCAACCTGCTAATAGCAAGGTTAACGATGACAACCATTCTAGTTTATACGGCGCTAAAGAAGCCTGCCGTGATGTGGCCAATGAGATTTTAGCCAACGTTAAGTGCGATGAAATAGAGCTATTACTTTTTCATACCAGCACGCTGTTTGAGTTAGACACCGTAGCAAAGGAAATCTCCGCACGTTTTCCGCACGTGAACATTGTTGGCTGCACCAGTGCTGGAGAATTTAATAAAAATGGGTACGGAACAGAAAAACTTTTGGCCGTCGCGTTTTTGAAAAACGAATTTTCTATTGCCACAGCATTGGTGCCTAATTTAGGCGAAGTAAACTTTGATGAAGCCCACGATATTGCCAGTGGTTTGCGCCGAGCCTTACAGGGGAGGGAGCGTCGTTACGATACAGAGCAGCACTTCGTTATTTCCGTGCTCGATGGACTTACCCGCCATGAGGAACATTTTCTAGAAACCTTTGCGACTGCATTTGGCAATATTCCACACTTAGGCGGTAGCGCTGGCGACGATTTAAAGCTTGAAGCCACCTATGTGTTTTACAACGGTGAATTTCATCGAGACGCAGCAGTACTGCTGCTTGTTGGCACGGGAAAGCCCTTTACCGTGTTCTCCATTGATCACATTAACTCTCCCGTATCGAAGCTGGTGGTCACCCACGCCGACCCTGAGTCGCGAACCGTGTATGAAATAAACGGTGAACCTGCTGCGCAGTATTACGCGAGCTTGTTGGGAATGAAAGCTGAAGACTTAACGCCGGATGTGTTTTCCATGTTTCCCCTTGCAGTGATGGTAGGTGGCAAATATTTCATCCGCTCTATTCAAAAAGTAGATTTGGCCACTAACGCCATTACCTTTTACTGCGCGGTAGATATTGGCATTATTCTTACATTTGTTCAGCTGGGTGACTGCATTGAAGCATTAGAAAGTAAACTAGACAAACTGCGCGCTCAGCTTGGCGAGCCCGAATTTGTCTATGCTTGCGATTGCTTTTTGCGAAGGCTCGAGATTCAACAGGGCAAAAACGACCACGAAATAAGACGGCTACAGCAAAGATACAATGTTGCGGGCTTCAATGCCTATGGCGAGCATATTCACTCGGTTCACTTAAACCAAACGTTTACGGGGGTGTATTTTGCAGCCCAATAATCAATTTGCCGACGTGGAAGCGCTCCAACAGGCGCTTTACGAGCAACGGCGTGAAAACGAAAAGCTTGAGAAAATAAACGCAGCGCTGATGTATCGTATGGAGGAAGGGGGCTTTAATCATCATAGCTACCGCGCATTCGAGCACTCGGTTCAACTTTCTGAAAAAGTGAGCCAGAAAACAGAAGAGCTTCAATCTGTACTGCAAAAGCTCGAGCAGTCAAATGCAGAGCTGGTGCGCGCGCACGAAGAAACCCATCAGGTTAAGCAGCGTTTGCACGATGCCATTGAAAGTACCAATCAGGCGATGGTGTTGCTTGATAGACTCGGCGGGATCATTTTCTTTAACCGGCATTTCGAAACCGTATGGGACGATCTTTCCATTACCCCTAAAATTGGTGACAACTATTACGATATTACCCAAGCTGCCAAACATTCTGGGGTTATTCGCCGTGCACTGCCTGCCGACGTGGAAGGTAGGATGATTTACCAGTTGTCGAACAAACGCTGGTATCAGCTGACAAACCGACCGACTCAAGAAGGCGGGAACGTTATTCTGTTTAACGATATCACTGAAGTAAAGCTGCTTGAGTCGAATCGCTACGAGCAAGTCATTAAAGAGAAAAACAAGTTACTGCAAAGCCTGATCGATAATATTGATGTTGGAATATTGCTCATTGATAAAGAGGGCGGCATCGCGTTTTGGAATAATACGTTTTTGACCCAATCAAATGTGCCCCAGCACGTACTGGTAAACAGTAAGAATATTTATGCCCTTCAAAATAACCGTCACTGGAGCGGGCTCAACTTAAACCCGGTGGGGCCAAGTACCCAGATTATACACGAGCAATTGGTGGTCGAACGCAACATCACTACACTGCCCGACGGCAATACGCTGTGCACGTTCACCAATGTTACATCGCAGCATCACTACGCGGAAACGCTGAAGCAAAACGAAAGCTGGATCCGCATGATAACCGATAATGTACCGGCGCTTATTGCTTACATTGGTACCGATAAAAAGTTTCAATACACCAATAAAGGTTATCGCGATTGGTATGGCGTTAGTGAGCAAGACATTAATGATATGCCTATGGATCGAAGCCATCTGAAAGAGGTTTACCCCAATCTTATTCAGTACTTGCGCCGTGTTAACCAAGGCGAAGTGGTGAGCTTTCAAAGCAAAGAAAAAAATGCTCATGGCGACGTTGGCTTTTTACAGAAAGTTTATTTACCTCATTTCAATGAATCTGGCGATATCACCGGGCACTTTGTCTTGGCAACAGACGTGTCGCAGCAGGTAGAAAGCCAACTCCAGCTTAAAGCGGCTAAAGACCAATTAGAATCGAATGTAGAAAAGCGTACCCGTGAACTCAATCACGCCAACATCGCCCTTCAAGAAGCGATTGATTCAAAGAGCAAATTTTTGGCTGCTATTAGCCACGATCTTATGCAGCCCCTTAGCGCTGCCATCTTGTTCAACGAAACATTGAAAGATCAGGTGGATAGTTCATCCAGCCCCATTGTTACCGCCCTCGATAATTCACTGTCTGATTTACATGGCCTTATTCGCACGCTTATTGAAACATCCAAACTGGACGCTGGGGTGTTACAGCCCGATAAGCAGCAAGAAAATGTATTGCCGTTACTTATGCAGCTAGCCGAAGAGTTTACGCATATCAGTAAAGACTACAGTGTAGATTTTCGCTATCGCTTGAAAGAAGCTTTCGTGGTGACAGACGTGAACTTACTTTCTCGAATATTGCGAAATTTACTAATAAATGCAATGAAATACGGTGCCAACGGCAAGGTGTTACTGGCAGCACGAAAGGTGAATGAGAACCTAGAAATTAGCATCTATGATCAAGGTGTGGGTATAAGCGAAGACGATCAGAAAGTTATTTTTAAAGAGTTTTCCAGATTAGAAAACGATTTTAACTACTCTTACAGTTTGGGTCTGGGATTATACATTGTAGATAAAATGAGTAAGTTGCTAGAGCACGATATTCGAGTGCGCTCGAAAGAGGGCGTAGGCGCATGTTTCACGGTGTCCATTCCTATTACCGAAGTGTGTGATACGAGTCAGGAACAAGACTATCTTTATACTTTGGAGCCATCGTTACCAGATTACGTTTTGGATAAGCATATATGGCACATTGATAACGATGCGAATATGCGCATTGCTATGCAAACGTTGTTCGCAAACTGGGACATGGAAGTAGACACCTTCTCAGGTTTTGAACAATGCAGTGCCGTAAATAATGGCAGCTTTGACGAGTGCGACATGCTTATTGTCGATTACCACCTAGATGAAGAAGAAACCGGTTTAGACATTGCGAAACGCGTAAGAAAAATCGCGCCTTCAATGCCCATTATGATTTGCACCGCTAATCACTCAAAAGCGTTAGCGAATGAACTTGAAGGCACCGACATCCAGCTGCTGCACAAACCTGTTAACTCCGCGGTGCTTAAGGCGGCGCTAGTCTCAAGCTTGAATGGCTAAAAGTATAGGAACATGGGGCCTGTTAATCTTCAATGCACAGCAAAGAGCAACAGGTCTTAATTAAATACGTATTGGTTAAAGTCGATATTCGCGGCACTGGCCACAACTTTTACTCGGTTGCTGGCGCCTAATTTTTTAAGAATAGATGAGACGTGAGACTTAACCGTGGTTTCAGAAATATTAAGCTCGTAGGCAATCACTTTATTGGCTAACCCTTGAGTTAGATATTTCAGTACAGTCAGCTCTTTTCGTGTTAATGAACGAATTTGCTCCGGCGAAATACCGTTGTCATTGGTCATGCGTGTTCTGGTAGACGGCGTTCTCAATATCTCTGATGGTAAACACACGTTCCCTTCAAAAATACTCTCGATAGATGTGGCGATTTCTTCAATCTTGCTGCTTTTTGAAATAAAGCCAACGGCACCATAAGAAATGGTTTGCAGTATATTTTGCTTTTCCGTTTCAGCGGAAATAATCACTACAGGTACGTTAGGGTGTTGGTTTCGAATTTCTAAAAGTCCGTTTAGGCCACAGGTTTCCGGCATATTTAAATCAAGCATGATTAAGTCGAACTTCGCGTCTTGCTCTAGCAACGTTAACGCTTCAGAAATTGAATTGGCTTCGAGGGTCTCTGAGTCGGGAAACTTTTTCCCTAAAATGGTAATCATTGCGTGACGAAAAATAGGGTGGTCGTCAATTATCAAGATACGGTGCATGGTCTTTCCCTCAGCTAAAAAAGCGACATTTGCCGCTGGCCTTGTGACTTATTTGGGCTGGCGTTTTATTCACACATAAGCCTTTTAGTAAGACAAAATTATGGCGTAAATGAAACGCTTCAAAGTGACCAAGTTCCCCGAAATATTAAAAGCTAAACAGTCACTTCACGTGTTTACAATGTTAACATTAATATAACATTAAATCAGGCCTAATAAGACCAATGGCTTATAATAAAAAAGCACGTAAGACCAGTACTGACGGGACTTTCGTTCTATAACTCGTCAAGTAACTGCCTCCTTTTTTCGGCGTATTCTGTTTCGCTAATTAGTTTCGCCTTTTTTAGTGCGTCTAACCGTTTAAAACGAGCAACGATATCGTTCTCTTCTGGTAAGGAGGCCGAGCCAGCTACGTCTTTCTTACTGGGTGTGTTTTCCCTATTCGCTGGGGAAAGTGTTTCCTTTTCTATAGGTGCTTCAAATGCCAGTTGAGTCGGTGCGACCACCCAATCGAAGCGACTTTTCGTTTTTAGTTCTATACCAGGTGCGGAAAAAGAGAGTGGGGAATCGAATGAGAACTTTGCTTGTTTCCGGTTACCAAAATCAAAGTCGTATTTTACCAAGCCCTGAGAAGTAGGATCATAAGCCATTTCGTAGGCTTTATTGGCTACTTTATCGAACTCGCCAATCAGAATATTGAGCTGGTCGTCTGCAACGAAAATACTGCCTGCAGCGTAATACGTTTGGGTTTTAAGGCCTGCCAAATAGCGCTTCTCTTTACTAAGGGCAAAAATTACGTCTTGCTGAGCAGTCGCTGTTCGCAGCGCCTCAGGCAGATAGGCGGCAAGTAACGTAACTTGTTCGTTGGAAAAAAGCGGTGTTGACGTATTTTTGTTCTTAACCACCTGAATAGCGCTAAGTATGGCGGACACATCCTGCTCTTGTAGCGTGAAGGGGTGTTGGTTGGCACGCATGTCACTGCCTGTTTCGTTTTGCTTTTCAACAAGGCGAATAAAATTGTTTTTGTCCTCCTGAAATATGACCTGTGCGTCTGCGATATGTACTGTCGTTATGAAGAGTAGGGCTAACAGAATGGGTTGAGCTGAACGTAATGAAAATAGAGATATATTTTTCATGATCTTTCCTTTTTCAATAGGAAAAGCGAGAGTTAATCTCGCTTTTTATGTCATATCTTTTAGCTTAATTTTAATTTCTTATTTAAGTGTAAAATTAATCAGTTTTTTATCATTAATTAAATGAATAGAGTAATTTTAAATTTCAGAGTAATTAGATATAAGTTCAATGTTAAAATATGACTGATTTTTAATTCTCAATTAAAAGAACACAGTGCCACCTAGTTGAATTAGGGTTAAGTCTTCTGCGCTGTTATAAATTCCTTGCGCAGATTCTGAACCATCAATATCTAAACTTAGATTTTCGTATTTCGCGTACACCAAGAAGCGCGATCCAAAATATTGTTCTGCTGCAACGCCCCACTGACTAAGCTCTGAGCCGGTAACGCCATCTAAATGAGCCATGCCGTATTGGTCGTTATAACTGGCATATTCAGCATAGAAAGCAGAATCACCAAAGCGATTAAACTGTTTTCTTATGCCTGCTTTAAAGTAATAAGCATCTGTATCGTCACCCGACCCAACAATCGCATCGTCAGCTTCTTCCATCTGATAAGTGGCTACCCCAAATACTCCTGACTCAATATGCATGAGCCCTGCTTGCAGTTGCAGCGTAGTTGAACTGTTGCCCCCAACATTGCTACCGCCATCTTTATTCACTGAATAACCTGCATGAAGGTTAGTTTTGAAGCCTTCGTGCTCAGCCGCATACTTAACCGCAATATCGTAAATTTCGTCGTTTGCATAACCTACTGCAATACTCACGTTGCCCATTTGAGGGAGATCGTAGCGCACACCGTTGCGATATATGCCGTTACAGTCAATACCAATACCCAAGCCAGGCGTAGCTAAGCACTGAGCAAATTGACCCCACGCGACATTGGTTGAACCTTCTTCTACGCCTCGAATAAAGAAGCCATTTGCTCTAAATAATGGAGAAATTCCCGACCAGATTGTGCCAGAAGGATCAGCTAGAACGGCAATGTTATCGGTGGGAAGGCTTTGTAAACCAATGGTGATTTTACCCCAGTCGCCACCAAAGTAGAGGCTACTGCCCAACAGGCCTATGTCGCCGCCGTTGAAGGTGTCTAAGTTATCCTGATTGGCAAACAAAAGCGGGGTTTGATGGCCACCACCGGCGTAGTTCGGTGCGCCTGAAAGAGGTTCAATAATGACCTCAAAGCCCACGTCCATGCCTTGTTCTTCCAGTTTATAGTTTCCTGAAAGCGTAATACGGCTACCTAGCGTTGTACCGTTGTCTGAAAGTTGTGCCACATCACTACCCACACCGTCGTCGTAATAGGTTAAGCCTTCATTTATCCATCCAGAGATATTCCATGAATAGGGCTCGTCTTGGGCAAAACTATGGCTACTGACTGTGCTTAAAATGGCAATAGATAAACAGGTTTTTGCAAATGTATTCTTTTTCATTTTACTGTCCCAATATTGGTAGTGTTGATTAATTACAGTGGCTTTTTTTTTTATTTTTGACTGGTTTTAATGCTTTCGGTGTCCAGTAAATTGATAATAGGTTCTATTGAATTTTGAACCATCGGCCGTAAGGCGTGTTAATCTCCTTCTTTAGTAGCGGGAAAATTAAATGTATAAATAATAAAAAACGCGACTACTGTGAAAAGTAAGTCGCGTTTTTTTAGATTTTTGTTTCAGTTTTTGTGTGGATAAAAGCGCGTGTGGTAACAACTGCTACCTTATTAGAATCTCGCTTTTAGATTCACACTGACCATTCGCGGTTGTGCGGGGCCCACGAACTCTGCACCTTCTACGTCGGGATAAATGTCTTCTAATACCTCATCAGCCTCTCCATACGTGCCAAAGGTTTCATAGTCTTTGTCGAACACATTGTTCACACGTAGCGATGCGGTAAATGTGTCGTTGAAACGGTACGATGCATAAATGTTTGCAATAACGTATCCGTCAATCTTTTCATTTTCGTTAGCCTCATCGCCCCTAAAGTACTGACTAGATGCTGAAATAACTTCTGCGCCTAAACGCGCTTTATCCGTTAAGGCGTAATCTGCGTAGAGCTTGACTAAATGCTCTGGCTGGCCTGGAATTTTGTCACCTGGCGTTACGAGTCTGTCTGGACCCTGAGGGTTAAAGGGGCTAAACGACGTGAATGTTGATTCATAGGTTGCGTTAAGATAGTTGTAGTTTAACCGGTAGGTGAGTTTTTCCCACGTTGAACCTACGCTGAATTCAACGCCCTGACGCTGGGTTTCATCAACGTTAATAAAGTATCCGCGAGAGGCAACAGAGCCTGCTTGTTGGAAGATAATGTCGTCCTTACTTCTACTGTGAAAGACATTTAGCATCAGGTCGATGTTATCAATGCGTGTGGTGTAGTTCGCTTCAATAGTTTGGGTGACCACTTGATCAAGAGGAGGATCGGCCACAAAACCGTTCGGTAACCGACACGGGTCGTCTTCATCTGCACAGCTTAACTCTGCTGGGCTTGGCGTTCTTGAAGACTGGCTGATTGCAAGATTCAACTGGCTTTGCTCATCTATAGTAATGTCTACCCCTACCGCTGGGTTAAATTGGGTAAAACGGTGATTGCCGTCCAATGAACCTTCACCATCATCAATCAGGTCTTCCATAACAATATGGTCTCGGTTAAAACGTCCACCAAGATTGAGTGTTACGGCTGAAGAGAGCTGCGTACTATTCATGAAAAATAGCGACCATGCGGTGGTGTCTACATCTAATCTAACTCTGGCTTCTTGTGCCATGAGCCCGTCGATGGGTAAAACAGTGCGTGAGTCTTGTGCAGATTCGTTTTCCAAAATACCAAATGTAGTATCAGCGGCGTAGTTAACATCTCCTTTGGTGTAGCTGGCACCAACAATTAACTCTGAACTGAAGCCGCTTAAGGCATATTGTTTAGCTAGCTGAAAAGATAACCCAGTAGCTTTGGCGTCTGTGTGGCCCGTATTGTATGTTCCATCAAGTTCACCTGCGTCCACATTTGATATTTCGCCAAGCGCGGTGTCGTCATCAAAGCCGATAAATTCAACCGCTTCTATATCGTCGCCTTCTCCTACAACAGGCAAATCATCGTCATCATCGTCGTCGCCATCATCATCACTATCAAGCGGATCATCATCATCGTCGTCATCATCTTCAAATTCACACAGTGTTACGCGTCCATCAGCGAACTGGCAGGCACCAAAATCACTGTCATCGCCGTTGATTGATTGAGTTTGTGTGTCGCGATAAAACATATTGGCGGTTAAAGATAAGGTGTCAGTTAAAACGAAATCACCGGTTATATTAACGTGCGTAAGTTCGTTGTTGGTCTGATCGGGGTGAGTGTAGACCGCTTCTCTTCCTTCAATATCCAGCAGTTCAATAGGTGATGCACCATTTCCGAGTAACTCGTTATCGGCCATAAACAGGTTCATGTCGAGATGCATTTTGTCACTTTTATAGGCAAGCGATGTAAATACTTGCTGCACTTCAGATGGCGAATAGTCGCGCCAGCCATCTTCCTCATAGTGATTCAGGTTCACATAATACGCCCAGTGATCGTTATGACCACCTGATTCCACAGACGCGGCTTTCTGGCCGAATTGTCCAGCCTGTAAATCGATTTCATTGACATTGAAGCTAAACCCTGTTTTCGTTCTTAGCGCAAGGGCGCCGCCTAGCGTGTTTTGACCAAACAGAGGGTTTGAACCAGAGTACAAAGAAACGGTATTTATAGCATCTAGAGGCATGAGGTCCCAATGCACGGTATCGCCAAACGCTTCATTAACCCGACCGCCGTTCAAGTACACCGAAATGCCCTGAGGTAGACCAAGCAGCGGAGAGGCAGTAAACCCGCGGTATTGCAGATCGGGTTGGAACGGATTGTTTTGAACATCGTTTAGGTTCACGCTTGCCAGCTGAGTTTTGAGTAGCTCCGGTAGTGAACGGTTGACGCTCCCTTCAATGTCGTCTTGAGTGAGTGTCTGAACGTTGCCAAATACAGCAGAGTTGTTGCTGTTGGCGCTAAGCGGCGTCGCCCCTTGCACCTCTATTACCTCGTAGCGGTCCATTGCATCGTTAGCTTCTGCAGCAGGGCTAAACGCATAGGTTATCGCGCTGGCAATAACACTAAGAAGCAGGGGCGTGTGCGAATTAGAAACAGACTTACTCTCCAACTGTGCCTTGCGTTGTTGAAGAAGGTGAGTAGGCTCGCGTACAGGGCATTGTGAAGGTTTAGATGAAGGTTTCGGTATAGGCATGCAATTGACTGCTTCGTTATTAATTATAGCTTCAGTATTGCCCTAACCATTCCCTAAAAATATCCTCCTTAAGTGGGAGGAAGTGTCATAAATTGGTAGCAGTGTTTTTTCCCGAATTTCCCAACATGGGCATCGACAAAATGTTATTGCACCAGCCTTCACGCTCTGTGATATTTGTATCGCTGGCACCAAATAGAAAAAGATTATTTTCATAGATTGCAGCGCCCAGTGCGTAGCATTCCCCCGAGGTTCTTGGTTGCCAGAAAAGGTGGTGTGCAAGTACCGCTTGTAGTCTTGACTGTTGATAGAACGCGATGCGATACACCCAGTGCGAGGCTAAATAACCAGAATCAGAATTTAGAGAAGCCGACTCTAGAGTTATTGAGGGTGATGGAATGGAAAACGGCGTTAAGTGCGAAGCAATGTGTTCAGCGTTAAAGCGTTTCAAATTGGTGGTCTTGTTGGCGAGTGGCCGCAATAAACGTGGAAGTGCAGGCAAGTGCTCTAACGCAATAAAATGTCGGTATTTAGAGGTAAGACGCGGTATTGAAAGTGACTGCTCGCTATTGGAAGCGCTGGCTTGCGCGGAAAAGTCTTTGCGTGCCTTTCTAATCCGCTCGAGAGCGACTAACTTTTCTGGTGAAGGTAGAGCCCTCAGGTAGGAGTGCGATACCTTATTAGCACTCGCTAAATAAGTGCTTTTGGTGGCACAATCTTTGGCGGCACACTTGTTAGAACCCAACGCATCTGTTAGTTGCGCAAAATAGCGAATAGCCGCCCCCACACCCTCTGCATGTTTATCAGTGTCTGGCATTGGCTTTGAAGGTCTAATATCAAATGAGGCAAGACACGCGGATACCACATGTTTTAGTTGTCGCAGCCTTTTATCATTATCATCGCTCACGAGCTTGTGTGTCAGATTTTGTGAAAGCTTTGGAAGTGCTTCTATCGAAAGCTCGCTTGCTACTTCCTTCATCGCTTCGTTTGTGACGAGGCGAATTGCAAAATTGCCTTGTTGATTGATTTCGGGGTCGATAAATAAAGTACTTTCAAGGCCTGCTACGGTGCTAAGTGTTGCTTCTTGCTTTAGTAAACCCTTTAGAAAGCACTGAGGAAACCACCAGGTTAATACATGCCTTATTGATTCGTTTTCGCCTTTTGTCGTTTGCGCATCAAGAGAGGCTTCTTTGTATAAATGTGAGCGTTCACGTTGAGATGCGTGCTGACTCAGAGAGGCGTTTCTGTTCAGTGTTGATTCTTCGATCAAAGCTGCTTT
Source organism: Alteromonas macleodii ATCC 27126 (assembly GCF_000172635.2). Taxonomy (NCBI): domain Bacteria; kingdom Pseudomonadati; phylum Pseudomonadota; class Gammaproteobacteria; order Alteromonadales; family Alteromonadaceae; genus Alteromonas; species Alteromonas macleodii. Next base: position 3,614,314 of record NC_018632.1, on the reverse strand, counting down.
CTCGCTCAAGGCTGCTTTCTCGCTCAAGTTTTTTTCAGCGCTCAAGGCTGTTCCCACGCTCTGCGCTTTCATTGTGCTCAGGGCTGTTTGCGCGCTCAGGGTTTTCATTGCGCTCAGGGCTGTAACAACCTGCTTGCACTGCTCAAAAAAGTGGGCTGAATTACTGTAAACCAGCGTGGTGATATTGCTTGGCTGATACCACTGGCGTTTGTAGTCTTGAAGCGCTTGAATGCTGTTGCTGCCTATGGTTTGTGTAAAACCACCCGCGTGTTGATAGGCATTTTTATTGGTATCGGTTAATCGAATAGCGGCGTTTAATGCATAGTCGCTGTTTGCCTCTAGCATGGCGAGCTCGTTAAAAATAACCCCGTCACGCTCTAAGATAACCTCATCGGTACCGTAATCCCGGTTAAGCAGGCCACAGTACAGGTAATTTACAGCATCAAGCAGCACGTTCGCTTTTTTAGACGAAGCGAAAAAGAAGGTGTACTCGGCGAGTGTGGTAGCGTTAATAGTAACAGGCAGAAGTGTATTGGCCGTAAAAAGTTCGTGGGCAGTTGGGTATTGGTGAGAGCGTCGAAAGCTCATGTGCTCAGCTAAGTGAGACAACCCAGTATGGCCTACTGCAGGGGTTTTTAGCGCAAAAACAACGCTATGCACTTTTGACCCAGAGCCGGCATCAATGAAATGAAATTCAGACATACACTTTTATCATTGTGGTTTAACGGTATCTCTTTTGGTTTAGTACTTATCGCAGCGCACTCATTTCGTATTACTTGTCTCGTAGCGCTTACCTCGTAGCACTTACTTCTAGAATGGGAATCGGCTTTTCCACCTTCCGATACTGTAGTGCCTTCGACGGTGCAGTACCTGCTTTATCGGTAATGCCTTTCATCAAATGGTGATCGGGCGACTTGCTGCAAACCGGATCCGTCTTATACATATCACCTGTTAGCAGGTAGGCCTGACATCGGCAGCCGCCAAAGTCTTTATCTTTTTCATCGCAGTCCCGACAGGGCGAAGGCATCCAACTATCGCCACGGAAATGATTAAAGCTAAAGTCTTGGTGCCAAATATCGTGCAATGAACGTTCTTTCACATTAGGAAAACGAAGGGGTAATATCTTTGCACTGTGACACGGAAGGGCACTGCCATCTGGCGTTACGGTTAAAAACGTCGTGCCCCAGCCATTCATACACGCCTTAGGGCGAGATTCATAGTAGTCGGGCGACACAAATATGAAGGTTGGTCCTTTACCGTTTTGCTGCGCGCGGTAGCGGTTCACTGCGGCCTCAGCTTCCTGTAGCTGCTGTGAGGTAGGTAACAGATGGTCTCTGTTTTCATAGGCCCAGCCGTAATACTGCACGGTAGCTAGCTCGACAAAATCAGCGTTCAGCTGCTCGCTGAGCGCCATCACGTCTTCTATTTCGTGAATGTTCTGCGCGGTAATACAGAAGTTAAGCACCATAGGGTAGTTGTATTGTTTTACCAGCTTCGCAATTTTAAGTTTTTGTTCAAATGAGTGGCGCTTGTTGCCTATTAAGTCGTTGACTTCGGCATTGGCTGCCTGAAAGCTCAGCTGAATGTGGTCAAGGCCGGCTTCTTTGAGTTTGGCAATACGTTTTTCTGTCATGCCAATACCAGAGGTGATCAAGTTGGTGTAAAAACCCAAAGCCCGCGCATAAGCGACTAAGTGCTCTAAGTCCTTTCGAAGCAATGGCTCTCCGCCAGAAAAGCCCAACTGCACGGCGCCCACTTCCCGCGCTTCACGCAGTACACGCTCCCAATGCTCAGTAGAGAGCTCATTAAATGTTTCTTCCATGTTTACTGGGTTTGAGCAATAGGGGCAATGCAATGGGCACTGATAAGTAATTTCGGCTAGGAGCCATAGCGGTGGCGTTATGGTATTTGGTACGTCGGTTTGTAAATCAACGTCTGTATTATTCGTCATAGCGGATCCACTTCTTTTGCTCGGCATGAACCAGAAATGCATGAACATCTTCTTCTAAATCATCAGGTGCATCAGGGAACGCCTGACGAAGTTCAGCACAAATGGCATTTTCCGTATTGGTGCCATCCACACGCTTAAGAATTTCTGCCGCAGAAGGGTTAAGTTTGATCATTCCTTCGGGGAACAACAACACATAACAACCCTGAGCTTTCTCGTACTGCATGCGAAAAAGCGGATTTAAAGAAGCTGTTTTGTCTCTTTTGCGGCCACCCTCGTTGTTGTGACTGCTGCTATTTTCAATGTTATCTTCCACGTTATCAGCACCGGTGCTATCAGCATCTAAGTGGTGTTCGGTTTGCGATTGTAAATTCGACATCATTAAAACCTCCCTATATGGCACACCCGTTGGTCGGCAATACCATCAAACGGCTTTCTCTTATATTCATAGGCAAAGCAAATGGCATCAGCAATGCTCCACAAAATATCAATTTTGAACTGCAGTATATTGAGCGCATGTTCTTGCTGTTGTCGGGTAACAAAGTGGTCAAGGGTAATCTGCAGGCCATGCTCTACATCACGGCGCGCCTGACTTAACCGCATTTGAAAGTAGGTAAAGCCTTCACTATCAATCCATGTATAGTGCCCAGGCCAGGTATCTAATCGGCTTTGATGTATTTCAGGGGCGAACATTTCAGTTAACGATGAGCAGGCAGCCTCTTCCCACGACGCACGGCGGGCAAAATTCACATAGGCATTTACTGCAAATTTAACCGCTGGCAACAGGTGGGTTTCATCAAGTAATTCACTGCGGTTCAAGCCTACCGCTTCGCCTAACCGCAACCAGGCTTCTATGCCGCCCAGTCCGTCTTCACCTTCCCGTCCATCGTGATCGATAATTCGTTGGATCCAAGTTCTGCGTACCGATTGATCTTCGCAATTCGCTAAAATTGCCGCGTCTTTAACCGGTATCGCCATTTGATAATACAGTCGGTTGGCCACCCAACCCTGAATCTCATCAACGCTGCAGTGTCCTTCATTCATGCGTTTATGAAACGGGTGATGAATATGGTAGTAAGCGCCTTTTTCTCTCAGTTTTTGTTCGAATTCTTGTCTAGACCATGCGTGTTCTGTCATTACTACACCTCAATTTCCATACCGTCGTAAGCCAATTCAATGCCTTGCTCGCACAGGCTGTGATAAGCACTGGAGTCTTCGTCAAGCACGCGATTTGTGTTGTTGATATGAATAAGCACTTTACGCTCAACGTTAAATTCATTTAGCAGCGCAATGGCTCCGCCCTTTCCATTAACCGGCATGTGTCCCATATCTGTGCCCAGCTTGTTGCTAAAGCCGTGATCTATCATTTCTTCATTGGCCCACAGCGTACCGTCAAATAGCACGCAGTGAGATTCGCGCATCACCTGTTTTACTGTGTCGTTTGCCTGCATGCATCCCGGCGCGTAAAAAAGCACGTTGCCCGTGGTGTCGTCAGTTATCTTCAGGCCGATATTGTTGCCCGGCACAATGTTGTCGCGATACGTCGAGTAAGGGGGCGCGTTAGACTCTAATACCACAGGTTGGAAAGTCAGGCCTTCTGCCCCTTTTGGTACAAAGCGTTGATGATAGTCGGTATTAATTGAATGCTGCTGTAGTCCGCCGTGCCAGTGTTTTAATACGGTAAAAAGCGGGAAGCTGGTGGTTAGGTCTTCGGCCACAACATCGGTACAATAAACGGGAAGGGGTAAGCCTTCGCGCAATGTTAGCAGGCCTGTAGTATGGTCTATTTGACTGTCGGTAAGCACAATTGCGCTTATGCGTGTGCCGCGAGACACATGGGCGTCGGGCCACAGCTGCGGGTGGCTATTTATCTGCTCCCTTAAATCGGGGGAGGCATTAATGAGAACCCAATTTTTACCATCACTACTGACAGCAATGCTCGACTGTGTTCTGCCTTTCGCCTTTATTTTACCTTCGCGTAAACCCTTACAATTTGGGCAGTGGCAGTTCCATTGCGGAAATCCACCCCCGGCGGCAGCACCAAGAATCAATACGTGCATAACAACTCCATACTACAAGTAAAAAAAGGCTGCGTCGGCAGCCTTTTTGTTCATCATCCCAGAGGGCGTTGCCTAGCGGTTATTGATGTAAAGAGTTACTTCAAAACCAAGGCGCATTTCTGTGTATTGGGGTTTAGTCCACATAATTGTTCCTCTTCTTTATGATTAAACGCATGACTGAGTATATGTTGAATATGTGTTAACAGATATCCTCCTAAGGGAGGAGAACTGTCATGAATTTTGATGATTTATTGATTATTTTTGATAGCGCAGCTGCTTAAGTAAGATAACAGCAAAGGGATAGGGCGGCCGGTCGCCGATAACGATTTGGTGTAGGTAAAAGCGGTTCCTGCCACATCGAGGTGAGCCCACGGCGTGCCGTCAGCAAAGCGAGAGAGAAAGCAGCCTGCCGAAATAGCACCGGGAGAGTTTATACCCGTATTCATCATATCCGCGTGCTGAGAGGTAATGGCGTCTTGATATTCTGGCCAAAGTGGGAAAGGCCAGCACCTGTCGTTAGCCAGTTCACCCGCTTCAACTAACGTACTTTCAAGCGCTGGAGCGTTGCTAAAAAGCGCAGTGGCTTTGTGCCCCAGTGCGCTAATAGCCGCGCCGGTTAAGGTTGCAATATCAATAATAACCGAGGGGGAGAACTGTTTCGCGTAGCTGATTGCATCGGCCATAAGCATACGCCCTTCTGCATCGGTGCTCATGACTTCCACGGTTTTTCCTGAGTGCATAGTAATAATGTCACCCGGGCGATAGGCTTTGCCATCAATTGCATTATCGGCGCTCGCCACAATACCAATAATATTTATATTTAACCCCAGTGTGGCAACCGCCTGAATGACGCCCAATACACAGCCAGCGCCTGCCATGTCGTAAATCATATGGCGCATATCAGGGCTGCGTTTTAACGTTATGCCGCCGCTGTCAAACGTTACACCTTTGCCAATTAACACTACTGGCGGTGAATTCTCTAAACCTTTGGCTGTATAGCGAAGAATAGGCATGGTGGCAGCAAACTGTGAACCTGCATTTACCGCTAAATACCCGTTCATGCCTAACTGCTTTAGCGCACTTTCATTGAGGATATCGCAAGACACCGTATTAAAGGTTTGCGCCAGATGCAGAGCTTGTTCGGCCAGATAATCTGGCGTACATAAGTTGGCTGGCATGTGGGCGAGATCTTTAGCCCACGTCATCGCGGCATTCAGGGCTGATTCATAGCGGATAGTGTGTGAAACGAGACGCTTTTGCGCGTTAGTAAAATGCTTGGCATCTAATGCAAGAGACAGCGTGCCCCTAATATCAATTGCTTGATTAATTGCTTCATTATTTGCGTCGTTTTTTCAACACTATTTGCGTTGTTGTTGTCATTGAGAGGCTGACAGTTGGAAACCGAACGATTATTCGTTTTATAGCCTTTAAAGTGATAGCCATGCTTGAAATAGCTTCTAAGTAGCGCACTCAGAAATGGTGAGTGGCTTGCAATGGTGTTAACAGGGTCATTGCTTGCTGTTTCAGTGGTAGAAAGCGCCATAAACGACAGTTTTTCCAAGGTTACCGACACGCTTTTAAGTTTTTTAAACAATGCATCGAACTGCTGTTCTAAGTAGCGAAATGCTGGCGCGTTAGTTTGCTTCAATTCACTAGTGCTTTTCGAATAAAACGCGGAGTTTGAATCGCTAGCGTAGCTTGAGCGGTTAACCATGGAAGGGTCATTAGTTTTAGATAAAGTCGAGGCACGGCTAGAGACGTTGGGTGCATCTGACGCTTCAAAAAACGTAAAATCGACACCATAAAACAGCACCCGTTTTACTTCAGCTAATTGTTGGCTAATTTTGTTTTTTCCGCTGTTTTCAGTGTCTGAGATGTAACTTGTTTTAAACGCCTTAAGGCCTTGTACTAATACACATTGGCCTTTATTTCCTGCAAAACCTTCATCGTCAAAAACCTGCTCAATGTATGTCTTAGCGGGTTTTGAAAAGTGAAATAGTTGGCTCGCTAATAACTCGGGTGTAGTTAAAATAAGTAAGCAGTCACTATCTTCTAACGTTCCAACTTTATTGCTTTCGTCAGCCCAGACTAGGTTTGCTTTTATCACGAGAAGCGCCCTTTTGAGGCTTTGGGGCGAAAGCTTCTCACAGCGAAAATAAAAGTGATAGCCGTAAGACAAAGTACAACGGTAAGCGCGTTGTGTTCGAGTTTTTCATAGAGCGCAAATCGCAGTAATTCTACGCCGCTACTAAAGGGGTTAAAGGCACAAATTTGATACAGCCATTCGCTGGCCTCACGCATTTTCCAAAGCGGGTATAGGGCGCTTGATAGAAAGAACAACGGGAAAATGACAAAATTCATTACCCCGGCAAAGTTCTCTAGCTGCTTAATATAGTTTGCCAGTAATAATCCTAACGAACCTAAAAACAATGACAGTAGCGCAATAACAGGCAACGCATAAACGTATCCCAACGCAGATAGGCGTACATCCAGTAAAAGCGCAAAGGCAAAGAATATATACACCTGAATAGCGCTTACCAAGGTGTTGGCTATAAGCTTGCTGCCTAGCAGAAAAGGGCGGGGAACCGGGCTTAACAGCAGTACTTTCATGCTGCCCATTTCTCTGTCGTACACCATGGACAATGAACTTTGCATACTATTAAAAAGCACAATCATGGCGGCAAGCCCAGGTACAATGTACTCTTCGTACAAAATATAACTCTCGTAAGGCTCGGTCATTGAAAGACCCAGGGCCGAACGAAAGCCTGCAGCAAAAACAAATAGCCAAAGCAGCGGGCGCACCAATGCACTTAACAGGCGTGTACGTTGCTGCCAGAACTTTAGCATCTCTCGGGTAAGTACGCCCACAAAACAGCGCCAATACATCAGGAGCCTTCCTGCATCAAATGCTGCCAAAGGTGCTCAATATCCTGTTGATGATACTTGGCTAACAAGGCTTCACATTGGTCGTGGGCTAACACACGTCCTTTCGATAAGACTATCAAGTTGTTGTTGGGCTTCACTTCTTCAAATAAATGCGTGGCCCACAGTACACTTACGTTTTGCGAATGAGCGAGTGCTTGTACTACCCGCAAAATAAGATGACGGGATTCTATGTCTAAGCCAACGGTAGGCTCGTCTAATAGCAGCAAGGATGGCTTGTGAATAAGGCAGCGAGCTAACTCGACCCGACGTCTGTGCCCGCCATTTAAGTTGCGAATTTTTGTGTTGAGCTTGGTCGTAAGATCAAGCTCGTCGAGCAGGCCTTGAATATGAGATAGCGCGCTAGCGGTACTTATGCCGTGGAGCGAAGCAAAGTAGGACAAATTTTGTTTTACTGATAAGTCGATATCTAAGGTACTTTGCTGAAATACCACGCCCATTTTCGCCATAATACTTGTGCGAGATTGAGACAGGGTAGCACCATCAAAGGTAATACTGCCTTGCGTGAGTTTTTGAAGACCCGTAATAAGCGCAAATAAGGTACTTTTGCCTGCGCCATTTGGCCCAAGCAGCATGGTTAAGCCAGGTTTTAGGCAAAGGTATATATTGTCCAGCGCGTGGTGACCGCCGTACTGATGTGAAACCGCTTGAACCGCTATTTCCATTTAACCGCCACGCCCCAAGGGTAACGCCCCACTTTTACCGTATGCTCTACGTTTAACGTGTGGGTATTGATGACAGAAATATCACCGCTTACACCGTTAGTGGTCAGCAATAAAGACTGATCTTGATTAAACGCTAATTGCCACACTCGTCGCCCAACCAAAATGTAGTCTTCCACTTCAAAGGTATCGGTATTGATGACCGCTATGCGATTCGCTGGGCCAAGCGCCACGAAGGCGTAGGGCTTATCTTTCATAAGCACAATACCCACTGGCTGAATCTTGTCGCGATAAACACCTTTAATGGCAAAGGAAAGGGTTTTCACTTTTTGCTTAGTAGCAGTATCGAAAATACTGACGGTGCCACCTATTTCCGAGCTTACCCAAAGGTACTTGTCATCTCTGGTAAAGTGAGCATCTCTGGGTCTTGCGTCAACCAAGCTATTTGCAATATTTTCATGCGTTTTGGTATCTATCCAGTGCACCATGTTAGTGGTTTCTGATGTGACGACCATCATGCTGCCATCGTGACTCACAGCCAGCCCCTCAGGCTCTACGCCCACATCTATCTGAGAAATGACCTGAGCCGTTGGAATGTCGATAACAGTAAGAAGGGCATCGTCTTCATTAGCTGTGTAAATAGTGGTGCCGTTAGGATGTAATGCTATGGTTTCAGGATCTGCACCTGAGGGAAGATCGCCCACTATGGAATGGGTAGACAAATCCATAATTTGAATGCGATCAGCATCAGAGGCACAGATATACGCGTGGGACTGGTCTGCACTTAAAATAAACCCTCGGGGGCGCTCTCCAACCTCGATAGTTTCAATCACATCAAATGTCGTCATATCAATGACAGATAGCGTGTTGTCTTTTTCGTTAGTGACATACGCTTGAGGAAGTGCAAAGGCTTGAGGAAGTGCAAAGGCAAAGCTTGCCATTAAACTGCCAAGCAAGAGTGCAAAGCGATAGCTCATAACTTGTCCTTACAGGTAGTGTGTGTTGCGCCTAATGTGTCCAGTTCGTTGGTTTGGTGCAGAAAGCCTTCAAGGGGCGCATGAGTCACCAGTGCGTCTTCGTGGGCCAGCGCAATAGGCTGACGAAATTGGTGGGTGTAGGGGCGAATAGAAAGAGGGCGACCTTTATAGGCACCCAGCGTGTAGTGGTCGCTAAGCAAGGTTTTAAATATTCCCTGCTGCGTTAAATTGCTTCCCTGCTGCGCAGCATTTGCCACCGCCGTTACCGCAAGATACGCGGCGAAGTCGACTTCATTCATGTGTCTGTTAAACGTATCGTTAAAACGGCTTTGAAGCTGACGGGCGCCCCATTGTTCGTGGGTAAAGTGCCAACCTAGTGCTTTTAGGCCGGCAGCGCCTACCACAGGTACGGGATAATAGGTGTTAAAGGGTAGGCTATACGCGAATTGCGCCGCGCTATCGGCGGTAAAAACAGCCTGATAGGTTTCTGTTGTTCGCGTAAATTGAGGAATTTCAGCAAAGGCAGCCCTGCGTAAATCAAAACTGTCCTGCCACTGTTTAGTGTCAACAAGTGAAAGCTTGAATTTCTTAGCGCTGCGTTTGAACGCGGCTAGGTATGCAGCATCGTCAGCGGTTTTTCCGTAAACTGCAAATATCTCGTCAATACGCTTAGTGCGAAACCACTGGGCTAGCGCGTCGGCTTTCATCTGATAACTGGGGATCGTATGAAACAAGGGCAGGCGACATGAATTTTGTCTAAGTAAATCATCGCTATTAGCTACGTTAAAAAATACGGCATTAGGAAGCGTGTTTTGAATAGTGGCAATCAACTGCTCAATTGAGGCAGCCATTACCTCATCACTGCTTTGCATATCCAGCAGTACAACAGGTGCAATATCGCCTTGCTGATTGCTGCTTATTTCTTTGTGATTTGCGTTAGCACTTGAACTAGAGTGCTGGTGTGTTTTAGCTAAAGAAGCTTGCAGTTCGCCGATAGAAGGCACACTGATTTCAGTTAACTCAAACTGATAACCAAGAAATTTTCCCGTGATATTGGCATCCTCTATCGCCACACTTGCGCCAGCTGTCCCTTCATTGCTGGGGGACTTTAAATAGTCTGGTGTGCCTGGTGGAGATGTGCCCGCAACTTTTATGTAAATGACCACAATAGTGGCAAAAGAGGCCTGTGGTGCAGCTTGTTGAGTATGTGAAGGTTGCGCTTCATTAAACGCGAGCGCGCTGTTTAAAAACGACAACAGAACGCAGCAAAAAAGTGACGCTACACACTTTTGATAACGCTTACCGGTTAATCGTCTTTCAACCGTGCTTTTTACACCCTTTGCCATATACCACCCCGAGCTCAGCTGCATGCTTTTGCTGATATCTGTTTGTCTGACATAAGGGTATATGGCAATTTTCCCGAAGAACATCCTCCTAAAGGAGGAATGCTATGGCGCTAAAGTAGCATTAGTAAAATCACGCTAACCCCTTAGTATGCTTAAGAAGTTCGATTAAATAAGTGGGTAAGCTGTGCAGTTAGTTAAACCTTTTCGAGTTATTTTCATTTTACTCTGCCTGATAACGGGTTCTGCGCTTTCTGCGTTCGGGGAAGCAAGATCGTTAGACGATATTAAAGACAGCGGTTTAATTAGAATTGCGGTGTACACCGACTATCCTCCATTTTCATTTATTGAAAACGACAACCCCACAGGTATTGATATTGATATCGCCCGTGAAATCGCGAGCGCCCTTGGTGTTGAGCTAGAACTGATATGGATGACACCAGGTGAAACGACAGAGGACGATTTCAGAAATTACCTATGGAAGGGCCATATAATTCATCGCATTAAGGCTGATGTGATGATGCGCGCACCTTACGACCCAAGCTTTTCTCAAAAACGTGACGACGTGGGCTTGTTGGTTAATGAGCTTGTTCATATGTTTGCCCCTTATCAGCGTGAAAGCTGGCAAATCATTCACAACACGCAAACCTTGCCCGAAGTGGAAACCATGGGCATGTTTCAGTATCACACGATTGGGGCGGAAATAGACAGCATTCCCCACTTTTACTTAACGTCAGCGTTTGGCGGCCGATTGCGAGAAAAAACATCGCACTATGGTTCAAACGCAGAAGCGATTGACGCAATGAAAGCAGGAACCGTCGAAGCGGTAATGGGATTGCGCTCGCAAATATCCTACCTCAGTCAGTTTGTTGATAATGAGCAATATCGCCTTGCAAGCAACGCGTTTCCGCTTATTGGAAAGCAAAAGTGGGACATAGGACTTGCTGTTCATACTAATTATCGCGCACTAGGCTATGAAATTGGTGATGTAATTACGCGAATGGTGGTAGAGGGTGATATGCAACGGTTATTTGAGAAATACAAAACTATTTATGAGATGCCGCCTTATTTTGCGGGGAATGAAAGTTCAGAATAAGATAATTCAGTATAAAAGCATGTGACCAATAGCGTTCAGAGCGATAGTACATTAGGCAATAACTCTATGGCCAATTGCCTTCTTACCTCTAGCGCCGTTATCAGTCACGCATTAGTTTAAAAAGACGTGAAAGCGTAAAGGTGTTAAACAAAAGGGAAAATAGCCCTTCATTCCTCCTCCTAAAGGAGGAGTCAAATCACTCCGCTGTTGCATAGGCATCGACATCCCCCCTAGCTATGCTAATCCTAACGAATAGTCTGAAACAGACCATTTATGGCCTACATGCAACTAGGAACCGTTATGAATAATAATATGCCAATTAAAAAACTTGCCCTATCTATGCTGGTTTGTGCAAGTGCGTTAACTCCTGTCCATGCTGTTGTCACCGACAAAGATATTCAAAATGACCACGTTACCACTGACGACGTAGTGACGTATGGAATGGGCTTGAAAGCTCAGCGCTATAGCCCGTTAACCGCCATTAACCGCGATACAGTAGAAGAAGTACGTCCTGTGTGGGCGTTTTCATTAGGTGGTGAAAAGCAGCGGGGTCAAGAATCGCAGCCTCTGGTAAAAGATGGTGTGATGTATGTAACCGGATCTTACTCTCGTGTGTGGGCCATCGATGCGAGAACTGGTGAAGAGCTATGGCAATATGAAGCGCGTTTGCCAGACGGCATTATGCCTTGCTGTGACGTGATAAACCGTGGCGTTGCGCTTTACGATAATCTGGTCATATTTGGCACCTTGGATGCCAAGTTAGTAGCACTGGATAAAGACACGGGCAAAACCGTTTGGAAGAAAAAGGTTGAAGACTATCGAGCGGGCTACGCCATTACTGCAGCGCCTATTGTAGTTGACGGAAAAGTCATTACAGGGATTTCCGGTGGTGAATTCGGTATCGTCGGTAAAGTGTATGCTTACGACGCGAAGTCTGGCAAACAGCTATGGGTTAGACCTACCGTTGAAGGGCACATGGGGTACTTATGGAAAGACGGTAAGAAAACCGAAAATGGTATTTCAGGTGGCGCGCCAGGTAAAACATGGCCTGCTGATTTATGGAAAACCGGTGGTGCAGCAACGTGGTTAGGTGGTACTTACGACACAGATACAGGCTTGCTATTTTTCGGTACGGGCAACCCTGCACCGTGGAACTCTCACCTACGTCCGGGCGATAACTACTTCTCGTCGTCGCGCTTAGCTATCGACCCTAATACAGGAAAAATTGTGTGGCACTTCCAAACCACGCCGCACGATGGCTGGGACTTCGATGGCGTAAACGAGCTTATCTCGTTTGATTACCAGGAAAACGGCAAGACAGTGAAAGCGGCGGCAACCGCCGACAGAAACGGCTTTTTCTACGTCCTTAACCGCGAAAACGGTGACTTCATTCGCGGCTTCCCGTTCGTTGATAAATTAAACTGGGCAAAGGGGCTAGATGAAAAAGGTCGACCTATCTACATTGAAGAAAATCGCCCAGGAAGCCCAGCGCAATCAGCTGATGGTAAACAAGGCGCACAGGTTGTTGCTCGCCCTGCGTTCTTAGGCGGTAAAAACTGGATGCCAATGGCCTATTCAAAGGATACTGAACTCTTCTATGTGCCTTCAAACGAATGGGAAATGGATATCTGGAACGAGCCTACCTCTTACAAAAAAGGTGCAGCGTACCTTGGTGCGGGTTTCACCATCAAATCAGTGAATGAGGACTTTATCGGCGTACTTAAAGCGATTGACCCTAAAACAGGTAAAACCGTTTGGCGCTACAACAACTTCTCTCCACTTTGGGGCGGCGTGTTAACCACAGGTGGTGGTTTGGTTTGGACCGGTAACCCTGAAGGTTATCTGATGGCCTTTGACGACAAAACCGGCGAAATGGTTTACAAGTTCCAAACTGGCTCAGGTATTGTTGGCTCTCCAGTGACATGGGAGATGGATGGTGAGCAGTACATCTCTGTACTATCTGGATGGGGCGGCGCAGTGCCATTATGGGGCGGTGAAGTTGCAAAACGCGTGAAGCACTTCAACCAAGGCGGCACCGTGTGGACGTTTAAATTGCCTAAGCGCTATCAGCAGGTGGCAAAAAACTAACCTTAGCTGAGCAGTAGACAGTGATTAATACATGGCCAGCGCCTACGTGCGCTGGCCTTTTTTTCTTCACCTATTCATTTACCTGTTGGCAAGGTAAGTCTTCACATTCTTATGGGCGTTATTTCGACTCTGACTTTAGCACTAACGTTGAAGCAGCTATTGTAAAGCTTGCGCTTTCAGTGGCTATCATTGTGGCCTCCTACCAAAGGAGGAGCCTTTCAAAACCAAAGTAGAGTTACCCCTTATTTCCTCGTACGTATACTTAATTCATAGTCTTTTGAGGATGTATGAATTATGAAAACAAAAATATCGATGTTGTTTGCGGCACTCGTGGTAACTGGCTTGTCTGGCCACGTGCTTGCACATGGAAATGTTATCCCTCAAGGAGCAGATAGCTCAGCTATGCCGCCAATCACTGATGGCGATGAGTCTGAAAATGGCTGGGTGTTTGAAAACCCATATCGAAGCCTTGATGAAGAAACCAAAACGAAGGTCATCAAGTTTGGTGAGTCAGCTTATGCAAATAACTGTGCAGGTTGTCACGGCTTGCACGCGCAGTCTGGTGGAATAAACCCAGACCTTCGTGAACTCGACCCAGAAAGTTTTGAAGACGACGAATGGTTCGTTGAGCGCTTGCGTTTTGGCTCGGCGAAAGGCATGCCTGCACTTGGCGGTATTCCTGAAGGTCAAACCGATCCTATCTTAGACCAAGAGACACTTTGGGCTATTAAAACCTACGTTGAAGCACGTCGCGTTGTGGCCATTGAAGAGGGTGAGATCGAAGCAGATTAGGGCGACGTCTGTTACGCCTTTTTCGCCGGGTTAACGTCGAGTTACCCGGCGCTTTTAGTTTCCAATACCGTCTAACAACACATCAATAGCTTCACTCTTCACTGTTTATAAACTTAAAATGCGCTTAACAAAGACGTATTTTCATCACACCAGCTGTAGTTTACTTAATATTCCAAAGGCGAGGGCGGTAATAGGCAGAGATGCCAATGTGCTCACTGCGATGATACTTGCCGCCAAACGATAATCACCGCCTAAGTTTCTAACCATGACATAGCTTGCTGCAGCAGTAGGTGAAATGGCGAGAAGAAGAACAATGCCCAGTTCCATACCTCTAAATCCAAAAGCATAGGCAAACGCGACTAATATGGTGGGATAAACCACGCATTTACTGGTTGTGCTAAGCAC